>NZ_BAAGXF010000006.1:0-276699 GCF_054779975.1 Hymenobacter arcticus
GCCGTGCTCAGTACTGACGTACGGTCGTTGAAGTTGATGGCTGCGAAGTTGGGTGTCAGCGCCTTGATGGGCGTAGCACCAGCGGCCGTGATAGCGGTCTTGAAGAAGTCGCGGTGAATAACCTCGTGGTAGTACAGGTCATCCAAAATCTGGCGCTCGGCGCTGGTGGCTGATAGCCCTGTATAGTAGGTGCCGGTGCGCAGGGTAGTGTAGAAAGCGGCTTCGAGCTGCTCCAAGGCATACGCGTAGTTGAGGACGCCAACGTCACCAGTGCCTACGTTTACTGCAGTTAGAACGGGCGTAGTTGTAACGATAAAGGGGTCGGCCGTAGAAACGGGGCCGCTGGGCGTACCTACTACGATAAGGCCACTCGAAATCCCGGTGGGCACCACAAACGTAAGGCTGGTATCACTCAGCACAGTATACGATGTGCTGACCCCACCTAGCTGCACGGCAGTAGCCCCCGTGAAGCGGCTGCCCGTAACGGTAACGGTAGTTCCCGCCATGCCACTGGTAGGCGTGAAACTGGTGATAGTGGGCCGGGCAACTGGCTCATTGTCTTTTTTGCAGCTGGCCAGCCACAGGCTGCCAAGGGCTGCGCTAGCGCCGGTATAGCGCAAAAACGAACGCCGGGAGGGCGCATTACCTGCGGGCTGTACCCGAATACCTGGTAGGGAAGAAGTCATAAAAACTGCAAAATGAAAGGGGGGCAACAACTCTTCAAATGTACAGTAGCACAAGTAGCTAAATAGAAGGAGGCCTTAAAATAAATTCCTGCTCACTTAGCCCTGCTTCTCCTGCCGGCCCGTGTACCAGGCGTTGAGGCCCACACCCAGCAGCACCAGCGCAATGCCGGGGTACACGGTGGGCTTGATGGCATCGCCAAACACGAAGTAGCCCAAGGCCGTGGCGTAAATCAGCCCTAGGTAATCGAGGGTAGCTAAGTAGTTGGCCTGGTGTTCGTTGAAGGCACGCGTGACGCACCAAAGCGCCACGTGGGTAAACCCGCCCGCCAGCGCCAGCCAGGCCCAGTCGGTGCCCTGGGGCCACTGCAAATCAAACAGCATCCAGACGGCCGAGATAGCCAGCGGCACCAGGTTGAAGTAAAAAACCGGCACCAACGGCGGCACATCGTCCTTGACCCGGCGCAAAAACACGCTGCTCAGGCCCGACGACACGGCCGCCCCCACGCCCAGCAGCACGCCCGCTGATAGCAGCCCTGCCGTGCCCTTGGCCAGCAGCACGCCCGCCACGGCCAGCGCGTAAAATAGCCATTGCCAGGGTTTTAGCGGTTCGCCCACCAGCCAAATGGCGGCCACCGCCGTTACCACCGGCGCCAGGTAGCTGAGGGCGCTGGCCCCGCCCAGCGGCAACGCCTTGAGGGCCAGAAAGCCCAGCACCAGCGAGCCGGCCCCAAACACGCCACGCCCCAGCAAGTTGCCCCGCTCGGGGGCCGGGCCCCACACCGGCACGCCCGTGCGCCGCAACTGCCACACCGTGAGGCTGAGCGAGATGAGGCAGCGGGCAAAAATGATTTCGGCGGTGGGCAGGTCGTCAAGCTCCTTCACGGCTACGTTGACGATGGCCAGCAGGGCCGTGGAGGCCAGCATGTAGCGGATTCCGGGCGAGATGGGCATAGGGGCAAAAACGGGGTCGGCCCCGGCGCAACGGCACGTTTGGCCCCCGCCGGCCGTTAGCTAGCGCCGGTGGGTTGCCTCTACAACGGGCCGCTCGCCGCTTCGTTCCCGTATTTTACGGCCGCTCCGTTCCTACGCCATGTTCAAGAACCCCGACAAAGCCTCCAAAAGCTACACGCCCGGCGAGGCCCTGCCCAAAATTGCCGCCTACTGCGCCTACCAGGAGCGCACCCACAAAGAGGTGGCCGAAAAGCTCAAAAGCTACGGCCTCGACGAGGACGAAGCCGGCGAAATCATCATCCGGCTCAGCCGCGAAAAGCTGCTCGATGAGGAGCGCTACGCCCAGTCGTACGCCCGCGGCAAGCACCGCACCAACGGCTGGGGTCGTCGCCGCATCAAGCTGGAAATGAAGGCGAAAGGCTTGAGCGAGTACTGCATCAAAAGCGGCCTCAAGGAGCTGGATGGCGACGAATACTACGACAAACTCAAGCAGCTGCTGGGCCAGCGCGACGCCCGCGAAAAGGAAACTCACCCCATGAAGCGCAAGATGAAACTCATCGCTTACCTCATCCAAAAAGGCTACGAGTCGGACCTTATTCAGGAGGCGCTGGGCGAGCTAAGCGAGTAGGTGCCGGCTAAAGAGTTAAAAGGGAGGCGTTAAGAGTTAAAAGTCAATCTGAAAGGCTTTTAACTCTTCCCTTTTAACTTTTCCCTTTTAACTTTTTACTGGCTACAGCTTGCGGGCCGGCCCCGGCGCTACCAACCGCTGGCCCACCACCACGCGCCGCCCGGTGAGGGTATGCAGCATGGGCACCAGTATTTGCTGGGCGTTGCGCTGGGTTTCGGCCAATATGCCACTTTGCAGGGCCGACTTGCGCACCTGGGCTTCGGCGTAGCGGTAGGCCTCATCGACAAGGCTGGCATCCTGAAAAAAGCCGTTTTCGGTGCTGAAAACCCGGCTCTGGCTGTGGTCTACCTGGAAGGCGCACAGTTCGGGGTCGGGCAGGATAACCTGCACCACCGAGTCGCCTTCAAACGTCACGTCTTGGGGCCTGATTTTGCGCAGGTCGAGGCAGCCCACGGCCTCCCCACCCACGATGAGGGCGGCCTTGGCATCGGGTAAAAACGGGTACTTGGCGGTTCGCTTG
This sequence comes from Hymenobacter arcticus, assembly GCF_054779975.1. Taxonomy (NCBI): domain Bacteria; kingdom Pseudomonadati; phylum Bacteroidota; class Cytophagia; order Cytophagales; family Hymenobacteraceae; genus Hymenobacter; species Hymenobacter arcticus. Next base: position 2,786 of record NZ_BAAGXF010000006.1, read on the forward strand.
TACTCCACCACGTCTTTGAAGCGGTAGCGCACCAGCTCCAGCTTACCCAGGGCCTCTACCTGGGTGAGCACCGTGTTGTGGGTCACGGTCACCTGCGGCTCGCGCGGGGCCAGTGGGTTGAAGGCGGCCAGCGAGGGCGCAATTTTCTGCCACAAAAACACGCCCAGCGCTACCAGAATAAACAACGGAATGAGGCGGCGAATAAGGCGGGGCAGCATAGCGAGCGAAGGTGAGCCGGCCCCGGCCAGCAAGTGAGGCGGAGCTTGTCGCTAATACCCCAAACCGCGGCCTGGGGTTGGCCGGCGCGTAGCTTTGGCGGGTGATGCGTGCGCTTGTTTCCCCTTTTCTGACCCTGACGCGGCGCTGGTGGCCCCGCCACCGGTGGCTGCTGGCGGGGCTGTGGCTGCTGGTGCAAGCCGCCTACCTGGTGAAGTTTCACGGCCCGCACTACGCCAACGACAGCGCCCGCTACCTCAACTACGCCACCAACCTGGCCCAGCACGGCTATTACCAGCAGGAGCCCGGCGCGGTGGTGGCCACCATCGCCAACAACGGCGGCGACAACTACCAGTACGTGCACAACCAGCGCTACATCCTCTACCCGTGGTTTGAGAGCGTGTGGCTACGGCTGGGGGCTGGCTGGTGGGGCATTGTGCTGGGGCAGCTGGCCATTGCGGGGCTGGCGGCGGCCGCGCTCTACGCGGCGGTGCGGCGGCTGGCTGGCGGGCGGCCCGGCCCGGCGGCGCTGGCGGCGGGCTTGTTCATTATCTGGCCTGATATTCAGCAGTTTAATTGCTACCTGCTCACCGAGTCGCTGTTTATTAGCTTGTCGGTGCTGTCGTTTTGGGCGCTGGGGCGGGTGCGCGGCGGCGGCTGGGGGGCGGGCGCCCTGCTGGCGGCGCTGTTACTGCTCACGGCGTTGGTGCGGCCCAACGGCTTTGTGGTGGCGGTCGGGGTGGGCCTGGCGGGCCTAGTGCAGCTCTACGCGGGGCGGCGGCGGCTGTTTTGGGTGGCGATGGGCGGTGGTGTGTTGGCGCTGCCGCTGCTGGTGGCGCTGCTCAACTACCAGCTGGTTAGCTTCTTAATCGTCGAAACGTACCAACGTGGCGAGGTGATGTTTGCCACGCCGGTGTGGGCTATTCACCCGAGCGGGCCGCTGGTGCTGCCGCCTGCCGGCCTGGGCCAACTGACGCGGGCACTGTATTTTGCGGCCCACAACCCCTTGTTTATGAGTAAGCTGATGCTGGCCCGGCTACTGGCTTTCTTCAGCAGCGTCAAGCCCTATTACTCGCTGGGCCACCGCCTGATGAGCGTATTAGTGCTGTGGCCGCTCTACTGGCTGGCGGTGCGCGGCGCGCGCCAGGCGGCAGTATGGCGGCCGGCGCGGGCGTTTCTGGCGGGCGTGCCGCTGCTGCAAGCCGGCGTGGTCATGTTCACCGTGGACGACTACGACGTGCGTTTTCTGGCCCCGGTGCTGCCATTTGTATTCGCGCTGGCGGCGCTGGCAATAGGTGGCTGGGTGAAGGAGGGGAAGGCTGTTTAGCAAACGCACCCAGTTGCTCATTCACCCATTGACTGCCACGCTTGCAGGCCGCCGGTGTGCACGGCCACCACGGTGCTACCGGCAGCAAAGTGGCCTTTTTCAATTAAATCGAGCACGCCAAACAGCAGCTTGCCGGTGTAGATAGGGTCCAGCAGCACGCCGTAATCCACTTCAAATTGTCGAATAAACGCCCGCAACTCGGGGGGCAGCTTGGCGTAGCCGCCGAAGTGGTAGCCGGTGTGCAGTTCGTAATTGAGTAGGGGCTGGCCGGTGGCGGCCAGCGTCAGCGCATCAACCTCAGTACGCAGAAAATCACCGCCTTTGAGGGCTACCACGCCGAGGGCGCGGGCGGGGTATTTTTCCTCGGCCAGGCCCAGCACAAGGCCGGCCAGCGTGCCGCCGGTGCCGGCCGCCACGGCTACGGCATCGAAGTCGGTGTGCTGGCGCAGCTCGGCTATTAACTCAGCTACTCCTTTTAGGGCCAGTATGTTGGTGCCGCCTTCGGGAATGAGGTAGGCGGGGTCGAACTGTTGCTGCACGTCGGCTAGGAATGCGGGTTCGGCGCGGCGGCGGTAGGTGGTGCGGTCGAGGTAGTGCAGGGCCATGCCATCGGCGCGGCAGCGGGCCAGGGTGGGGTTGAGGGGCTCGTGGGCCTCGCCCCGTACCAGGCCGGTGGTGGCAAAGCCGTAGAGCCGGCCGGCGGTGGCCACGGCCGCCAGGTGGTTGGAGTACGCGCCGCCGAAGGTGAGCAGGTGCGCGTGGCCTTCGTTCCTAGCTTGCAGTAGATTATACTTCAGCTTGCGGGCCTTGTTGCCGGGCAGGTCAGGGTAACGCAGGTCGTCGCGCCAGAGCAGCAGGCGCACGCCGGCCCGCTGGGCGGCAGGGTGCGGAATGGCTTGAAGAAATGGAGAATCGGCTGTCATTGCGAGCGCAACGAAGTGGAGCGCGGCAATCGCATCAAAACGATACCCGCGCAAATAGTTACGTTTGGGTTAGTCGTTCTGGTGCGATTGCCGCGCTCCACTTCGTTGCGCTCGCAATCACAAATTGCGCTAGATGGTACTAAGCTGCGCGGTCTGCTCCAGCTTCGTCGTTCTTACTACGGAAGCCAAACACGCCGGCTGCCACCACGGCCAGCAGCACGCCGATGCTGGAGAGCAGCGATACCGTGTTGCCGATTTTGTATTCCTTGGGCTCAAACACGAATTTAATCTCGTGCGAGCCGGCCGGCACCTGCATGGCCCGCAGCACCCAGTCGGCCCGGAAATGAGGTGCCGGCTGGCCATCTATCGTAGCCTGCCAGCCATCGGCGTAGTAGATTTCGGAGAACACCACCGTGGCTGGCTGAGCGGCCGAGTAGCGGTAGGTGAGGGCGTCGGGCGCATAGTCGGTGAGCGCAATGGTAGCCGACGAGTCGGCGTAGGTGGCGGGCTTCACGGCCGGAAACTTCTGGCTGTCGAACACCGCTACCTGCTTGGCATTGAGGTTGGTGAGGGCCGCCATTTCGGCGTCGGGGCTGGGCACGGCCTTTAGCTCGCGCACAAACCAGGCGTTGCCGAGGGCGCCGGGGTTGCGTTGCACCTGCTCGGTTTCGCCCTGCTTTTGGGGCGGTACTATCACGTAGCGGGTGTTCAGCATGTTGAGCACGCCGGTGTTGTTCTGCGAAATCTGGCGCTCTACCAGGTCCTGGTAGCGGCGCAGCTTGGCCCCGTGGTAGCCGCCAATGCTGTGGTGGAAGTAGGAGGTGCGGGCTTCGTTGAACGGGTTGCCGAGGTTGAGCACCCGGAAATCGGCGCTGCTGTCTTGCAAAATCTGCTTGTCAGCCGGCGTTTCCTGAAAGCTCTCGGCAATGGTTTCGGTCTGAAAATTCTTCTCGCCGAGGTAGCGCTTGTCCACCGTCCAGAGGTCGAGCAGCACCAGCGCCACTACGAGCGCGGCGGCCGGGGTGGCAGCAATTTTGCCCTTCAGGTAGAAGTAGAGCGCGGCCAGCGTGAGGCCCACGAAGAGCAGCCCGCGCCAGATGTCGTTGTGTAGCAGGTCGGCGCGGTCGGCGCGCAGGGCACTCATCAGCTGCGGCGTGAAGCCGCCCTGCGTGAGGCTGGCATCTTGCGGCGAGGCATAGTCGAAGCTTAGGCTGGCCACCCAGGTCAGCAGCAGGAAGCCCGCCGTGATGGCCCCGGCGTAAAGCAACTGTTTGGTGCGCAAGAGGTTATCGGGCGAGTCAACCACCACGGCCGGGGCGCCGGCTGCCGCCCGCGCCGCCTTGGCCAGGGCGGGGTGCAGGGGCTCGGTAGCCGTGGCTGGAGCGGTGCCAGCGGGCACCAGCACCGCGCGCGGCCGCAGGATGCGCGCCAGCGCCAGCGCCGCCAGCAGCGGCATGGCCAGCTGGGCAATAACCAGGCCCATGCTCACGGCCCGGAAGCTGCGGTAGCCCGGTAAGTAATCAAAAATCAGGTTGTTAATCGATTCAAAGTTTTTGCCCCAGGCTAGCACGAACGATACCAGCGTGCCCGCCAGCAGCCAATAGCGCGTGCGCTTATCCACCACAAACAATCCCAGCACAAACAGGAAGCATACCACCACGCCCACGTACACGGGGCCGGCCACGTAGGCCTGGTCGCCCCAGTAAGTGGGTAGGCTGGCGAGGTACTCCTCGGGCAGGCCGGCGGCGGCAATATGCGAGTCTTTGCCCAGCGGCATGGCGCTGCTGCCGCCGTAGAAGTTGGGCACCAGCAGGGTCATGGTTTCGCCCACGCCGTAGCTGTAGGCGAAGGCGTAGTCGCGGTCCTGCTGCTTGGCGTTGGGGGCGGCCTGGCCGGGGGCAGCCGGCAGGGCCGTCAGCTCCGAAGGCGAGCGGTTGCTGTATTTGCTATACTCATAGGTGGTGTAGAGGCGGCCAAAGCTGACGCCAATGGCCAGTAGCGCGCCCACGCCCAGCAGCAGCACGCGGCCCGCAAAATCGCCCAGGCGGCCGGCCCGGATGGCGGCCACTAGCTCAATAATGCCGTAGATAACTACCAGTAAGCCAAGGTAATAGGTAATTTGTGGGTGGTTGGCCCGCACGTTCATGGTGAGGCCCAGCGTGAAGAGCGCCGCGCCCAGCCACTTGTTTTGCCGGAAGGCCAGCAGCAGCCCGCCCAGCACCAGCGGCGCGTAGGCCAAGGCCCACGACTTGGTGTTGTGCCCGGCCGCCAAAATGGCGAGGTTATAGCTCGAAAAACCCAGCGCCACCGCGCCCGCCACCGCCACCAGCGGCCGCACGCCCAGCGCCACCAGCAGCACGTAGCCGCAGAGCAGCGCCACAAACAGATTGCTCACTACGCCGGGCAAACCCAGCGCCACGGCCTTCTGCACGTACACGAACAGGTCGCCGGGAAAGTGAATGGAAATCAGGTACGTGGGCATCCCCGAAAACATGGAGTTGGTCCACAGCGGCTCGTGGCCGTGCTGGGCGGCCCACTCCTGGGTTTCGCGCGCGCCCCCCTGAAACTGGGTGATGTCGTGCTGGGCCAGCGTTTGGTGGTCGAACACGATGGGCGCGAAGTAGGCCACGGCCAGCACCACGAAGAACAACACGGCCAGCACGTGCGGCCAGGCCCGCTGCCACAGCGGCGCGGGAGGAGAAGAATAGGAAGTGGAAACGGCCATCGGGCGCTTAACTACGAGTAGGCAAATGAAGCCCGAAGGTAGCGCTGGGGCGGGGGATGGCAGATACGGGCGCAAGCTGTGCTAGCCCCTTCTCAGCCTGGAAGACAGGGCTGGGAAATAAAAATAGGTTTTGGCGGAGCTTCCCAGGCTGGCTACTAGCAGGTAATCGCTAACGACCAGGCGGTCGGTTTTGAGCAGGGTGCTCACTGACCCAAAGCCGGAAGTCACAAAGGAATCGGGACCTTCAAAAACGTCGCAAATTCTGAAGCTGAGGTAACAGCTCAGCAGGAGTAGAAACAGGAAAAACAAAAACAGTGGCCAGAAAATATCCGCCGCGTAGGCTGAGAAGTACGTGCATACTAACGCAAATAAGCCAGCGGCCAACAAGTAATAAGGACTGAAAAACCTGACAAATAGAGTTAGGCTGCTGGACAGTCGCTTTGTGCCAGCAGGTAAGGGCTGCTTATTAACCTAAAAGGATTTGGATAAGCAAAAAGCCAGGAAGCCCAAAACTGCGGCGGCAATTACGACCAAGCCGGTTACCGTACCTCGAAAAGCATCGTGCCAGCCCAGTTGGGCAAATAGGTGCCCGACAAAGAGCAGCGAAATACCCAACAGCAGGAAAGCTACTGCAACAACGGTGGCAAGCTGCAGAGATGGCTGTGTCGGAAATTCATTCATGAAGTGGAACTGCAGCAGCTTTTTAGCAGGTAAAGGTAAAGTAGTAAGGAGGATTACTTGCGATGGCTCTAATGACGAGCGCATTCTAGCCACCTGCGTAAACAGCCTCTGGCAGGTGCGCAGTATCGCTAAACAATCTGCCCCCGCCGCGGGTCTTACCGCCTCCTTCCACAAGTCCCATTCTCATGGCTGATACCCAAAAAACCTGGTTTATTACCGGCGCATCTACCGGCCTTGGTGAGGCGCTGGCTACGCTGCTGCTTGCCAAGGGCGAGCGCGTGGCCGCCACCTTCCGCCAGCCGGCGCAGGTGGCCGAATTCACCAACAAGAAGCCGGGCCACAGCCTGGGCGTGCTGGCCGACATGACCAACGCCGAGCAGGTGAAAACGGCCGTGCAGCAGGCCATCGACACCTTCGGCTACCTCGATGTGGTGGTAAACAACGCCGGCTACGGCTCGCTGGGCAGCATCGAAGAAATTACGGAGGAAGAAACCCAGCGCCAGTTCGACGTGAACGTGTTTGGGCCGCTACGCGTGGTGCGGGCGGCGCTGCCGCACATGCGGGCGCGCAAGTCGGGCAACATCCTCAACGTCACCTCGGTAGGCGGGATGTTGGGCCTAGCCCACGCCGGTATTTACAACGGTTCCAAGTTTGCCCTCGAAGGGCTGGGCGAGTCGCTGGCCGCGCAGCTCACGCCACTGGGCATCCACGTCACCAACGTGGAGCCGGGCCCGTTCCGCACCAAGTGGGCCGGCGAATCAGCCACGTATTCGGAAACCAAAATTGATGACTACGCCGCCACCGTGGGCGTGGGCCTGAAAAACTCGCTGGGCCGCGACGGCAACCAGGCCGGCGACCCCGTGAAAGCCGCCGAGGCTATGTACCAGCTCGTGCGCCTGCCCCAGCCCCCGGTGCACCTGCTGCTCGGCGCGTTTGCCTACAAGCTGGTGCGCGACAAGTTTGCGGCCATCAGCAAGGAAATCGACGATTTTGCCTACCTCGGCGAGCCGACCGATTACGAAGCGTAGCAGCGAAGAAAAGGTACTGAACGCGGCCAACGTGTTAGCGCAAGCACTAGCGCTTGCGCTAACACGTTGGCCGCGTATACTTTAGCGCTGTTCTAGCGCCACCTTCGTCATTGCGGGAAGAGGCCGGATGGGTAGTGGCCGCCCATAGAATAGGTAAGGTGGGCGTGGGGGAGGACGTAGGTAGCCCGCGCGTACGAAGACCTACTTGATACGGTAGGCCAGCCTGGCATTTGGCTTAGAGCCATGGCAGGTACTTGCTTGCTCCTTACGTGCCCCGCGCAGTAGCCCCATTGCCCGGCGGGCTTCAGTACGTCTATGACTGATGAAAGCTGGTCGAAAAAATTTCCCATGGCTTGGCAGTCCCTCTTACTTAGTGGTGTACTAAGCCAACTAAAGCTATGTGGATACGCACTACTTGCTTGTCTTTCTTGCTGTGGAACACGGTGTCGCTGTTGCAGGCCCAGGTAGTAGACCTGCGCGGCACGGTAACCACCAGTACTCACCAGCCCGTGGAGTTTGCGACCGTGGTGCTGCTGCGCCCGCAGGACTCTACCAGCGTGCAGGCCACGGTGGCCGATGCCAGCGGGGCCTTTGTGCTGCGCGGGGTGGCGCCGGGCAGCTACCGGCTGCGGGGCTCGTTTATTGGCCTGCTGCCCCATACCCAGCCGCTGGAAGTGCGGGCGGGCCCGCCCCCGGCCCCCGTGCACCTGCAACTGGTGGCCGCGCCGCAGCAGTTGGGCGAGGTGCAGGTAACCGCCAACCGCCCCCGCATTACCCAGCTGCCCGACCGCCTGGTGATGGACGTGGCCAGCACGCCCCTGGCCGCCGGCTACACCACGCTGGAAGTGCTGCAAAAAGCCCCCGGCGTGTACGTAGACCCGCGCTCCGAAAGCATTTCGCTCAATGGCAAGGGCACGGTGGTGGTGGTAGATGGCAAGCGTACCTACATGTCGGGCAGCGACTTAGCCGTGTTTCTGAAAGGCTTGCCCAGCCAGGACTTGCAGAAGATAGAGCTGATTACGAGCCCAGGGGCTAAGTACGACGCCGAAGGGCCGGGGGGCATTGTCAACATCGTGACCAAAAGGAGCCTGCAAAACGGCACCAAGGGCAGCCTCACCCTGGGCGGCGGCGGCACCACCAACAGCCGCCAAACGGCCGGCTTCTCGCTCAACCACAAGCAAGGGGCCGTGTCGCTCTACGGGGGCTACACCTTCTCGGGCCGCCAAACCGTGACCTCCGACCAAGCGCAGATTGACTACCTCAGCGGCACCGACGGCCCCGTGCTGGCCACCCACTTGCTCACGTCGGTGAAGCCCACGCGCCAGTATGCGCACAATGCCAAGGCGGGGCTTGACTGGCAGCTTAGCCCCAAAACCAGCCTCAACCTCTACCTGCGGGCCCTGCGCACCGACCGCACCAGCACCACCGATGCGGCCACGCAGCTGCTGCACTACCCCACTGCGCCCGACTCTACCCTGACCAGCTTTACCAACACCCGCTACCACTCCACGCAGTACGCCAGCAACCTGGGCCTGCGGCAGGTGCTCGATTCTACGAGTACGCTCACGGCTGACCTGGACTACTCCAACTACCGGTCGGCGGGCGACAACCGCATTGTCAATGACTTCGTCACTGCGCAGGGCGTGGTACCGGGGCTTAACTTGCAGCTGCACAATTATTTGCCAACTAATATTGCTATTGTAGCTGGCCAGGTCGACTACGAGCGGCGGCTGCGGGGCGGCACCCTGCAAGCCGGTACCAAGTACAGCTACGTGAGCTCGGCCAACGATGCCCGCTACGAACTGCTGCACTACGGCGAATGGCAAAACGACGTGAATCGTACCAATTTCTTTACCTATCAGGAAAATATCACGGCCGCCTACGCCACCTACGCCGGCAAGCGCCGCCAGCTGGAGTACCGCGTGGGGTTGCGGCTGGAGCACACCGCCTCCCTGGGGCAGCTGATAACCACCGGGGTGCAAACCCGGCGCAACTACACCAGCCTTTTTCCCTCGCTGCTGCTGAGCCAGGCCGTGAGCAAGGACGACTACCTCAGCCTGGCCTACAACCGCCGTATTCAACGGCCTAGCTACCAGGATTTAAACCCGTTTATCTATTTTCAGGATGTGTATACGTATACGCAGGGTAACCCCTTTTTGCAGCCCGCCTACAGCCACTCGGTTGACCTGACTTACACCGTCAACAGCGCCTATGTGCTGGCCGCCGGCTTTTCTCAGACCAACGACGTGATTTCCTGGGTTACCCAGCGCGAAAACCCTGGCTCGCTGGTAACCCAAACCCAGGCCCGCAACCTGGACAGCCAGCGCCAGTGGTCGCTCACGGCCACGGCCCCCTTCTCGCCCTGGAAGTGGTGGACTATCACCAACGCGCTGAATGCCAACTACACTACGTACTTTTTGCACTCGGTGGCCAGTGCGCCGCGCACGGTGCAGGGCTGGTCGGGGGTGTACGGCATATCCAACGACCTTAGCCTCCCGCACGACTGGCACCTGAGCCTGTCGGGTTATTTCCAAAGCGCCATGCCCAACGGCGTGACCCGGCAGCAGGGGCAATACTCGCTGAACCTGGGGGCGCAGAAGAAATTTCTGGACAACCGGCTGGCCATGCGCGCAGTGTACAACGATGTACTGCGCACGGCGCGCGCCGTCTCCATCCTGCAGCTCGACAACCTGCGCAGCCGCGACACCTACCGCTGGGACTCCAGCTTCTTCTCGGTCACGCTCACTTATCAGCTTGGCAACCAGAAGGTAAAGGCTACCAATAAAAACCGTAACGTGACCGGCGATGAAGAAGGACGCATCAAGTAGCCCGCCGCTGGCCGGGGCCCCCGCCCGCCCCGCGCCCCGCGCCAAGCTGGCCGAGATTGTGGCGCATCTGCAGCAGCCGCAGCCGCTGTCCGACCGCCCCGGCTTTTCGGGTGGGCAGCTGGGGCCGTTTCTGTTCTTGTATGCCCACGCGGCCCACACCGAAAATGTAGAGTCGGCCGAGGCTGCCCAGCGGCTGCTGCACATGGCGGTGGGGCACTTTCTTACCCTGGCCCCGTGCGTTACCTACTACCGCGAGCTGGCCGAGTTTGGCTCCGTGCTGCTGTACCTGCGCGAGCAGGACTACCTCGACGAAAGCTTTGACCCGCTGCTGGCGCAAGTAGACCTGCGGGTGGGCCACGGCCTGGCGGTGCTAACCCAGCAGCAGCAGTTCGACCCGTTTATAGGGTATCTGCCGCTGGCCCAGTACTTTCTGGCGCGCCGGCACTCGGCCCCGGCCAGCCTGGCGCCGCTGCGGCTGGTAGTGGATACCCTGCTGCGCGACTACCAGCCGCAGCCCAATGGCGAGGCGGGCTACTGGTACTCGGGCATTTTTGGCAAGCGCCAGGTGTACCTGGGCTGGAGCCACGGCCTGGCCGGCATCCTGCTGTTTATCACGCAGTTGCTGGCTACTGAGGTGGGCTACCGCCGGGCCGAGCTGCGGCAAGCCCTAGCCGGGGCCGCGCGCTACCTCACCCTGCCGCACGCCTGCACCGGCCACAACCAGTACCCCGACATTGTGGGCCAGCCCGGCCCGTCGAATACCCTCAACCTCTGCTACGGCGACCTGGGTATTGGCTACGCGCTGCTGCAAGCGGCCCACGCCCTGGCCGACGCTGGGCTGCGGCAGCACGCCCTGCGCACCCTCACGCAGGCCGCCGCCCGCCGCGACCCCGCCCACTGCAACGTCTTCGATGCGTCGCTGATTTACGGGGCTAGTGGCAACGCCTTGTTTTTCAAGTATTTGCAGGAAGCGGAGCCTGGCCAGCTGGTATTCGGTGAGGCGGCGGCCTACTGGTACGACCAGGCCCAGGAACTGAGCCAGCACCCCGGGCAAGTAGCGGGCTACCAGGGCCACTACAATCAGCATGTGCCCAGCGCCCACTACTCCCTGTTTGAGGGGCTGGCGGGGCTGGGCCTGGTGCTACTCGAATTTGAACTGGACACCATTAATCCACTGCCGCTACTCGGCTACCCTTCCTACGTATGATTGCTGCCCCTGCTGTCCCCACCTCGGCCTTGTCCGACGCTATTCTCAGCGGCTTGCGCCTGCTCGGCACCCTGCCCGCCAACGCGGACGACGTCACCTTTTACAGTGGGCAGGTGGGCCACGTGCTCGCCTACGCCTACGCCTACAAACTCACCGGCGACGACGACCACTGGAAGCGCATGATGGGCGCGCTGGATAACGTGCTCGGCAAGCTGCAAGACCCCCGTACCGCCTCGCTGCTAACCCAGCCCGGCTTGCTGCCCAAGCTTGGCTACGTGCTGCAGTTGCTGCAACGCGATGATATTGTGGAGATTGACCTGGGCGAGGAAACGTTGGCTCAGTTCGATGACCTCATCTTCAAGCATGCCCTGACGTACCTGCGGGCGCGCAACACCGACTTTCTGTATGGGGCGGCCGGGGCCATGCACTACCTGGGTACCCGGGCCGCCGCCCGGCCCCAGGTGGCCGGTTACCTGCACCAATTACTCGATGCGCTGCTGCAAACCAAAATCGAAGACGAGCGCGGCGTTCGCTTCTACAACGCCCACATCAACCGCGCCAACGGCAGCGACGAGCTCAACATCGGGCTGGCCCACGGGCACTGCGGCCTACTATTGGTGCTGCTGCAGCTGCACGAAACCGGGCTGCTCCAACCCGAGCTCACCACCCTGGTCGACCGCATGCTTACCTATCTGCTGGGCCTCGAAATAACCCCCGAGCCCGCTAAAGGCCGCCTGTCACACTTCCCGCTGCGGCACCACGACGACCTGCCCCTGCACGATGCGCGCAACCGCCAGTGCTACGGCACCCGCATGGGCTGGTGCTACGGCGACCTCAACGTGGTGCAGGTGCTCTACCGGGCCCACCAAGTGCTGGGCCGGCCCGAGCTGCTGGCCATTGCCCACCGCGTGGGCGAGTATAGCTGCACGCGCCGCACCGAAGCCGAGTCGGGCGTCGATAGTCCGCACCTCTGCCACGGCTCCAGTAGCCTGGCGCTGTGCTACCGGCGCCTGCACCAGTTGCAGCCCCTGCCGTGCTACCGCGAGGCCCAGGCCTACTGGGTGCAGCGCACCCTGGCGCAGCTGCCGGCCACCTATGCTCAGGTTGATACCGCTTTCCAAAGCTCGGGCTTGCTTATGGGGCTGCCCGGGCTGCTGCTGGTCCTCCTCACCGAGGAGCTGGATGCGCCGCTGGCCTGGCCCGAGCTATTTCTGCTGTAGGCCGCTGCCCCAAGCCGAAGCTCCCGGCTCTGTTAAAACACCCAGCTAATTCGACCAAGTAGCGCCGCCGGCCAGCACGTCTGCCCCCGGCGCTACTTGGTCGAATTGCTAAGCGTCAATTGGTCGAAAATCCAAAATTACCAACCCGCAAATGCCGTGTTTTACGTCACCTCAAGGCCCTTGCAAAACCTCTTGCCCATGGATAACTGTCTGTCAGCCTTTGTCGAACACCTGGTGACGCTGGATAAGCACGTCGCCCCCAAGGGTACCAGCATCAGCTCCGAAGGCTTATTCGGGGCGTTGGTAAAAAACGAGTTGCGCGCGCGGGTAGCAGCCGAAAGCATCGACCAGGCCGCCGACCTGGTCAACAGCTACTACCAGGCCGTGGAGCTGTGCCGTTCCCACCAGCTGCCCGCCGCCGAAACCCAGCTGCTGCACTGCGACGAGCGCCTGCGCAGCCTGCCCGCCGAGGCGTCGGCCTTCGTGCTGCTGTCGCGAGCCGGAGCCTGGAGCAACTACTACTACAAAGTGCAGCGCGGCGAGCAGGCCATTGAGGTGTTGCGGGAAGGCTTCCGCATCAGCGCGGACCTGGAGCGGCGGGGCTATGCCGTTTTTCTGTACTGGCGCATTGGGCAGCTTTTTAATGTGACCACTGTGCTATACAAGCAGCAAGCCCTGGAGCGGGCGCACCATTTATTGCGCAACTCGTTGGTTTTCACGTATTCGGGCCGGGCCACCGACCTGCTCATCGACGACTGGCCGGGCCCGGCCGTGGGCGAGGTGCGCGTGCTGCAAGAAAGCTGCCTCGACCAGCTTTTTGGCCAGCTGGCCCGGCAGAACACGCTGCTCATGGCCCACGAGCAGTATGGCAATGCCTACTACTACCAGTTCTTTTTCAAGCAGTTGCTGCACGAAATGGAGGCCGAAACCTACAACCGCGTGGTGCTCTACAACTGGATGCACGCCAAGGCCTCCTACCAGGAAGAAGGCCTGCGGGCGTTTCTCGACAACACGCTGGATTTTCTCACCGACCCCGCCATCACCCGCGATTACGACATCTACAAGGTCAACCTGCTGGCCCAGGTGAGCTGGAGCATTCGGCAGCAGCGCCCGCACGATGCCCAGCTCACCGCCCAAGTCAAGCAGTTCTCCGACGCCAACTACTCCGACTGGCTGGGCAACCGCATCCGCCTCACGCCGTGAGGCGGCCCCGCCGCTACTACCTACTCTCCTTTCCAACCCGTTCCTTTTCCACTCTCTTGCTCCATGAAAAAGCTAGCTATCGGCCTGCTGGACTTCGGCGTGCGCCGGGCTTCCATGAATAGCCTGTTGCGCGTCAACGACTTGCTCGACTACGCGGGGCGGGCCGACCAGTTGGGTTTTTCGCGCTTCTGGCTCAGCGAGCACCACATTGCGGCCCCGCGGCAAGCCTGGACCAACCCCACCATTCTGCTACCGCTGCTGGCCGGCATGACCAGCCGCATCAAGGTGGGGGTGGCGGGGGTGCTGCTGGGCATTCACCAGCCCTACCACGTGGCGGGCCAGTACAAGCTGCTGCACAACCTGTTTCCGGGCCGCATCGACCTGGGCCTGGCCAACAGCGGCGTCATGCCCGCCGTGGCCGAGCTAGCCACCGGCGTAGCCCAGCTCAATATGCCCCAGGCCTTTGAGCAAAACTTGGCGAAGCTGTTCCACTGCTTTCAGCAGGAGGACGAGCTGCTGCAAGCCGGCACCGTGCTGCCCCCCTACAAGGGCAGCCTGCCCGCCACCTGGGCCCTCACCACCAACATGGGCAAGAGCTTGCAGCGAGCCCTGGATTACCAGCTGCACCTTTCGCGCTCCATCTTCCACAAGGGGGCTGACCGGGGCTTTCACAAGGAGGCGCTGCTGGCGTTTAAGGAAGCGTATTATGCTCGCCACCAGCGGTATCCGCATACCAACCTGGTTATTTCGGGGGTGGTGCACCACACCACGGCCAAGGCCCGCGCCGCCGTGAACCTGCGCGAAGAAGGCTACGACTTCAACATTGTGGGCACGCCCGCCCAGTTTCACGAAACGGCCCTGCAATACCAGGCCGACTACGGCTACGACGAAATCATCATTCACAACGTGGCCCTGCGGCCCAAAGACCGCGCCCTGGCCCTGGAGCTGTGGAGCGAGGCGTTTGGCCTGCAAAACCGTACCCTGCTGCCTATTGCCAAGCCGGTAGCCTAGCCGGTAGCTAGCGCATTGGCTACTAATGTATTGCTGATAAGGTATTGATTGAAAATATTTTACGCTCTTTTTATGGCCGCTTTCCCTCACTACCGGCAGCTGGAGTCCATGGACTGCGGGCCGACGTGCCTGCGCATGATTGCGCGGTTCTACGGCAAAAACTTCAGCCTGGAAACCTTGCGCCAAAAAACCCGCCGCAGCCGCAGCGGCGTGTCGCTGCTGGGCATTAGCAAGGCCGCCGAGCAAATTGGCTTTCGCACCGTGGGGGCCAAGGTCAGCTTCGACTCGTTGCAGCGCACCACCAACCTGCCCTGCATTGCCCACTGGAACCAGGACCACTTCGTAGTTATCTACAAGGTGAAGCGCGGGCGGGTGTACGTGGCCGACCCCAGCCGCACGCTGCTCTCGTACCAAAAAAAGGAGTTTCTGGAGAAGTGGCGCATCGGCGAAAACACGACCGAGGAGGGCATTGTGCTGTTTATCGAGCCCACGCCTTCCTTCTACTCAGTAGAGGAGGAAATCGATTCCTCTATTGGGCTGGCCAAGGTGCTGGCTTACCTGCGCAGCCACCGCCGCTTGTTTGCGCAGCTGGTGCTGGGCATGCTGGTGGGGGCCCTTATTCAGGGCCTGTTGCCGTTTTTCACCCGGGCCATTGTTGATATTGGCATCAGCACGCGCGATGTGCATTTCATTTATGCGGTGCTGGCGGGGCAGCTGCTGCTGTCGGTGGGCCAAACGGCCGTAGAGTTTATCAGGGGGTGGATTTTGCTCCACATCAGCACCCGCATCAGTATCGCGATTTTGTCCGATTTCCTGATGAAACTGCTGCGCCTGCCACTGTCGTTTTTTGATGCCAGCATTAGCGGCGACATCATGCAGCGCATCAACGACCAGCGGCGCATCGAACTGTTTCTCACGAGCACCTTGTTCAACACGCTGTTTTCGCTGGTGAGCCTGGCGGTGTTTGGTAGCGTGCTGTTTAGCTTCAACCGCACCATTTTCACTATCTTCCTCACGGGCAGCTTGTTATATATGGGCTGGGTGGTGTTCTTTCTGCGGTTTCGCAAGCAGCTGGACTACAAGCGCTTCGATGTGAGCAGCAGCTCGCACAACAACATGATGCAGCTCATCAACGGCGTGCACGAGATTAAGCTCAACGATTGTGGCAGCTACAAGCTCTGGGAGTGGGAGCGCATTCAGGCCAAGCTGTTTCACTACAATACCGAGTCGCTCTCGCTGAGCCAGTACCAGCAGGTGGGGGCTTTTTTTATTAACCAGACCAAGAATATTCTCATCATCTTCTACGCCGCGCAGGCGGTGCTGCAAGGCACGCTCTCGCTGGGCGAAATGCTGGCTATTCAGTTCATTGTGGGGCAGCTCAACTTGCCCGTCGAGCAGCTTATCCAGTTCACCCAGAGTGCGCAGGATGCCAAAATCAGCGTGGACCGCCTCAACGACGTGCACCGCGTGACGGACGAGGAGCCCGAGGATAAAATGCTGCTCACCACGTTGCCCGACGATAAGTCCATCTCCCTGCGCGACGTGGGCTTCACGTATCCGGGGGCCGGCAACAAGGCCGTGCTGCAAGGCCTGACCCTGGACATTCCGCAGGGCAAGGTAACGGCCATTGTGGGCGACAGCGGCAGCGGCAAAACCACGGTGCTGAAGCTGCTGCTCAAGATTCAGCAGCCCGAAACCGGGCGCATTGCCATCGAGGACACCGACTACAACAGCCTCTCGCACGCGGCCCTGCGCAAAGATTGCGGCGTAGTGATGCAGGATGGCTTCATCTTTTCTGATACCATTGCCAACAACATTATGGTGAGCAGTGAGGACAAAAACCCGCGCCGGCTGCTGCACGCCATTCGCATGGCTAACATCGAGGACTTTGTCAAAACGTCGGCCCTGGGTCTCAATACCAAAATCGGGGCCGAGGGCAACGGCCTCAGCCAGGGCCAGAAGCAGCGCATCCTCATTGCCCGCGCTATCTACAAAAATCCGAGCTATATCTTTCTGGATGAGGCCACTAACGCCCTCGATGCCAACAACGAGAAGGTGATAATGGAAAACCTCAACCAGTTTTTCAAGGGCCGCACCGTGGTGGTGGTGGCCCACCGCCTGAGCACGGTTAAGCACGCCGACCAGATTATTGTGCTGCAAAAAGGCACCGTTACCGAGCGCGGCACCCATGAGGAGCTGGTGCAGCGCCAGGGCCCCTACTACCACTTAGTACGCAACCAATTGGAGCTCGGCAACTAACTTGCGCCTGTCAGTAAGTAAGTATTCGAGCTTTGTTATAACTTGTAGCACCCAATACCATTCGCGCTGCCAGTGCCGAGGCAGCTGTTTTTCCCATGCTCAATAAATCACGCGGGCTATCTGCTCTGCTGTCCGGCACCAACACCGACCGGCGCGCCACGGTGCTGCTGCACGTGGTTTTTTGGGTGGTGGCCTACTACTGGTTTGTGTTTCAGAGCCGGTGGCTGAGCGGCAACAAGCACCCCGAGGTAACTACCCTGCTCGCCCTGAGCCGCAACGTGTGCGTGCTGGTCACTTTCTACCTGGTTTCCTACTTCATTGATGCACGACGCTACACATCGCTCACCTGGCTGGCCGTGGGCGGCATCATGCTGCTCTCCATGGTGGGCTACTGCCTGCTGGCCTACTACCTCTACAACTACATTGCGGTGGCCTACCCCGATATGCCGCCCTACTTCCACAACCTGGTGGCCAGCATTTCGCGCCGCGGGCCCTGGACGTTTATCTACGACCCGGGCATCTTGTATTTGCACGGTATTCAGCTTATCATTGCGTTCTTTATACCGTTCACCGTCAAGATTTTCCGCACGATATTTCAATCCCGCATTCGCAGTATTGCCCTCGAAAAAGACAACCTGAAGCTGGAACTGGATTTTCTGCGGTCGCAAATAAATCCGCATTTTTTGTTTAATACCCTCAACAGTGTCTACTCACTGATTGAAGACAAAGACAAAACGGCCGCCTCCATTGTGCTGTCGCTCTCGCACATGATGCGCTACGCCCTCTACGACTCGGCCACCACGGAGGTCGAGATTGACAAGGAACTGGCGTTTATCCAGAATTACCTCGAAATCCAAAGCATCCGGCACCGCCGCCGGCTCGATGTAGACGTTAGTATCTCGCATCAGCTTGGCTCGCAGCGCATTCCGCCCTTGCTACTCATCAACTTTATCGAGAACGCCATCAAGCACGGCGTCGATAAGCTGCTCAAAAAGGCCTGGATTCGCATTCAGGCCTACCGCGACGAAAACGGCGACTTCTGCTTCTTGGTGGCCAACTCGAAGTCAGCCCGGCCCGGCGAAGAAACCACCGAAGGCATCGGCATCAAGAACACGCGCCGCCGCCTCAACATCCTGTACCCCAACGCGCACTCGCTCCAAATCAGTCACACCGAGACGCAATACGAAGTCATGCTCCGCATATGGCAATAGAGAAACGGCTGTCCTGCGTCATTATCGATGACGAGCCCCTGGCCCAGGACCTGATGCAGAAGTACACGAGCCGCTTGGGTTTTCTGGAGCTGATTGCCATTTTTGATAGTGCGGTGGAGGCCTTGAGCCGGCTGGAAGACCTGCGCCCCGACATCATCCTGCTCGACGTGAACATGCCGGAGATGAATGGTATCGAGTTTCTGAAGACCTTCTCCAGCTTTCAGCCCGCCGTTATTCTCACCACGGCCTACTCGGAGTACGCCCTCGAAGGCTTCGAGCACAACGTGGCCGATTTTATCCTCAAACCCATTGTATTTGAGCGCTTTGTGAAAGCCATCAACAAGGCCCGCGACAAAATAGGCACTTCGCTGCCTGAGGTGTCGGAGCTTCAGCGCATGCTACTCATCAAAGAAAACAAACGATTTATTCGGGTGGCCGTCGACGATATATTATTCGTGGAGGGCATGAAGGACTACCTCAAAATCCACACCAAGGCCAAGGTTATTATCACGCACATGACCATGACCAAGATGGAAAGCATGCTGGATGACGCCAGCTTTATGCGCGTCAACCGCTCGTATATCGTGCAGAAAGCGGCCATTCGGGCTATCAATGGCAACGTCATTGAGACCGTGACGAATGCCGAACTTCCCATTGGCGTAAACTACCGGGAGACTATCCGGAAGATGACCGAAAAAGGTCTGCTTTAGCCATTCGCCGCACCCATCGGGCTGGGTCAATAACTAAGGCAGGCCTTTTAGGGCTTAGCGAGCGAGAAACTTGGCTAGCAGTGACTGCTGCCGCAGCAGGATGCGGGCGCTGCCCGAGAAGGCCGGGTACAGGCGCTGCCGGGCCGGTGGAGTTAGGGCAATCACCACCTGGTGGTGCTGCTGGTGGGCCAGGGGTGATACTTCCAACACCTTGCCTGTAAGTAAATTATCGCCTAGCTCACGTACTTGCACCAGCACGCGCTGGCCCTGCCGCACCGTGGCATACTGCTCGCGGCTGATGGTGCCCAGCGCCACGTAGGCGGCTTGCTGGGGCAGCAGGCACACCGCCGCCCGCCCCGTTGGCACAGGGGCCCCGGCCGACCAGGCCGGGTAGCTCACCTGGGCAATACCATCCTGCGGGGCCAGGGCTACCGTGCGCTGCTCCCAGCTGGCCAGCAGTTGGCGGCTACTGGCCAGCTGCTGCGCCCCCGGCATAGCGCCCCGGGCGCTGGTGGCCAGCAGGCCCTGGTAAATGGGCCGCAGCTGCCCCAGGTGCTCCTCCCGAATAGGCGCTAGTAGGTGAGCTAACTCCTTGGCTGATAAGCTAGATGAGGCCATCGTAGCCAGCGCTTGCTTGAGGCGCTGCGCTTCGTGGTAATCAGTGTGGTCGGCATCTTGCCAGGCCAGCAGGGGGGTGCCCCGGCGCACTGACGCGCCATTGGGTACCAGCAGCTGGGCGCCCCGGTTGCCGGCCGGCGCCACCAGCGAATCAACCGGGCTTTGGGCGGCCAGCGACACCTCCGTCGTGATAAACTCGGGGTACTGAAACCAAGCGGTGAAGGTGAGCAGCAGCAGGGCCAGGCCCGTAACAACCACGTTGCCCCATTGCAAAGCCAGGCTGGGCTTGGCAACCATTATTTCCTGGACGTCGCTGTGGAGGTAGGCTTCAGGAGGCATAGCTGGGGGCTTTAGTAGGCGAGGGGTTTTTAACTTTCTGCATGGCCAGCTGGGCAGTGTAGTACTTGGCCAGCAGGGAGTAGAGCGTGAGCTCATGCAGCCTGGGCCGCGACAACATGAAGCGGTTCAGGTACATGTGCACGTAGCTGAACATCAGCGAGTAGCCCGCTTCGGTGGCCAGGTGGCCAGCCGGGTGGTGCGCCTGAATGGCCGCGATGGTGGCGCGCCAGTGCTGGCGCCGGTCGGCAAATACCTGCGTGGCTTCTTCGATGCCGTGCGCGGCATCTTCGGCCGGGTTGAGGAAGCGCTGAATGCGGCGGCTTTCCTGGCGGTACTTCTCGTTGAGCTGCACTTGCAGCGGCTTATCACCGTTGAACTCCTGAAAAAACGAGCTACTCAGCCGGTCGAGCAGCGTTTGCTTTTGCGGCAGCGAAAAGTCGAAGTCCGTGAGCAATTCGTCGAGCCCGCGCAGGGCCAGCAGCCAGCGGTACGTTTCGCCTTCGTCACCGCCCAGCAGGTCCAGCACCCGGGCGGTGGCTAGGCTGTCGTGGCTGAATAGCTCTTCGGCCAGCGTCATGGTGGCGGCCCCGTAGCGCTCCAGTTCCCGCACGTAGGTATCGAGCTGCACCTTGTGCAGCCGGCCGTGCGCCAGCGCCGGGGCCAGCGCGGCCGTTAGCTCCTGCATAAGCGTGGATAAGCTATTCGATTCATCAGCAGTTAGTTGGAAGCGAATACGCAAGTGAAAGCGCGGGTCGGTGTAGCGAATAAAAAACCACTGCCGAATGAGGCCCCGCGCGTGCCAGGCTTCGGCGAGCGGCAAAATGACTTCGGGCAGCAGCTTATCCAGCGACTTGGTGCCGCCATACAGCTTAAAGTACACCCACTCGCTGCCCGGCGCAAACTGCCGGGTGGGCAGCTCGGTGGCTGCCGGGGCCAGCGCCGCCGCCCGCCGCCCGCCGGGGTTGTGCAGCGGTAGTAGTACCTCGTTGGTATAGCGCTGGGTGGCCGTGCCCACAAAGCACTGGTCAGGCACGGCCAGAAACTCCGTTAGCCGCAGCAGGCCAGTCTTTTCGAGCTTTTGCAAGAGTACCTGCCGGGCGGCTGGATGCTCACTATCAATCAGCAGCTCGTTGTCGTGCTCGGCCAGGCAGAAGTAGCGGGGCAGGCGGTGGCTGGCCAGGTACCAGCGCAGCTGGGCGTCGAGCGACTTGTCGGCGGGCTGCGCCGGGTTGGGCGTCAGGCGCTCGCGCCGAATCAGCCACCGGGCCTTGGCCAGGATGATGCGCTTGTACTGCACGCGCGGCAGAAAGGCCTGCTCGCCTAGCGTAGCCCAATTCCAGTTGATACCGGTGTACGCGTTATCATTCTGTAAATCACAGAGAAACCGGTAGATGGGCAGCCCGGTCGCGTAGTTGTGCGCCGTAGACAGGCGCGGAATAACCTGCTTGTTGAGGCGCTTGGAGCGCAGCACCACGCGCCCCTGCCGCACCGACACCAGCAGGTCCTGCACTGGAATCTGGTTTTCGGTGGGCACCGTAGCCGGGCTCAGAAAGGGAATTTCGTAGGCCCGCAGGTTGGGGCGCATCAGGATGTTGCCCACCCGGGCCTCGGGCAGGTGCACCACTTCGGCGTATACCACATCCTCGGTGTCGGGCTCGGTGCGGCGCAGCGTGGTGCGCACATCCTCAAGTAGTTGCGCATCACCGTAGCAAAAGCGCCCGAGCAAGTTGGCGGCCGACGGCCCCGAGCACGACCCGAGCGCAAACTCAAACTGCCCGGCGTCCAGCTGCTGCGCCGACCCGGACAGCAGCGTGCCAAACGCGTAGAGGCTGGCCGGGGTGGCCGCTACCAGGTCGGGCTGCTCGTCGAGGCCCGCCAGGTCGGCATCGGTCAGCTCCACGGTGGTGGCTTCGTCGCGCAGGGCGCGGTGGTAGAGCTCGTGGGCGAGCTGCACCGTTTTTTTCCAGTTGGTGCTGGGGCTGGCGGCCTCGCCCCGGGGCTTGATGCCCTCCAGCACGGGTAGGTGGTCGCCGCTGCCGGGGCCCGCCGTGCCGTAGCCCACGCCAGACTCGCTATCCAGGGCTAGCAGCAGCGAAATTTCCTGGTCCTCAAAGCGTTCGCTGAACTCTTTGCCAAAGCTAGCCAGGTCGGCCGGGTGCAGCCGGGCCGTGAGCCGGTACAGCTCGCTCACTTGTTGCGCAATGGTGGCGGCCACCGTGGCACTGAGTTGGTTGCGCTCGGTATTAAAGAATAAGTCGGTCTGAATTAGGTCCTTAGAATTGGATTGCCCATAGGTTTCTTCAAGTAGCTGGTGCGTTTGCGCAAAGTTGGCCACGCCGCCTGCCTTCAGCAGTTGCACCAATTGGTGCAGGGGGGCCACCTGCTCGGCCGGTAGCTTGCCCGCGAGCCGGCCCGGCAGCTCATCGAGGTAGATGGGCCCCGTAATAGTGGGCTCAAGCTCGCTAATAAGTACTTGTGAATCAATAAGTTGATTCAAATAAGCGCGTGCTTCTTCCTCTGTGGCGGTTGGCTCAGCCTCGCACACCAGGGCTAGCAGCTGCGCAAAGCTGCCCCCCGGCTGGGCGGCTGCCAGCAGCGCTTCCAGGTACGGGGCGTGGGCCACGGAGGTAAGGGTGTAGGAGCGCCGCTTGTCTTTTACCTGAAACTCGACGTAGCGATAGGTATCGCCGGTGCGGTACAGGCTATTGTTGGGGTAGTAGCGCAGCTGTTCCTTCAGGGCGGGGGAGGCCAGCAGGTGCTGCACCAGCTCGCTCACGTAGTTCATATCCAGGCGCGACTGCGCGCGCAGCGGCTGCGCCGCAAACGCGATGTCAGTTTGCTCCCCCAGTTGCCCACGCGCGCAGCCCGCAAACAGCCCGTAGGGCGTGCAGCGGGTGCTCATGCGCAGGGTGTACTTATAGAGCGTAAGTGCCAGTTTCTCCGCACTTTTGGGTTCGGTGCCCCCGGTGGCCAGCGCCTTTAGCAGCTCGGCGTGCAGGGCCGGCGAGGCCGTGTAAATGGCTTCTTGCAGCAGCGGGTCGCTGAAGAGCGTGAGCAGCGCCGGCAGTAGCTGCGCCACCTCGGTGGTGCTGGCGTGCAGCTGCCACACCGTTTGCACGGGCAGTAAGGGCCGCCGCAGCAGGTAGTACGATTCGGCGGCTAGTTGAAGTACAGGTAGGCTGGGCATAGTGGGAGCTGGTAAAATAGCCTCAGAATAAAAAGCCAAATTAGGGCAGCTGGCTGCGGTATGATGCACAGCCAGCCGCCCTAATTATTTATTCCACAGTGAGTTGGCCCCGGCAGTCGGCGGGGTTGCAGCTAAAGGCGGGGCAGGATGACAGGGTTTGGGTCTGGGTTGCTTGGTTGGCCTGCTGGCCACCTGCAATGTCGCCCAGCTGCTCCTCATTAAGCTTGATAATGATTTCGCGGTCCAGCTGGAGCAATCGGTTTAGCTTAATGCCCTTCTTTTTCATGATGATTGCCTGGTGGGCGGCTACCAGTTTGGTAAGTGAAAAAATAGGAAGAAGAAAGTCACCACACCGGACGACTTTCTTCTTCGTAGTCTAGCAGTCTAGCTGACCGTTTGGGTTAGCGCACGCGGTCGTTGCAGGAGCAAGCCATGCACGACCCACCAAGAAGCGCAGCTTCAGCTTCAGTTTCCGAGCCGTTGCAGGTGAGGCTACCGTCGGCTAAGCCGCCACCTACCTCGCCCAGCTGCTCGTCGTTGAGCTTGACAATGATTTCCTTGCTCAGCGACAAGGCTTTGTCAATTTTGGTGATGCGCTTCTTCATCGTCTTGACAGAGAATGCCCAGCGCTACTAATTACACGAGCAACCCTGGCACGAGCCAATGGTAGGGAACGCTTCGGCGGCCTGCACTTCCTTGCCGCCGCCATTGCAGGTGTTGCTGCCGCCTTCCAGCGCACCCAGTTGCTCGTCGTTGAGCTTGGCAACCGTCTCCTTGTCCAGTGAGAGGGCTTTGTCGAGTTTGATAATTTTCTTTTTCATGTTATTGAAAAAAATGAAGAGGGTTGGGATTTGGGAAAAGGAAGGTTAACTACTTGTTGCACGAGCAACCCTGGCACGAGCCAATGGTAGGGAAGGCCTCGGCGGCTTGGGGTTCCAGGCCACCACCATTGCAGGTGTTGCTGCCGCCTTCCAGCGCGCCGAGCTGCTCGTCGTTGAGCTTGGAAATGGTTTCCTTGTCCAGCGACAGGGCTTTGTCGAGTTTAATGACTTTCTTCTTCATAAAAAGGGAAAATGGGGATTGGGGAAAAAAACAGCGGGTCGGGCCGGCACCTGGCCGCTGTGTAGTTGGGGCCGGCAAAAGCCGGGGAGAGTAGTGGCTAGGAGAGGCGCGGGCTAATCCAGCTTTGGGCTTGGTAGCAATTCGGCCTCGTCGTCAATCCACCAGTAGGCGAGCTCCGCAACAGCCTCGGCTGGCTTGCCCCCAAAGAGGTGGTCCATTTCGGTGGGCGAGAGGGCCTGCGTAGGCAAAACGGCCTGCGCCAACTTGCCAGTTAGCAAGCTGATTACGTGCTTGATAGGTTGCATAAGATGCCTTGTCTAGTGGTGGCTGACTGATGCTACAAATGAATACTAGCCCGCCGCCGCGCAGAAATAAACTAGACAAACAAGCTGATTATGCAGTCCAACCATTCGCTATTTTTCGACTAATAGAATAAGTAGGTATGCCGGGCGCGCCGCCTGCCGAAATAAGCCGCCGCCTGCCTCGGCCAGCCGGCCGACCAATCCAGCGCGGTAAGGCTCGCCAAACAGCTTGCTGCGGAGCGCTATGGTGGAGGCTTATCAGCCAAAAAGCCCCCACCACAGCAAGTGATGAGGGCTTTTGGCGGGTAGCACAGCAGCTAGTGCCCTAAGGCCTGCGTAAAGCAGCCGTTACGGCCGCTTCAAAATCAGGATACGTATAGGGCTTGATAAGTAGTTGACTATGAGGCAATCCGGTGCGCTGGATGTATTCTACCGGATAAGCAGTCGTGATGATAATGTTGGCAAAATGGGCTGCAAACTCACTAATGCCTTCGCTCACGCCAAACTTATTGGATGAAACGTCCAGCAAATCAAGAAAAACAAGGTCTACCTGGGCTGCTGCGCCAGGAGGAAAAATCGTTTCTGAGGCCCACAGCACATCCAGCGCGCCGTACTGCCTGATATACTTCATCAACAGCCGGCGGGCTAGGTGCTCATCTTCGATTATTCCGCAAGTGTACACGTTGCAGGGCAATAAAATAAGGTAGTGGGGTTAGTAGGCAAGCCATTCCAAATTGGCGCAGCCAGCTTGCCTGGCTAAAGCGAATTACACGGTACAGGACGGCCCCAATCAAGGCCGTCCTGTAAATTGCTAAAATCAATATACTACAGTAAATTGGTAATAAAGCAGTATACGGTGGTCTGGCCGCCGGTGCCGCTGGTGGTGCCGTCGGTAGTTTGGTTGGCATTGGGCTGGCCGCCTGCGTTGCGGGGGCTCAAGTGTGAAATCACTTCTTTCTGAAAACCAAGCTTGGCGGCGAGTGTAGCAATTTTTTTCATGCTGAAAAACTAAAAAAGGAGTGAGAGATGAAACAAGGTTGAGCAAAGCAACGTAGCGAAGAGCAGAATACAGCTATTTTTCGACTAACTGCGCTAATGTTTCGACGTTTTAGCACTGGTGGACCGCGAGCAGAATGCGGAAGTATTGCTTAGCTTAAGTAGGGCGCAGGGGTGCTAACTAATTCTACTTCGCCTCAATTTGCTGAGATATTATCAAGACAGTCAGTGGTTTAGTTCATGCTGGTTAGCCTTGTGGGGAAAGCTACTAAACACAATCAGCACGTTATACTAGCTACCTGCTAGTATAACGTGCTGATTATTTTTGTTCTATTCTGCAATAGATAGGCTGGTCGCTATTTCAGTACTACCTCGGCCACCACGGGGAAGTGGTCGGACGGGTAGTGGCCGCGCAGCGAGTCGGTGAGTACAGCGTAGGTGAGCACTTGGTAACCCGCGCTCACGAAAATGTAGTCGATGCGGTCAGCCAGCGCGGCATCGAGCTTGAAGCCATTGAAGGTGCCCACCGGGCCGTAGGCGGGCTGATTGGTAGCCAAATACGAGTCGTGCAGCAGCGCTTGCAGGGTTTTAACTTGCTCAGTGTCAGGCGTAGAGTTTAGGTCGCCCACGCAGATAACGGGTGCATTCTTGGCGATGTCCTTTATTTTTTGGGCCATGAGCTTACCAGACTGGCGGCGGGCTTCCACGCCTTGGTGGTCGAAGTGCACGCTGAAAAAGAAGAATTCGCGCTGGGTATGCGCGTCTTTAAACTTGGCCCAAGTGCAGATGCGGTTGCAGCAGGTGGCGTCCCAGCCCAGGGAGGGGCGGTCGGGCGTTTCGCTCAGCCAGAAGTCGCCGGTTTGCAACAGCGTGAGCCGCGCTTTTTTATATACGATGGCCGAGTGCTCGCCGGCTGCCTTGCCATCGTCACGCCCCTTACCCACGAAGGCGTAGCCCGGCAGCTCGGTGAGGTCGGTGAGCTGCCCCCGAAAGCCCTCCTGCGTCCCAAACACGTCGAAGTCGTGGTAGCGCACCAGATTCTTAACCATTTCTTTACGATTGGGCCAGGCATCGGCCCCATCGCTGGGCGTGTTCATGCGCAGGTTGTAGGTAGCCACGCGCAGTGGCACGGCCGCTTTTTGGGCCAACGCCGACTGGCTGAGCCCCAGGCTGCCGACTAATAAGCAGACAATCAGGCGCATGAAGCGGGCAGCGAAAGAGGCGGAGCATTGGGTCATGGCCGAAATTAGCGTTGCCCGCCGCAATGCCACGGTGCCAGCGCCGCGCCCGGCGGGGTTGGCACCGTGCCCAACACAGCTTCCACCCGACCTTTGCCGGGCCATGCCTATTCGCTTTTCTGACTTGCCCGCCCTGTTCGGCGGTACGCTACTACAAGCCCCTGCCCACCCAGCCGCCGTAGCCACGCTGCTGCTCGACAGCCGCCGCGTGGGCTTGCTCGACGGCGCGGTATTCTTCGCCCTGCGCGGGCCCAACCACGACGGCCACCACCACCTAGCGGCCGCCTACGCCAAGGGCGTGCGGCTATTCGTGGTAAGCCATCCGCCGGCCAGCTTGGCCCCGTTTGCCGAAGCGGGTTTTGTGCAAGTGCCGGATAGCCTGGTGGCATTGCAGGCGCTGGCGGCGGCGCACCGCGCCGCGTTCGGCGGGCCGGTGTGGGGCATCACGGGCTCCAACGGCAAAACGATTGTGAAGGAGTGGCTGGCCCAACTGCTGGCCCCCGATGAGGATATTTGCCGCTCGCCCAAGAGCTACAACTCGCAGGTGGGCGTGCCGCTCAGCGTGTGGGAACTGGCGCCCGGTCGCCACACGCTGGGCATTTTTGAAGCCGGTATTTCGGAAAGCGGGGCCATGGCCCGCCTGGCCGCCATTATCCAACCCACGCACGGCATTTTTACCACCCTGGGCACCGCCCACGACGCCGGTTTTGCCTCCGAGGCCGAGAAGCTATCCGAAAAGCTCCGCCTGTTTGAAGTCGCTGATTTCAAGCAGCTTATCTACTGCGCCGACCACGCCGCCGTAGCGGCTGCTGTGCGCGCCCGCGGCCTGCCCGCCCTGGCCTGGACCCGGCACGACGCGCCCGGCGCGGCCCTGCGCTTTCGGCTGCGGCCCACGGGCACGGGTAGCACCAGCGTGCGCGTGCGGCTGGGCGAAGGGGCGCTCGCCAGCCCGTTGTCCCTCAGCCAGCCAGCGCTGCGGGCAGCGGCCCGCTTTACGCTGCCCTTCGCCGATGAGTCCTCTCTAGAAAACGCCCTGCACTGCCTGGCCGTGCTGCTCACCCGGCAGCTTGACCCCGCCACCGCCCTGGCCCCGGCCGAAATACAGCGCCGGTTGCTGCGTCTCCAGCCCGTGGCCATGCGCCTCGAAATGAAGGCCGGCCGCCACGGCTGCTACCTCCTCGACGACGCCTACAACAATGACCTCGCCGGCCTCTCGCTGGCCCTCGATGCCCTCAGCCGGCAGTCCCGCCCCGGCGGCCGCACCCTCATCCTCAGCGACGTGCTCGAATCGGGCCTCAGCGGCCCCGAGCTGTATGCCCGCGTGGCGGCGCTGGTGCAGGCCCACGGCGTCACGCGCCTCATTGGGGTGGGGGAGGCAATAAGTCAATTTGCAGTGAGCAATGAGCAGTCAGCAATTGATGACGCACAACCAACTGTTCGCTACTCATTGCTCACTGCTCATTATTTAACTACCGAAGCCCTGCTGGCCGACCTGCGGCCCGGCGATTTTCAAAACGAAACCATTCTTATTAAGGGTGCGCGGCGCTTTGGCTTCGAGCGGGTGGTAGCGGCCTTGCAGCAGCCCCAGCACGGCACAGTGCTGGAGGTGAACCTCGATGCGCTCACCCACAACCTCCAGTACTACCGCCAGCAGCTGCGCCCCGGCACCCGGCTCATGGTGATGGTGAAGGCCTTCGCCTACGGTAGCGGCTCGTACGAGGTGGCCAGCCTGCTGGAGTTTCAGCGGGCCGCCTACCTGGCCGTGGCCTACGCCGATGAGGGCCAGCAGCTGCGCGACAATGGTATTAGCCTGCCCATCATGGTGTTGAATCCCGGGCCCGATAGCTTCGGCCAGTTGCGGCGCTACCGCCTGGAGCCCGAAATCTACTCGCTCGAGCGCCTGCACGACTACCTGCAAGCCGCCCAAGAAGCCGCCGCCGATGGGGCCGGCCCGCTGCCGCCCCTGCACCTCAAGCTCGATACCGGCATGCGCCGCCTGGGCTTTTCGGAAGATGAGTTGCCCGGCTTGCTCACGTTGCTGGCCGCCCATCGCGCCGCCCTGCCGGTGGCCGGCATTATGACGCACCTGGCCGCCGCCGACGACCCCGCCCACGACGACTTTACGCGGCAGCAGCTGGCCACCTTCCGGCGCATGGCCGCCGCCATCGAGGCTGTGCTGGGCTACCCAGCCCTCAAGCACGCGCTCAACTCGGCCGGCATCCGGCGCTTCCCCGAGGCGCAGCTCGACATGGTGCGCCTGGGCGTGGGCCTCTACGGCGTAGAAGCCGGGGCCGAAGATGGCCATAATCTGTTGCCAGTAAGCACGTTAAAAACCACCATCTCGCAAATAAAAACGCTGCCCGCCGGCAGCACCGTGGGCTACGGCCGCCGTGGGGCCGCCACCGACTACGAGCGCCGCGTGGCCACCCTGGCCATTGGCTACGCCGACGGCTACGACCGGCGCTTCAGCAACGGCCAGGGGCTGGTGCTGCTGCACGGCCGCCGCGCGCCGGTGGTGGGCTCGGTGTGCATGGACATGGTGATGGTGGACGTGACCGACGTGCCTGAGGCCCGGGCCGGCGACGTGGCCGTGGTATTTGGCGAAGGGTTGAGCGCCAGTGAGTTGGCTCATCGCATCGGGACTATTCCCTACGAGCTGCTCACCAATGTGAGTGAGCGGGTGAAGCGCGTATTTATAAGCGAGTAAACGGCTTGGTGGTTAAAAAAAGGGAGGTCAACGTGAAGTTTTTGGGGCAGTAGCAAGCAGGTGCTGGCAGCCGGCGATAACTTAGCGTTTTTGTTAGTGCCCGGTCATTTGGCGCCGCGCATTTTATTCAGGATTACACGAAAATGAAAGTGGCTCGAAATGCGGTTTATGGGTGCCTGGCGTTGCTGCTAGTGTTGGTGTTGCCGGGCCGGGCGGCCCACCACGCGGCGGCGGTGCCCCCGCTCGACGGCCTCTGGAAAGGCCCTTTGCAAATGCCTGGCGGCAAGCTCGAAGTGATATTTCGGTTAGTCAAGCTCAGTAGCGGCGAATACTTCGCTAACCTCGACGTGCCCCTGCAAAAAGCGAGTCACCTGGCTGTAACGGTCGAAACCCGCGCCGATACCGTCATCTTCACCTCCGCCGAAGCCGATAGCCGTTACGTGGGCCGCCTCTCGGCCGATGGCCAGACGCTGCAAGGCGTGTGGCGGCAGACGGGCTTTCAGGTGCCGCTCACGCTCACGCACAGCGCGCTGCCCGTGGAGGCAGCTAGCGCCGTTAAGTCGCGCTTTGCCCCGCCCTACCGCGAGGAAGAAATTGCCTTCCCCAACCCCGTGGCCAATTTGCAGCTGGCGGGCGTGCTCACGGTGCCGGCCGGGCCGGGTCCGTTTCCGGCCGTGGCCCTGCTCTCTGATGAGGGGCCGCACGACCGCAACGGCACCGCTAGTGGGTTTGGGCCGCTGGGCCAGTTGGCCGATTACCTCACGCGGCGCGGCGTGGCCGTGCTGCGCTTCGACGACCGCGGCACTGGCCACTCCACTGGCCCCGCCCCGGCCACCCCGGCTAGCCTAGTAAGCGATGCCCAGGCGGCGCTCACCTACCTGCGCCAGCGCCCCGAGGTCGATGCCGCGCACCTGGGCCTCATTGGCCTGGGCGAGGGCAGCAACGTAGCCTTGCTGGCCGCTGCGCAGCCGTTGCCCCCCGCCTTTCTGGTGGGCCTCTCGGCCTACGGCGAGCCGGGTACCAGCCTGGCCATGCAGCAGCGCGAAGCCAACCTGCGCGCCCAAAAGGTAGACCCTAAAGTGATGGCTGCCAGCCTAAAGCGTCAGCAACAGATACTGGAGGTTATCCGCCAAACCGTGGTGAAGTCGCAGGCCCAAACCATTGTGGCCACCATCTTGAAGCAGGACAGCACGGGCCTGAGCGCCGCCGCCGCTCAGGCCCGCGCGGCGGCGCTGGTGACTACCCGTTACCGCGAGTTTCTCAAGTTTGACCCTACCGAAAAGCTTGCCGGCGTGAGCTGCCCCGTGCTGCTACTTTACGGGGCCGACGATGCGTTTCTCAATCCCGACACCAACTTGGAGGCGCTGCTCAAAGGTCTGAAAAACAATAAGTTGGCCGCAGGCCATAAGGTGGCAGGTACCAACCACAGCTTCCAGGCGGCTCGCAGCCAGTGGCCCATCGTGGGGGGCGAGGCACACCCCATTTTCTCGCCCGCCGCCCAGGAAGACATCCGGGCTTGGATTGTGGAGCAAACTAAAAAGTAAGCGCTGCTTGCGGCACCAAAACGTGCAAATGGCGACCTCGCGCCAACGTGCACTGCCCCAGCCACTCAGTAGCTGGGGCAGTGCACGTTGGCGCGAGGTCGCCGCCCTACGGTCGGGGTTGCGGTGCTTGCTCGCAACTGGTAGTAGGGCCGATTTAGCCAACTCGCTGCTTTTATTGCCGTAAGGGGGAGTTACTGCTGGCCCAATGCTAGCAGGCTTACCAACTCACCCTTCTTTCCATGCGCATTCTTCCCTACACCCTGCTCACCGCCGCCGTACTTTTAGGCGGGTGCAACGACTTGAAAAAGTCGGACGAAAAAAACACCCTCGGCGAAGCCACGGCCGACACGGCCGTAGTAGCCCGCACCGGTGCTACCGCGGGTGATGTAGCCGCTAACGCGGCCAATGCAGTTGATAGCGCAGCCAGCAAAACCGGTGCCGCCATCAGCAATACTTTCGACATGACCAAGGCCAAGCTGGCCGACGTAAAGCTGCCCGAGGTGAACCTGAGCGGCATTACGGTGCGTGGCGATGCTGACTACCAGGTATATGGCGTAGATGAGCAAGTGCTGTTCGATACTGACAAGACCACCATCAAGCCCACCGCCGCCGCCGCTCTGAAGCAAATCAGCGAATCCATCACCAAGCGCTATGCTGGTAAAGACGTGCGCGTACTGGGTTTTGCCGACTCGCGCGGCGACAAGAGCTACAACCGCGACCTGAGCAAGCAGCGCGCCGAGGCCGTTAAAAACTACCTCATCACTACCGACAAACTGCCCGCCGACCACCTCAGCACTGAGGCTTTCGGTGAGGAAATGCCCACTGCCACCAACGCTACCGCCGCCGGCCGCAAAGAAAACCGCCGCGTAGAAATTGCCGTTCGCGTCAAATAGACCGCAGATTCAAACGGATTTAACGGATTTCGCAGATACGGGGCTGCGCCCCTGACTATCTGGGCTTTCGGTTGCCGGTTTTGCCGGGCTTCCTCGGCCTCGGGTTATGCTTTTCGTTAATTGAAGCAAAAGAGCCGGCTACCTCATAAGGTAGCCGGCTCTTTTGCTTTACTGCTAACGTAGCCCAAAAAAGGCCCCTGCGTAGTCAGGGACGCAGCCCCGTATCTGCGAAATCCGTTAAATCCGTTTGAATCTGCGGTCTATTTGTACGCGTCTACCTCGGCGCGCATCATGGCGTTGAAGCGTGAGCCGTTGTTGGCGAGTGTTACCAGGTTCCAGCCCCGGCCGATGGCGTAGCTCCAGGTGCGGCTATCCTTGAATTCGAAGGTGGGGCGCAAAATCTGGCCGTAGGGCGTGTAGTTGTCCATAAAATTGGTGGTGTAGAACTTGTCGCCGCTCACAATCCACTCCATCGCCACGTAAAAGCCCTCCTCGGGGGCCACCAAGTTGTAGGGCGACAGGTCAACCGTGAACCACTCGCCGCCGCGGGCCGCCGACACAATTACGCTCTCCGTGAGCATATCCTCGTTGGGGGCGTTGTAGTTGCCGTTGGCCCGGTAGATGCGCACCCGAAACGGCTCGCGCGGGAAGCCATTCTCGCCAATAAAGAATGATACCGTGCGAATAATACCGAGTTTCTTTGCCTTCTCGTTTTTGCACATAAACGCGTATTGGCTGCCCGGCATGCCCTGAATCATGCCCGCGCCCGGCGAGTTGGAATGGGCACCCAACATGGTGGGCTTCAGGCCTTTGGTTACTACGTCCACGTTGGCCAGCGCAATGGCCTGCCTGGGCAGCTGCAGAATAACTTCCTCCATGTTGGTGCCCCGCTTCACAAACAGCGCCGTGCGCTTGTAGCCCAGCGCCATCACAATAATAGAGTCTTCGGTCACCTTAGTAGGCATGGCCAGTTGGAAGTAGCCGTACTCGTTGGTGAGGGCCCCGGTTTGCTCTTCGCGCAGGTTGATGGACGCAAAAGGGATGGGGTCCTGCGTTTTTTCGTCCACCACGCGGCCCGTAATGCGGCCTTCCTGCTGCGCCCAACCCAGCGCCGGCAGTAGGCTGCCCATAATTAGTAAGAATAGTAAACGCTTAATCATAACAGAAAAAAGAAAATGAACAAGGACCTAGCCCACAAATTTAATCGTTGCCGGGCGCATGTCAGGTAGCTTTAAGATAAAAATTTCAAGCAAATTGATGCAAAAAGTTCCACATGTAGCCCCTTTTCGGCTAGTGGTTATTGAACTAGTATTATTCCGCTAACTTGCTGTATGTAACAGAGGTCAAAACCGTCTCCACATGCACCCACTGGTTTTCCTCAGTAGCGCTGGCACAAGCTATGGCCACTGGGCGGGGCCGGTGCCTTAGCTACCCCGGCCCCGCCCGTAGCTCAAGTCGCTTCGCTCGGGGAGCTGAAGCGTGGCTGCGAAACCTGGTACTTGATTTGGAATTAAACTGCTTAAGGGCCAATGCGTTAGCTTATTCAGTAACGTGAATTGGCTAACGCATTGGCCCTCAGGTAGTTTGTGGCACCTGGTTGCTTACTTAATCATATCTACCTCGGCCTTAATCATGGCGTTGTAGTGCTGGCCGGCGGCGGTGGCCATCGTGAGCAGCGTCCAGCCCTTGGCAATGCTGTATGTCCAGGTGCGGCTTTCTTTGAACTCGAAAGTGGGGCGCATAATCTGGCCGTAGGGCGTGTAGCTGTCGTCCATAAAGTTGGTATTGAAGAACTTATCGCCACTCACAATCCACTCCATGGCCACGAAGAAGCCTTCCTCGGGGGCCGTTACGTTGTAGGGCGTCAGGTCCACTGTGTACCACTGGCCGCCCTTGGGGGCCGATACCACCACGTTGTCGGTGAGGATGTCGGTATTGGGCGAGCTGTAGTTGCCGTCGGGCTTGTACAGCCGCACCCGGAACGGCTCGCGCGGGAAGCCGTTTTCGCCGATGTAGAACGACACCGAGCGGATGTTGCCGAGGCGTTTGTTCTTGTCATTCTTCACAAAGAAGGCGTACTGGCCGCCGGGCTGGCCTTGCAGCAGGCCCTCGCCGGGGCGGTTGCCATTGGCCCCCAACTCCAGGTTTTTCACTTTGCCGCCCTTCACGGTTACGGTGCCCAGCGCAATTGCGCGGCGGCTCACTTCGAGTACCATATTGGCAATGGGCTTGCCGCGCTGCACGGCAATGGCCAGGTGCTCGTAGCCCAGCGCCATCACAATAAGCGAGTCGGTTTCGTTTTTCAGCGGCCCGGGCAGCTGAAAAACCCCAAACTCGTTGCTCAGTGCGCCCGTCTGGTCTTCTTTCAGGCTGAGGGAGGTGAAGGGCAGCGGCTCTTTCGTGGCCTTGTCGATGATTTTACCCGCCAGCATCGCGGGAGCCGCCGGAGTGGTTGTCTGCGCCTGGGCATTTCCGCCGACGGCACACACGAATAGTGCAAAATAAAATAAACGTTTAAACATTTGTTGGTAGAAAAAGGCGTAGTTAGTGCAAAACTAAGGGTGAAAAAGCAAGTATTAATACAGCCGCGCCAGGCTAATTGCGGCGGCCCCAAATACGTAGCCCGCAATTGGTTCAGATTGCACATTTGTGGGCTGAAAAATGCCGAAAATATCCCGGTTTTGTGGCCCCGCCAACCAAACGGCCGTATCTTTGTTTGAATTCAATCTAAATAACTAAACCCGTTCCGCTCGTGGCTCTTTTTCGTCGTTCCGCCGCCGTGGCTGCTCCGCAGTCGGCACCTGCCCGCCGCACCGCCAACGACCTGCGCCACGGTGAAACCGCCACCGTGTGCTGCCTCAAAGACCCGGAAATGGCTCTCAAACTACTCGAAATGGGCTGTATCCCCGGCACGCAGGTGCGCCTCGCCGGCCGCGCCCCCCTCGGCGACCCGCTGATGCTGGTGCTCGGCGATGAGGAATATACGCTATCGCTGCGCGTGAGCGAGGCACTTACTATCCAGTTAAAAGATTAATTATCAAGCTTATGGCGGGTGCTATCCAGCAGGACGAGCGGCCGACTTTGCCGCAACCCGGCACCGGGAGCGCCGTGCCCCCGGCTGGCCGCCTGCCCCGCCTGGCCCTCATCGGCAACCCCAATTCGGGCAAAACCTCGCTCTTCAACCAGCTCACGGGCCTCAACCAGAAGGTCGGCAATTTTCCGGGCGTCACGGTGGACCGCAAAACGGGCATTGCCCAGCTTGGGGGCCAGCGCCGGGCTGAGGTAGTGGACCTGCCCGGCACCTACTCGCTCTACCCCAAAAGCCTCGACGAGCGCGTAATCGCCGACCTGCTCTATAACCCGCTCTCAGCCGACTATCCCGATTTTGTGGTGGTGACCGTGGACGCCAGCAACCTGCGCCGCAGCCTGCTGCTGTTTTCGCAGCTCGCCGACCTAGGCCTGCCCGCCATCCTGGCCCTGAACATGACCGACGTGGCCGCCGACCGCGGCATTCAGCTCGACACGGTGGCGCTGGAGCGCGAGTTGGGCGTGCCCGTGGTGCCCATGAATGCCCGCAAGGGCGTGGGCCTGGCCGCCCTCCGCATCCTGATGGCCGACCGCTTGGCCGCCGCGCCGCCCGCCGGCCGCTTTTGGCAGCCCACCGCCGAGTTGCAACCGCTGCTTGCCAGCATTCGGCAGCACTTTGAACTGCCCAACGACTACCTGGCGCTGCACTACGCGCACCAGTTTCGGCAGCTCCACTTTTTGAGCGAGGCCGACCGCGAGTATCTGGCGCAACTCACTGCGCAATATCAATTTGACTCGACGGCCCAGCAGGCGGCCGAAACCGTGGGCCGCTACGCCCACATCAACGAGCTGCTGCTGGAGGTGGTGACCGTGACGCGCACCGAGCGCCGCGAGCCGGCCTCCAACCGCATTGACAAAGTGCTGACGCACCGTGTGTTTGGCTACGCTATTTTTCTGGCCATTCTGTTTCTGCTGTTTCAGGCCATTTTTGCCTGGGCGCAGTACCCAATGGATTTGATTGACCAGGGCATTTCGGCGCTGAGCGGGGCCATTCAGGCGCGCTTTAGCGGGCCGCTGGTGCGCCTGCTCACCGAGGGTATCATTGCTGGCCTGGGCGGCGTGCTCATCTTCATTCCGCAGATTGCCTTGCTCTTCGCCTTTTTGGCAGTGCTGGAAGAAACGGGCTACATGGCCCGCGTTACCTTCCTCATGGACAAGCTGATGCGGCCTTTTGGCCTCAGTGGTAAAAGCGTGGTGCCGCTCATTTCTGGGCTGGCCTGCGCGGTGCCGGCCATCATGGGCGCGCGCACCATCGAGAGCTGGAAGGACCGGATGCTCACCATTTTTGTGACGCCGCTGATGTCGTGCTCGGCGCGTATTCCGGTGTACACGGTGCTGGTGGCGCTGGTGGTGCCCGATGCCAGCTGGCTGGGCATTTTCAACATGCGCGGGCTGGTGCTCATGGGCCTTTACCTGCTGGGCCTGGGCTCGGCGCTGCTCTCGGCCTTGGTGCTGAAGGCGGTGCTCAAGGCCCGCGAGCGTAGCTACTTCATCATGGAATTCCCGGTGTACCGCTGGCCGCGCTGGAAAAACGTGGGCCTCACCATTGTGGAGAAGGTGAAGGCCTTCGTGACGCAGGCGGGCAAGGTTATTATTGCTATCTCGGTGCTGCTGTGGGTGTTAGCCAGCTACGGCCCCGGCCAGCGCCAGGCCCAGGCCGAAGCCCAGGTGCAGCAGCAAGCCACCGCCCAGCGCTGGCCCGCTGCCGAAACCGAGCGCCGCGTGGCCTCGGCCCGCCTCGAAACCTCCTACGCCGGCACCTTCGGCCACGTTATCGAGCCGGTTATCCGCCCGCTGGGCTTCGATTGGAAAATTGGCATCGCGCTGCTCACGTCCTTCGCGGCCCGCGAGGTATTTGTGGGCACTATGAGCACCATTTACAGCGTGGGCCAGGACGCCGACCTCGGCACGGTGCAGCAGAAGCTGGCCAGCGAGAAAGATGCGCAGGGCCGCCCGTTTTTTACGCCGGTGCGGGCGCTGTCGCTACTCGTGTTCTACGTATTTGCCATGCAGTGTATGAGCACGCTGGCCGTGACCTACCGCGAAACCAAAAGCTGGCGCTGGCCCTTGGGCCAGCTCGTGTACATGACCGGCCTGGCCTACGCCGCCTCGCTGTTCGTGTGGCAAGTATTTTCCTGAGTTTAAGAATCGTTGTCATTGCGAGCGCAACGCAGTGGAGCGTGGCAATCTTTCCTTGTCGCTTGCTTTCAATGGATTAGTAACCCGGCCGTGCAGGAAAGATTGCCGCGCTCCACTGCGTTGCGCCCGCAATGACAACCGATTTCTAAACTCTAAATCCTTTTATGACAACCTACGAAACCCTGCTCCGCCTCGCCTTCCGCACGCCTGATGACCAGGCTACTTACCTCACGCCGGCCACGCTGGGCGTGCACGCCGGCTTTGAGCGGGCCACGGCGCGCGAGCAGCCCTTCCGCTTCGAGCAGTGGCGGCTGGGCGTGGCGACCATCCTGCTGCGCCTACTGGCCGACCTGGGCGAGCACGAGGAGGCCCGCCGCGCCGCCGCTGTGCTACACCGTGCCCTCAACACGGCCCAGTCGCCGGCCGATATCGACAAGCAGATTCACAAGGAAAACAAGCTCTTCGAGCAGATTTATACCAACCTCTACGTCAACGATGAAGGGGAGGCGCTGCTCGACCTCTTCGCCCGCACCCTCGATGCCGACGCGCCCGACCTGCTGGCCCAGATAGAATACGAGGCCGTGGACCTCGCCCGCGAGCTGGACCTTGAGGCTCGCAACGAAGACGACCACGACGAATAAAAAAAGGCCGCCCCGGTAATCGGGGCGGCCTTTTTTATGACGAATTCAACGTGGGCTAGTAGCCGGCGTTCTGCGTCAGCAGCGAGTTGTTATTGATTTCGCGCTGCGGAATGGGCAGAATAAAGCGCTGGTCGCTAGCCAGTACGGCGGGTACGAAGGGTGTAGCGGGCGTATCGGCCGTAGCAGGTCTGGCGGGTACGGCGGCAATCACGATACCGTTGGTGCGCCGCAGGTCGTGGATGCGGAAGCCTTCGAAAGCAAGCTCCAACTGACGCTCGCGCAAGATGTCGTTGACGCTAGCGGTAGTGAGCGCCGACGCGCCCGAGCGGGCCCGTACCAAGTTCACGTCCCGGGTGGCGGTGGCGAAGTTGCCGGCCCGGGCATCCCCCTCAGCCCGGATGAGGTACATCTCGGCCAGGCGAATAACGGGGATGTTCTGGCCGTAGGTGCGCCACTTCAGCGTGCGCAGGCGGCCCGAACGGTTGTTGCCGTCGCTGAGGTAAATCAGCTTTTTGGTGGTAATGGCCGATAGGGAGTCAGTGCCGCGCACGTCGCTGTCCCCATACAAGTTAGAAAAAGCGGGGAGTACGCGCACGTCACCGCGGCCGTAGAGTACGGTTTGGTCGCCGTTGGGGCTGTAGCCGGCGAAGTAGGTGGCCAAGCCGTCGTTGCTGGTGCCGGCGTTGTTTTGGTCGTTTTGCTGAATCTCAAACAGGCTCTCGGCGCTGTTGCGGTTGGCAAACACGGCGGCTACCGAGCCCACCAGCGTCGCGCCGCTGTTCGCGATTACGTCGTTGGCTGCGGTGCGGGCGGCGGCGTAGTTGCCCTGCTGCAAGTACACGCGGGCCAGCATGGCCTCGGCCGAGTACTTGGAAGCGCGCGAGATGTTCTGGGCCGGCAGCTTGGCAATAGCGTTCTGCAAGTCCTTGATAACCTGCGCATACACTTCCTGCACGGTGCTGCGGGCCAGCTTGGTGTCGGCCTGCTCAGTGGTGGTTACGGGCACTAGGTTGATGGGCACGCCGGGCTGGGCGTTGGCCCCGCCGGCCTGGTACTGCTGGGCGTAGAGGCGCACCAGCTCGAAGTACATAGCGCCCCGAATAAACGAAACCTCGCCCTCATACTGGCTTTTCTGGCCGGGGTCGGTTACGACATCCAGGTTGGCGAGCACCAGGTTGCACTGGGTAATGGCCGCGTAGGCCTGTGTCCAGATGCCTTCGGCGTTTGAGAGTGTAGCAATCTGGGTGTGCGCCCGAATCTGGCGGTAGTTCTGAAACGAGCCGTCCCAGTTGAGGTAGCCATCGCCGCCCAGCAGCTCGGGCACCAGCACCAAGTCGGTGCCGTAGAGGCGGGGGTTGTCGAGGCGGGCATAGGCGCCTACCACGCCGGCCGCTACTTTCTGCGACGTGTTGTAGGCGGTGGCGGCGTCGATGCTTTGCAGGGGCGCAATGTCCAGCGCGTCTTTGCAGCCCGCCAGGCTCAGGCCCAATGCCAGCGCGCAGGCTGGCCAAATAAATTTATTTTTCATATCGCGTAGTAAGTCAACTGATTAAAAGCCCAGGTTCACGCCCAGCAGGAAGGTTTTGGCCAGCGGCGGGGTGTAGAAGTCGTGACCTAGCAGGTAGTTGGCCGTGCCCAAGCCGTAGGTGCTCACCTCGGGGTCGTAGCCAGTGTAGCTGGTGAAGGTGGCCAGATTCTGGGCCGTGAGGTACACGCGCACGGTTTGGAGGTAGCCTTTTTTCACGAGGTCGCCGGGCAGGTTGTAGCCCAGCGTCACGTTCTTGATGCGGAAGAATGAGCCGTCCTGAATCCAGCGCGACGACGTGTTGGTGCCGTTGCTTTCCAGGTAGCGGGCCTGGGGCACGTCGGTAACGTCGCCAGCTTTTTGCCAGCGGTTGAGCTGGTCAACGGTCTGGTTATCAAAGTAATCAGCATTGGCCGACTGGTACACGCCGGCCGCGTTGTAGATGTCGTTGCCGTAGGTGAACTGGCCCAGCGCGCTCAGGTCGAAGCCTTTGTAGCTGAAGTTGGTGTTCACGCCGCCCGTGTACTTGGGGTTGGGGTTGCCCACCTTCTGGATGGGGGCCGCCGCGTAGCTATTAGTCTTCGAACCGTCGGCGTTGTAGTAGAGCGCATCGCCATTTGCGGCATCTACGCCCGCGTAGCGCTTGGCGTAGAACACGCCCAGCGGCTGGTCCTGCATCACGCGGCTGAGGGTGTTGCCGGTGGGGATAATCGGCTGCGGCAGGTTGGTGATGAGGTTGCGGTTGAACGAGATGTTGCCACCGATGCTCCACTTAAAGTCACCGTCGAAGATGCGCGCGTTCAGCGCAATTTCGAGGCCTTTGTTGCGCAGCGCGCCCACGTTTTCGGTGATGGTGGTGTAGCCGCTGGTGAGCGGCAGCTGGCGGTTGAGCAGCAGGCCAGTGGTGTTTTTCTGGTACACGTCCACCTCACCCGAAATGCGGTTGTTGAGGAAGCCGAACTCCACGCCCAAATCCACTTGCTTGGTCGTTTCCCAGCTCAGGTTAGGGTTGCCGATGTTGGCATCGGGGGCAATGCCCGACTGGTCGGCGTAGGGCAGGGCCGACACGAAGCGGCGCGAGTTGAAGTTGCCGATTTCGCCGTTGCCGGTTACGCCGTAGCTGGCGCGCACCTTCAGCAGGTTAAGGGTAGTGTTGCCCTTCAGGAAGCTTTCCTCCGAAATGAGGTAGCCCACCGAGCCAGCCCCGAAGGTGCCGTAGCGGTTGTTGGCCCCGAAGCGCGACGAGCCATCGCGCCGCACGCTACCCGACACCAGGTACTTGCCCTGGAAGTTGTAGTTGAGGCGGGCGAAGTAGGAGAGGAACGAGTAGCCCGTGCCAAACGACGAGTTGCCGCCGGTTTTGATGGCCGCGCTGGCAATGCGGGTAAACTCGGTGGTGGGGAATCCCCGGCCCTCGGCGCTCGTTATCTTGGTGTCGGAGCGCTGGTACGACTCGCCCACCAGCACATCGAAGTGGTGGTCGTCGGTGAGGTCGTAGTTGTATGTCGCCGTGTTGGTATTGGTGTAGTTAACCGTCTGGGTTTGGGCGTTGAAGGCGTAGCCGGTAGCGCCGCCGTCCTGGGTGCCCGCGCCACGCACCAGGTCCTCGTTGAGGTTGAGGAAGTCGCCCCCGATTTCCGAGCGCAGCGTCAGGCCCTTCACGGGCGTCACGTTGAGGTAGCCCGAGGTAAACGAGCGGTACGTGCCCGCCCGGTTCGAGCCCAGCTCTTGGTCAATCAGGTTGTTGTAGTAGATGGTTGCGGCATTTAGCAGCCCGGTAGTGGGGTCAAACTGCGGCTGAATCGGCGTGAGCGCGTTGAGCTGTAAGGGGTTAGAGAACGCATTGTCGCCCGCCACCCGCTCGTTCACGGTGCGCGCCAGCGAGCTGTTCAGCCCCACGCGAATCTTATCGGTGATGCTGTGGTCGAGGTTGAGGCGCAGGCTACCGCGCCGAAAGCGGTTGCCCACGATAATGCCCTTCTGGTCATTAAAGGTGCCGCTCAAAAAGAAGCGCGTTTTGGCATCGCCGCCCGCGGCGCTAAAATCGTACTGCGCCACGTTGGCCGCGTTACTGCCAAAAAGCTTGTACTTGCCATTGTTGCGGAACGCCAGCCGGTCCCAGGGTGTGTTGTAGGTTGAGTTGTAATCGAGGCCACCTTCCTGCGCAAAGGCTTCCGTGAGGTCGGCGTAGCCGTTTTGCGGGTCGATGTAGCCCGCGTTGGTAATCGACTCGGCCAGTAGCGTTTTGTACTGGTCGGCGTTCAAAAACTGCCGGAAGCGGGTGGGGGCGCTGGTGCCGTAGTAGTAGCCGGCCGTTATCTTGGTTTGGCCCTGCTTGCCTTTGCGGGTCGTAATGAGTACCACGCCATTCGAGGCCCGCGAGCCGTAGATGGCCGTAGACGAGGCATCCTTCAGAATGCTGATGCTCTCGATGTCGTTGGGGTTGAGGTCGGCCAGCGGGTTGAGCGGCTCATCACCGGCCGACGACTGGTCCTGAAACGTAATCGGCACGCCGTCAATTATATACAGCGGGCGGTTGGATGCCGTTACCGACGACGTGCCGCGCACCTGAATGTTGATGCCCTGGCCCAGCTTGCCGCTGCCCTGGTTGATAACCACGCCCGGCGTGCGGCCCTGGATGGACTGCTCGAAGCTGGTAACCGGTTGGTTCTGAATACTGTTACCTGAAATCTGGGTTACCGCACCGGTTAGGTCAGCCTTGGTTTGGGTGCCGTAGCCCACTACCACGGCCTCGTCGAGGGTGGTGGCACTGGTGGCCAGCGTCACGTTTACGCTGCTGCGGCTGCCCACTGCCACATTCTGCGTGGTGAAGCCAATGGAGCTGATAATGAGCGTGGCCTGCGGCTTTACCGACAGCGAGAAGTTGCCGTCGGCCCCGCTGCTTACGCCGTTGGTGGTGCCGCGCTCCACTACCGTGGCTCCCGGAATGGCATTGCCGTCGGCCCCCACCACGCGGCCGCTGACCACCTGGGTCTGCGCCAGCGCCGGCAGGGCCGCCACCACCATCATTGGTATTAAAATATTTCTCATAGGGTAAGGAAAAGGTTAAAAGAAGTGGTGGTGGAAAGCGCAGCTAAAAAATGACAATTGCCATTGATAGGCAAAATAGCCAGCCGCAAATAAAGCGCACATTAAGCAAATGACCTTCAAAATCGGATGCTTTGCTCGAAAAACAGCATTCCTTCATGTATTGAGGGGCTGAATAATGCTGTTTAATGGGTAAAAAAACGGTTTTCAGATATGACCCCCTCACCTGGCAGAAGTCAGGAAAACGCCAGTCAGCCCTACTGTGGCTTTGCCGCCCGGTCAAAAAAAGAGGCTTCCAACGTGCGTTGGAAGCCTCTTCTAATTGCGTAGTCTTACTTGTGAGCACCAGTTTAGTAGCCGGCGTTCTGCACTAGTAGTGGGTTGGCGTTGGTTTCGCGGAATGGAATGGGAAAGACCAGGCGGCTGGCATTCCAAGCGATGGCGGTGCCGGTGAGTGGGTCGGTGGTGCTTTGCTGGTTGCGCTTGAGGTCGCCGAGGCGGAAGCCCTCAAAAGCTAATTCCAGGCGGCGCTCCTTCAGGATGATGGGCAGCGTAACGGCCGTCAGGGCTGGCAGGGCCGCCCGGGCGCGCACCGTGTTCACGTCGGCCAGCGGAGTGGCACCCACCGTAGTGCCGGCCCGGAAGTTGGCCTCGGCGCGGGTGAGCAGCACCTCATCGAGGCGCAGCATTTTTACGTTGCCATACTGGGCGTCGTACTTGCGGGTGAAGGAGGCCGTAGTGGCCGTAGCCGCCGTGTAGAGCGTGGCGCGGCTATCGCCGGTTTCGAACAGGCTCGTGAATTGCGGCAGCACGTTGACGTCGGCGCGGCGGTTGCGGGCGTAGAAGGTATTGAGCTGATTAGTACCGCTTTGAGCGGTTATCTGAATGGCGAAAATATCCTCCGTTGTGTTGGCTACCAGCGCGCTGGTGGTGTTGGCAGTCAGGTTGTAGCCAAAGTTGTCGCCATAGTAGCCGTTGAGCCGAAACGAGCCCGCCGTGGCCCGGTTGGCCGCGGCGGCGGCATTGGTAAAGTCGCCCTGCTGCAAATACACCCGCGCCAGCAGCGCCGCGCAGGCGTAGCGCGTGGCCGAAAACGTGTTGAAGCCGCCGCTTGTGGTGAGGCGCGCCTCGGCCGCGGTAAGGTCGGTGACGACCTGGGCGTAAACTTCGGCCACCGAGTTGCGCGGCTGGGGCACGGCATCGGCAATGGTGTTGGTGGGCGTGAGGACCAGCGGCACGCCGGGGTTGCTGGCGGGCGTGCCATCGTTCCAGGCCCGGCCAAACATGCGCACCAGGTCAAAATACACCAGCGAGCGAATGAACTTCGCCTCGCCCTCGGCGCTGGCCTGCTGGGCCGGCGTGGTAAGCTTGGTGAGGTTGGCCAGTACGCCGTTGGTGCGGTTGATGACGTCGTAGGCGCTCAGCCAGGTGGCACTCACCTGGCTGTTGGTGATGAGTAGGGTTTTGCGCTGGGCCTCCTGGGGCTGCGTAAACGTGCCCACGAAGCTCTCGTCGCCGTTGTCGGCCAGCAGGTCGGTCATCATTTGCAGGTAGCCGCCGTAGAGGTTGCCGCTTTGCAGGCCCGCGTAGCAGCTCACCAGCGCCGCCTGCACGTCGCTGGCATTGTTGAAGGCATTGGCCGAGTCGATGAAGGTCACGGGCTGCACGTCGAGCTTGCTGTTGCAGCCGGGCAGCAGGCCGGTGGCCAGCAGCGCGGCGGCCAAAAGGCCGGGTACTATCTTTTTCATATCGTTACTAAAGGCTAAGAGGGGAGGGAAGGAGCGGGCCGCGGGCCTAAAAACCAAGGTTGAGGCCAATGGTGTAGGTGCGGGCCTGGGGCGCCGTGTAGAAGCTGATGCCCTGGCTGATGTTGCTCGAAGTGGCCCCGCCGCCAGTGGTATAATCGGCGCTTACTTCGGGGTCCCAGCCAGTGTACTTGGTGAACGTGAGTAAGTTATAGCCCTGCACAAATACGCGGGCCGATTGCAGAAACGCGCGTTTGGCCAGGGTGCCGGGCAGGTTGTAGCCCAGCAGTACCGAGCGCAGGCGGCCGTAGTCGCCGTTTTGCACAAAGCGCGACGACTGGCCGGTGCCGTTGCCACCGACATAAATGGCCTTGGGCACGTTGGTGATGTCGCCCGGCTTCTGCCAGCGGTTGAGCTGGTCGCGCGTCTGGTTGTCGTAGCCATTGTTGAAGCCCACCGAGAAGAACGGTGCGGCTCCGTCGTAAATCTGGTTGCCAAACACGCCCACCAGCGTGGCCGTCAGGTCGAAGCCCTTGAACGAAAGCGTGTTGGTGATGCCGCCCGTCCAGGTCGGGTTGGGGTTGCCGATGGGCACGTTGGCCGCTGAGTTGATATTGGTCGTCGTGCCCCGGTTGAGGGTGCCGTCGGCGTTGGCCGTATTCAGGTAGTAGAGCGCGTTGCCATTGGCGGGGTCTACGCCCGCGTACTCGGGGCCCACAAACACGCCCAGCGGCTGCCCGGCCTGGGCCCGGTTGAGGAAGCTACCCAGAATGTCGGGGCCGGCCAGGTCAATGATTTTGTTCTTATTGAGGGCCGCGTTCACGCTGGTCGTCCAGGTAAAGGCGCCCACCAGGTTGCGCGTGGTCAGCGTCAGCTCGATACCCTGGTTGCGCAGGCTGCCCACGTTGGCGTTGTAGGTCGAGAAGCCCGAGGTGCCGGGCACCGGCTGGGCCAGCAGCAAGCCGGTCGTGTTTTTGCGGTAGATGTCGACCTCGCCGCTGATGCGGTTGTCAAACAAGCCGTATTCCAGGCCCGCGTCGTACTGCACCGTCGATTCCCAGTTCAGGAAGTCGTTGCCCAGCTGGGAAGGCCGCTGGCCGGGGGTGCCCACGTAGCCCGCGCCGCTGCCCGTGTAGAGGCCGCGCGAGGCAAAGTTGCCGAAGTTGTTGTTGCCGGTTTTGCCGATGCTGGCCCGCAGCTTGAGCAGGCTCAGGGTGCGGTTATTCTTCAAAAAGCTTTCTTCCGAAATTACCCAGCCCACCGAGCCGGCCGGAAACAGGCCGAAGCGC
The DNA here is from genome assembly GCF_054779975.1 of Hymenobacter arcticus. Lineage (NCBI taxonomy): Bacteria > Pseudomonadati > Bacteroidota > Cytophagia > Cytophagales > Hymenobacteraceae > Hymenobacter > Hymenobacter arcticus. The sequence continues at coordinate 47,695 of NZ_BAAGXF010000006.1, forward strand.
CGCTCTACGCCGAAGCGCGACGAGCCGTCGAGGCGGGCGCTGGCCCCCAGCAGGTACTTGCCCGCAAAGGCGTAGGAAGCCCGCCCGAAGTACGACACCAGTGTGTTGCCGGTGGTGTACGAGGTGCCGGCCGTGATTTGCGAGGCGTTGTCGATGGTGCGGTACGAATCGGAGGCAAACTGGGTGCCCGTCACGCTGTTGCCGCTGATGTTGGCCGCCTCGTAGCTCGTGCCCAGGGTAAAATCTAGGGCGTGGTTTTCGCCCAGCGTGTTGCGGTAAGCGAAGTAGTTGTTAACCACCACTTTCGTGTTGTTGGTAGCCGCATTGAGGCCGAAGCCGTTGGTATTGCCCGTGTTGCGCGATGTCACGCGGCCCAGGTACTGCTCCTCGGTTTGGGAGATGACATCGGTGCCCAGCTCCGAGCGGAAAAGCAGCCCCTTGGCCAGCTGCGCCTGCGCATACACGTTGCCGAGCAGCCGGTACACCGTGGCCACGTACGAGCCGCCCTGAATGCTGAGCAGCGGGTTGTAGTAGAACGGAAACGCATTGGTACCGTTGTTAGGCAGGCCCGTGGCGGGGTCGAGTGCGCCGCTCAGCTGGCCCGAGCGCGGGTCGATGAGGGGCGTAATGGGGGCCAGCGCCACAATCTGCATGGGGGTGCTGAAGGCGTTGTCGTTGGGCACGCGGTTGTTGACCGAGCGCGAGGCCGTCAGGTTCAGGCCAAACGAGAGCCAGCTGTTGGCCTGGTGGTCAATGTTGAAGCGCGAGGCAATGCGCTCGTACTGGTTGCTGACGATGATGCCCTTCTGCTTGCTGTACTGGCCCGAGAGAAAGAACCGGGTTTTGTCGGTGCCACCGCTCGTGTTGAAGTCATACTGCTGAAAGCCGGCGCGTTGCAGCACCTGGTCCTGCCAGTTGGTGTCGTAGGTGAGCGGGTCGGCCGCGCCGCCGGCGTAGCCGCTGAGGCGGGCCGCAATGTTGGCCGGCACCGCAACCGCCCCGCCCCGGTTCACCAGCGACTCGGTGAGCAGCGTCACGTACTCCTGGCTGTTGAGAAACTCGCGCTTGTGCGTCGGCTCGCTGTAGCCGCCCTGAATGTTGAAATTGAAGCGCGTGCCGCCCGCTTTGCCGCGCTTGGTGGTGATGAGTACCACCCCGTTGCTGGCCCGCGAGCCGTAGATGGCCGAGGCGGCCGCGTCTTTCAGTACGCTAATGCTCTCAATATCATTGGGGTTGATATCGGCAATAGGGTTGGTTGCGGCCGTGGTCGACGATAGGTTGTCGGCGGCTATTGGCACGCCATCTACCACGTACAGCGGCTGCGTGCCGCCGCTCACGCTCGATACTCCACGCACCCGTACCCGGATGCCCTGGCCCAGCTTGCCGCTGCCCGTTTCAATAAACACGCCCGCCGCCTTGCCCTGAATGGACTGCTCCAGTGACTGCACCGGCTGGTTGCCCACGTCTTTGCTGCCCAGCTGCGCCACTGAGCCCGTAAGCTCGGCCTTGGTTTGGGTGCCGTAGCCCACTACCACGGCTTCGTCTAGGTTGGTAGCATCGGCGGCCAGCGTGATGGTTAGGGTGTTGCGGCCGCCTAGGGCTACCGTTTGAGTAGCGTAGCCTACCGAGCTGATAATCAGCGTAGCACTAGGTTGCGCAGCCAGCGTAAAGCTGCCATCGGCGTTGCTACTTACGCCGTTGGTGGTGCCGCGCTCAACTACCGTGGCCCCCGGCACCGGGCTGCCATCGGCGGCCAGCACCCGGCCGCTCACGGCCTGCGTTTGGGCTAGTGCCGGCAAGGCAGCCAGCACGAGCAATGGAGTAAAAATGTTCCTCATACAGTAACTGGTAGAAAGGTTGGTGAAGCGAAGCGGTAAGAAGAGAAGTAAGGGTGGGTATAAGGAGGGGTTGCAAATAAAAGGGCATAATCGGAGAAAAATATCATTAGTTGAGGAAATTGCCTAAAAAATTCACCTAATTTACAGGAAAAATAAGTTATTTATGCTCAGCACACCCTTGTCATAAAGGGTAAGATTTAAAAAGCCATACTTTGTCTACTTAGGGCTGCTGGTTATTAGGTAAGCCTAGTAGTTACGTGCCAGCACTACCGGCCGCCCCGTACCTTTGCCGCCACGCATGAAGCCAACCATTCACTACCTTACCACGGCGGCCCAGGTGGCCGACGCGGCCGCCCACTTCGCCACCCTGCCGCGCATCGGCATCGACCTGGAATTTGATGACAACCGCTACCGCTACGGGCGGCATGTGGCACTCATTCAGGTATTTGATGGCACTGAAGTCTACCTCATCGACCCGCTACCGCTGGAGCCTGAGATGGCCGCCGGTCTGGAGCCCCTGTTTGCCGTGCTGCGCGACCCCGCCGTGGCCAAGGTGTTTCACTCCTGCAAGTCGGACATCCTGCTGCTCGACGAGCTGTTTGGCGTCACCTGCCGCACCATCGTAGACACCAGCGTGCAGTTCACGCTGCTGGCCCTGGAGGATAATAATATTTCGCTGGGTCGCCTCATTCAGAGTGAGTTAGGCTTTGAAGTGGATAAGGGCGAGCAGAAGTCGAACTGGCTGAAGCGCCCCCTCACCGAAGCCCAGAAGGAGTACGCCGCCAACGACGTGCTCTACCTGTTTGAGCTCACCGACCGCCTCACCGTGCGCCTGCAAGAGCAGGGCCGCGCCCAGTGGGCGCAGGAAGAAAACCACGCCCTCGAAGCCGTGCGCTACGGCCGCGACGAGCTGCGCCCGCACCTGCGCCTGGCCGGCAAGTTTCGCATTGGCCCGGCTGAGCTACCGCTTTTCCGAGAGCTGTACGCGTTGCGCGACCGCCTGGCGCGGCAGCTCGACCGCCCCAGCTACATGGTACTCAGCAACGACCGGCTGGCCGAAATCACGCACCAGCCCATTGGCACGCCCAACGAGCTGCGCGCCGCCGGCGGCCTGCACCCCGAGCTGAGGCGCGCCCCCTACGCCGACGAGCTGCTGGCCCTGGCCACCGCCGACCTCGCCCCCGATGGCCCCTTACCTCCCGACCAGCGCCGGCCCACGCCCTTCAAGCGCCGCTTCGGCGGCCCCATTGCTGCCAAGGCCGAAGCCCGCGAGCTGCTGCTCACCACCCTCAAAAACCACCTGGCCGCCGACTACAACCCCACGCTGGCCAATACCGTGCTCAGCAACCGCCTCATCGGCGACGTGGTGGAGCAGGGTAGCCTGGCTGCCCTGCGCCCCTGGCAGCGCCAGCTGCTGGGCGAAACCGCCAGCCAGCACAGCCTAACTATCGGGGAGTTGGAAACGCCGCTGCAAGGCTAGGGCGCAAGGTTACGCAAAGTAAAAAGAGGTTTCGTCAGGTTGTGTCGGTAATGATACACCTTGCGAAACCTCTTTTTACCTTGCGTAACCTTGCGCTTATGAAGCTGCTTTCGTTGCTGCTAATCCTACTGGTCCTGCCCGCGCTGGCCCAGGAAAGCCCGCTGTTGCGCGGCCGCGTGCTCGATGCCGCCACTCACCAGCCCATCCCGAATGCCCAGGTCGGCATCGGCGATAACCGGCTGGGCACCAACACCAACCTCGATGGCCGCTTTGCGCTGCGGGTGCCGGCTGCCTACCAGGCCAGCGCGCTGCAAGTGGCGCTGCTGGGCTACCAAAAGTTCAGCCGGCCGCTGCCGCCGCTGCCGGGCCCCGAGCTGGTTATTGAGCTGAAAATCAGCCCGGCCAGCTTGAGCAATGTGAGCGTCACGGCGTCGGCCGAGGGTATTATCCGGGAGGCGGTGGCGCGCATTCCGCGCAACTACCCAGTGCAGCCGGTGCAGCTCACCGGCTTCTACCGCGAGTCGGACGACGAGGCTGCCGGTCGGCGCTACGACTACCTGGCCGAGGGCCAGCTGCGCGTGACCAAGCCCGGCTACCAGCACCCCCGCGACCTCGGCTACGTGCAGGTGCTGGAGGCGCGCCGGGTTGACCTGCGGCCCGCGCAGCCGGGCGCGGTGCTGGCGCCCATCGATTGGGTGGCCGGCGCGTTAGTGCCGCAGCGCTTTGATTTTGTGCACACTAGGGCCGAGTTTATCAACCCGGCCCGCTTCAAGGAGTATCAGTATCGCCTCAGTCCCCAAACCACGTTTCAGGGGCGGGCGGTGTATGTCATCACTTTCGCGCCCCGGCCGGGCACTGAGCGGGCCAGTTTTGCAGGCGAGGTGTACATTGACGAGCGCAGCTACGCGTTTTTGGGGGCGCGGTGGCACCGCACGCCGGCCGGCATCCGGCGAGAGCGGGTGCTGGTTTTTGAGGCTGCTGAGCGGGCATATCGTGCCGATTATCAGCTCTATGCGGGCCGGTATTACTTGAAAAGTATTTGGTATAACACCCTGGGCCGGCCGCTGGCGGGGCATGTGCGCCACCACCTGGCCGAGTTCGTGACTACGGCCATCGACACGGCGCAGGTTCCGCCGCCCAGCTACCAGGCGCGCAGCCAGTTTGCCGACGTTTTTTTGCAAAGCCCGGTGGCGTATGATTCCGCGTTTTGGCAGCGCACTACCACGCTGCTGCCCCCGCAGGCGCTGCTCGACCAGGCCCGCCAGCACGCCGCCGATACGCTGCTGCGCCGGCCGGTGGCCGTGGCCCTGGCCGCTACGCCAGCTCCCAAAAAGTGGCGGCCGCTTCAGCATTTGCGGTATGCTTACACCGGCGGTGTGCTGGCACTAGCGGCCGAAGAGGCCAATTTGCGGGCGGTACTGGTTCCCGGTAGTAGTGCGTTGCGGGCTGATGTTCAGGTCACTACTAGTAATCAGCAAGTAGCCGCGCACTATGGCTTCGGCATCCAGCTCGACCTGCCGGCGCACCTGGCCGCCTACGCCACCACGCGCCAGCTGCTGGGGCCGCTGGCTGGTGCGGGCTGGGAAGCGGGCCTGGGCTACGCCCGCAACCTGCGCCCGCCCGGCCGACCGCTGCTGGCCCGCGTGGGTCTGAGCTACCTGCGCCAAACCACTGGCCGCCGCCTGGGCACCGTGGCTAACCCCAACGCCAGCCTGCGCTTGGCCGGCACCCCGCTGGCCGCCGACCAGCTCACGCTCTCGCTCCAACGCGTAACCAGCGCGCTGCTGCCCAAGCTGGGGCTGGGCTTGGAAATCAGCCACCATTGGGAAGCTGTGGCCGACCTAGGCTATTTGCTTTTGTTGAATAATCATAATCAACTACTTATTGAAGAAAACCGCGGCTTCTTTAGCTTCAATCAGCACGCGGCCGAGCTGGCCCTGCCTGCCGCCGAAGCGCAGGTATTTGTGAATGGCCAGCCCGCAGCGGCGGGCCCCTGGCAGCCAGGGCATTTGCTGCTGAGCGTGGGCGTGCTGTACCGGCTGGGGCAGTAGGTACGGCGCGGGCCAGCCGGCTGGCGTTAATTTTGACGAAGCGCCGCCGGTTGGTAGCTGCGCTTTTACCCAGTCAATGACCGAACCCTTTATAGCCTTACCCGCGCCCCTGGGCCCCAAGCGCCGCCGCTGGGGCTGGTGGGTGGCTAGTGGGCTTATAATCTTATTGTTAGCAGGCGTAGGCTTGGCCTGGCATCTGCTGTACCGGGCCAACGTGCCAGCCGCCGTGGATGGCCCCGCCTACCTCTACATCCGGCGTGGGGTGGGGCTCAATGCCGTGCTCGACTCGCTAGCCCGGCCCGGCCAGCTGAGCCGCCCCGCCACCTTTGCCCGCGTGGCGGGCTGGTGCGGCTACGGCACGCCCGCCCGCCCGGTGCAGCCCGGCCGCTACACGCTGCCCGCGGGCCTGGGTAACCTGGCCTTGGTGCAGCTGCTGGCCAGCGGCCGGCAAGACACGCTGGCCTTCACGCTCAAGCCCGTAAATTACTTGCCGCAGCTGCCGCGCCAGGCCGGCCGCCAGCTCAACCTGGATACCGCTCAGCTGCATAAGTTATTGATTAGCAATGCCTATTTGGTGGGCCGCTACGGCCTCGACACGGCCACTATTGGCACGCTGTTTATCCCCGGCACGCTGCGGCTGTTCTGGCCCACGCCGGCGCCGGTTTTCCTCGATTCCGTGGCGGCGCGGCACCGCCGCTTCTGGACGCCCCGCCGCCTGGCCGAAGCCGACTCGCTGGGGATGAGCAAGGTGCAGGTGGCCGTGCTAGCCAGCATTGTGCAGCGCGAAACGGCCCAGCCCACCGACAAGCCTATAATCGCCGGTGTGTACCTCAATCGCCTGCGTCGCGGCCAGCCCCTGCAAGCCGACCCCACGCTGCTGTGGCCCCTGCACGGCCTGGGTACCCGCAAGCGCGTGCTGAACGTGGACAAAAAAGTGGATTCGCCCTACAACACCTACCGCCACAAGGGCCTGCCGCCCGGCCCCATCACCACGCCCTACCCGCAGGCCCTCGATGCGGTGCTGCGCCCCGCCCACCACAATTACGTGTTCTTCTGCGCCCGCCCCGATGGCAGCGGCTTCTCCGATTTTGCCGTCACCTTTGCCGAGCATAAGCTCAACGCCCGCCGCTTTCAGCACCATTTGGATAGCCTGAAAATCAAGCGGTAACTACCAATTTTTAATAGAGTTTGCGCAGAGAACGCCTGTCATTGCGAGCTTGCGAAGCAATCACACCCGAACGATTTCGTGCTGATGCGATTGCTTCGCAGGCTCGCAATGACAGATGAATTTTTAACCATTCGCCTCTTAAACTGAAAAATGCGTCTCGTTATTCAGCGCGTCCGCGAAGCCTCCGTCACCGTCGAGGGCACCATTATCGGCCAGATTGGCCCCGGCTTGCTGGTGCTGGCCGGCTGCGCCCCCACCGACAACGAAGCCGCCCTCACCTGGATGGCCCGCAAGCTGGTGGGCCTGCGCATCTTCAACGACGACCACGGCCAAATGAACCGCAGCGTGCGCGATGCATCGGGCGAAGTGCTGGTAGTGAGTCAGTTCACGCTGCTGGCCGATGCCCGCAAGGGCAACCGCCCCAGCTACATTGGGGCCGCGCCGCCCGCCGTGGCCAAGCCGCTCTACGAGCGCTTTGTGGCGCTGGTAACCCAGGAATTGGGCCTGCCCGTACCCACCGGCATCTTCGGGGCCGACATGCAGGTACGCCTGCTCAACGACGGCCCGGTTACCATTGTACTCGACTCACCCACCCCAGCTAACTAATTGACTACGATGACAATTGAACAAGCCCAAGCCACGGTAGATGAGTGGATTAACACCACTGGCGTGCGCTATTTCAGCGAGCTCACCAACATGGCTATGCTCACCGAGGAAGTGGGGGAGGTGGCGCGCCTCATTGCCCGGCAGTACGGCGAGCAGTCATTCAAGGAGTCAGACAAAGGCCGCGAGCTAGGCGACGAGCTGGCCGATGTGCTGTTCGTGGTCATTTGCCTGGCCAACCAAACCGGCGTGAACCTCACCGAGGCCCTGGCCCGCAACTTGGCCAAGAAAACCCAGCGCGACGCCACCCGCCACCGCGACAACCCCAAGCTAAAGGGCTTGTAGGGTAAGCTTTAGCTTGCCGATAGCGGAACGAATGGTCACGCATCTAGTTAAATAACAAAGCTTTACAAACTATTATGTCAGCAAGCTAAAGCATGCTCTACACCCATACTATTACCCTAGTGAACCCGCAGTTAGCCAAACTCTTCACCATTGCCGCGCAGCCCAGCCGCCGCATTATCGGCCTGATGTCGGGTACCTCCCTCGATGGCCTCGATGTGGCGCTGTGCCACTGCACCGGCCACGGCGCTACGCTGCAAGTAGCTTTGGAACAGTTTGTTACGGTGCCGTATGAGGCGGATTTTCGGGCGCGGCTGCGGGCGCTGAGCCAGCCTACCATTCGGCTGGAAGACTTAGTGCTGCTTAACGCCGAGCTAGCCCGCTACCACGCGCAGCTGGTGCTTAACTGCCTGGATGATTGGCAAATAGCTGCCAGTGAAGTAGATGTATTGGCCAGCCACGGCCAGACCATCTGGCACGCGCCGCGCCACCAGCACGGGCGGGCCGACTTCCCGCACCACGCCACGCTGCAAATCGGCGATGGCGACCACCTGGCCCGGTTCACGGGCATTGTCACGCTCTCCGATTTTCGGCAGAAGCACGTGGCCGCCGGCTACGAGGGCGCGCCGCTGGCCCCATTTGCCGACGAGTTATTATTTCGCAAGCCCGGCGTTAACAGGTTGCTGCTCAACCTGGGCGGTATCGCTAATTTCACGCTGCTGCCCGCCGATGGTGGCCCCATCCAGGCTACCGACACCGGCCCCGCCAATACTCTGCTCGATGCCGTGGTGCGCCAGCACTACCCCGGCCGCGCCTACGACGCCGGCGGTCAGCTTGCTGCCCAGGGCCAGCCGCACGCGGGCCTATTAGCCGCGCTGCGCAGCCACCCATTCTTTGCCGCGCCTTTTCCCAAAACCACCGGCCCTGAGTTGTTCTCCCCAGTATATCTAACAGAAAATCAACAAGCTACGGGTACAAAAAGCCTGCCCGCGCCCGACGTGCTGGCCACGCTCATCGAACTCACGGCCGGCGCGGTAGCCCAGGCGGCGCGCCACTACCTCGGCCCTCAGCCGGCCGCTGAAGTGCTCGTGAGCGGCGGCGGTGCGCACAACGCCAAGCTGCTGGCGGCCCTGGCCCACCACCTGCCCGCTGCCCACCTGGGTAGCACCGCCGCCGCTGGCGTGCCGCCCGATGCCAAGGAAGCCGTGCTGTTCGCGGTGCTGGCCAATGAAACGCTGGCGGGCAACCCGGCCCTCAGCCTGGGCAAAATCTCGTTACCTGGCTGATTCACTCGAAATTTCGTAGGTGCACCGCAGATGACCTTTCTACTACGCTATTGCTTGCCCGCGGCCAGCTTGTTGGCCCTGGCCAGCGCGCCCGCCCTGGCCCAAAATACCCGCTTGGTTGACCAAAACTCGCTGGCCTGGTTCACCTACAACGGCGACCATAAAGTGGCGGAGAAGTGGGCAATCCACACCGAAGCCCAGGTGCGCCGCGTGCATTTCGGGGCCGACCCGCAGCAGCTATTGCTGCGCCTGGGCGGCATCTATAAGCTGCAAAAGGATGTGAAATTTGGCGGTGGCTACACCAATTTCACCACCTACACCTACGGCGAACACCCCTCGGCCAAGCTGGGCGAGCCCACGCCCGAGCACCGCATTTACGAAGACGTGACGCTGAGCGCCGACTACGGCCGCCTGCACCTGGCGCACCGCCTGCGCCTCGACCAGCGCTGGCTGGGGCAGCTGGACCCCGCCCAGCCCACCCGCGTGGAAAGCTGGCAGTACCAGAACCGCATTCGCTACCAGCTGGCCGGTGAGGTGCCGCTGCAAGGCCCCACCATCGATGACCGCGAGTGGTATTTCACGTTTTTCGATGAGCTGTTCATCGGCTTCGGGCCGAATGTGAACCAGAACGTGTACAACCAGAATCGGATTTCGGGCGGCCTGGGCTACCAGTTTACCGAAGCCTTTCAGCTGGAGCTTAATTACCTGAACCAGTGGACGCTGCAAGGCAGCCTCGACGCCGCTACGAGCCGGCAGGTGTTTGAAAACAACAACGGCTTCCGGCTCAACGTGGTCTACGGCTTCGACTTCACCAAGAATAAGAACAAGTAGTGCGCTATGGCCGCCGGCGCAGCCCAAAGCCCAGCACGGCCCGCGCCGCGGTATCGCGAAACGTGACTTCCAGCAGCACCGGTGGCGGCCGCCGCGCCGAGTCGCTGGCAAACGAGAACCGGCAAAACCACTGGTTGCCGCCCCGGCCGGTGCCCAGCCGCGCCCCAATCTGGTATAGCTCCACGGCCACGCCGCGCACCTGGCCGGCTTGCCACAGTGGCTGCGCTGCCACCTTAAAAGCTGCCAGTGGCACGGCGGCCCGCACCTCGGGGGCCAGCCGGCGGTAGGCGGCGGGGTACTCGGCCCGCAGCACCTCCAGCAAAAACCGCCGCGCCACCTGCGCCTGAGTAGGGCGCGGCTGACGCGGCGGATGAGTTGGCGGCCCAGCGGCGGCCAGGCCGGCCGCTACCACGAGCAGGAGAAAAAGGAAGCGCAGCTTAGTAACTGTTGATAAGTTAATAACTTGGTTGATAAGTATTTATTCTTCTTCTTTGGGTACCAGCACGAAAACGTCTTCGCCGGGCCGCTTCATGAGGTATTTCTCACGGGCAAACTTTTCGAGCAGGGCCGGCGAGCTGAGTAGCTCGGCGCGGTCCTTTTTGACGCTGGCAATGTTGGCTTCGTAGTATTCTTTTTCCGCTTTCAGCTCGCGCCATTTGTGGTACATGTCGTACTGCTTGCCGAAGTCGTTGGAGTCGAACACGGCCATCCAGACCACAAAGCCGGCGGCCGTGAGGAAATAGAAGTTGCGTAGCACGCGCAACACGGGCGTGAGAAAAGGAGGAAGCTGCATGAGGATGGAGTAACTACTTACAAAAGAACGTCATGCTGAACAAAGTGAAGCATCTTGCTCGCGCCGCGTGGGGTAGTACCCCTCGTGGCGTGGTAGAGATGCTTCACTGCGTTCAGCATGACGTTCTAATAAGTAGCTAACGACTACGCCGTTACAACCTACATTTTTTTGCCGGGGAAGTAAGCCGTTTCGCCCAGCTCCTCCTCAATGCGGAGCAGCTGGTTGTACTTGGCCATGCGGTCGGAGCGTGAGGCCGAGCCGGTTTTGATTTGACCGGTGCTTAGGGCCACGGCCAAGTCGGCGATAGTGTTGTCTTCCGTCTCCCCCGAGCGATGGCTCATGATGGACTTGTAGCCATTGCGGCGGCCCAGGTTCACGGCGTCGATGGTTTCGGTGAGCGTGCCAATCTGGTTTACCTTGATGAGGATAGCGTTGGCAATGTGCTCATCAATACCGCGTTGCAGGCGCTCCACGTTGGTCACGAACAAGTCGTCGCCCACGAGCTGAATTTTTTTGCCCACCTGGTCGGTGATGCTCTTCCAGCCCGCCCAGTCGTCTTCGGCCAGGCCATCCTCGATGCTGATGATGGGGTATTTCTTGGTCCAGTCAACCCAGTAGCTCACCATTTGCTCGGGCGTCAGCTTGTCGCCGGTGCTCTTCTTGAAGTGGTAGTGGCCATCTTCGAAGAACTCCGACGCGGCGGGGTCGAGGGCAATCATCACCTGCTCGCCGGGCTTGTAGCCCGCCTGCTCGATGGCTTGCAGCACCAGCTGAATGGCTTCTTCGTTGCTCTGAATGTCGGGGGCAAAGCCACCTTCGTCGCCCACGTTGGTGCTCAGGCCGGCCTTTTTCAACACCGACTTGAGGGTGTGGAAAATATCGGTGCCCCAGCGCAGCGCCTCGCTGAACGAGCTAGCGCCCACGGGCATTACCATAAATTCCTGAAAGTCAATCTTGTTGTCGGCGTGCGAGCCGCCGTTCAGGATGTTCATCATCGGCACGGGCAGCGTGTTGGCGCCCACGCCACCTACGTAGCGGTACAGCGGCTGGCCTAGCTCCTGCGCCGCAGCGCGGGCGGCGGCCAAGCTCACGCCCAGGATGGCGTTGGCGCCGAGGTTGCCCTTGTTGGGGGTGCCGTCGAGCTCGCGCATGATTTTGTCAATCAGGCTCTGCTCGTACACCGAGAAGCCAATCAGCTCTTCGGCAATGGTCGTGTTTACGTTTTCGACGGCCTTCAGCACGCCTTTGCCCTGGTAAATGGCCTTGTCGCCGTCGCGCAGCTCTACGGCTTCGTGCACGCCGGTGCTGGCGCCGCTCGGTACGGCAGCGCGCCCTACGGTGCCCGAATCGGTGGTTACGTCAACTTCAATGGTTGGATTGCCGCGTGAGTCCAGAATCTGGCGGGCATGGATGGCTGCGATGTAGCTCATGTGTTGGAAAGGGAGATGAGAGTTGCAAATGTAGGGCTGTGCGGTAAGCTTTAGCTTGCCGTGGGTACGGCGCACTGCACATCGTTTACGGCAAGCTAAAGCTTACTGCACATCTTCCAGCAGCTCGGCCAGACGGGCAAACAATACCTCGTTGCCATTTTGCGCATACCCGACCAGCGCCGCCTCAAACTGCGGTAAGCCAGTGAGAAAGGCCTGCACGTTCTCGGCCGTGATTTCTTCGAAACGGCGGCCGTAGCCCATTTTTTCAATCTCAGCCGCGTTCAGCCACTGCTCAAACTGCGCCGGAATGGGCACCGCGCACACCGGCTTATGCAGGTACACGGCCTCCGAAATCAGCGAGAAGCCACCGTTGGTGAGCACGGCCCGGCTGCCCGCCAGCTCGGCAATGAAGCCCGCCTCGGAGAAGGGCCGCAGCAGCACGTTGCCGTGCGCCTCATCCTTGTTAAAGCCGTATACCCGGAACTCCTGCTCAGGCATTTGTTGCAAAATCTCGACCAGGTTGGTTTGGTTGGTAGCCGTTTGGTACACCAGGATGTAGTCGCCCTTGGTGGGCTGGGCCGCCTGAATTTCGGGCCGGATAATGCTGGGCACCAGCGTAGTGCGCTCAGCGTAGCGCAGGCGCAGCGGCAGCTCAAAAAAGGTAGTAATCAGGTAGTGCCGGGCGCGCGGCAGCTTGGCGCGCACCAGGTAGCGCGCCACGTCGTACGACTCGCGCTCGTCGGCGGGCACCGTCACGTTGAGGTGGGCGCGGCTGATAATCTGCATATTATCAATGCTGATAACTGGCACCCGCAATAGCTTGGCGAAGAAGTAGCTGAACGACTCAAAATCACTGATTACCACCTCAGGCCGGAAGCCGTGCAGCAGCTGCCGGTACTGCCGAAAGTTGGTTTGCAGCGCCTCGGGCGCGCTGCGCAGCGTGAGGCCGATGGTGCGCGACTTCGACACCGCCAGCCCTTCGTAGGCAATGTGAAAGCCGGCGATTTCGAGCACCCGGCCCGGAAACGTCTTATCAAGCAGCGTAAAGGCCCGCGAGCTGCTGACCACGCGCACATCGTGCCCCTGGGCTAACAACCAGGTAATGAGAACTTTGCTGCGGGTGGCGTGGCCGAGGCCTTCGCCCGGCACGCCGTAGAGGATAGTCATGGGAAGAGTGGGAAAGGGCGTAACAAGCGGCAAGTACGCCCCCGGAGTGATTTCGTAGCCGTTGCCCAGTAGCGCGGACTTTCAGTCCGCGAGTTAAGTAGGCTTGGTACTCGCGGACTAAAAGTCCGCGCTACATCACTGCCTGGGTCGATACGAAGGCGGCGTTGGCCGATTAAAATGCAATTTGGAGCCGCCGCCGGGCGTTTCTTGCGGCCTGGTTAGGGTGGTTGGCCCGGTTTTCGTTTTCACGTCCTCATCGCTGTTTAACCCGTTTTTTATGCTGATTTCTTTTCTCTCCGTGGCGCGCCGGCGCCGGTTGCTGGCTGGCCTGGGCGCGCTGGCTTTGGTAGGCGCTGGGGCCTGCACGGCCCCACGCAATATCACTACTTCGGGCAAGGTGACGCCCCAGGGCGAGTTTCGGCTGGCCTACAACCAGGGGTTCAACGTGGGCTCGGCACCCATCAGCAAGGCCGGCTCGGCAGTGAAAAGCGCGGCGGGCCAGCTCGGCAGCCAAGCCGCCCGCGGCGATACCGTGCGCTACTCGGGCACCGTGAGCAGCCTGCAAACGGCCGCCCTGGCTTACCTGCTCGACCCCTTGCAGCCCACCGCCGACCTCAGCATCCGCTACGGCGTGGTGCCGCGCCTCGATGTGGGCTATAAGTACGCCTTTGGCTCGCACGTGTTCGATACGCAGTACCAACTGCTGGGCCCCACGGGCTCCATCGAAAACCCCGAGCGGGGCGCGGCCAGCGGCACCACCTACGCCAGCATCGGCCTGCAATACGCCATTCAGCGGGCGTCTTTGCCCAATATCTCTTTTCTGAGTGACCTCAATAATCTGCTGGGGCTGTCAGCCTCGCGCCACGACGTGATTATCCCGCTCACAGTCAGCCAGTCGTTTGGGCCCGAGGAGAGCATTGGGGCCATCAGCTACGGCGCGGTGTACTCGCACTCGTGGGTGAGCTACGGCTTCACACCTAGTAACTTATACAACCGCACGGGCGGCACCAAGCTGGCCGATTTACCCAAGCAGAGCCGTAATTTTTCGTCTTACGGCTTGTTCCTCAACCTCAAGCTGGGCTACAAATACGTGTACGTGGTGCCGGCCGTGAGCGTATACTATCAGAATTACGGCGACTACACCCTGCTCGATGGCAGCATGTCCTCGCTCAGCGGGGTTACATTCATTCCCTCGCTGGGCGTGCAGTTCCGAATTCCTAATTTGTCGCGCTAAGCGAGTAGTTGAATGAAAAAGAACGTCATGCTGAGCTTGTCGAAGCATCTCTACCACGCCGTGAGGATTACTAACCCAACTGGCGCGGTAGAGATGCTTCGACAAGCTCAGCATGACGTTCTTTTTCATTCACTCACCCATTCGTTCACAACTTACTCATTTACAGCTGCCTCACTCACCGCACCGCCAGCCACTACGGTGAGCATGTCGGCGGGACTGAGGTAGGTGCGGGCCAGGGCCAGCAGCTCGTCGGCGGTGGCAGCCTGGGTGCGGCGCACCAGCTCGGCGTAGTAGTCGGGGCGTAGGCCTTGCAGCAGCACGTAGCGGTAGCGGTCGGCCTGCTCGAATACGGTGGTGGTTTCGCCCAGCAGCTTGCCCAGGGTGTAGTTTTTCACGGTTTCCAACTCGTCGTCGCCCAGCGGCTCGGCCTGGAGGCGGGCCAACTCAAAGGCAATTTCCCGGCGCGTGGCGTCGGCGCTTTCGCCATTCACATCGGTGCCGATAACCAGCGACGCGGCCTGCTCACGGGCCACCACGCTGGCCTGAATGCCGTAGGTAAAACCCTTGTCTTCCCGAATGTTACGCATCAGGCGCGAGCCGAAGTAGCCGCCCAGCACCTTCACCAGCAGCAGTAGCTCGGGCGTTTGGGCTTCGGTGAGGGCCGGCCAGCGTCGCCCCACCCGTAGTGAAGCCTGGAGGCTGCCCTCCATGGGCACGGTGATAACGCTGGGCGCAGCCGCGAGCGCCGCAGCTGCGGGAGGCGCAGTCGCTACCGAAGCGGCACCCGCTACCGGCTGCCACGCGCCTAAGGTAGCGGCTACCTCCTCGGCGTAGGCGTTAATGTCGCCACTCAGAAACAGCTCGGCTCCGGCCGGAGCGTAGGCTGCCGCGTGAAAGTCGCGCAAGTCATTGTAGGTAAGCTGGTTAAATGCAATCTCGTCAAATGGCTTGCCATAAGCCGCGTCTTCGCCAAATAGCTGACGGTTCATTTCCTCGCTGGCGCGGTAGCTGATTTTCTGGCGCTCCACGCGCATGTTTTGGCTGATGCGGGTTTGCATCTGGCGCATTTCCTCGGCCGGAAAAGTGGGCGTAGCCAGTACCTCGGCCACCAGCGGTAGCAGCGTGGGCAGGTGGCGGGCCAGGCAGTAGAGCGTGAGCGTGGCGCGGTCGGGGCCGGCCTCGCAGTCGAGCGACGCGCCGTAGAAGGCCACCCTATCGGCTATCTGGCGGGCGGTGCGCGTGGCAGTGCCCTCCGTGAGCATGCGGGCCGTGAGCTGCGAGAGGCCGGGCAGCGGCTCCTGGCGCTTGCCGGCCGGTAGCACTACTTGCAGGCGCAGCACGGGCTGGGCATCGTTGGCTAGCAGGTGTAGGCGCGTGCCGTTGGGCAGGTGCTGCACGGTAGGCGTGGGCAGCACAATGTTGGTGAGCGGGTGGGTAGGCGGGGGCGAAAGACGGTTGAGCACGGAGGAAGGAAAAGCTAGATTAGGTTGAAACACAAAGGTTGTCATTGCGAGGGCAGCGAAGCAATCGCACCAGCCCGAAACCCGACCGGCCCCGTTCTGGTGCGATTGCTTCGCTGCCCTCGCAATGACAACCTGTTACTTGCTTGGTAATAAGTTAGTTAGGTAGCGAGCCACGGGTACCACCGGCACCCTGCTCATCGAAGGCGTCGGCCAGCTTGTTGAGGTTGAAGTGCAGCGAAACCCGGATGGTCTGAGCCAGCGGGTTGGCCTGCGAGTTGGGCACTAGGTAGGTGCCATCGACGCCGAATACCGAGAGCTTGGCGCCCAGGCCGAAGCTCAGGTACTGGCGGTCGCCGGTGTGAGGGTTCTCGTAGAAGTAGCCCACGCGGGCCGCGATGGTATTGTTGTACCAGTACTCCAGGCCACCGTGCAGGTTGATTTCCTGCATTTCGCCCTTAAAGCCGCCCGGTGCATCGCTAAACGAGTTGAAGATGCCCGACACGATGCCTGACTGCTGGCGCTCGCGATTGGTCTGGTTCACCCGGTTCACCTGCGTGAGGTTGGTGCGGTCGTAAGGGTCCTCGTAGTAAGCAGAAGGTACTAGCAGCTTGGTAGCGTCGAATACCAGCGTGATTTTATTGTACGAGTCGATTTCGCGGGTGATGGCCGTACCCAGGCGCAGCTGCGTGGGCAGGAAGTTGGGGCTATTGGGGTTCAGCGAGTTGCCATACACCATCTTGTTGCCGATGTTGGAAATGGCGGCGCCAAAGGCTAGGTTGTACACACCGGTGCCGATGGTGGCATCCTTGCTGTAGTAGGCCCCGAGGTCGGCGGCGAAGGAGTTGCCAGCCTGCGCGTCGTTGCCCGAGTAGTTGCCCACCAGGTTGGAGCGCACGTAGCGGGCCGAGATGCCCACGCCGAAGTTCTCACCCAGCTTCTGGCCGTACGACACCGTGAAGGCGTATTCCTTAGGGTTGAACGAGCCGTTGGGCAGGTTGCTGCCGTCGCGGTAGTCAATCTGGCCCAGGCTGAAGTACATGAGCGAGGCCGCGATGGCCCCGCGCTCACCCACCTTACCGTAGCCCGAGAGGTAGCTCAGGCTCATGTCATCGGTAATCTGGCGCAGCCAGGGCGAGTAAGAGGGCGAGAAGGCGTACTTGTAATCTACAAAGCCCAGCTTGCCGGGGTTGTAGAAGGCCGCATTCGCATCGGGCGAGGTAGCCACCCCGGCGTCGCCGAGGGCCGCGCCCCGGGCGTCGGGGCTCAGCGTGAGAATAGGCACCGCCGTGGTGATGGTGTGCAGCTCGGGAGTAGCAGTCTGGTTTTGAGCCAGCGCGGCCGGGGCCGCCAGCAACAGCAACGCCGGCGCAAAGCTTAGCGTACGAAAAAACTTCATATGGTTTAGTAAAGTGCTAATTGCAAGAGGGTTGGCTACTGGTAAAGCGTTGCAAGAAGAAGCGACGCGTAACTAGAAAATACTATTTCGATAGGACCTACGAAAATGAAGCCCGGATTAGTTTAGCAAAACTAACTTCTCAAACTTGGTGGCGGCCTGGCCGTCGGGGGTGCGCACGCTCACGCGGTACACATACACGCCCCGCGCCAGCTGGTCGTTGTAGTCGTCGCGCCCATTCCAGCTCAGCGTGCCGTCCTGAATGGTGCTGGGTACGTGGCTGGTACTCACGGGGATAGTGGTGCGCAGGGTTTTTACCAAGCGGCCCGCCACCGTGAATATCTGCACCTGCACATCCAGCTCTGAGCCTGGTCGCGACTGGTCGAAATGGAACGTGGTGATGTTGCTAAACGGGTTCGGATAGTTCAAGACGTGGTTGAGGGCCAGCTGAGCCGATTGCTCCGCAATGAAGTCAACCGTGCCTTCTGCCGAATTATTGTAGGTGTCCCAGGCTTTCAGGCGAATTGTGTGGGGGCCGGGCGTCAGGTCTTTGTACAAATACCGCAGGCGGCCGGCCATAAAGTTGTCAACGTCAGAAGTATAGGCATCGTTGACGGTCACCAGCTTGCTGGGGTCATTGTCGAGCGTCACCGTAATATCATGCCCGATGCCGGCGCTGGACGTATTGATGCCCGACTTGTCGGTGAGGCGCGCCAACAGCAGCGGGCTCAGGTCCGTGCTGCCGCCCGACACAAACGACTCGTCGGTCATGTAGAGCTGCACCACCGGCGGGGTAGTATCGGTGGGGGCCAGGCGCGAAGCCCCGCCAATGAGGGCCGGCTGGTAGCCCTGGGCATCCACCTTATTGGCCAAGTCTTGGGCGTAGAGGCTGATTTTGCCCAACCCCACGTTGTAGGCAATGTCCTTGGGCACCACAAACTTCACCGCGAAGCGCCCGCCGCTCACCGTAGCCTGCCCGCCGTAGATAACGTTCTCCTGGGTTTCCACGGGAATTTGAACCGAGCCAGCGTCGCCCAACGTAGTCACCGTCACGGGCTTATCGTAGATAGTGACGTCGGCCGTACCGCCGAAGGTGGTGCTCAGTACGCCGTTGTTTTCGATGTGGCCGCTCAGCCGCACCTGGCTCAGAGCCTTGAGGGTGCGCAGGCTGTCAACGCTGGTGAAGGTGCGGTTGACGTTGCTGTCCACCCGAATCGAGTCGAGCACCACGCGCTGGCGGGGGTAGGCCAGGCGGGTGGTAGGGTCGGCGAGCAGGGTGTAGTTGCGGTTGTTGAGGTCGCCGCTGGGCGACTGGTTTTTGGCCGTGCTGGCCGCAAAGCCCAGGTAGGGCAGGGCCCCGGCCGCACTGCGGGCCAGCACCTGCGTGTAGAAGTTGTTGACTACCTCGGTGTTAAAGTTGGAGTACACCACCCGCGTGGTGGTAAACAACCCCACCGCGCCACCGGTGGCGTTGTCGGTGAGCACCTGCTCACCGGCCGAGGTCAGGTCGGGGTTGTCGTAGGTGCTCAGGTCGCAGGTGCCCGTAACCAGGAAGGTGAGGCGGTGCTGGTTGCGCAGAGCCAGCAGCGACGCATTGTTGATAACCTGCTCGTCGGTGAGGCCGCGGGGGCCGCCGTGGCCGGTGTAGCCAATCAGCAGCGAGCCCTGCTCCAGGGCCTCATCAATGGCGGCTACGGCCGCCGGCGAGCGCTGCCCGGCCGCCTGGCTTACCTGCGGAAACAGGTCGAGGTAATCCTTGCGAATGTTGTAGGCCGGCTCGCTTCGCTTGATGTTGGCGGCAAAAATCGTTTCCGACTCGGTGGCAAACTCGTTGCTTTTTTCCTGGTCCGTGTCGTCGGCCGTGAGAGCGATGGTATTGCGCCACTTGCCAAAGCTGGTGGTGGCATCGTAGTCGATAAGCTTGGCTACTACCTGCTGGGCCTGGCTGGCATCGGCCCGCTGGCCTACCGCCGTGCGCACCGGTAGGCGGCCCACGCCAATATCGGTGGCCTCAAACGTGGCCCCGTACGACTCTGTCCAGTCGCCCTCGCTGTCGTCGAGCAGACCGTAGTAATCCTCTGACGAATAGCTGCTTTCACCCTCCGTATTGTTGCGGCCCAATCCGAACTGCTGCACCGGAAAAAACGACTCGCGCGACTCGTAAGTGGGTACGAAATTTTGGTTGGCCGCGTCAAAGTTGACGTTAGTCGCGAAGGGCCGGCGGGTAGCCCACCACGTGGGCTCCTTACTGGCGTCGTTGAATGGCGACGACTTATAATCGAACGACGCATCGCCCAATAGCAGCAGGTAGCCGCGGCGGTTTACAGGGTCGGGGTTGCGGTCGTACACCTGCTTCATCAGGTCGCGGATGGCCGTGGCGTCCTGCCCGCCCGAGCTGTACTCGTTGTACACCTGCTGGGTGGTTACCACGGCCACGTTCAGGCCATTGTAGTCGCGGCGGTGCTGGGCCAGCTGCTCGGCCTGCGCCTTGAAGGGCGCGTAGGTCACAATTACCAGGTCCAGCTTGCCATCGGTGTTGAGGGTGTGCAGGTTCTGATTGGCGATTTTGCCAAAGAGCCGGGGCGCTTCGAACGTGCCGCTGGGCTGCACGGCCACGAACTCGCGCAGCGAATCGGTAGCGGCCGCAAAGCTGCCGCTGGCATCCAGCGCCTGGGCCTGGGGCCGGCGCGGGTTGGTGACATCCCACACCAGCGCGCCAGCAGCGTTACCCACCGTGAAGGTGCCCACGGTATTGGCCCCGCGCTTGTAATTCAGCGAGTTGAACTCCAGATACGCGGCGCTGAGGCGCAGCTGGCGCTTCACCACCAGCTCCAGGTAATCGAGGTAGCCGGTGCCACTGGGGTCGAAAGACGCGAAGCTAAGCGTCACTTTGGGGTCGGTGAGGCCGGCCGGCGTGAGCGCCGTGAAGGTGCGGAAGTCGTTGTTGGCCACCGTCGTAAAGGAGCCGTTGGGCAGGCCGGGCAGCGATTGGGTGCCGAGCCTGGCGCCGCCCACCGTCACATCGAAGGTGCTGCTTTGCAGGGCGGTGCTGGCGGTGGCCACGGTCAGGCGCAGGGTATCACCGGCCACGAGGTCGGCCAGCGGCTGGTTGCCGTCGCCGCTGAATACGAAGTCGCGCGAAGGAGTACTGTTTGAAAAAGCCTCGCCCAGCCAACGCCGGCCCGAGTGCAGGATATTTACCAGGTCGTGCTCATAAAAGCGCCGGTCCAGAAACGTGGTAATGGGCGCGCCCGTGGCGGGCCGCGTCGGCGCGGCTACCGTGGGCACGCGCCGGCCATCGCGGCTGCCCACCGTCAGGAAATAGTAAGCCGTATCCGAAAAGAAGTTATTGATGTGCTTGAAGCGGCCGCCTTCACCCAGCAAGTCGTAGAGGCCCGGCTGCACTTCCCGCGCTGCCCGGCCCGGCTGGCTGGCCCGCCACGTGTGCGGCCCCTTGGCGTAGAATAGGAAGTACTCGTCGGAGCTAAAAGTCGCGTCGTTATTACCCACAAAGTGCAGGTTGTTTTCGGCCAGGTCGTCGGGCCGGGGCGTAGCGTTGGCCTGGGGCAGCAAGCCCATGGCGTTGCCAAACAGCTGCACCCGGCGCGGGTCGAGGGTGGCTACCGGCAAGCCCAGGCTGCGCAGCGCGGCCATATCGAGCTTGTACATACCATTATGGGGCACCCCGATTTTGTACCAGTCGCCGCTGTTCAGCACCGAGGTGTTCACGTGGCTGCGGGCCGTGGTACGGGTAGCCGCGGCCCCGGCCGCCGCCTGGTAGGCGTAGCTGAACGACAGCAGCCGCTCGGCCTGGCCGGTTTGGGGGTTGCGGCGCACGGGCTTCAGCAGCACGTAGGAGTAAGCCTGGCGAGCCTCAATGCCAGTGCGAAGCTGGATTTCCGGGTTGTTAGGTAACGTAGTGTTGCCCAATAACTTAGCATCAGCCGCCGGAAAGGCTTCGTACACCGCATCGCGCAGCTCGCCGCTGGCTACGGTGCCGGGCAGGCGCAGGGTGAAGGTGCCCAGTACGTCGTTGGGGCCATGGTAGGCTCCCCGGAAGCTGGGCACCCGGCGCGGCTCCGCATCGGGGCGGGCGGCGGGGTTGCGCAGGCTGGCGTAGGTGGTCCAACTGAGGCTAACGGGTACTGTTTGGGAGCCGCTTTGGGCGTGCGCGGCCAGGCCAACGCCCAGCAGCAGCCCCAGCCACCACATCGAGAAAAGGTTTCGCATAAATACAACCAGCTAAGGCCCGCAGGCACCAATCAAAAATACGTCGCCTTCGGTTCACGCCCGCGCAGGTTAACTGTCGCCTGGCCCAAGTTATTGCGGGGCAGCAGGGTTGGGCTCCAGCGGGTCGCGGCTGCGCACCCGGCCCGGCACCGACAGCAGCACGTACAGCAGCACCGCCACCGGAATGCCCGCCGCCCGCAGCGTAGCCACTAGCACCAGCGCGAGGGCCACGAAAATGAACCGCCGGCGGTTGCCGAGCCAGCGCAGGTTCTTGAATTTCAGCGCAAACAGCGGCAGCTCGGCCACCAACAGGCCCGAGAGCAGCACGGTGAGCCCCAGCAGCAGCCACGGATTGAGAATGACCGGGCTCAACCCAAAGTTGTCGTAGGCCAAGATGAGCGGCAGCGACGCCACCACCAAGGTGCAGGCCGGCGTAGGCAGGCCAATAAACGAGGTAGTCTGCCGGGTGTCGTTGTTGAACTTAGCCAGCCGCAGCGCCGAGAAGATGCTGATAATAAAGCCTAAGCCGCCTAGCAACTGTAAGCTGGTGGGTAAGCCCACTTGTTCCAGCAGCTTAAACATAATGGCCCCCGGCACCACCCCAAACGACACCATGTCGGCCAGCGAATCCAGGTCCTTGCCGATGGGCGTCGATACGCGCAGCGCCCGCGCCAGCAGCCCGTCGAAGAAGTCGGCGATGGCCGCCGCGCCCACCAGGTAGGCCCCCAGCACCAGTTCGCCCCGAAAAATAAACGTGAGCGCCAGGCACCCACACAGCAGGTTGAGGCAGGTGACGGCGTTGGGAAGGTGTCGTTTCAAGTGGTTGGCTGCTTTATAGTTACGCTAAAGGCGAGTTATCGAGTGGGTTACGTCAAAAACGGATTGCTGCGCCGCTCCGCGCCGATGGTGGTAGCCGGGCCGTGGCCGGGATGCACCACCGTGGCATCGGGTAGGGTAAGTAACTCGCTCATAATGCTTTGGATAAGCGTGGCGTGGTCGCCGCCCGGCAGGTCGGTGCGCCCCACGCTGCCCTTAAACAGCACGTCGCCGCCAATGAGCTGCCCGCTGGCCGCATTATACAGCACCACGTGGCCCGGCGCGTGGCCCGGCGCAAACCGCACTTGCAACTCGCTTTCGCCCAGCTTAATAACTTGGCCGGCCGCCAGCTCGCCCGTAGGCTCGGCACCTTCGTAGGCCGGAAAGCCGTAGGGGCCGGCGTAGGTAGCCACGGCCCGCAGCGTGGGCAGGTCGAGGGCGTGCAGCCAGAACGGTACGCCGGGGTAGGTACGCAGCACGAAGGCATTGCCCAGCACGTGGTCGATGTGCGCATGCGTATTCAGTAAATACTTGATATCAAGCTTGTTGTCGTCAATGTAAGCGCTTAGCGTGCGCTGCTCGGCGGCCGAGTACATGCCGGGGTCCACAATGGCCGTGGCCCGCGTGGCCTCGTCGATGAGCAGGTAGGTGTTTTCGGCGAAGCCGTTGAAGGTGAAGGAGACAATACGCAGCATGTGGCAAAGGTAACGGCAGGGGCGGCGGTGCGGGGGCCACGGGCGGCGACCCGGCTGCCCGCCCGTACTTTGTCCCTACGAATGACTGATTATACTGATTGCGATTACCTGCTCATCGGCCATGGCATTGCCGGGGCGGTGCTGGCCCGCGAGCTGCGCGGCCGCGGCCACCGCGTGCTCGTCTACGACGAGCCGCGGCCCGAGGCGGCCTCCCGCGTGGCCGCCGGCCTCATGAACCCCGTGGCCGGCAAGCGCTTTGCCCTCACTTGGCGCGCCCAGGAAACGCTACCCACCGCAGTGGCTTATTACCAGGCGCTTAACGAAGAGCTGGGCGAAGATTTTTTTCAAGCCAGCCCCATTCTCAAGGTGTTCGGCTCGCCGCAAGAGCAGGAGCAAATGCTGGCCCGCGCCGCCGAAGACCCTTGGCAGGGCTTTGTCGAAAAAATTGACCCAACGCCCATTGAGCGGCCGGGTTTGCTGGCGCCGTTTGGCGGGGCCTGGCTGCGGGGCGGCGGCCACCTGCGTGTGGCTATGCTGCTGGCCGCCCTGGCCCGGCAAGGAAAGGCCGAAGGCTGGCTGCGCGAAGAAACTTTTAGTTGGGAGCACGTCGTTAGCGACGGCACTGGCGTAGCCTACGCGCCGGGCCAGTTGCGGGCGCGCCATGTGGTATGCTGCCAGGGCGCAGCGGCGCTGGTTTGCCCGCACTTTGCCTGGCTGCCCCTCACGCCCAACCAGGGCGCGGTGCTCGATGTAGCGGTGCCCGGCCTGAGTACGGCGCAGGTCCTCAATCGGGGGGCTTACGTGGTGCCGGGCGTGGTGCCGGGGCAGTTTCGGGTGGGGGCTACCTACCGCTGGCCGCCTTTTGCTACTGAGCCCGGCGATGCCGACCAGCGCGAGCTGGCCGGGCGACTGGCGGGCCTCACGGCGCTGCCGTTTGAGGTGCTGGGCGAGCAGCGCGGCGTGCGGCCCGCCGTGCGCGACCGCCGCCCGCTGCTGGGCTGCCATCCTGCCCTACCTTGGCTTAGCCTTTTCGGCGGCTTTGGCTCGAAGGGCGTGAGCATGGCCCCACGCTTGGCCCCGCTGCTTGCCGACCACCTGGCTGGCAGCGGCGAGCTGTGGCCCGATGTTAACTTAGCCCGCTACTACGAGCTTTATCCGGCACAATAACTTGGCCGGATACCAAGTCGGCCCCGGCCGGCGTTAAAGTTGTCCGTTGTTTGCTTTCCGTTGTCCGTTGCCTGTTTTTTGTTGATAATTATTTGTTAATCAATGAGTTGTAAACAAAAAAACGAGTATTGCAAAACGAGTACCAAAAAACGCAGAAAGACCCCTCGTTCCTCCATAATCTGACGCTATTTGCTGTGAATTTTCTTGAATTGGTAGGCCGGCATCCGGCTGGCTCCCGGGTAGGGCGGGGCATAGGTTTGGTGCTAATGGTGTGGGGGTTGCTGGTGGCCGGGCCCGCCCGCGCCCAAACCGCGCAGGAGCCGTTTGGCCGGGTGCGCATTCAGTACAAGAAATTCGACTGGCAGCAGTTTTCCACCCAGAATTTCAACGTCTACTTCTACGCCGGGGGTGAGGCCAGCGCCCGCCGCACGGCCGCCTACGCCGAGCAGGAACTCCAGCGCATTACGGCGCTGGTGGGGTATTTCCCCTACAGCAAGACCACGCTGATGCTGTATAACTCGGTGGGCGACCTGCGGCAGAGCAACATCAACCTGCCCGTGGCCAACGCCGTGAGCGGCGGCGAGGCCAACTTGGCCCGCCAAACCAAGGTAGAAGTGTCCTTCACGGGCCGCCAAACCGACTTCAAGCGCGAGCTCAGCTACCAGATAACCAAGGTGTTGCTCGATGATATGATGTACGGCGGCTCGCTGCGCGAGGTGCTGCAAAGCAATTACCTGCTGCAATTGCCCGGCTGGTTTGTGGACGGCGCTTCCTCCTACGCCGCCGAGGGCTGGAGCGTGGATATGGACGCCTACATGCGCGACATGGTGCGCCAGTACCCCACCGGCAACCGCACGGCCCCGTTCTTCTTGCGCAACCCGCGCTTGGCGGGCCACAGCGTGTGGAACTACATTGCCGAACGCTACGGCTACGGCACGGTGCAGAACGTGCTGAACCTCACGCGCATAACCCGCGATGTGGAAGTGGGCATCTCGTCGTCGCTGAACGTGCCGTTCAAAGTGTTTTTACGCAATTGGGTGGGCTACTACCGCGATATTAATACGGGGGCCTCGCTGGCTTCCCTCACGGTGCCAACCGAAGCCAACCGCATCAGCGGCCGCAACAAGCGCGGGCTCGACGTGTTTTCGCAGCCCGTATTCAGCCCCGATGGTCAGCACCTGGCTTTTGCTGAGAACGACCAGGGCCGCTACCGCGTGGTGGTGGCCAACCGCGACGGCACCCACCAGCGCACGCTGCTGCACGGCGGCTACCGCACCCCCGATCAGCAAATCGAAACCCGCCTGCCCGTGCTGGCTTGGCGCGGCAACTCGCAGCTGGCCGTAGCCGAGCTGCTGCGCGGCCGCATGGTGCTGCGCCTGCGTGAGGCCCTGACGCTGGACCTGGCTGGCCGCTTCAGCCGCACGCTGCGCCTCAAGCCGCCCACTACCATCTTCGCGCCCTATGACCAGGTGCTGGATATGAACTACTCGGCCGATGGCAAAGCCCTGGTATTTACGGCAGTGCAGAATGGGCAGAACGACATTTACCTACTGCGCGCCGGTAGCCGGCAGCCCGAAAAGCTGACCAACGACCTGTTTGACGACCAGCAGGCGGTGTTTATGCCCAGCGGCCAGGAAATCGCCTTTAGTTCCAACCGCTACCTCGACTCCACGGGCCGCGCCCGCCCCGCCACGTTCCCGAACGTGGTGAATAACTACGACTTGTTTATCTGCCACCTCGATGGCCGGGCCATCCCCATCGAGTCGTTGGTGAGCACCATCTCGAACGAAACCCGGCCCCGGCCGATTTCCGACGACGAGATTCTGTACCTGGGCGAAGAAAACGGTATTCGGGGCCTCTACCGCTACTCGCGCAAAACGGGTCAGCACCAGCCGGTGAGCAGCTTTGCCACCAACATGCAGGACTTCGACTACGGTGCCGCCCAGGGCACGCTGGCGTTCATTCCGCAGGTGCAGGCCCGCGATTTGCTCTATCTCTACCCGCAGTTCCCGCTGCCCACCGACCTGGTACTGGGCAAAACGTCGCGCCAGCGCATTCTGGAAAATCGCTCGCAGCCCGCCCCGGCCCCCGTGCGCCCGGCCGCTACTACGCCTACCGCACCGGCCGCCGCTGCTCCTGCTGCCGTTGACCCAGCTACGGCCGCGGCGGCCGCTAAGCGCCGCAGCACGGCCCCACTCAATCCCAACAACTACCAGTTTGAGGAAGATGAGGACGTGACGCCCACCCGCGCCCGGCGCAATGCCAAGGCCACTACCGCCGCGGCGACCAACGCCCGCACGGCCTCCAGCACCATTGCTGGCCCGTACCGCTACGACACGCGCTTTATGGCCGACAACCTGGTGACGGGCATCGCCATCGACCCGCTGCTGGGCTTCGGCTTCTCGCTGCAAGCCAACCTGTCGGATGCCTTTGAGAATCACCGCTTTCAGGCCAGCCTGTTTGGGCAGCTCGACTTGCGCACCAGCAACATCAACGTGTCGTACACCAACGTGACGCGGCGCTTCGACTGGACAATTGCTTACCAGAAGCAGGCCTACTTCTTCGATGCGGGCGGCGCGGGCGAGCAGTTTCGCTACGGCCGCCACTCGGTAGCGCCCACCATTGCCTACCCGCTCACCCACAGCCTGAGCCTGCGCGGCGGCCCGCGCTACGACAACATCTCGCGCTCGCTCACCGGCGTATCGTCTACTAGTGAAGATATTACCCGCAACTACGCCGGCTTCAATGCCGAGTTGGTGTTTGATAACTCGCGGGCCACGGGCGTCAACATGCTGCTCGGTACCCGCATGAAGGTGGGCGTGCTACAAATGAATGATGTGGCCAACAAGGCCAATGCCTTCGGCAAGTTCTACATCGACCTGCGCCACTACCAGAAGCTGCACCGCCAGCTTGTCTGGGCCAACCGCGTGAGCTACGGCCAGTTCTTCGGCGCAGCCGAGGGCGGCGGCAATCCACAGCAGGTGTTCCGCCTCGGCGGCATGGACAACTGGGTGAGCCAGAGCTATGCCGACCAGCAGCTGCTGGCCCCGCCCGGCCAAAACCCCGACCCCACCAGCATCTTCTACCAGCAGTTCGTCACCAACCTGCGGGGCTTCAACCTGAGCCGCCAAAAGGGTACCCGCTACGTATTGCTAAACAGCGAGTTGCGCTTGCCCATCGTGCAGTACTTCTCCAATAAGCCAATCTATTCGGGCTTCTTCCGCAACTTGCAGATTATCGGCTTCTTCGACGCCGGCACGGCCTACGAGGGTAGCAACCCCTTCGGTGAAAACAACTCCAACACCACCATCAAATTTGGCGGCAACGGCAACATTTTCAACGGTACGGTAACCAACTTCACCAACCCTTTCCTCATTGGCTACGGCGTGGGCATCCGCTCCACGGTGCTGGGCTTCTACACCAAGTTTGACCTGGCCTGGGCCCAGGAAAACTACGTAACCTCGAAGCCCAAACCTTACTTCACGCTGGGCCACGACTTTTAGCGGAGTTGAAATGAAGTAGCGCAATAAGAACGTCATGCAGACCGAAGGGAAGCATCTCGCTCGCATTATTGGATTAATAACCCAACGATTCGAGCGAGATGCTTCCCTTCGGTCTGCATGACGTTCTTTCTTTTCACTCCCTCCCCTCAGCGTACCTTTGCTCCGTGTCGCTGCCCGCTGAAATCTGGCTTTTATTGCTGAAAGACCTGCGCCTGGAATGGCGGCAGCGTAGCGCGCTGGGTGGCCTGCTGCTCTACGTGGGCGGCACGGTGTACGTGAGCTACCTCAGCTTCAGCTTTCGTGGGGGCGCACCGCCGGCCCCGGCCTGGAACGCGCTGTTCTGGATAATTTTACTGTTTGCGGCGCTGGGCGCTGCTGGGCGTGGCCTGGCTCAGGAGTCGGCTGGCCTTCGGCTGTATTACTATACGGTAGCCCGGCCCGAGGCGGTGGTACTGGCCAAGATTCTATATAATGCGTTGCTGCTCATTGCATTAGCTATTCCGGGGCTGTTGCTCTACACGCTGCTACTGGGCAACCCGGTGCAAGACTGGCCGGTGTATTTGCTTAGCATTGGCTTGGGGGCCGTGAGCTTGGCTTCGTCGCTGACGCTGGTGGCCGGTATTGCGGCGCGGGCGGGGCAGGCGGGGGGCGGCACGCTGCTGGCCGTGCTGGGCCTACCGGTGCTGGTGCCGGTGCTGCTGCTACTGGTGAAGGTGAGCAAAAACGCCCTCGATGGCCTGCCCTGGGACGCCAGCCAAAGCTCGGTTATCACGCTGGTGGCGCTGAACTTTATCGTGGGCGCGGTGTCTTATCTGTTGTTTCCATTCCTGTGGCGCAGTTAGGTCAGTTAACAGTCATCAAGTAGCAGTTATCAGCTTTTTGGAGCGCATTAACGACTTGTTTTTAATTGATAATTAGCTGACTGATAACTGATAATTGTTAAATGATAACTGACCTTCCCCCTCAGGCGTTTGCCCGGCACGACGAAGCGCCCGACAGCGAGTTTTATATCTTCGAGCGCCTGGTAACGCACATCGACCCGGCGGCCGTGGCGGCCGTTACGCAGCTCTACCGGCAGCATTTTCCGGCTGGTGGCCGCATCCTCGACCTCATGAGTAGCTGGGTGAGCCACCTGCCCGCCGAAGTAGCCTACGCCCGCGTGGCCGCCCTGGGCATGAATGCCAAGGAGCTGGCCCACAACCCCCGCCTCACCGAGCCGGGCATCGTCCAGAATCTCAACGAAACCCCGCAGCTGCCCTACGGCGATGCGGAGTTCGATGCGGCCGGCATCTGCGTGTCGGTGCAGTACCTCACGCAGCCGGTCGAAGTTTTTAAGGAGCTGGCGCGGGTGCTACGGCCGGGCGCGCCGCTGGTGGTCACGTTCTCTAACCGCTGCTTTCCCGACAAAGCCGTGTACGCCTGGCAAGCGCTTGACGACGCGGGCCACGCCGGCCTGGTCAAGCACTACTTTGAGGCCGCCGGCTTCGGCCCCGCCGAAGTATACGCCCACCGCCCGCCCTACGGCGACCCGCTCTTTGGGGTGGTCGGCCACGTGCCCGCCAACTGAACTGATACTCACACCCTGTTAACTGATACTTGCTATGAAGTGGTGGAAATACATGACCATTGTGCTGCTGCTCTACACGGCGGTAATGGGTTTGCTGGGCCACGTGCCGCGCTTGGCTATTCTCAACGAAACGGAGCGCAACCTGTACTTCCACGTGCCGATGTGGTTTGGTATGACCATCATCCTGCTGGCTTCGGTGGTCAATTCCATCCGCTACCTGCGCGACCCTAGCCCGCGCCTCGACACCCTGGCCCACGAGTCGGCCAAGACGGGTATCCTATTGGGGGTGTTGGGTTTAATGACGGGCAGCCTGTGGGCGCGCTACACCTGGGGCACCTGGTGGACTACCGACGTGAAGCTCAACGGCGCGGCCGTGACCATGCTTATCTACTTGGCTTACTTGGTGTTGCGCGGGGCAGTGCAGGACGAACAGCAGCGCGCCCGGCTGTCGGCCATCTACAATATCTTCGCCTTTGCGGCGGCCATTCCGCTGTTGTTCATCATGCCGCGGCTGGCGTCGGCGTCGCTGCACCCCGGCATGGGCGGCAACCCCGGCTTCTCGAAGTACGACCTTGACAGCGCCATGCGTCTCGTTTTTTACCCGGCCGTAATCGGCTGGACGCTGCTCGGCGTTTGGATTACGGAAGTAGCTTGCCGCTTTGCCTTTGTGAAAGAAAAGATTTATGAAAAACAAGACAAACAACTTGCTTAGCCGGGCCGTGGTCCTGCTGCTACCGCTCTTGCTGCTAGCCAGCGCTGCCTTTGCCCAAGCCAACGCCGCCGACCAGCCCGAAATGGCCGATGCTCTGCGCGCCAGCGGCAAAATCTACGTGGTAGTATTAGTTATCGTTATCATTATCAGTGGGTTACTGGCTTACCTGGTGCGCCTCGACCGCAAGGTAAGCCGCCTGGAGCGTGAAGTGGAAGGCCGCTAAGCCGGCACCTCTTTCGCAGCAAATTTGTTAGCTACATATCTTATGAAAAAGTCGCACATCTTCATCCTGGTCGTCATCGCGGCCGCGGTAGGCATCATCATCAGCACCATGTCGGATGCCAGCACGTATTCGACCTTTGCCATTGCTCGGCAGCAGGCGGCGGCCGGCAACGCGGCCAAGGTGCACGTGGTGGGTACCCTGCCCCGCGACGCCGACAAGCACCCCGTGGGCCTGGAATATGACCCGATGGTGAACCCCAACTACTTCGCCTTCACCATGGTAGATACCTTGCACGTGGCCCAGCGCGTGGTGTACCGCAACCCTAAGCCCCAGGACATGGATAAGTCGGAGCAGGTGGTGATTGTGGGCGCCATGAAGGACGGCGTGTTTGAAGCCGACCAGATTCTGACCAAGTGCCCCAGCAAGTATGTGGAGAAGGACCTGGGTAAAACCGGCCCCCCGGCTACGGCCATGAATAACTAGACGTACCCGTTTCTGCAAAAGCCCGCCGTGCCTAATCAGGTGCGGCGGGCTTTTTGCTGCGGGTGATGAATAGCTTGCTGGAAGAAATTAAATGGCAGTTTTTTGATAATAAATAGTAATCGGGTGTTACTGCAAAAGTTGCCGCTGGTCATTGCGCTGTTAGTAAGCTAGTTGGGTGAAACCTAGTGAGTCGGTTGTGGAACCGGAAAAACCCGCTGGCTAACCGGGCTGGCTTGCGGTAGCCGTTGCCGCGTAAGCAACCCGCGTAGTTAGCACATTATGAGGGCTTGGTGTACTAGCTTTCCCACTTATCTTTCAGGCTGTTTCTATTAATTAACTCGCTTGTCTCTTTTTATGAGTCCCGCCGCTCCTTTGTCTCAGCTGACCTGCGTGGTGGTGGATGACAACGAGATGAACCGGCTCACGCTGGAGCACTACGTTGGCATCACGGATGGCCTTACGCTGGCCGGCGCATTCGCCGACGGCGTGACGTGCCTCAATTACTTCCGCGCGGGCGGCACCGCCGATATTCTGCTGCTCGACATCAGCATGCCCGAGCTTACGGGCCTCGATTTGGTGCGCATTTTGCCCGAGCCGCTGCCCGAAGTGGTACTCGTGACCTCGCACCGCGACTACGCTGTGGACGCCTTCGAACTGCGCGTGACCGACTACCTGGTGAAGCCCCTGGACTACGCCCGCTTCAGCCGCACCGTGGACCGCATTCGCAGCCAGCGCGCGGCCCTGGCCGTGCCCGCGCTGGAAGAAGGTCCCGAAGCCATGTTTGGGGCCGAAGGCCACACGCTGTTCCTGAAAATCAACAACCGCCTCACCCGCGTCAACTTCGACGAGGTACTCTACATCGAGGCCATGTCGATGTACTCGGTGCTGGTGCTGCCCAAGCACAAGCACATTGTGTACGCCACGCTCAAAACCTTTGAGGAGCGGTTGCCCTTCGCCAATTTTGTGCGTGTGCACCGCTCATACATGGTCAATACCGACCTCATAGAGGCCGTGGAAGACAACCAGCTGCAGCTGCCCGGCGGCCACGAGGTACCGGTAGCCAAGGCCTACCAGGAAGCATTTTTTAAACGCTTACGTGGTATTTAGTAGTTAATCAAGTATTTATGAAAAAGGGACGGCACTGCGTTATGCACTGCCGCCCCTTTTTCATAAATACCTGATTGATAATTACTTATAGCTCGCTTGGCAGCTCGCGCAGCGCGGTTTCTACGGCGGCCAGCAGCTGGGCCACGGCCACTTGCCGCAGGGGCTCGTCGGGGGTAGGCAGTAGGGTAGGCAGTTCCTCCAGGGTATGCATGGCCGGAATAGCTGCTTCAATACTTAGAGTGAGCAGGTTGGGTTTGATGTGATGGGCCAGGTCGGCTACCGCTAGCCAGTCGTGGGCGGCGGTGGCCTCGCGGATTTTTTGCAGCATGGGCGGCATGTGCGTCAAAAACGAGGTAATCATGCCCGTGATAAAGGCAGTGTGGCCCTTGGCATCCTGGCGCAGGCGGGCGAGGTCGTAGGCGGGCGGCGGTGGGGGCGGAGCCAGGGCCAGACCGGGGGCGGGCTGGCGCAGCAGGGCCAACAGCTTGGTGTACAGGTCTTCTTCCGCAAAGGGCTTGGCAAGGTAGTCGTCCATGCCGGCGGCCAAGTACTTTTCGTTGTCGCTTTTGAACACGTTGGCCGTGAGGGCCAGCACGGGCAGGGTGGCCTGCGTGGCGTCGGCAAACTGGCGCAGGTGCTGCGTGACTTCGATGCCGCTCATGCCGGGCATCTGAATGTCCATGAGTACCACGTCGTAGGGGTTGTCGCGCAGCTTCTGCAGGGCCACTAGGCCATCCTCGGCCTCATCTACCACCACGCCCCATTGTAGCAGGTGCAGGCGGGCTACCATGCGGTTGATGGGGTTGTCCTCGGCCAGCAGCACACGCACGCCGCGCAGCATCCCGGTATCGAAGGCGTCGGCCACCACGGGGGCGGGCTCCTCGGTTTTGCGCAGTGGCAGGGTAAAAGAAAAAGTGCTGCCTTTGCCGATGGTGCTGGTTACGCCCAGCTCGCCGCCCAGCTGCGTCACCAGCGCCCGGCTGATGGTGAGGCCCAGGCCGGTGCCGCCGTAGCGCCGCGTGGTGTCGGCGTAGGCTTGGGTGAAGCTCTCAAAAATGCGCTCCAGCGCATCGGCCCCAATGCCAATGCCAGTATCCTGCACCGCGAAGCGCACGAGCAATTCCTCCTCGGTTTCGCCCACCAAAAAGCTGCGCAGCCACACGCTGCCGCTGGTAGTAAACTTAATAGAGTTAGATAAAAGATTGAGCAGTACTTGATTAAGTCGGAAGGGGTCGCTCAGTACCCAGGGTGCTTCGTCGGTGGCGAAGGGCTTGAAGCCGAACGTCAGACCCTTTTCCTCGGCCTGCATGGCCAGCGTGGCCACGGCCTGCTTCATGGAGTCGTGCAGGTGAAAGGGGGCGGCCTCTATTTCCAGCTTGCCCGAGTGAATTTTCGACACGTCGAGCACGTCGTTGAGCACGCCCAGCAGGTGCGCCCCCGAGCTGCGGATGGTGCGCACAAACTCCTGTTGCTGCGGGTTGAGGCGGGTTTTGGCCAGCAGGGCGGCCATGCCCAGCACGCCGTTCATGGGCGTGCGGATTTCGTGGCTCATGTTGGCCAAAAAGTTTTCGCGGGCCTGGGCGGCCTGCTCGGCGGCCAGCTGGGCGGCTTTCAGGTCGGTGATGTCGGTGCTCACGCCCAGCACCTGCACGCTGCCATCGGGCCGTACCAGGGGCCGCTTGATGGTATAAAACCAGCGCTCCTCGCCAGTGGGCGAGGTCGAGCGCTCTTCGGCCGTTACTTCTTGCCGGGTGGCCAGCACTCGGGCATCCACGGCGGCATACTCGGCCGCATCGCGGGCTTTAGCTTGCTGCACCTCTGCCGAAGCGGGTACCAGTGCCTGCTCTTCGAGCCGCAGCATGGCCCGGTTGCCAAACACTACCTCGCCCGCGGCATCGCGCACAAATACCAGGCTGGGGTTGGTGTCGAGCACCTGCTGCATAAACTCCTGCTGCTCGCGGCGGGCGGCTTCGCTGGCCTGGCTGCGCGCTTCGGCCTGCACGCGGGCCGTCACGTCGAGGCCGCTGCCCAGCATGTAGGGCAGCCCCCGCCCGGCCCCCGACAGCAGCTTGAACTGCCGCTGGTGGTACACGGCCCCGCCGCTGGGTAGCGGCGTGCGGTCATCCCAAAAAATGGGGAGTGAGCTCACCTCGGCCTGCTCAAACATGCGGTCGCGGTGCGCCGCCAACTCCAGCGGAAAGCCGTAGCGGGCGCAGTACTCGGCCAGAGTGCGGCCCGGCAGCCACTCGCGATGTGCGGGGTCGGGTACGGCCTGGGGGTTGGTGTACACGTAGCGGCGCTGCTCGTCGAGCACGGCAATCTCTACCGGCACTTCGTCGAGAATGGTTTCGTAGAATTTGCGCTGGGCGTCGCGCTGGCTTTCGGCCGCGCGGTGGGCCGTTACGTCGCGGTAGCTGAGGAGCCAGCCGGCGGCGTCGCCCAGCGTAACAGGCCGCATGTTGCGTTCCAGGGTGCGGCCATCGCGCAGGGCTAGCAGCGTGTTGGCCGCTGTGCCCATTGGCCCGTTGGCTACTTCGGCAGCGTAGGCGGCCGGGTCGGCTACCTGCTCCAGCATGGGCTCGGCTAGCTGCTGCAAGGGCATGCCCAGCCACTGGCTAGCGGGCAGCGGCAGGCCCAGCAGGCGGCAAAACTGGTCGTTGATGAGGAGTATGCGCAACTCGGTGCTGAGTAGCAGCAGGCCCTCGCGCAGGTAGTTGGTGAGGACGTTCAGGTGCTGGCGGGCCAGGTCGGCTTCGGCGCGGGCCTGTTGCACTTCGCGCGTGAGGTGGGCCAAGGGGTCGGGGCTTGCCAGGGCAGGGGCATCAATACCAGGCAAGGAACCAGGAGCAGACATGGAATGTAGCAGTTAAAGGGCTGTCAAGGTAAACAAAAAAGCCCGCCACCGGGTCGTAACCACGCCACCCGGCCCGCCCGCCAGGCGGTACCTTTGCCAAAAAATTAATAAGCCCGTGAATTTAATCGTTGGAAATCTGGGTCAGGCCGGCGTTATCCTGGCATTCGTAGCGGCGGCCGTGGCGGCCTACGGCTACTTTCAGGCCGCGCGAGGCCGGGCGCTGGGCGAGGCCGATGCCAGCTGGCTGCGGTTGGCGCGGGGCGCGTTTTTCGTGCACGGCGCGGCCGTGCTCACGGTAGTGGGGTGCCTGTTCAACATTATCTACCTGCACCGCTACGAGTACTACTACGCGTGGTCGCACTCCAGCAACCACCTGCCGGTGCAGTACATGATTTCCTGCTTCTGGGAAGCCCAGGAGGGTAGCTTCCTGCTCTGGATATTCTGGCACGTGGTGTTGGGGCTGGGCATTATGAAGTTCAACAAGCAGTGGGAAGCCCCGGTGCTGGCCGTATTTGCCACGGTGCAAACCTTCCTGGTGAGCATGATTTTGGGCGTGGTGGTGGCCGGCGTAAAAATCGGCTCGTCGCCCTTTATTCTGCTGCGCGATTTTATGGTGGACCTGCCCGTGTGGAAAACTAACCCCAACTTCGTGCCCAAGGATGGCTCGGGCCTCAACCCGCTGCTCCAAAACTACTGGATGGTGATTCACCCGCCCACGCTGTTTCTAGGCTTTGCGCTCACGCTGGTGCCGTTTGCCTTCGCCATTGCCGGCCTCTGGAAAAAGGAGCTGACCACCTGGGTAAAGCCCGCTCTGCCCTGGACCGCCCTCGGCGGCGCGGTGCTCGGCGTGGGCATTATGATGGGTGCTTACTGGGCCTACGAAACTCTGAACTTCGGCGGCTTCTGGAACTGGGACCCGGTGGAGAATGCCGTGTACATTCCATGGCTGGTACTGATTGCGGCCCTGCACGGCATGGTGCTGTGGCAGCGCCGCCGCACTGGCCTGCGCACTGCCTTCGCGCTGGTGGTAGCCACGTTCGTGCTTATTCTCTACGCCACGTTCCTCACTCGCAGCGGCGTGCTGGGCAACGCCTCGGTGCACTCGTTTACGGACCTGGGCCTGTCGGGCCAGCTCATTATCTACCTGGTTTTCTTTGCGGTAGGAGCCATCGCGCTGCTGGCATACCGCTGGAAAAGCATCCCGATTTCGGAAAAAGAGCTAACTGCTTACAGCCCTGAGCTGTGGGTGTTTATCGGTGCTACGGTGCTGTGCCTGGCAGCCTTCCAGGTGGTGGCTACTACCAGCATTCCGGTGTACAATGCCTTCCTGGGCTTCATCGGCATCAAGTCTAACCTGGCGCTGCCCGCCGACCAGATTCAGCACTACACCCGCATTCAGCTGTGGGCCGGCGTGCTCATTGGCATCGTGTCAGGTATTGCGCAGGTGCTGTGGTGGCGGCCAGCTAAAGAGCCGGTTATCAATTCGTTGGCTACGCCGACCATGTTGGCATTGCTGACTACGGCGCTTGTCGTGCTGCTCACGCGCTACTTTGGCCACGCCATGTCGGTGCCCTACGTGGTGCTGCTGCTGGCCGGGCTGTTCGCCATTATGACCAACGTGAGCGCCATTTTTGGGCTCTGGCGGCGTGGGGTGCAGCTGAGCGGCGGCGCAGTGGCCCACTTGGGTATTGCGCTCATGCTGCTGGGTATTCTGGCCTCGGCGGGCTACTCCAACACCATTTCGCGCAACGTGAGTGGTAAGCTCATCTCGAAGGAGATGTCGGATACCGACAATGAGAACAACGTGCTGCTGTGGCGCAACGAAACTGGGGCCATGAACGGCTACGACGTGACCTACGCCGGCCAGTACCTCGACGTGCCCGGCGTACCCGGCTACGTGAACACCACCTTGCTCTACCGCACCGACGACGAGTACAAGGCCGTGGCCCGCGGCGAGGTAAAGTCTGGTGACAAGACCTACTACCACACCGGCGATACGCTCAGCATCCTACCCGAGAACACGTACTACCGCGTTGATTACAACGATAAGAAAACGGGCCAGCAGTTCACCCTTTACCCCCGCGCCCAGGTAAACGAGGAGATGGGCGGCCTGCTGGCCTCGCCCGCCTTGCAGCGCTTCTGGGACCACGACATCTACTCGCACATCTCGTCGGTGCCCGACCCGCGCAAGGAGATTCCGTGGAGCCCCGCCATTCCGCACGAGCTGAGCGTGGGCGATACGCTGTTTCTGAACGACTATTTCGCCGTGTTCCGGGCCATTGAGCAGGCGCACGAGGTGCCCGGCATCAAGCTGCTGCCCGGCGATATTGCTTTGCAGGCCGACATGATTGTGACCGGCGAGAAGGGCAAGAAGTACCACGCGCACCCCGTGTTCTTGCTGCGCGACCGCCAGGTGGGCCACGTGCCCGAAATTGTGGAAGACCTGGGCCTTAAGCTCACCCTCGACCAAATTGACCCCGTGAAGGGCAAGTTCACCTTCGCCATCAGCACCACCGGCAAGGACTATATCATCCTCAAAGCCACCGAAAAGCCCTTTATCAACCTGCTGTGGGGCGGCACCCTGCTCATGGGCTTCGGCCTGGTGCTGAGCATGCGTCAGCGCAAAGCCGCCCGCGCCGTGGCCGTGCCCCAGCCCGCCGGCCGCGCCGGGGCCACCCGCCCGCAGGCCGTGGCCTAGCCCCCGGCAGCCCTTTACAAGAGAGGCGACAGGTACCCGACACGTTGTCGGGCGCTTGTCGCCTCTCTTGCATAGTACCCTGAAGGCTTCGAGGTGCTTGTCGTCTCTTTCGTAAGGGGAAATAGTCTGCGCCGGGGAATGGGGCCAAAAAAGGCTACCCCACTGGGGCAGCCTTTTGAGAAAAACCGTGTGGCGGGCCGCTTAGCGCACAATGCTCAGCGGCTGGCTGGCGAAGGTATTGCCGTGGCGCACCTGCACGCGGTAGAGGCCGGTGGCCAGCGGGCCCAGGTCGAGGGGGGTGGTGGCGTTGTCGCGGGCGGTGCCTGTGTACACCACTTGGCCCAGCGGGTTGAGCACCGTCACGGCGAGGCCGGCCGGGGCGTTGGCCCCCCCAATGGCTAGGCTCACCTGCCCGGTAGCCGAGGGGTTGGGAAACACCGTGAGGGACTGCGCCAGGGCGGGCGTGGCCGTGGCCAGCGCCCCGCCCCCGTTGCCGGCCTCTATCAGAAAGCGCAGGTTGTTAAAGCCGCTCGCGTTGATGTCGCTGAGCCGACCCGACGAGTACGGGTTGCTAAACGTATAGTAAGTGCCCGAGCGGCCCGGCGTTTCGGGCTGGGTACCGGTGGCAAAAAACAGCACCGTAGTCACCTGCTGCGCCAGCCCAGCCAGCACGGCGGTACCGGCTAGCACCGCAATGGGAGTGGGCAGGGCAAAGGTGTGCAGGGTGCCTAGGTCGCTGGTCTGAATAGTATACTCGGCCGACTGGCCCAGCACGCTGCCACTGGCATCGGCCAGCACGCCATACACTTTCTGGCCCACATTGACGGCGTTGCGGCCCAGCAGCGCCCGCACAAACGTAAACGTGAAGGCGCTGGTCGGGCCATAGGCCGCGTAGCAAATACCTGTGAAAGGCGAGGCGATAGGGCCAAACCCGTACCCGCCGTTCACGGGGCTGCCCGGCTTGAGGTAGGAGAAAACGGCCGGCGTAGTGGCGCTGCTCAGGGCCGTGGCAGTGGTGGCCGTCAGGTTGTTATTGGTCGGCGTGGCGTCGGCGGGTAGGGCCACCGCAATGGTGGTCAGGCCCGCATTGGGCAGCGTCAGCCGGGGCCACGTCAGCAGGGTTTTGGCCCCCGGCGCCAGGCTGGCAACGGTTTGCCTGAGGGCCGCCTGGTTGTCGCCGCTCAGGCTGAGCGTCACCACTAGGTCGGTTTGCGGCGTGTTGCCTTTGTTCACCACCAGGGTTTGGTAGGCGTAGGCCTGGCCGGCCGGCAGCTGCTCAATGCCGTAAAGGGCGGTCAGCGCCGCATCGTTGGGCACGGCCGCGTCGAAGTGGTACGTGCGGTTGGCATCGGGCAGCGTAGTGCTCCGAATGCCAAATCCGCCACCGGCCGGGTAGCCGCCATCCTGAAACACCGGAAATATCCACGAGGAAGTAGCCTGCTTGCCCACCGTGGTGAGCTGGGTAGCGTCCGTGCCGTTGCCTTTCAGGCCCACCCCTACCACGCTATTCACCGTAGTGTTGCCCGAGGAAGTAGCCGGGCCATACGTAAAGTCAATGGCGTTGCTACCCTCGTACAGCCGCACCTGAAAGCTGAAGTTGGTGTACTGCTTGGGCACCACCGTTGGGCTGGTAAGGCTGGCGGCGCGAGCCTTGTCGCTCACGTTTTTCCACTGAATGGTGGTGATGCGTCTGCCCACCGCCCCGGTGGTAGCCACCCGGTACTCGGTGGGGCTGGTGCCGGCCTCTAGGTCGGTGTTGAAGGGCAGCAGCAGGTTGGTATCGACCGAGCCGAGGGGCCCGCCGCCGATATCCTGCGCCCCGTTGCTGAAGTACGGGCCCACCGGGGCCGCCCCGCCCAGCTTGAGGTAGCCGTTGGTGTTGAGCACAAACTGCGAGTAGCTGGCCCCGCCGTAGGAAAACGCAAATTCCAGCGGCTGCGCCGCCGAATTGGCGTCGTCCGTGTTGGCGGTGGCAATGGCCGTGCCCGTGGTGCCGAGGTCGGTGTAGGTGGTGTTGGTAGGCTGCGCATTCACGGCAAAGTAGTTAAGGGCCTGGGCCCCAGCTGGCCGGCAGGCCGCGCCCCCCAGCAGCAGGGCCAGCAGCCAGGGGCGGGCCGCCTGCGCAGGTAGGTGGTAGCAGTATTTCATGGGTTGAAAAGGGTAAGAAACGATGGCTGAAAAAAGAGGAAGGGAAGCCGTCTACCAACCCGGGACGGTTGAATAGCTACAAAGAAAGACGTGCCTATTTGAAAGCCGCCGGACCAGGCCAAAAAAAAGCCGGCCGCCCCAGGTAGGGCAGCCGGCTTTGGGCAGGTGCAGGGCAGTTGCCAGCCTCATAGCAGAGGCGGGGCGGGCCTGGCGCAGCTTACTTCACAATGGCAATCTGGCGGGTCATAGTCTCGTCACCGTTGCGTACTTGCAGGTGGTAGAGGCCGGCGGCCAGGTTACTCAGGTCCAGCTTGGTGGTGTAGTTGTCGCGGGCGCTGCCCGTGTACACCTGCTGGCCCAAGGTGTTGGTTACCAACACGCCGAGGTTGCCCTTGGCATTGGCACCTTGGATAGCTAGCTCAAACACACCCGTCGAAGGGTTCGGGAACACCGTTACGGCGCGCAGCAAGGCCTCCGAGGTGGTGGCGGTTACTACTACGGTGGTTACGGCTACATCATCAATGTAGAGGTTACCCTGGTTGGCCGCGCTCTTGATGTGGAAGCCCACGTAGCTGGTGCCTGCGCCGGCGGGCAGCAAGGCTACTGCGGGAGTAGAGGTGCCATTGGCCAGCGCATAAGTCGTGTTGGTGATGGCGGCGTTGGTGTAGAGCAGGTTGGTCTGGGCGGCTACGGTAGCGGCCGTGCCCGACTTCACTTCCAGGCTCTCAATGCCCGTGGCGGTAGCGCCCACGCCCGAGGTGCGGTAGCGGAAAGCCACCTGGTAGCGGGTGGTAGTAGTGGCCGGGGCCAGCGTCAGGGCGGGCGTGAAGAACCAGTCGTCAGCGGCCACGTTGTTCACCACAATACCGTTGTAGCGGATAGAGTTGGTGCCCGAGTTGGGGTTCTCGGTCGAAACGCGCCAGGTAGCGCCGTCGGCGTTGGCGTCGAGCGTGGTGATGCCGCAAGGCAGCAAGCCACCCACCGGAATGTTGTCGAAGGTCTGCGAATACGGGAAGGCCGTGATGGTCGTAACGGCATCGCAACCAGTATTGAAGGTAACGGGGGCCGAAAGCAGGCTGGTGCCACCGCCAGTGCAGTTGGTACGCACATACACCTGGTATTGGCTGCCAGCCACTAAGCCATTGATGGTAAAGGGGTTAGTGGTAGCCGTAACGGTGGTGCCCTGCGTGGCGGGCTGGAAGCCAACCGGGCCGTAGATAATCTGGTAGCTGCCCGAAGCGCTGGCATCGGTGAAGGACACGGTAGCTGTGTTAGATGTGGTGCTGGTTACGGTCAGGGCGGTAGGAGCCGCGCAGCCAGGGGCCGCCGCAAAACCTACTTCAATACCCAAGCGAATGGCGAGGGTGGTAGTGGCCAAATCAGTCCAGCCGTTTGCTCCATCAGAGGAGTAGTAGAAAGTAGCGGACCGCAGAGGAGTTTCGGCCTGCGTAGCAACGCTGATGCCCGTGTTACCAGCTTCCTTCACGCCTACGTAGAACGAGCCGGTGAGCTGAATGCCTGGTAGGGGCACAGTGATGTCAGCCGCAGTAGTCGGGCGGTTTTGGGCCGCCGACGTGAAGAGCAGCTTGCCCGGCAGGCCGCCCGTGCCAGTGGCATCGTACACCACTACCTGGAAGGGCGTGGTAGTAGTTGGGGTCTGAGCGCCCAGCGACACAATGGCGTCGGAAAGCACGACGGTACCGGGTACGGTGTACTTGACGTTGAATACCGTGGTTGAGTTGGCAAAACCGTCAAGCGTGCCGGTGAATGCTTTGCCCGGCTCGATGTATGTGAGACGGTTGGTGGTAACCAGCTGCGAAACCGTAGCAGAGTTATTGGTATTGTTGCCGTCGTCGGCCACGCTCACCGTCACTACGTTGGTGCCGGGGTTGAGCGTGGCGGGCAAGGTGCCTACCGTAACTGTGCCACGAACTCCCACGCCAAGTGAAGCGACCGTAACTGCCGAAGTGAAGGTATTGGCACCCGTGATGTTGAGCGTTACCCGCACGTTGGTCTGCGCGGCCGTGCCGTTGTTGGAGATAAACGCCCGCACGGTCTGGGGTAGCGCGCTGGGCGTAGCAATCTTGCCTAGGGTATACACCGTTTGAATGGCGATATCGTTGGCTGGCGTCACGTAGGGCACAAAGTGGTACGTGCGGCCCGCGTCGGGCGTTACCGTCTTGGTAATGTTATGAGCTGCATTACCATAGTTGGTGTTTTGAAAGGTGGTGCCACTCCAGGCAGTACTGGCGGCTTTTTGTGCCAGCGTCAACTGGCCGGCCGTGAGGCCCGAGCCTTTCAAGCCCACATTGGGAAAGCGCGTGCCGGCCGCACCGCTGCCAGCCACTGCGCCATCGTACACAAAATCAATGACATTGGTAGTCTCATACAGCTTAATCTGAAAGCTGATGTTGCCATACTGCGTACCGTTGGCCACATCGGTACCTGCGCCGGCTTTGTCAGCCACGTTGCGCCACTGAATGGTGCACACGCGGTTGGGCGCGATACCAGTAGTCAGCACTTGGTAGTTGGCCCCGCCCGTGCCGGTACCGGGCACCAGGTCGATGTTGAGCGGCATCAACAGGTTGACGTCGGCCGCATTGGTGCTCACTAGTGGGTCGGTCCACGTTGTCGACGAGGTATTGTTATCGTAATACAGCGCTGCGGTAGAAGGCGCCGCGCTACCCAGGCGAATGACCCCGTTGGTATTAAAAACAAACTGAGTAAAGTTGGTCCCGTTGTAGGAAAACGTGAAACCAATATCCTTCGCTGCCGAATTGGCATCGTCGGTATTAGCTGTTTCGATGACATTACCAGTGGTGCCTAAATCTGTATAGGTACCTGTTATATTGGTAGTTGAAAGCGGTGAGTAGTTCAGCGTCTGTGCCTGGGCTGCTACCGTAGCCCCACCCAGCAGCGCAGCCGTTAGGCCCAGCTGCCGCAAGCGGTGGCTCCAGGAGTTTACCCGAGTGTAAGGGTTTGTCATCTGAGGAAATTGAAAGTGAAAAGGAAAAAGCGAAAAAGTATTTTTAAAGCAAACGTAAAGCAGTTGGTAGGCACTAATTCTAAGCCTAGCTTAAAGCCCGGCATTTGCGCCCACAAGATGCTACTTTTTTGGTAAACTCCCACCGTGTAATTGACAAACTTCTCGCTTTAAGTAGGCTAGCCTCAGGCGTATTTGGCCTCGGCCGCGCTGGCCCCGACCTTTGGCTTCTTATGCTACCTTCTGTTTCTACGGCGTTGCGGGTTGGGTTATTCGGGGCCGGGCGCGTGGCGGCTGCGCTGGGGCCCGCGCTGGCGGCGGCCGGGCACCACGTGGTTTTTGTGGCGGGCCGCACGCCGGGCCTGGCCCAGGCCCTGGCCGCGCAGCTGCCCGCCTGCCAGGCGTGGGCCACCCCCGCCCCCCTGCCCCCCGCCGATGTGTACCTGCTGGCCGTGCCCGATGCGGCCGTGCCCGAGCTACTTACCTCCGTGCCCTGGCCCGCCGGGGCCGTGGTAGCCCACCTGGCCGGGGCCGTGCCGCTGGCCGTGTTTGCGGCCGCGCCGCACGTGCAGGGTGGGGTGCTGTACCCCCTCCAAACCTTTAGCGCGGGCCGGGTTATCGACTGGCGCGCGGTGCCGCTGTTTGTGGAGGCAACCGGCCCGGCGGCCGAAGCCCGGCTGCTGGCGCTGGCGCGCACCCTCAGCCAGCAGGTGGCCCTGCTGAGCTCGGCCCAGCGGCTGCGGCTGCACCTGGGGGCCGTGTGGGCCAGCAACTTCACCAATCACCTGCTGGGCGTGGCCCAGGCGCTGCTGGCCGAAGCCAGCCTGCCCTTTGAGCTGCTGCACCCGCTGGTGCGCGAAACCGTGGCCAAGGCCCTGGCGGCCCAGCCCTCGCCCTTTGGCGTGCAAACGGGCCCCGCCGTGCGCCACGATGCGCCCACGCTGGCCGCCCACGAGGCGGCCCTGGCCGCCCACCCCGCCTGGCAGGCCCTCTATACCCAGCTGTCGGCGAGCATTGGGGAGGCGGCAGCAATGAGCGTGGAGCCGAAACAGTAAAGAATTGCGGGCCAGGTAATTCTCCTTTCCGCTTTCCCAATTCTTAATTCCCAAACAGGGGGCCTTAACTTTGTGCCTTGCATCAGGCCCAGCGGGCAACTTTATTTTGACTCCTTCGACTATTATTTTTCAGTTTCAGGACGGCCAGCCCGCCCAAACGCACGTGGCGGCCAGCGGCGAGTCGGTGCTCGACGTAGCCCTCAACAACGGCATTCAGCTGCAGCACAACTGCGGCGGCGTGTGCGGGTGCAGCACCTGCCACATCTACGTGGACCAAGGCGGCCACGACCTGCCCGAGATTTCCGACAAGGAAGAAGACTTCATTGACCGCGCCATCAACCCGCGCATCAGCTCGCGCCTGGCCTGCCAGTGCGTGCTGCCCAACGAAAGCCTGCAACTGGTAGTAACGCTGCCCCCCCAAAACTTTCTGGGACACTAATTTTTAAGGGTAGGCGGGTGCGAGGGTAAGTGGGTAAGAGGGACTAATGCCTCCCGCCTGCCCCCTCTTATCCGCCTACCCCCATACCCTCCTACCCAATCAAGAGATGAACCATTACGAGCCGCCCATTCAGTGGGCCGACCACGAGGATGTGGCCATTGCCCTGTACGAAAAGTTTGGCGCCGACTTCACGGAGGCCAAAATCTACCGCATCCGCTTCACCGAGCTTATCGACTGGGTGCTGAGCCTGCCCAACTTTGAGGGCACCCGCGAGCAGGCCAACGAAGGCCACCTGGAGCAGATTCAGGCCAAGTGGGTGTACGAGTGGCGTGACCACCAATAAGCTGGCTAAACCCCACGCGCGGGCCTGCGTATGACACCACCAAGGCCCCGCTAGTAGCCACAGGCTAGCAAGGGGCCGGTAGTGATTTCTTTTTTTGGCCGAACACATGAAAACCGGGACTGTAAAATTCTTCAACGAAGCCAAAGGCTTCGGCTTCATCACCGACGACACCACGAAGGAAGATTTCTTCGTGCACATCACCGGCCTCAACGGCGGGCAGATTCAGCAAAACGACCGCGTGGAGTTCGAAACGCAGGAAGGCCGCAAGGGCGTGAATGCCGTGAACGTGCGCCGCGTGTGAACCACTGACCTCGCTGCGTAAGTAGCCCAAACGCCCCTGCCGGTTGCCGGTGGGGGCGTTTTGCGTGGTGGGGGTAGGGGCCGCCGTATCTTCGGCAGCTTTCGCCCGCCCCATGCCCACCGCTCCGCTGCCTGCGCCCACCGCCGGCCCGCCCCCGCCCGGGAGCGGTGAGGAGCAGCTGTTGCCCGGCCCCGGCCGGGGCAG
Organism: Hymenobacter arcticus; assembly: GCF_054779975.1. Classification (NCBI taxonomy): domain Bacteria; kingdom Pseudomonadati; phylum Bacteroidota; class Cytophagia; order Cytophagales; family Hymenobacteraceae; genus Hymenobacter; species Hymenobacter arcticus. The sequence goes on from NZ_BAAGXF010000006.1 coordinate 92,302, forward strand.
CCACCTGGCGCGGGCACTGCCGGGCCTGGTACGCTGGCCCAACTTGGCCATTATGCTGCTGAGCCTGGGGCTGGTGCGCACCATGCTGCTGCCGGGGCAGCCGTTAGGTACGGTGCTGCTGGCCCCGCGGTTTGGGCTGCTGGTGCTGGCGGCGTTGCTGGTGGCGGCGGCCGGCTACATCATCAACGACTACTACGATGTGAAGATTGACGCCATCAACCGGCCCGACCGGCTGGTGGTGGGGCGGCTGCTGCGGCGGCGCCACGCCATGCTGGCCCACGTGGTGCTGAGCGGGCTGGGCGTGGCCCTGGCGCTGATGCTGTCGTGGCGGCTGGGGGCGGTGACGCTGGGCGCAGCGGCGCTGTTGTGGGGCTACTCGGCCCGCTTCAAGCGGCTGGCGCTGGTGGGCAACCTCAGCATTGCGGCGCTCACGGCGGCGCTGGTGCTGCTGCCGGCCCTGCTCCCCAAAATCGGCAGCTTTAACTTGCCCAAAGCGGTGTGGCTCTATGCGTTAGCGGCTTTTTTGCTGACGGTGGTGCGCGAAATAGTGAAGGACCTGGAGGATATGCGCGGCGATGCGCAGCACGGCTGCCGCACCCTGCCGCTGGTGTGGGGCGTGGCGCGCAGCAAGTGGGTGGCCGGGTTTTTCCTGGCCTGCCTGCTGGCGCTGGTGCTGGGTGCGGCCGGGCAGCTGCTGGCCTGGGGCCGCTGGCCGCTGGCCGCCTGGCTGCTGGTGCTGGTGCTGCTGCCCCTGCTGGAGCTGGCGCGCCGGCTGGCCCGCGCCGACCGTCGGCGGCACTTCCGGCAGCTCAGCGCGTGGTGCAAGGGCATTATGCTGGCGGGCATTTTGAGTATGCTGCTGGTATAAAGCATCTGCATATTATATTTCAACGAAGCAAGGCGAACGTGCTGGGCGTGGAGCCCGGTGAAAGTCGCGGGGGAGAAGTTTTTGGGTCAGCCTGTTGCGGGCCTGCCCGGCTGTTCAACTAGTATAGCCGGCGAGCCGGCCAGTTCGCTTGGTTTCTTGTGGTGTGGGGCTCATCTTTGCAGCCACTACACAGACCTTAATAATTAAGTAGAATAAAGTAAGGGAGCTTTAATGCTTCATACTAGGGGAAGATAGTGCGCTGTGAAGAGTAGGTGGCCGGTTTTTTATTCTATTCGTTTCCTTATATGCTCATTTTTACCCTAGTGCAGCGTACCCGGTTAGGTCTTTGGCCAGTGCGCGCCGCCTTTGGTTGCCTGGCGCTGGCGGGGCCACTAGCCACCCGGGCGCAAACGCGGGCCGCCGTGAGCGGCCAGGTTACTGGTCCGGCCGGCCCTCTCGAATTTGCCACCGTCACATTGCACCGCGCCACCGACTCAGTGGTGGTAAAAACGGAGTTTAGTGACGCCAGCGGCGCGTTTCGGCTGGATGCGGCGGCCGGCCCGCGCTACCTGGTGTCGGTGGCGCAGGTGGGCTTTGCCCGCGCCTGGAGCCCGGCGTTTGTCCTGCCGGCCACCGGGCTAACCCTGGCGCCCCTGCAACTGGCTGCCAGCCAGGCCACGGCCCTCAAGGAAGTGACCGTGACGGGCCGCAAGCCGCCCTACGAGCGCCTGGCCGACCGCACCGTGGCCAACGTGGCCGACAGCCCCCTGGCGGCCGGGGCTACCACGCTCGACGTGCTGGGCCGCTCGCCGGGCGTGACGCTTGATGCCGGCAACAACCTGAGCTTGCGCGGCCGCCAGGGCGTACTGGTGGTGGTGGATGGCAAGCGCGTGCCGCTCACCGGCCAGGAGCTAGCCGACTACCTGCGCGCCCTGCCCGCCCAGCAAGTGCAAAGTCTGGAGTTAATTACTAATCCACCAGCTAGTTATGATGCGCAGGGTGGGGCGGGCGTGATTGCCATCAACCTCAAGAAGGACCAGCGCCTGGGGCTCAACGGCAGCGCCAATGCCAGCTACGGCCGCGGTGAGCTGGGAAAGTTTACGGGCGGCGGTAGTCTCAACTACCGTCGCCAGAAGCTCAACCTGTACGCCAACTACGCCTATGCTGACCGCCGTAATTTTCTGCGGCTCGATTTTGACCGGCAGTTTGCCGCCACGCCGCAAATGCCGGCCCGCCGCACGCTGCAATACAACGACCAGGCCTCGCAGCTGCGCTCGCACACCGGCAAGGTGGGCCTCGACCTTAACCTGAGCAAGCGCACGCTGCTGGGCATGTCGGTGAGCACGCTGGTGGCGCGCACCACCTCCGACACGCCCAGCCAGACGCAGGTGTTTGACGGGGCCGGGCAGCCCACCGGTCGCTATTCGGGCAACGCCGCCCAGGACATCAACCGGCCCAGCGGCAGCCTCAACCTCAACCTGCGCCACGCCCTGGCTGACTCGGCCAACGCGGGCTTCGTGACCGTCGATGCCGACTACGCCCGCTACCACACCACCCGGCTGCTGGCGCTCAATACCTACTTTGAGGCACCGGCGCAGCCTACCAGTTTGCTCAGTGGCGACCAGCGCAGCAACCTCGATATTGGGGCGCTGAAGGCCGATTTTAGTCAGCCGCTACCCCACCGGGCGCGGCTCGATGCTGGGGCCAAAGTGACCCGGGTAGCGTCGGACAGCGACGTGGACTTTGCCAACACCGTGAGCGGCGTGACGACCCCGGCGCTGGCCATTTCCAGCCAGTTTCGGTACCGTGAAAATGTGAACGCCGCCTACGTGAGCCTGCGCCAGGCGCGGGCCCGCACCACGCTGCAAGCCGGCCTGCGCGCCGAGCAAGCTAACACCCGGGCCGAAACGCTGGGCGGGGCCGCCAACGAACGTCATTATATCCAGCTGTTTCCCAATGTGTTGGTGCAGCACACGCTGAGCAAGCAGCACGCCTTGGCGCTGGCGGCGGGCCGGCGCATCGACCGGCCCAGCTACGTGCAGCTCAATCCCATTCGCTCGTACCTCGACGTTACCTCGTACCGCGCCGGCAACCCCGACCTGGTGCCCGCCACTAGCTATAATGTGGAGGTGAGCCACACTTACAAGCAGAAATTCACCACTGCCTTGGCCTACGCCCGCACCAGCCAGCCCCTCGTAAACGTGGTGCAGCCCGCCCCCGACGGCGGCCAGCTGGTGGTGAACCGCGACGTGAACCTGAGCACCCAGCACTTCTACACCCTCACGCTCACCGCGCCCCTGCAACTCACCAAGTGGTGGACGCTCTACGCCAACGGCCTGTTCTACTACAACCGCTACCAGGGCGCGCTGGCCGGCACCACCCTCGACCGCGGCGGCTTTGCCACCAACCTCACCCTCAACAACAGCTTTGTGCTGCCCCGCGGCTGGGTGGCCGAGGTAAACGGCTTCTACGAGTCGCGCGAAGTATTTCAGTTTCAGGTCATTCAGCCCCGCGGGCAGGTGACGGCGGGCGTGCAAAAAAGCCTTTGGAACAAGCAAGCTACCCTGCGGTTGAACGTAGCCGACATCTTCTACACCGTGCCCACCCGCGTGGCTTCTACTTACGACAACTTTACGGAGAGCTACTACCGGCGCGAGGATACGCGGGTGGTCACGGCCGCCTTTAGCTACCGCTTTGGCAATGGCAAGGTGGCCGCCGCCCGCCGCCGCGCCGCCGGGGCCGAGGAGGAGCTGCGCCGCGCAGCCGGGCAGTAGATGAATAGCGGATGTAGCAGCGTAACTGCCTGGCTACATGCAGCTAACTGATTTGTAATGCGCCGTGAAGCCAACCGCTAGCAGTTAAAATTCGTTGATGTTCCCACACGCTTCCATTTTATCGTTTTTATGCGCATTTTTCCGCTACTAGTAGCTGCCTTTTTGGGCAGTGCTTTGGTGAGCTATGGCCAGGATACACCGGCCACCAGCCCGCCCGTCACTAGCCCGCCGGCCACCGACCCACCCGTCGCTAACCCACCCGTTACCGGCCCGGTCAAGGAAGCCAAGTCTGGTAATAAGATTACTATCCTACCCGTGCCCGTGCTGTTTTACCAGCAGGAAACCGGGGCTGGCTACGGCCTGGGCGGCCTGCTGAGCGGTCGGCTGGGTACCGATACTACCACCCGCGCCTCCAACGCCCGGGTGCAGTTCTGGACCACCCAGAAAAGCCAGTCGCTCTTGCAGTTTGTGCACACTATCTATTCGCCGGGCGAGAAATATTACCTGAACGGCGAAATCAGCTCGTATAAAAACCGGCTTTACTACTTTGGAATTGGCAATGACGCGCCGCAAACCCAAAATAGTAATCGCTCGTTTCTTGATTTTCAGCTGTTTATCATCAACCAGCGCTTTCAGAAGAGCATAGCTAAAAATCAGTTTCTGGGCTTGCAGTATCGTTTATCGCGGGTGTATAACCTCAGCCAGGAACAGGGTCGCGTAGATGATAACGGGGACAACATTGCCATAACCGACCCTAACAACTTGGCGCAACGCAACTTCTTTCTGCAAGACCAGCGCATCCGCGCGGACTTGCGCCAGACGTTGAATTTTAGCCTCTCGGGTCTCGGGCCGGTGTATACCTACGATAGCCGCGACGTGGCCCTGGCCGCCTCCAAAGGCAGCCTGCTCGACTTGCAGGTGATGTTCAACGGCAAGTACGTGGGTTCCGACTACAACTTTGTGCGCTACCAGATTGATGCCCGGCACTACCAGCCGATATTCAGCAACAAAACTATTCTGGCGCTGCAATTTTCGGGGCAGTTTCACTCGGGTGATGTGCCGTGGTACGGGCTGGCCGGCCTGGGCGCCAACCTGGGCGGCACGCTCTATAACAACGCCAACCTGATGCGCGGCATTTATGAGCAGCGCTACCGCGACCGGCAGATGGTGTCGGCCCAGGCCGAGCTGCGCCAGCACCTGTTTTGGCGCATCGACGGGGCTGCCTTCCTCGGCGTGGGCCAGGTGGGCTACAACCTCAGCGACTATAGCTTCGGCGGCCTGCACACGGCCGGCGGCATTGGGGCCCGCTTTAACCTCATTCGCCGCGACCGGGTAAACCTGCGCTTCGACTACGCCTTTGGCAAAGACCCCGGGCTGTACTTCGCCATCGGCGAGGCCTTCTAAGCAGACTGGACTTAGCCAAAAAAGCGGGGCCGCGTCACCAACTGGTGGCGCGGCCCCGCTTTTTTGGCTAAAATAAATAGCTTAACCTTTGAATAAACTATTTGATTGATTATAAGTAAGTTGTAAAAATTTATAGATGAAAGATTGGTGAATATTTGCAGTAAAAACAAAAATAAAACAAGAAGTAGTTATCCTCCCCGGAGCTTGGGCGTACACATTCCTCCTTATGGACCAACTAGCCCAGCCAGTTCGCTTCCACGCTACGCGCGAAGCTACGGCGACCGCCCCACCGGCCCTCTTGTCGCCGCCCACCGAAGAGCAGCTGCTGCACCAAGTCGAGCGTGCCCTGGCTCGCCAGCTACCCCCGCCCCGGGAGGCGTTGCAAGCCTGCGTCATCATTCCGGCCAAGGATGAAGCGGCCACGCTGCCGGCTACTTTGGCCGCCCTTGCTGCCCAAACTACCCTTAGTGGGCAAACGGTGCCGGCTGGTATGTTGGAGGTTATTGTGTTGGCCAACAACTGCTTAGACTGCACGGCTGCCGCTGTGCGCCAGGCCGCGCGCCGCCACCCCAACTTGGTGCTGCACGTGGCTGAGGTGCAGCTGCCACGCCCGCAGGCCCACGTGGGCCGGGCGCGCCGCTTGCTGCTCGATGTGGCTGCCCAGCGCCTCGAAGCCACTATTGGCGGCACCGGCGTGCTGCTGAGTACCGACGCCGACACGCTGGTGGCCTCCACCTGGCTGGCCGCCACGCTGCGCGAAATGGAGAATGGAGCCGAAGCCGTGGGCGGCCGCATTCTCACCCAAACGGCCGCCGCCGTGGAACCCTGCCCCGTGCGGCGCATTCAGCTGCGCGATGCGGCCTACCGCGTGTTGCTGCGCCAGCTGGAAGACTTGGTAGACCCCTGCGCCGCCGACCGTTGGCCCTGCCACCACCAGCACTACGGGGCCAGCTTGGCCCTCACGGTGCGCGCCTACCGCCGGGTAGGGGGCTTGCCGGTAGTGCCGTTTTTGGAAGATGAAGCCCTGTGGCAGCTGCTGCTGCAACACGACCTGCCGGTGCGCCACAGCCCGCACGTGCAAGTATATACCTCGGCCCGCCGCTGCGGCCGCGTCGAAGTAGGCCTGTCGTGGCAGCTGCGCGAGTGGGAAAACCTGGCCACCCAACAAGCTGAGCCCCAGGTACCTTGCCCGCACGAGCTGGTACGCGTGTGGCGCGCCCGCCGCCGCCTGCGGGCCTGGTGGCAGCAAGGGGCCCACGCGCCCGGCCCCGAACTGGCCCGCCTGGCCCGCGCCGTAGAAGTACCCACCACCGACCTGCTGCAACAGGCGCGGCAGGCCACTTCATTTGGCCAGCTGTGGCAATGGATAGAGGCTACCCGAGGCGCGGTGTTGCCCGTGCCGCTCACCGGGGCCATGCGCGATTTGCGCGCGTATTTGCGCGCCGGGGTTGCGGGGGCATAGCGCGTTTCTTAGCCCGGCAAACAGCTAGGTAGTTGCCACTTTTTCGAATAAATCGAGCCGGTACTTGTCGGCGCGGTGCCCGTGCAGGTGTTTTATAATGCCTTCTTCGCTAACTTTTTGTAGAAAAAAATCGTGTACTTCATCGCCCGTTTGTGGGTAGTCGGGTACCACGGGCGTCCAGTGCACCAGCAGGAGCTGGGCGCCGGGGGCCAAGGCCGCCAGCATGAGGTCGGCGGCGCGGGCCAGGTCGGCGGGCGACCAGTAGTAGCCCACTTCGGAAAGCAGGATGAGGTCGAATTGCCCTTCGGGGAACTCGTTGGGTACTTGTAGTTTACGTAATTCCACCTGGGGCAGGGCGGCGCAGCGCTGCCGGGCCTGGGTGAGGGCGGCCTCGCTCACGTCCACGCTCAGCAGGTGGCCGCAGCGCAGCGCCAGCTGCGCCGTGAGCACCCCAATGGAGCTGCCTATTTCAAAGGCCCGCTCGTAGCGCGGCCGGGTGAGGGCGGCCAGGGTGTCGGTATATTTCTGGCGCTCGTAGGGGCTGCTGGCGAAGGCCCAGGGGTCCGTATTAGCCCGGTACACGTCATCAAAGTAATTAGTGCCCAGCGTATTAGGTTGATTGGTATTCATAAGCGTTGGCTTAGGCTTCGATAAAGGCTTCGGTGGGCTGGGTGAAGTGGGCCAGCATATGTTCGGACAGCAAAAAGCCGCTGGGGTCGTCGGTGATGGTGCCGGGCGCGAGCTGCGAGCGGTGGGCCGCAATGGCGCGCTGCTTCTGGGGCAGCACCGCGGCAATATCTAGCCGGAAGCCCGTGCCTTCGCCGGGCTGGGGCAGGTCGGCGGAGGCGGCGCGCTCCCAGGCCCATACCACGTATTCGAGGCGGCGCGGGGGCTGGGGCAGCTGAGCTAGCCCGGCGGCCGTGAGCTGGCTACTGGCGCGGTGGTCGGGGTGGGGGTCGCGCCGCCAGGGAGTGAGTACTGTATCAGCTTGCTGCTCAGTGATGAAGTTGGTAAATTGCGCGGCGGCGGCCTCAAAGGCTGGGCCGGCGCTGGGCACCTGGCTATCGGGCAGGCCCAGGTATAGCACCTGGTTTTCGTCAACCCCCAGCACGGCCAGGGCGTGGCGCAGCTCAGCGTAGCGCAGCTCGCGGCGAGCCGGGGCCGGAAAATCGTGCGAATGCGGGTGCGACATGGTGCCGTCGCTCACCAGCACGGCGGCCACCGGCTGGCCCGCTTGCCGCAGCAGCGCCAGTAGCCCGCCGCAGCCCAGAGCTTCATCATCGGGGTGCGGAATGACGATGACGGTGCGGCCCAGCGTGGCCGCGTAGCTGGCCGGCCGCAACGGATAAGAGTCAAAAGGCAAGTCACTCATTGAGGCGCAACTATTTGTTAAATAATAATTTACGAAATAGATGATTGCCCAAAAAGCTGATAGGCCGGCAGGTCCGAATCCAACGCGAAGCGCCCGACATCGGCCAGCGCGCCGTCGGGGGCGGGTTGGCGCAGGTAGTGCGTGAGGTCGCGGTGCAGGCGCTCGAAGGGCTCGGGCTGGAGCAGGCCACGCGCGCCCACGCAACGCTCGGCCAGGCGCAGGGTTTGCAGGCAAATGTCTTCCGTAGTGCCACGGAAGGCATTGACGTAGGCCGTGAGCGCTGCCAGCCGGGGCAGGGGCAGCGGCTCGGCAGCGGTAGTGGGCAGGGCGGCGTGCTCGGCGGCGCCACGCAGCCAGCGTTGGCCGGTTTCGTGCAGGGCAAGCAGCTCGCCCAGGCGCTGGCGCTGGTAGGGGTCGTCGGTGCGGCCGAGGCGGCGCAGAAAGCGGCGGGTTTCGTCGAGCACGGCCGCGGCCCCGCCCAACTGCACGGCCGCAAAGCGCGCCGCCCCGCCCCCGAACCACGGGGCGCGGTAGTAGTCGTTGGGGGCACCCACTAGGTTATCGGGCCCAATTTCGAGGCCCGTAAAATCGGCGCGGAAGCTGGCCGTGGCCCGCATGCCCAAGGGCCGCCAAAAGCTGCGGTCAAGCTGGGGTGGCTGCTGGTCGGCGCGCAGCAGCACCAATTGCCAGCCTTTGTTATCGGGCAGCGCGCCCGTAAGCACGGGCCGCGTGATGTGGCCCGCGCCCGAGGCAAACGTTTTGGCCCCGCGCAGGCGGTAGTGGCCCGGCACCATAGGCCGCGCGTCCAGGTGCACGCCTTCGGCGGGGTTTTCGGTGTTCCACACGCCAAATACGTGGCCGGCGCGCGCATCGGCGGCGGCGCGGGCCAGTTGCGCTGCGCTGCCAAAGCAACGTATTAATAATAAGGCATTTACGTGGCCTTCCCAGAGGCGGCCCACCGCCAGGTTGCCCCGCCCCACATGGTAGAGGGCTTGCAGCAGGGGCAGCGCCGTAGTAGGCTCGCCGAGGCACACGCCGCCCAGGCTGCCGGGCAATACTGCCGTGAGCAAGCCGGCTTCGTGCAACCAGGTCATTTCCTGGGTAGGAAAACCGCCGATTTCGTCGGTGCTAGCGGCCTGGGCCAGCAGGCGCGGGGCCAGGCGCGTCGCCGCCGCTATTATGGCCGCGGGTGTAGTGGGCGATAACGTAGTAGCCTTAGGTGGCGAAGGAATGAGTAGCGGGTTGGCGGCAGGAAAGTCGAGCATCGGGGAGCGCGTGCGTGAGCAGACGATTAAGCTAGCATAACTCCAAACTAGGGCTGGGAGTTACCAGCAGACCTAACCAGCGGGTTTTTGACTTTTTCTGAAAAAGCCCGCCGGCCCCCCGAATAGCCGGGCCTACCTTTGCAGCGCCAAGCCCTTACCGCGGTTGGCCGGGTAGGGGGGAGGCAGTTTTTGCGCTCCGCACAGCATTTTACCCCCCAAACTTTCCCTGCCAATGTCTGCCGCTCGCCCCATTCGCGCCGCCCTGCTCTCCGTGTACCACAAGGACCGCCTGGCCCCGCTCGTTGCTACCCTGCGCCGTCTCGGTGTCACACTCTATTCCACGGGCGGCACCCAAAAATTTCTCGAAGAGCAAGGTGCTGAAGTAGTTGCCGTAGAAGACCTGACGGGTTTCCCCGAGGTATTTGGTGGCCGTGTGAAAACGCTGCACCCCAAGGTGTTTGGCGGCATCCTGCACCGCCGCCACGAAGCCGGCGACCTCGCCCAGGCCGAGCAGCACGGCATTCCGCCCATCGACCTGGTGGTGGTTGATTTGTATCCTTTCGAGGAAACCGTGGCCAGCGGTGCGCCCGAGCAGGACGTGATTGAGAAAATCGACATCGGGGGCATTGCCCTGCTGCGCGCCGCCGCCAAAAATTACCGCGACGTGCTGGTAATCAGCTCGCGCGACCAGTACGAGGCCGTGGCCCAGCTCCTGGAAGCCACCAACGGCAGCCCCAGCCTCGACGACCGCCGCCACTACGCCGCCGCCGCCTTCGCCGCCACCAGCCACTACGACACCGAGATTTTCAAGTACATGAGCCAGGGCACCAGCCTGGCAACGAGCGCTACGCCAGCCGCCAGCCGCCAGGACCAGCCCACCACGCCGCTGCGCTACGGCGAAAATCCGCACCAGGCCGGCGCTTTCCACGGCGACCTGGCGGCGCTGTTCGACCAGCTGCACGGCAAGCAATTGAGCTACAATAACTTGGTGGACGTGGATGCCGCCGTGCAGCTCATGCGCGAGTTTGCGGGCGGGCCGCCCGCCGTGGCCATCCTCAAGCACACCAACGCCTGCGGCGTGGCCCAGGCCGAAAACCTGCACGCCGCCTATACCAACGCGCTGGCCTGCGACCCGGTATCGGCCTTCGGGGGCGTGATTATCGTGAACCAGGAGGTGGACCTGGCCACCGCGCAGGAGCTGAACAAGCTGTTCTTTGAGGTGCTCATCGCGCCGGCGTTTGCCGCCGAGGCGCTGCCCGTGCTGCAAAGCAAGAAGAACCGCATCCTGCTGTTGCAGAAGCCAGTAGAGTTTCCGAAAAAGCAAATTAAAACCCTGCTCAACGGCATCATCGAGCAGGATGCCGACCTGCAAATCGAAACGGCCCCCGACTTCCGCACCGTGACTACCTCCGCGCCCACGGCCGATGAGGTGGCCGCCCTGGAGTTTGCCAACAAAATCTGCAAGCACACCAAGAGCAACACCATCGTGCTGGCCCGCCCCGGCCAGCTGCTGGCTTCGGGCGTGGGCCAAACCTCGCGCGTGGATGCCCTGCGCCAGGCCATCGAGAAGGCCGCCAGCTTCGGCTTCGACCTGAAGGGGGCCGTGATGGCCTCTGATGCGTTTTTCCCCTTCCCCGACTGCGTGGAGATTGCCGCCGCCGCCGGCGTGCGCGCCGTGGTGCAGCCCGGCGGCTCCATTAAAGACCAGGACTCGATTGACGCCTGCAACCGCCTCGGCCTGGCCATGGTGCTCACCGGTGTGCGCCACTTTAAGCACTAGCAAGCAGCTAACTATCTGTTAGATAGTGCTTTAAGCTGAGCATAAACAAGCAGCTCGTTCGTCCCGTTAAATCATACGGGCGAATGAGCTGCTTCCTTGCGTTCGGGCGTATGGTTAAGGACCACTGAATCACGCAAAAGAGTGCCCGCCAGTGCGGCGCAACTATCCGTGGTGGCCCGCGGTGGCCGCCCCAGGCCGGGTTCTTACCGCGCCGCGCCGTGAGCGTGGCCCGGTAAAAGCCCGCACCTGCTCCACCAGCAAACTGAAAAAAGGTGGTTGAGCCGCTTCATCAAGGAGTAAGGAGCAATCGACGGTCAGTTGCTCGTTAGGCGCTACGCATTGCTTACGGCAGGCGCTCGCGCAGGGCGCTGTACGTCCAGGTGCCGGCCAGCGCCGCCACAAGGAGCACGGCCGCCGCCGGGGCGCCGCTGCCCAGCTGGGCAAACATGGGCCCGGGGCACGCGCCCGTGAGCGCCCAGCCCAGGCCAAATAGCAGGCCGCCAATCCAGACGCCGGGGCTGTATTTTTTGTCGGTCAGCGTAATGGCTTCGCCGTTGATAGTCCGGAGGTTATAGCGCTTGATGAGCTGGATAGAAACCAGCCCCACCACGATGGCCGAGCCAATGACGCCGTACATGTGGAAGGCCTGGAAGCGGAACATTTCCTGAATCCGAAACCAGCTGATGACTTCGCTCTTGGTGAGAATAATGCCGAATAACGTGCCCAGCACCAGGTATTTAAGGTTTTTCATGCGCGTTTAGCTGAAGAGGAGCGGATACACCACCCAGGTCATAAAAAGCCCACCTACGAAGAAGCCCACCACCGCCACCAGCGACACCCATTGCAAGTTGGACAAGCCCGAAATGGCGTGGCCCGAGGTGCAGCCGCCCGCGTAGCGCGTGCCAAAGCCCACCAAAAACCCGCCCAGCACCAGAAACACCCAGCCGCGCCAGTTGGCCAGGTTGTCGAGCGCAAACAGCTCGCGCGGCAGCAGGCCCGAGAAGTCGGTGAGGTGCAGTTGCGTGCGCAAGTCGTGCACCGTGGCCGCCGAAATGGCCACCACGTTGGGGTGGCCCAGCACGCGGTAGCCCAGGAAGCCGCCCAGCGTGATGCCCAGCACAAACCACAGGTTCCAGGCCTCGGCGCGCCAGTTGTAGGTTAAAAACGGGATGCCCACCGGCACGCACGCCGCGCACATATGCCGCAGCGAGCTGCTGATACCCAGCACCTTATTGCCCACGAGCAGCAGTGTCGGCACCGTGAGCCCAATGAGCGGCCCGGCCACGTACCAGGGCCAGGATTGCCGAAAAAAATCAAGCATAACTAGCAGCTTATCAAGAGGAAGAATAAGTAGTGGCCCTGGTTTTCAAATGGCGCTATTTGCATGGCAATAAGAAAAGAGGTTTCACAAAAAAGAAAAAATCAGCACGGCTGCCAACTTGAGAATCAAATTACGCCGGCCGCAACAGCAGCTCTTTCACCAGAATAAACGTGCCCATGGCCAGCGTGAACCAGCCAAACGCCGGCCGCAGCCGCGCCCCCGGAATGAAGCGCGCCAGGTAGGTGCCCCCGCCAATACCCGCCAGCGCAAACGCCAGGAAGCCCAGCAAAAACGGCCAGTCGATGACCCGGCCCGCGCTCAGGTCGCCGGCAAAGCCAATGAGCGAGTTGAGGGCGATAATGGCCAGCGACGTGCCCACGGCCAGCCGCATGGGCAGCCGCGCCCCCAGTACCAGCGCCGGAATGATGAGAAAGCCGCCGCCCGCCCCCACCAGGCCCGTGAGCAGCCCCACCACCGCCCCAATGCCCAGCACCAGCGGGTAGTTGGGGGCGGGTAGTGGGGTGGCCGGCGCGGCCTCCGCCCGGCTGCGAATCATGGAGGTAGCCGCCGCTACCATCAGCACCGCAAAAGTCAGTAAGATAAGTAAGTCTTTGGTAACGTGAAAGTTATATAGCACGAATAATTCGGCTGGCACGGCCGGCAGCAGCACCTTGCGGGCTAGGAATACCACGGCCAGCGAAGGCCCCAGAAATACCAGTGCCGTGGGCAGCGCCACCAGGCCCTGGCGGGCGTAGCGCCAGGCCCCCACCACCGCGGTAGTACCCACCACAAACAGCGAGTAGGCGGTGCTCAGCACCGGGCTCACCCCCATGAGGTACACCAGCACCGGCACCGTGAGAATGGAGCCGCCCCCGCCCATAATGCCCAGCGCCAGGCCAATAAAAATGGCGGCAAAATACCCTAGCGCGTGCTGCATAGCGACCCGGTGGCTGTATGAAAAAATGAACAAGAGTTCATGGGTGTGGGCAAAAGAAGGCGGCGTACCTACAAAAAAGTGCACGCGGCTAGGCACTGAATAACGTTGATAACCTCGCGCATTTTCAGCGAGTAGTAGATGTTTTTGCCGCTGCGCGAGCTGCCCAGGATGCCCTTGCTCTTCATGGTGGCCAGGTGGTGCGAAATGAGCGACTGCTCGGCCGCCAGGCGCTCGCAGATGTCGGTTACCGCCAGCTGCTCGTGGGCGGCCAGCAGCTGCACAATGGCAATGCGCGTGGGGTGCGCCGTGGTTTTGAGAATAAACGCCATCTTCTGCATCTTCTCGATGTCGAGGCCCAGGTCAATCGGCGGGGTAGGGGGGAGGGAATCCATGTGGGCTGCAAACGTATGAAGAAAATATCATGTGTAGGCCATCAATCTGGCTGGCTCGCTGGGGTTTTGGGAGTGGCCTTATCTTGGATGTCACGTTTGCCGGGGGCAGCAGTGTGGGGCAAGTGCTCCGCGCTGCTGCCCCCGGCCCCAAGCTACTGCTATGCACGAAGTCGAACTCCTGGTAATCTTACTGGCCGTAACCACGGCGCTGGCCGAAGTGGCCAACCGGCTGAATATACCCTACCCGGTGGTACTGGTACTGGCGGGCCTGGGGCTGAGCTTGTTGCCGGGCCTGCCGCCGGTGTCGCTGGCCCCCAACCTGGTGTTTTTCGTGTTTCTGCCGCCGCTGCTGTTCGCGTCGGCCTGGCAGCTGTCATGGTCGGCTTTTCGGGCCGAGTTGCGGCCTATTTCCATGCTGGCCATCGGCTGCGTGCTGTTTTCGCTGGTGCTGATAGCCGCCGCCACGCACTATGTGCTGCCGGGCTTTGGCTGGGGGCCGGCTTTCGTGCTGGCGGCCATCATCTCGCCCACCGATGCGGTATCGGCGGCCGTGGCTACCAAGGGGTTGCCCATTTCGCGGCGCATCATCACCATTCTGGAAGGCGAGAGCCTGGTGAACGACGCCACCGGCCTCATTGCTTACCGCTACGCGGTGGCGGCGGTGCTCACGGGGCAGTTTGCGCTGGGGCAGGCGGCGGGGCAGCTAGTGCTGGTGGCGGGCGTGGGCATTGGGGTAGGGCTAGTGGTGGGCTTCGTGTTTTACGTGGTCCACCGCCTCTCGCGCACCAGCGTCACCGTCGATACCAGCCTGAGTTTGCTCACGCCCTACGCCGCCTACCTGCTGGCCGAAACCGCCCACGGCTCGGGGGTGCTGGCCGTGGTGGTGGCGGCGCTGTTTGTGAGCCAGTATTCGGCGCGCATCTTCAACCACGAGGGCCGCTTGCAGGTGCTGGCCGTGTGGAACTCGCTTACCTTTCTGCTCAATGGCCTGGTATTCATATTGATAGGCTTGCAGCTGCCGGCCATTCTGCTGGGCGTGGCCCCCGACCTGCGCTGGCCGCTGCTGGGCTACGGCCTGCTGCTGAGCGTGGCCATCATCGGGGCCCGTATGCTGTGGGCCTTCCCCACCACGTACCTGACGACCTTGCTGGCGCGGGTCAGCGACTCTATTCAGCCGGGCCTGTCGGTGAAGGAGGTGACGATTGTGAGCTGGGGTGGTATGCGTGGGGTGCTCTCGCTGGCCGCCGCGCTGGCCCTGCCGCTCACGCTGCCCTCGGGCGCGGCTTTTCCGCAGCGCAACCCCATTCTGCTGCTCACCTTCACCATCATTCTGGTGTCGCTGCTGGCGCAGGGCCTCACGCTGCGGCCTCTCATTGGCTGGCTGGGCCTGGCGCCCGACACCCAGGCCGAGCACGAGGAGCAGCAGATACGCATCAGCATGGCCCAGCGCATTGTGGAGTACCTGGGTGGCCCCGAAGCCGCCAGCCAGGCCCCGCCCGAAATTCTGGCCCGCATGCAGCACCGCTACGCCCAGCGCCTAGCGCGCCTGCGCCAGCGCGCCAGCAGTCCCGCCGACGTGCAGCCCGTTACCCTCACGCCCTTCCAGCAGTTGCAGGAAGTCCTCATTCACTTCGAGCGCGCCCTGCTCGACCAGCTGCGAAAGGAGCAAAGCATTAGCGAAGAAGTACTACGCAAGCTTGAAAACGAGTTGGACCTGGAAGAAGGCCGCCTGGCCCTCGACAAGGCGCAGTAGCTGAGTAGTGGGCGTAATCTGAGTAATGAGAGTAATGTCGTCCTCACTATTGAACGACATTACTCTCATTACTCAGATTACGCCCACTACTCAAACTACTCCCATTACTTCCTGCCACGGCGTTCTATTGTACCTTTGTTTATTACTACCAGCCTACTATTCCGCGCTGAGCTATCTAAATGGGTTTCTTCAATTTTCTAACCAGCGACATTGCCATTGACCTGGGCACTGCCAATACGCTAATCATTCACAATGACAAGATTGTGGTGGACGAGCCGAGCATTATTGCCAAAGACCGGACCACCAATAAAGTCATCGCGGTGGGCACCAAGGCCCAGCAGATGCACGAGAAAACGCACGACAATATCAAGACCATCCGCCCGCTTAAGGACGGGGTTATCGCCGACTTCCACGCGGCGGAGGAGATGATAAAGGGCCTCATCCGGCTCATAGACACCCGCAATCGGCTGTTTCAGCCCTCGCACCGCATGGTTATCTGCATTCCGAGCGGCATCACCGAAGTGGAGAAGCGCGCCGTGCGCGACTCGGCCGAGCACGCCGGGGCCAAGGAAGTGTGGATGATTCAGGAGCCCATGGCCGCGGCCATCGGCATCGGCATTGATGTGGAGCAGCCTGTGGGCTCGATGATTATTGATATTGGGGGCGGCACCACCGAGATTGCGGTTATCGCCCTCTCGGGCATCGTGTGCGACCAGTCGATTAAAACGGCCGGCGACGTCTTCAACCAGGACATTCTGGATTATATGCGCCGGCAGCACAACCTGCTCATCGGCGAGCGCTCGGCCGAGCGCATCAAAATCGAAGTAGGCGCGGCCCTCACCGAGCTCGACGTGACGCCGCCCGACTACGAGGTGCGCGGCCGCGACCTGATGACGGGAATCCCGAAAGTGATTAAGGTTACGTCGTCGGAAATCGCTATTGCCCTCGATAAGTCGGTGGCCAAGATTGAGGAAGCCGTACTTAAAGCGCTGGAAATCAGTCCGCCCGAGCTGTCGGCCGACATCTACGAAAACGGCATTCACCTCACCGGCGGCGGTGCCCTGCTGCGCGGTCTCGACAAGCGCCTGGCCGCCAAAACCAAGCTGCCCATCCACATTGCCGAAGACCCGCTGCGCGCCGTGGTGCGCGGCACCGGCAAGGCCATCAAGGACATTCAGGCCTACCGGGGCGTACTACTCACTTAATCAGTTAATTAGCTTACTACCCAATTCGCTGGTCATTGCGAGGAGGAACGACGAAGCAATCCTTCCTTGACGCTCGCCCCATTGAACCGGTGCGCGCGCGAGGAGAGATTGCTTCGTCGTTCCTCCCCGCAATGGCCAGCGGTTTTGAGCCTCTCTATTAGCAATCCATGCGTAACCTCGTTGCTTTTTTGCTGCGCTTCCAGGGGGTCATGCTCTTCGTGCTGCTGGAAGTGGCGAGTTTGTTTTTGTTCGTGACCAACAGCTCGTACCAGCGGGCGGCGTTTTTCAACTCGGCCAATGCCTACGCGGGCGTGGTGCTGGCGCGCCGCACGCAAGTAACTGACTACTTTAAGCTTGACGAGCTAAACCACCAGCTGCTGGTAGATAACTCGCGGCTGCGCCAGCAGCTGTACCCACCCGATTTTACGCACCGCGAGGCCGACTCGCTGCCCGTGGGGCGCGACACGCTGGGCCACATCATTTACCGCCACCTGCGGCCCGACCCCAGCCAGGCGCTGGCCACCACCGGCCTGCCCAAGCCGCTGCCCAAAGACAAGCTACCCAAAGTGTTGGCCCGGCCCGATACGCTGCTGCTGGGCGGTGCGCGGCTTGCCGCCCGCGACGTGGCCTATCCACTTATTCCGGCCCGGGTTATCAACAACTCGCTGCGGGCCGTGGATAACTACCTGACCCTGAATGTAGGGGAGGCCGATGGCGTGCAGCCCGGCCTGGGCGTGATGAGCGCCACCGGCGTGGTAGGCCAGGTGAAATCGGTGAGCGCGCACTACGCCACGGTGTTTTCCCTGTTGCACTCCAAGATGGCGATAGCGGCCAAAATAAAGCGCGACGGTACCTTTGGCAGCGTGAAATGGCCCGGTGAAGATTACAGCCACGCGCTGCTCGACTACATTCCGCGCCAGAACCGCCTGGCGGTGGGCGACTCGGTGGTGACGTCGGGCTACAACGCCGTGTTTCCGGAGGGAGTGCTGGTCGGCCTCATCGAATCGTTTGTGAAGGAGCCGGACAAGAATTTCTGGACCGTGCACCTGAAGCTGAGCGTCGATTTTAGCCGCCTCACCTACGTGTACGTAGTGCACAACCGCCCCCGCAGCGAGCGCGACTCGCTCGAAACCGCCGCCACGGCCCCCGAGCCCGTGCCCGTGAAACCCATCAGTAAGCCCACCCACGTTCCGCGATGAGTGTGCTGGCAATGCTTGTGCGGCAGCTGCTGCGGTTTGGTGTCTACGCCGGGGTGCAGGTGTTCCTGGTGGGGCAGCTCTCGCTCTTTGGGCTGGGTTGGTGCTTTCTGTACCTGGGCTTTATCCTGTTCTTACCGTTGAGCACGCCCATTGCCTTGCAGCTGCTGCTGGGCTTTGCTATGGGCCTGTCCATGGATATCAGCTACGACACGGGCGGCCTGCACGCCGCCGCCGCCGTGCTGCTGGCCTACCTGCGCCCTTGGGTGCTGCGCCTGCTCACGCCCCGCGACGGCTACGACGCCCAGGACACCGTGAACGTGCACCAAATGGGCTGGCAGTGGTTTTCGGTGTACCTGCTGCTGCTGGTGAGCGTGCACCACGTGGTATATTTTTTTCTGGAGCTGGGCTCGTTTCAGTACCCGCTGCGTACGCTGGGCCGGGTGGGCGTCAGCATCCTGTTTACGAGCGTGGCGCTGCTCATTGTGCAGCTGCTGTTTTACCCGGTGCGGCGCGGCCGCAGCTAGACAGATAGTAAGTTAGGGGCCGGTCCGCCGGCGCGAGCCGGCCGACCGGTTGTCGTTGCGCCACCTCGACGGTCAGAAAGGCGCAGGAGTCCGGCTTCAGGCGCCGGTTGTCGTTGTGCCACCCGCGTTTGCCAATGACAACTGGTCGGCCGGCTTGCGCCGGCGGACTGGGGCTTGCGCTAACTTGCCGCTCATTGCTCACTGAAAAATGTGCAATTGGCATGGTTCCGGCATCTTTGGGGTATCAACCTTGGCCGACCGGCTTGCCCCATGCGCTACTTACTGCTTTGCTGCTGCCTGCTGATGACCGCCTTACTTGCCGACTCGGCCGCTCCCGGCTCGCCCGCGCCACTCGCGGCGCAGTGGAAAAAGATTGATGCGCTGCTCCAGAAAGAGCAAACGGCCACCGCCGCCCCGCTGGTAGAGAAAATTTACCAGCAGGCCCGCCGCGAAAACAACGCCCTGGCCTACGTGCGGGCGCTGCTCTACAAGATTCGCCTGCTTGATAACAAGGAGAACGATGCCGATGAAAAAGGTATCGCTTTGCTGGAGAATGACTTAAAGACGGCGCAGTTTCCGGCGCGGCCCATCTTGCACTCGTTGCTAGGGGGCTTATACACTGCCTATTACAACGAGCATCGCTACCAGCTGTACCAGCGCACCAACGGGGCCGCCCCTACCGCCGACGCGGCCACGCCCGGCGCGGCCGATGGCGGCACCAGCCTGGCCACCTGGGATGCCGGCCGGCTGGGCGCGGCCATTGTGCGGCACTACTACCAGTCGGTAGAGGATGAGCCCGCCCGCCAGCTCAAAACCACTCTGGCCGACCTCGGCGACCTGGCCACCGGCGGCAACGCCGAAGGCCGGGCGCTGCGCCCCACCCTCTACGACCTGCTGGCCCAGCGCGCCATTGCGGGCCTGCAAAACCAGGAGCTGTACATCACTAAGCCCGAGCAACAGTGGCAACCCACTGACCCCAAGCTATTTGGCAGCGCCCAGGAGTTTGCCGCGCTGCGCCTGCTGGCCCCGGATGGCGACTCGCTCAATGGCCAGCTGCACGTGCTGCATCTGTTGCAGCGCCTCACGGCCTCGCGCCAGCAGCTGGCCCCGCAAAACCTGGCGGCCCTGGCCGATGTGGACTTGCAACGAATTGATTACCTGCACGGTATCGCCCAAAATACCGACCTGGCTGACCAATACGAACCTGCCCTGGCGCGCTTGGCCGACACGTATCAGGCCCTGCCTATCAGCACGGAGTTCATTGCCCGCCGGGCCGAGGCGCGGCGCGCTGCCAACCCGGTAGCCGCCGTGGCCCTGACGCGCGAAACCGAAGCCCGGTTTCCAAAGTCGCGCGGGGCGGCGCGGGCCCGGCAGCTACGCGCCGAAATCGAGCAGCCCGAGCTGGCGTTTTCGGCCGCTGCCATCGTGGTGCCCGGTCAGCCCTGGCGCTTCAGCCTCACGGCCCGCAACGTAACTGCGCTGCACGCCTGGGCCTACCGCATCACGCTGAAGGAGTGGGAGAAAGGGGCTGTTTATGACCCGCAAAACCGGCCCTTTGCCAAGCGCTACACCCGCGCCCTGCGCGCCGCGCCGGCCGCTAGCTGGCCGGTGGCGGTGCCCGCGCAGCCGCTCAATTACCAGGAGCAGAAGCTGACGGCGGCCGGCGCGGCGCTGCCCGTGGGCTACTACGTGGTGGTCGTCAGCAGCCAGGCCACCGACCCCACCGCGCCGCAAGCCGGGGCCGTAACGAGCTACGCCCTGCTGGGGGCCAGCGCGCTGAGCGTGGTGCACCGCCCTAAGGCCACCACCGGCGCCACCGCGCTGTTGCTGCTAGACCGCCAAAGCGGCGCGCCGCTGGCGGGGGTGAATAACCAGGCCGCGTTTAACGTGTATAACCGCGAAAAATCGCGCAACGACCAGCGCCTGCGTGCTGTGCTGCCCACCGGCCCGACGGGCGAAGCCGAGCTGCCGGCCCCCCTCGGCAACAGTGCTTCGTTTGGGCGCGAGCAGCTGCAAAGCGTGCGCTCGTGGCGGGGCCGCGATACGCTGCTGACCATGCTCAACGGCTCCTATTACCCCAGCTACGAAGAGGTAGACCGGCCGCAGCAACGCGCCTTCCTGTTCACCGACCGCGCCATTTACCGGCCGGGGCAAACGGTGTATTTCAAAGGAATTCTGACCGAAAGCCGGGCGGCCAAAAGCCAGCTGCTCACCGGCCAGCCAGTGAGCGTGCGCCTGCTCGACGTGAACGGCCAAACCGTGCAAACGCTGCCCTTCACTACCTCCGATTTCGGGAGTTTCCACGGCTCACTGGTGTTGCCCGCCGGCTTGCTCAACGGCCAGATGCAGCTGCAAACCGACCACGGTAGCCTCAGCTTCGCGGTGGAGGACTACAAGCGCCCCACGTTTCTGGTGGCGCTCGACTCGGTGCCCGGCCGGCCGCAGCTAGGCCAGCCGCTGACCCTGAGTGGCCGCGCCCGCGCCTACGCCGGCCAGGCCACCGACGGGGCCAAGGTGCAGTACCGCATTACGCGCCGTGAGCTGTGGCCCCTGTTCGACTACAGCTTCGGTGGGCGCGGCAGTTCGCGGCCCGGCCCACGCGGCGGCAACCAGGAAATCGCCCACGGCACCACCACTACCGATGCCGAGGGCCGCTTCGCTATCACCTTCACGCCGCCGCTGGCCCCCCGGCAGCCGGGCCGCCGCGGCTGGGAGCCCGGCTACCTCTTCGAAATAATCGCCGACGTGACCGACGCGGCCGGCGAAACCCGCACCGGCACCCGTAATGTGGCCATCGGCCGCAACCCGCTTAGCCTGCGCCTCGTGGGGCCCAGTCAGGCCGACAAAGCCAAGTTGCCCGCCTTCATGCTGCTCAGCACCAACGCTACCGGCGAGCCCTTGCCAACCGCTGGGGTATTGCGCTTGCTGACAATTAGTTATAAGAAAAGTCCGGCCGGCGTGCCCGGCCCCACGCCCGAAACTGAGGATAACGAAGCGCCCGCCGTGCTGGTCAAAACCCTGGCGTTCGACACGAAAGCCGGCCCCGCGCTCGACCTGAGCGCCGCCCTGGCGGCGCTGCCCACCGGCCGCTACCGCCTCGAAGCCCAGGCCACCGGCCCCGATTCGGCCCGGGCTAAGCTCGATTTCACGCTCTACGACGCGCGGGTGGCCACCGTGCCCTACGCCACGCCCGACTGGTTTGTGGCCCTCTCCGACTCGGTAGCCCCCGGCCAGCCCGCCAGCATTTTGCTGGGTAGCAGCGAGGCCGACACCCGCGTGCTGCTCGAAGTAGAGCGCGGCGGCCAGCTGCTGCGCCACGAGTGGCTGACGCTAAACGCCGGCGAGCAGCGCCGCCTAACCCTAGAAAGTGGCTCGGCCACGGCCCGCGGCCCGCTCTACGTGCACACCACGCAGGTGCGTGCTAATCAGCTCTATCGCCACGACGCCACCGTGCAGGTAGCCGACAAGCCCCAGCCGCTCACACTGGCCATCAGCACTTTCCGCGACAAGCTGGCTCCCGGCCAAAAGGAAACCTGGCGCGTCACCATCCGCCAGGCCAACGGCAAGCCTGCCGAGGCCGAGCTGCTAGCCACGTTGTATGACCAGAGCCTGGATGTGTTCCGGCCCCACAGCTTTATGGGGCTGAATTTTGGCGGCAACTACTACCCGGCGCGGTTTGGCTGGCAGGGTGAGTTTGGGGAGTTGAATTCAGAATTGCTCAGTCAGCTTGCCAGTTCGGTGAATGAAGTGAGTATAGAATACCCTCAATTAAAAAACTGGTACACAGAGTATAAAGCCCAAATAAGAGGCGGCCTGGATGGAGTGCGAATGAGAGGCATGGCTATTGGTGGTAGCCCAAGAGTAATGATTCGTGGAGTTGCTGCTTCGGCCCCTATGTCGATGGCATTGAACGAGGTAGTGGTAGCTGGCTATGGCACTCAAACCCGCTCCGATATAACTGGGGCGGTAAGTATGATTGCCAAGCCTGCTGCTCCGGCCCCCGGCCTCACCGCCGTGCCCACCCGCACCGATTTCCGCGAAACGGCCTTCTGGCAGCCCGCCCTGCGCACCGATAAAAACGGCGGCGTGGTGCTCGAATTTCAGATGCCCGAAGCCGTGACGCGCTGGCAGCTGCTGGCCCTGGCCCACGACAAGAACCTGCGCACCGGCCAGCTTGCCCGCCAGCTCGTGACGCAGAAGGAAATCCAAATTACGCCCAACGCCCCGCGCTTCCTGCGGCCCGGCGACACGTTCACGTTCCCCGCCAAGTTCTCCAACCTCACCGACCACGCCACCAACGGCACGGCCCAGTTATTTTTACTCGATGCCGCTACTGGCCAGGATATTACGAGCCAGCTGCTGCGCGGCAACGCCCAGCAGCCTGTGAGCGCCGCCGCCCACCAAAGCGCCGCCGTGGTCTGGGAGCTTAGCCTGCCCGCCGACTTCGCGCCGGTCGCCGTCACCTACCGCGTGGTGGCCCAGACGGGCGACAGTGAAGCTGATTCCAGTCCAAAAACAAGACGCGAAAAGCAAATTGCCGGGCATCTCCACCCAGGCGCTACCTATTCCGATGGCGAGGAAAACACCTTGCCGGTGCTGCCCAACCAGATTTTGATAACCGAGAGCCTGCCGCTGCCCATCGTAGGTGCCGACACCCGCACGTTTGAGCTGAAAAAGCTGACCAGTACCAGCAGTCCCACCCGGCGCAACTACTCGCTCACGCTCGAAATGACGGCCAACCCCGCCTGGTACGCCGTGCAGAGCCTGCCTTACCTGATGGAGTACCCTTACGAGTGCTCCGAGCAAATATTTAGTCGCCTCTACGCCAACCTGTTGGCCGCCCAGATTCTCAAAGCCAACCCGCGCTTCAAAACCGTGCTGGCCGAGTGGACGCGCCAGGCCCAGAGCGGCACTGCCGCCCAGCGCAACGCGCTCGAAAGCAAACTAGCTCAAAACCAGGAGCTTAAAAACCTGCTGTTGCAAGAAACGCCGTGGGTGCGCGACGCTCAGGGCGAAAACGAGCGCCTGGCCCGCCTCAGCACCTTGTTTGACGAAACCCGCCTAAAAGGCGAAACCGCCCGTGCCCTGGCCAAGCTACAAGCAATGCAGCAGCCCGACGGGGCCTTCCCCTGGTTTGCGCAAATGCCCGCCGACCGCTACATCACCCAGCTCATCGTGGCCGGCTTCGGCAAGCTCAAAAAGCTCGGGGCTTTCGATGCCAGCAAGGACGCCGCCGCCCGCGACATTCTGCAAAACGCCCTGCGCTACCTCGACGCAGCCCTGGCCAAGGAGTACGCCGACCTGCGCCGGCAAAAGGCCGTGAAGCTGGCCGACAACCACCTCAGCGACAACGCTATTCAGGCGCTGTATGCCCGCAGCTTCTGGCCGCAGCCCGCCGGGGCGGCGGCGGCTCAGCCGGCCGCCGCCTACTACCGGGGCCAGGCAGCCACCTACTGGCCCGGCCAAACGCGCTACCTGCAAGCGCAGTTGGCACTGGCCCTGTTTCGCGCCGATGCCAAGGCTCCGGCCGCCGCGGCCATCCTGCGCGCCTTCAGCGAAAACGCCCTGCACAGCCCCGAACTAGGCATGTACTGGAAAGACGTGCGCGGCGGCTACTACTGGCGCGAGGCCCGCACCGAAACCCAGGCCACGCTCATCGAAGCGTTCGATGAAGTCAAGAATGACCAAAAATCGGTGGACGAGCTGAAGCTGTGGCTACTCACCCAGAAGCAAACTTACAACTGGGAAAGCACCCGCGCCACCGCCGATGCCTGCTACGCCCTGCTGCTGCGCGGCACCGACTGGCTGGCCGCAGCCGCGCCGCTGCAAGTGGCGGTGGGCGGCCAGCCCGTGCAGCCTGAGGCCACCCAGGCCGGCACCGGCTACTACAAAACCAGCTGGCCCGCCGCCGCCATCCAGCCCGCCCAGGGTAAGGTAACCGTGACCAAAACCGACGCCGGCGTGGCCTGGGGCGCGCTCTACTGGCAGTATTTTGAGGATATCGACAAGGTGATGCCCGTCGCCACGCCTCTTAGCCTGGAGCGCCAGCTCTACCGCGAAACCCGCACCGCCGCCGGCCCGCAGCTCGAAAAAATTAGCGCCACCACGCCGCTGCGCGTGGGCGATGCCCTGGTGGTGCGCCTGATGCTGCGCACCGACCGTGCCCTCGAATACGTGCACCTCAAAGACCAGCGCGCCGCCGGCCTGGAGCCCATCAGCCCGCTTAGCGGCTACCGCTACCAAAACGGGCTGGGCTACTACGAGAGCCCGCGCGACGCGGCCACCAACTTTTTTCTGAGCGCCGTGCCGCGCGGCACCCACGTGTTTGAGTACCGACTACGGGCCAGCCAGGCCGGCAACTTTTCGGGCGGCCTCAGCCAGGCGCAATGCCTGTATGCGCCCGAGTTTGGGGCCAATTCGGCCGGTTTGCGCCTCACCATCGCCCCGCAATAGGTGGCGCGTAATGGGCGGTCCCGGCTCCGATTTTGAAGAACTGGGGCCGCCCATTTAGCACGTTTTGCGGACCGGCCGCCTTGCGTAGTCGGGCCTTGCGAGCTATTTTTGTTTTTCGTAAATTATCCAGTAAGTTATTGATGAGGAAGCTACTTGTTGTACTAGCCCTTTCGCTGAGCACCTCGGCGGCCTGGGCTCAAGCCGAAAAAGCCCCAGTCGTTACCAAGCTGCCCGGCGAAGAAAGCCTGAGTAACCGCGAGCGCGCCGAGCGCGATTTCCTGATGCCGGTGCGCCGCAAAAAGGCCGCCGAAGCGCCCAAGCCCACGGCCTCGGCCGAGCAGCTGGCCAGCGCCTCGCCCGAAACCGACGCCACCGCCCACTACACCGCCGCCCCCGAGCCCCGCACCGAGGAAGTAGCCGCCCACGAAGCCACCGCCACCCGCTCGCGCGCCACCCGCCACGCCGCCTGGCTGGCCGCCCGCCGCGAAGAGCGCGCCGACGAAGCCCGCGCCGAGCGCCGCGCCGCCGCCCGCCGCGCCGCCCGCCACACCAGCAAAGCCACCAAGTCGAGCCGCAGCAGCAAATCGACTAAAGCCAGCCGCGCCAAGGAAGCCCGCGAAGCCAAGCGCCACACCGCTGCTAAAGCCACCACCCACCGTAGCAGCAAAAAAGCCACTACGCATACGGCCAAAAAGACCACTACCAAAAAAGTCGTGCACCATACCGCCGCTAAAAAGGTGAAAACCAAGGTGAAGGCGAAAGCCACTACCACCAAGCACAAGCGCCGCCGCTAACCCGCAGCGCGCCAAACGAAATAGGCCCGGCAGCAATGCCGGGCCTATTTCGTTTGGTAAGGTTTACGGATAGTATTCTCGTTAGGATACTTGCTCCGGTCCGCCGGCGAAGCCGGCCGACCGGAGCAAGTATCCTTAAATTAAAGTGCTGATTTACAATACGTTAATGTCATTGGCGGCGGCCGCCGGAATAGCGGGCTGCGTGGCAGTAGTCAGTTGCACGTTCTTGAACTCGATGTTGCGGATGTCGCTGGCTACCACGCCTTTGGTGGCCGTGATGGTCACGTTGTCGAAGTGCAGGTCGTGCACGGGCTGCTCGGGGAGGCCCTGGAAATAGATGGCCGTTTCGGCACCTTTGCAGGTGATGTTCTTCAGGTAGAACTGCTGGAAATCGGGTACTTTGGTGGCGGCTACGGGCAGGCCGCTGCCTTTCTCCTTGCCGGCGGGCACATCTTCGTACGAGGTATCGAAAAGTACGGCCTCGTGTAAGATATTGCTCATCTGAATGTTATCGACGTAAATGTCGCGCACCAGGCCGCCGCGGCCGGCGTTGCTTTTCACGCGCACGCCAATGTCGGTGCCGATGAAGCGGCAGTCGGTGGCCCAGATGTTGCGCATGCCACCGTCGGTGTTGCTGCCGATTACGAAGCCGCCGTGGCCTTGCAGCACGGTGCAGTCGGCGATGAGCACGTTGGTGAGGGCCGGGTTGTCGGGGGCGTTGTTGCCGCTCGATTTCATGCAGATGCCATCGTCGCCGGCGCTCACCGTGCAGTGGTAAATCACCACGTTGTGGCTGGCGCTGATGTCAATACCATCTCCATTCTGGGCCCAGTAGTCGTTGTGCACCTGCACGTTGCGAATAATGAGGTTCGTAATGCCCTTGGGGTTAATGACGAACATGGGCGAGTTGCGAAACGTGGGCCCATCGAGCAGCAGGTTCTGGCTGTTGGTAATAACTACCATCTTGGGGCGCAGGTAGTCGCGGGCCGGCAGGTAATCGGCCTCGGTGGCGTTGGGGTTGGCCTTTAGCTTTTTAACCAGCGCCTCACCGCCCATGGCTTCGCGGCTGGGCCACCAGATTTTACCATCGGCACTGAGTACGCCGCCCGACTTCACCACGCGGTCCCACTCGCTGGCCGTCACCTTGCCCTTCTTCAGCGGCCGCCAGGCCTCGCCCGAGCCGTCGAAGGTGCCCGCGCCCGTGATGGCCACGTTGCGCAGCTTGTTGCCCCAGATGGGCGGCGTTACCTCATACTGGCCCTTGCCGGCCGCTTGCAGCGGATACTGGGTGCGGTCAGAGGTGAACACGACTTTCGCGCCAGCCTCGGTGTGCAGGTCAATGTTGCTTTTCAGTTCAATGGGCCCGGTGAGCCAAGTACCGGCCGGCACTTGCACGTGCCCGCCGCCGGCCGCCGCGCAGGCCGCAATAGCCTTGGCGAAGGCCGCCGTAGCCAGGGTTTTGCCATCGCCCAAGGCCCCGAAATCCCTGATGGAGAAGGTGCGCGCCGGAATCACCGGGTCGGGCACGGTAGGCATTGCGAAGGGTGCGCGCTGGGTGTACCAGGCCACGTCATGGGCCGGCGGCGGGCTGGCGCTCACGCTGGGGGTTTGGGCCAGGGCGGGCGCGGTGGCCAGTAGCAGCAAAAGGGATTTCATGAAAGCCGGGATAAGCAGTTCTGTCAGAAGCTGCTAAATCAGCAATAGGCGGGCCAGCCTTCTGGCAACGATTGCGAAACGCCCGGCGCGGCATTTCGGCAGTCACCTCCAAGAAGGTGGCCGCCGAAATGCCGCGCCGGGCGCTGGTAGCGTGGACGCTGCGAGTCCGCGCGTAGGAATGTTGGGCAATGCCACCACGCGCGGACTCACAGCGTCCACGCTACCTCATTAAGCCGGGTCGGCCACGCGCACTACCAACCCATCAAGATTAGGCTGGAGGCGAATCTGACAGCTGAGGCGGCTGGTTTCGTGCAGCACGGGCAGCGTATCGAGCATCGCCCACTCATCTTCGCTGGGTTCCAGCAGCGGGGGGCCAGCTAATACCTCCACGTGGCAGGTGGCGCACAGCGCCATACCGCCGCAGGTAGCCTGAATGGGGTAGTCGTTGGCTTTGAGCAACTCCATGAGGCTCAGGCCCATATCGGTGGGGGCTTGCAGCTCGCGGCGTTGGCCGGGCGCGTCCTCAACGTAAATTCTGATATCGTTTTCCATTGGGTAAATGAGTAAATGGGTAAATGAGTAAGTGAGTAAAATGCTCATCCTGAACACTTTACTCACTTACTCATTTACTCACTTACAGCGACGGTGCCCCGTTCACGGTGGTGTATTTGAGAGTGTATTTTTTGTCGGGGTAGATGTACTTGAACGCGCCCTGGCACATGAGCGCCGCCTCGTGGAAGCCGCACAAAATGAGCTTGAGCTTGCCTGGATACGTATTGATGTCGCCAATGGCGTACACGCCGGGTACCGACGTGCTATAATCCTCGGTGTTTACCAGCACGGCGTCGTTTTCGAGGCCCAGGCCCCACTCGCCGATGGGCCCGAGCTTGGGCGTGAGGCCAAACAGCGGCACGAAGGCATCGAGCGGCACGGTTTCGGCCTGCCCGTTATTGCCCGTGATGGTGACCTCCTGCAAGTGGCCGTTGCCGTGCAGGTGCGTCACATTAGAACTCAGTACGAGCTTGATTTTGCCGGCTTTGTGCAGCTTCTGCACTTTCTCGGCCGAGTCGGCCGCGCCGCGGAAGGTGGTGCCGCGGTGCACCAGCGTCACCTCCGAAGCCACGTTGGCCAAGAAGTTGGTCCAGTCGAGAGCCGAGTCGCCGCCGCCGGCAATCACGATTTTCTTGCCGCGGAAGTGCTCGGGGTCACGCACCATGTAGTGCACGCCTTTGCCGCCTTCGAAGCGCTCCAGGTTTTCCACGGCGGGCTTGCGCGGCTCAAACGAGCCCAGGCCGCCCGCAATGGCCACGGCTTTGCACTGTACTTCGGTGCCGTCGGTGGTGGTGAGCTGGAAGGAACCGTCGTCGAGCTTGGCGAAGCTTTCGACCCGTTCGCCCAGCGTGAAGGTGGGGTGGAAAGGGGCAATCTGCTTCATCAAATTATCGACCAGGTCGCCGGCCAAAATCTCGGGGTAGCCGGGGATATCGTAAATCGGCTTTTTGGGATAAATCTCGGACAGCTGCCCGCCCGGCTGGGGCAGGGCGTCCACCACGTGGCAGCGCAGCTTCAACAAACCAGCTTCAAAAACGGCGAACAAACCAACCGGGCCAGCCCCGATAATGCAGATATCAGTGGAAATTACAGCAGACATGCAGGCGAAATTGCGTTAGTATTTAGAATGAGTACAAAGGTACGGCCGGCCCGGCGCGGTCACCAGCGCCGGTTGCCTGGGCAGTGGCTGCCGACCTTTGCGCCCCGGGTAGTCAACAAGTAGCTGCCCGATAAGATTCTGAAACAAAAGAACTTTGCTAGTTCTCCATTTGCCCATTCCGCCCCTTTTTTTCGTTGCGCCTGCCTTTTATGAATTTTTCGACTATCCGCCTGGTTAGCAGCGCGTTGCTGCTGGCTTTCGTTACTGCCTGCTCCACCTCCCACGACCCCACGCCCACCACCGATGGCAGCACCCGCGATGACAATATGGCCCTCGGCAATCCCAGCGGCGCCGAAGCCGATGCCACGGGCTCGCCCACTAACTACCTGCTAATCAAGGCTCAGTACGCGCTGTCATATAACCGCGACCAGGGCAAGCCCAACTGGGTGAGCTGGCACCTTAGCAACGCTTGGCTGGGCGCGGCCCCCCGGCAAGATAATTTTGCCGCCGATGACGAACTGCTCGGCAGCTGGTACCAGGTAACGAGTAGCAGCTACACCGGCTCGGGCTTCGACCGGGGCCACAACTGCCCCAGCGCCGACCGCACCGGCTCGGCGGCCGACAACACAGCTACCTTCTTCATGACCAATATGATGCCCCAGGCCCCGCAAAACAATCAGCAAACCTGGGTCGGCCTCGAAAACTACTGCCGCAGCCTAGTGGGCGATGGCAACGAGCTCTATATTATCGCGGGTAGCTACGGCCGGGGCGGCACCGGCAGCAACGGCTCTGCCAGCACCCTCGACGGCGGCCGCGTAACCGTGCCCAGCCGCTGCTGGAAAGTGGTAGTGGTGCTGCCCGTGGGCACCAACGACGTAAGCCGCATCATGGCCAGCACCCGCGTTATCGCCATCAACACCCCCAATACCAACTCGGTAGACCCCGACTGGGGCGGCTACCGCACCACCGTCAACGCCATCGAAACGGCCACCGGCTACGACTTGCTGTCGGCGGTGTCCAGCACCATCCAGCGCAGCATTGAGGCAAAAAAGGATACTGGGCTAACTAACTGAGAAATAGGGTAAGTGCCTATACAAAAGTTGTTTGTCATTGCGAGCGCAACGCAGTGGAGCGCGGCAATCTTTCCTTCACGTTGGGGTTGCTAACCCGATGAAGCGAACGGCAAGGAAAGATTGCCGCGCTCCACTGCGTTGCGCTCGCAATGACAAATTTTTTTTTTTGCGTAAATCCTGAATCACTTACTTCATCAACTGGGCCAATGTGCGGATGATGCGTCGGCCGCGTGATTTTACGGTGCCCAGGGGCAGCTGAAGCTCGTCGGCCACCTCGGCCTGGGTGTAGCCGCGCATGTAGAGCAGCTCCAGCAACTGCTGGTCGCTGGGCGCAAGCAGTACCAGCCAGTCGCGCACCCCAATGTGCTCGGGCCGAAACGTGGTGGGGGCCGCCAGCCGGTGCGCATCACTGTCGCTGAGCGGCTGCGTGCGCTGGGTGGTGCGGCGCTGCTCGCGCAGGCGGTCGATGGCCAGGTTGCGGCTGATATTGAGCGCCCACGTAAAGAGGCGGCCCTTGCTGGCATCGTAGCTCGGGAAGGCCAGCCAAAATTTCAACATGCTTTCTTGCAGCACGTCCTCGGCCAACTCCTCCTGGCGCACAATGCGCAGAATTACCTGGTACAGCGACTTCTTGTAATTCTTGTAGAAGAACGACATGGCCTGCTCATCCTTGGCATGCAGGCGCCGGATGAGGAGGTTCTCGGCCTCTTGTTCAAGGAGTTTCATTAGCGGAAAAGGATAGAGCGCGCCCCACCTACGCCGCTACCAAATGCCTTGGATTGAGCTGTTACCAATAATAAATAGTGCTGCTTTTTGGAACTTTTTCGATGAAATCAGGCCCTTTCTTAGCCACCAGTTAAAGTTCCTGGGCAAGATTTTAAACCGGCCATTACCAGCCAAAAAATACTATTGGCCAAGAAGTTACATATGATTTTGGTAATCTGGCTAAGTGGCAGGCATACCTAAAATTCTGTTGTTGAAGATAGCCAAACGTAGCATTTCCGCCTGCGTGCAGTAGCACTGGGGCAAAACCCCGATGCCGGATCAAAAGCTCATTAAGCTGGCCGCCGCCCGTAGGCCGGGGCTCATTCTGTAAAAGATGCCACCAAAACTGCCACAGCTAAATAAAAAAAGGCCCTCACATTGCTGTGGGGGCCTTTTTCGTGGTCGTATAAGGAGTCGAACCTTAAACCTTCTGATTCGTAGTCAGATGCTCTATCCAATTGAGCTATACAACCGTTGTCCCGTGTTGGGAGTGCAAAGGTAGCAAGAAAATTTTCGGCTGCGCAAATGTGGCGGCAAGTTTTTCGGGTAAAAATTGGTTTGCAGCGGGCAAGACGGTAATAATCAGGCACAAAATATTAGCTGGCCGGGGTGCCGTTGCGCAATACGCGCTGCAAAGCCCGGTTGAATACCACGAACAGGCCGAAGAGCGAGGCCGCCACTAGGCCAATGAGCACCAGCTTGCTGGCCAAGCCCTGCTCAGGGTCGTGCAGGAGAGCGAGCACGTCCTGGGCCTTGGTGCCGAGCCAGTAGAAAAACAGGCTGCGCGGTAGCATCCCAATGACGGAGGCCGCCAGAAAGCGTCGGCGCGGCACCCCCACAATGGCCAGCACAAACGTCATGAGCGCAAACGGCAGCACCGGCGAAAGGCGCGTGAGCAGGATGAGCGACCAGCTTTGGTTTTGCAGCTCGGCCAGCACGGCATCGGCTTTGGGAAAGTGGTGGAGCACGGCGCGGAGCTTGCCGTGGTCGAGGCGGCGCGCCAGCTCGTAGCCGATGGCCGAGGCCAGCGCGTAGGCCACTACCATGCCCGGCAGCCCCCCCCAGCCAAAGTAGAAACCCGTAATAATGGCTACAAACGTGGTGGGCGTGAGGGCCGTAGCCATCAATAGGCCCGCCACGGCGAAGTAAAGCAGGCTCTGCCCCAGAGTGAGGTTGCGCAGCAAATCGGGTTGCTCGTAGAGCAAACCCAGCACCGCCGCCGAGCCGAGCAGGGGCACCGCCAGCAGCAACCCCATAGTGAGCAAGGTGGAAAAATTCTTTTGGAAAAGCTCGCGCAAAAAAGCCATTGAGAGGGAAAAGCCGGGGGCCGGCCAATGAGGAGGCGAAAGTACCTACGCAAAAGCCGGCCCCGCCGCCGCGCCTGGGCCGGCGCTACTCGTCCTTGGCCCCGAAGCCGAAGAAGCGCTTGAGGCCCGCTCCGGCTCCGGCCAGCGCCAGCAAGCCCAGCTTCCAGAACTTGACGACGACGACGAACAAGCCCACCTTGGCCAGCACCTTGCCGGCTACGAGGCCGCCAATGCCGTACATAGCCACCTCGTCGATACCGGAGCTGAAGTCGTTGTATTGCTGGCCTTTAACAAACGTCACGTTGGCGAGCAACGCGGGGATGCTGGCCTTGATTTCGGGTAGCTGCCCGGGCACGGCAATGGCGTTGAACACGAGCACGCCCTTGCGGCCCAGGATGCGCACGTTAGTAATTCAGGGTTTCGTCGAGGCCATCGCCAAAGCGTAAGAGCTTGGCCCAGTGCAGGGTATGTTGGTTTTTGTCGTAGTAGGGTGGGGCACCCCAGCCAAGGAGGTGCACCGATTCGTAGCCGTGCTGGGTGCGGTCCTGGTTGTCTTCCTCGGTGTCCTTCTGCATTTCCTCCAGCAACTCGTCGTACTTGATGTCGTCGGCATCGTCGTCCTTCACGTGGCCCATGGGGTCAAAATTGATGAGGTAGGCCCAGGTACCGTCGCTCATGGGGCCGCGGTCCTCGGGAAACAGCATGCCCAGGCTTTCCTGCGGCGGGTTGCGCCAGAGCTTGTGCATGACGTAGGCCGCCTGCGACGAGTCGAGGTACAGAAAGCCGGGCGGCACCGTGAGCTTGCCCACGCCACCGGGTAAGTTGATGAGGCCCTTCTGGTACACGAAGGTGCCGTTGACGGAATCGACCTGCGCCTGGTACCGGGCGGCCGAGTCCACGACCACCGGCTTAGGTTTGAGCCGCGCCTTGGGCGGGGCCGCGAGCGCCGGGCCCGCCAGGCTTAAAAGGGCTCCAACTAGAAGTAGTAGTTTTTTCATGCAGTAAAAAAGGTAAAACAGAATATCGCCGCTAATATAAGCTCAGTCACCGGGCCCGCTGCCGTCCCCCAACCATTTCCCACTACCCAGCCCGTATTTTTACCCCGCATTCCCACCCCCCACCCAACAGCCAGCCCGCGCAGCGGGCGTATCTGCGAAATCCGTTTAATCCGTTTGAATCTGCGATGAAATTTGCCACCAAAGCCATCCACGCCGGCGTGCACCCGGACCCCACCACGGGGGCCATCATGACGCCCATTTACCAGACCTCGACCTACGCCCAGCGCTCGCCCGGCGACAACAAAGGCTACGAGTACTCGCGCACCCACAACCCCACCCGCACCCAGCTGCAAGACGCCCTGGCCGCCCTCGACAACGGCCAGCACGGCCTGGCTTTTGCCTCGGGCATGGCCGCCATCGACTGCGTGCTACACCTGCTGAAGCCGGGCGACGAGGTGATTTCGACCGATGACCTCTACGGCGGCAGCTACCGCATCATGACCAAGGTGTACGAGCCGCTGGGCATCAAATTTCACTTTGTGCCGATGGGGGATATGGCCGCCGTGCGCGAAAAAGTGACCCCTAAGACCAAGCTCATCTGGGTCGAAACGCCCACCAACCCGCTACTCAACATCATCGACATTGCGGCGGCCTCGGTTATTGCCAAGGAAGCGGGCGCGCTGCTGGCGGTAGACAACACGTTCTCAACGCCTTATCTGCAAACGCCGCTGGATTTGGGCGCCGATATCTCGGTGTATTCGCTCACCAAGTACATGGCCGGCCACTCTGATACGGTGATGGGCGCGCTGGTTTTTAACGATGCCACGCTGCTGGAGCGGCTCAGCTTTTACCAGAATGCCTGCGGCGGCACGCCTGGCCCTCAGGACTGCTTCTTGGTGCTGCGCGGCCTCAAAACCCTGCACCTGCGCATGCAGCGCCACTGCGAAAACGGCCGCGCCGTGGCCGAGTACCTGCGCCAGCACCCCAAGGTGGAGAAAGTGTACTGGCCCGGCTTCGAGAGCCATCCCAACCACGCCGTGGCCGCCAAGCAGATGCGCGACTTCGGGGGCATGATTTCGTTTGTGCTCAAGGGCGATAAGCAGGAAGACGCCATTGCGGTGCTCGAAAAATTCCAGCTCTTCACCCTGGCCGAAAGCCTGGGCGGCGTCGAAAGCCTGAGCGGCCACCCCGCCACCATGACGCACGCCAGCATCCCGGCCGAGCAGCGCCGCAAGTCGGGCCTTTCGGACTCGCTTATTCGCCTGAGCGTGGGTATCGAGGACGCTGAGGACCTGATTGACGACTTGGCCCAAGCCATTGGGTAAGAAGCATTAGGCTATATTTGAAAGCGCTGGGTTGGCCGTTGGGCTGGCCCAGCGCTTTTGCATTAACCCTATTTGTAAAACGTTGTTTATGAATAAGTTAACTTTATTGTCTTTGCTGCTGGTTGCGCAGGTGGCGGCTGCCCAGGCGCCCGCGCCCGCCATGCCGCACACTATTTTGGTGCGGGGCACCGCCGAGCGCGAGCTGGACCCCGAAAAGCTGGACTTGCTGCTCACCTACCGCTTCTCCGATAACGTGAAGGAAAGCGAGCGCACTCAAAACCAGGAAGAAAGCCTGCGCCAGGTGCTCACCAAGGCCAGTATCGGCCCCGATAAGCTGGTGCTGGAAGAGCTGTCGGCCACCGGCTACGGCGGCCTTTCGAAGGTGGGTAACGCCAACGTGGCCCTCACCAAAGTGTACCGCCTCACCCTCGATAACCCGCAGCAGCTCAATACCCTCATCCCCCAGCTGGTGCAAACGGGAGCCGACAACCTGCGCTTCGTAAATCTGCAAAATGGCAAGCTGGCTGCCACCCAGGCCGAGCTAGCCACCCAGGCCGCCACCGATGCCCGCCAAAAAGCCGCGTTAGCAGTAAAAGCGGCTGGCAGCCAGCTCGGTAGCGTGGTGGCGATGGTAGAAGTTTTGCCCGAGGGCAGCTACTCGGAAACGGTGCTGCGCGACAAGCAGTCGGCCAGCATAATGTACCAGGCCCGCGAAGGGCACGCCGCGGAAATGGCCCCGTTCAGCCTGCGCAAAATTAAGGTGCAAGTAACTTATGATGTGGTGTTTGAGATAAAGCCCTGACCTGCGCCGCAAACCGGCGCTGCGGCCGCTGGCGTAGGGGCGCGCCATGCGCCCAACTCGTTTTTTGTTAAGCTGCCTCGTCGGGCTGGCTACTTTTGTCAGCTGGTTTTTCGCTAGCTCCGCCGCTGGTGGCCCGCGTTTGGGCGGCCCGGCCCCCTCCGTTGTTATGTCTACGCATCCTATTGCCTACCTCGCCCTGGGCGACTCCTATACCATTGGCGAGGGTGCTGCGCACGCCGACCGCTGGCCGGTGCAGCTGGCCGCCCTGGCTCACGCGCACGGCTTGCAGCTTGCTGACCCCGATATCATTGCTAAAACCGGTTGGACAACCGCCGAGTTGCAAGAAGCTATT
The DNA here is from genome assembly GCF_054779975.1 of Hymenobacter arcticus. Taxonomy (NCBI): domain Bacteria; kingdom Pseudomonadati; phylum Bacteroidota; class Cytophagia; order Cytophagales; family Hymenobacteraceae; genus Hymenobacter; species Hymenobacter arcticus. Next base: position 127,734 of record NZ_BAAGXF010000006.1, read on the forward strand.
GCCGCCAGCGGCAACCACCGTCACGACTACGGCCTGGTATCGCTGCTTGTTGGGGTGAACAACCAGTATCGGGGCCAAAGCTTGGCGCTGTACCGCGCCGAGTTTCGGCAGCTGCTGGCCACGGCGCAAACCTACGCGGGCGGCCAGGCGGGCCGGGTAGTAGTGCTCAGCATTCCCGACTGGGGCCTAACGCCCTTTGCTGAAAAGGAAGGCCGCGCCCCCGCCCAGGTGGCCCACGAAATCGACCAGTTCAATGCCGTGGCGCAGGCCGATTGCCAGGCCGCCGGCGTGGCCTTTGTGGATATCACCGACCTGACGCGCGCTGCCGCGGGCGACGCCCAGCAGTTTACCGATGACGGCCTGCACTACACGGGCCCGCACATGCGGCAGTGGGCCACGCGGGCGCTACCCGTGGTGCAAGGGCTGCTGCAATAAAGGCAGAGCGGTTGCGTCTGCGGCGCTTTCCTGCTACTCGCCATGCCACTTCCACTCCAGCCCCGCCGCGTCGGCAACAAATATCATAACGTGCTGCCTACCAGCATAAGCCCACCTTCGGGCTACGGGGCGCTGCTGCGGCGCTACCTTTTTGAAAAGGCCGAGCGCGAGCCCGCGCAGCCGCTGGGCCCGTTTCGGGCCGATGCGGCCGCGCTGGCCACTGCCGTGCCCGCCACTGCCCTGCGCGCTACCTGGCTGGGCCACAGCACGGTGCTGCTGGAACTGGATGGCCGCCGCTTTCTCACCGACCCGGTGTGGGCGGCGCGGGCCTCACCTTCGCAGCTGGTGGGGCCGAAGCGGTTTTTTGCGCCCCCGCTCGCCCTGGCCGACGTGCCGCCCCTCGACGGCGTTATCCTCTCGCACGACCACTACGACCACCTCGATGCCGCTACCATTCGGGTGCTGGCCCGGCGGGGCGAGCGGTTCTTTTGCCCGCTGGGCGTGGGGGCGCACCTGCGCCGCTGGGGCGTGGCAGCCCAACAGATTACGGAAGCCACATGGTGGGGAAAAATAGCGTTAGCACCTGACTTTGAATTGATTGTTACGCCGGCTCGCCACTACACTGGCCGGGGCATGCTCGACCGCGACCGTGCTCTGTGGGCGTCGTGGGTGCTGCGGGGGCCGCAGCACCGTGTGTTTTTTAGCGGCGACTCAGGGCCGTTCGACGAGGCCTTCCGGCAGATAGGGGCGGCGCACGGACCGTTTGACCTGGTACTGATGGAGATTGGCGAGGCCGACCCCGAATGGGCCGACATTCACCTGGGTCCCGATAATGCGTTGGTGGCGCACCGCCTGCTGGGTGGTGGCCCGTTGCTGCCCATTCACTGGGGCACGTTTAACCTGGCGCTGCACGCCTGGCGGCAGCCGGTGCAGCGTCTGCTGGAAGCCGCCGGCCCCGAGGTGCCACTGCTGCTGCCGGCCCCTGGGCAGCGGGTAGACGTGGCGGCCGGCCCCCTTAACTCTGGCTGGTGGGAATAGGGTAGGTTTTAGGTCAGTATGGGAGGCGGGCTGCCGGGGTTGAGCCGGCTGTCCGCCCGTCGTTCAGGCCGCTTGTTCTGCTAGCGAGCGGACAGCCGACTCAACCCCGGCAGCCCGCCCCATGTGCTTCACGCACTTCAATCTGAAAGCCAGTGAAAATTATTTTTTAAAATTATCTCATTGATTTTCATTTAGTTGATACATTAAGAAGCGTAATAAGCCAACCTGCTGCAATGAACAAAATTCGGGCATCGCAGTTGGTGGTTCGTTGAGTTCAGCCACTAGTTTGCGGCTGCACCCGGCTTTGTTTATGCGTCACCTTGTTGCCTGCTGTTTGTGTTGTTGCCGCCCGGCAGGCGGGAGTTGCTGTTGCGCCTAAGCTTTCAGGCCCACTGCGGCGGGCCACTTTCTTCATCCTTTTGCGGGTATTGCTCTAAAGCCAGTTATGGGCTTTGCTGCCTCCTTATCGGCTCTGGCCGTTAGCGGCTAACGCATTATTAGTTAAGTAGTTAAAAATTATACTGGGTGAGATTTTATTTTTATGAAAAAGACCTTACTTACGCCCTTGTGTGTGGTGGCTGCCCTGGCGGCCCACGCGCAAGCTGTCACCGTAACGGGCCGCGTGCTGAGCGCCAACGGCGAAGCGCAGCCCGGTGCCACGGTGCTGCAAAGCGGCACCAGCAATGGCACGGCGGCCAACGCCAGCGGCGAGTTCTCGCTGGCCGTGCCCACGAGCGCCACGCTAACTATTTCGGCCATTGGCTACGCCACGCAGCAAGTGGCCCTGAACGGCCGCACGCGCCTGGAAGTGCGCCTAGTGGCCTCAGCCACCGACCTCGGCGACGTGGTGGTAACGGGCTCGCGCGCCACCGAAGGCCGCTCCCGCATCCTGACCACGGCCCCCGTGGACGTGATTTCGGCCCGCGACATCAAGGCGTTTGCCCAAACTGATGTGAGCCAGGTACTGAGCTTCCAGGCTCCGTCGTTTCAGTCGGCGCGCCAAACCATGGCCGACGGCACCGACCACATCGACCCGGCCAGTTTGCGCGGCCTGGGCCCCGACCAGGTGCTGGTGCTCGTGAACGGCAAGCGCCGCCACCAGCAGTCGCTGGTCAACATCAACGGCACGGTGGGCCGGGGCTCGGTGGGCACTGATTTGAACGTGATACCCACGGCCAGCATCAAGCGCATTGAGGTGCTGCGCGATGGCGCGGCGGCCCTCTACGGCTCCGATGCCATTGCGGGCGTTATCAACATTCAGCTGAAAGACGACTCTACTGGCGTGAGCAGCAGTGCCTTGTATGGCCAAACGGTGGAGAACGATGGCAAAACTGAGCAAGTCGATTTCAACGTGGGCATCGGCCTCAACAAGCGCGGCTTCCTCGATTTGAGCGGGCAGCTGCTCAACCGGGGCTACACCAACCGCGGTTTTGCCGACCGGGCGCCGCTCATTTACCTGGGCAACAACAGCGGCAACTTCCCCAGCGGCCTCGACGAGGCTGGCCGCCGCGCCCTCAAGGCGCAGGACGATGCGCTGGTAACCCAGCGTGGCTTCGACCGCAACGACTTACGCGTGGGACAGTCGGCGTCGCGCAACTTTGGCGGCTTCATCAACGGCGGCTACCGGCTGGGGGCCGGCTACGAGGCCTACGTATCGGGCGGGGCCACCTACCGCACGGGCCAGGGCTCGGGCTTCAACCGCCTGCCCAACCAAGCCACGTCGAGCGACACCACCATCTACCCGAATGGCTACCTGCCGTTCATCAACACCACGATTTACGACCAGTCGGCCATCGTGGGCCTGCGCAAAACCTACGGTGGCTTTGCCGTGGATTTGAGTAACACGTTCGGCCGCAACGAGTTGCGCTACGACGTGAGCAACTCGGTTAACGCCTCCATTCCGCAGAGCGTGAGCAGCCGCAACCCCACCGAGTTTTACGCCGGGCGGCTGGCTTTTGCTCAAAACACCGTGAACCTCGGGGCTACGCGCCGCTTCACGGAAGTAGGGCCACTAGCCACGCTGAACGTGGCGTTTGGCGGCGAGTTTCGCTACGATAACTTCCTCATCGGCCGTGGCGAATACTCGTCCTACGCCTACCAGGGCCGCGTTATCGGCACCACGCCGGCCAACCCTGGCGCGCAGGTGTTTCCCGGCTACCAGCCGCAGGATGAAGTGAATAAATCGCGCACCAACGTGGCCGGCTACGTCGACTTGGAAAGCGACATCACCGAAAAGCTGCTGGTGCACGCCGCCGGCCGCGCCGAGCGTTACAGCGACTTTGGCGGTAATGTGAGCGGCCAGGCCGGCGCGCGCTACAGCATTACCGAGGGCGTGGCTTTGCGCGGCTCCATCGGCAATGGCTTCCGGGCGCCCTCGCTGCAACAGCGGTACTTCACCAGTACGGCCACGCAGGTGGTGAGCGGCAGCGACCCGCGCCAGGTGCTCACCGCCAACAACGATAATCCGCTGGTGCGCAATGCTATCGGCAACGCCACGCAGCCCGGTTTCGGGGTCGAGTCGCTGAAGCAGGAGAAATCGACCAACTACAGCCTGGGGCTCACGGCGCGCTTCCTGCGCACGTTTACCCTCACGGCCGACCTCTACCAGGTGGATATCCGCGACCGCATCGTGCTCTCGTCGCAGTTCACCAATAGCAACCCCACGGTGGCCACCATCCTGCGCAACACGCCGGTGAGCGCCATCCAATTCTTTGCCAATGCCGTGAACACCCGCACCCGCGGCCTCGACATTGTGCTCAACGAGCGCCAGCGCCTGACCGATAAAAGCACCATCGGCTTCACGGCGGCCGCCAACTTCAACCAGACTACGGTGCGCAGCTTCAACAGCTCCTCCAGCACCATCAACGACGACCCGACTCCCGGCACGGCCGGCCTGCAAAACACGCTCTTCAACCGCCAGCAGCGCGTGCGCCTCGAAAGCGGCAACCCGCGCAGCAAAATTGTGCTCTCGGGCAACTACACGTACGGCATCTTCGGCATTGAAGCCCGCAGCGTGCGCTTTGGCGAAATTCAGACCGCCGATGCTGACCCCGCCCGCTCGGCTCTCGACCAGACCTACTCGGCCAAGTGGATAAGCGACCTCACCGTTAATGCCCAGCTAACCAAACAGATAAACCTGGCCATCGGGGCCAGCAACATCTTCAACGTGTACCCCGACAAGGTGGCCATCAGCCCCCGCAACGACCCCAACAACTTCTCAGCCGACCCCAACCTGAGCTACGCCTCCAACCAGGACAACTCCAACCGCGGCCGCTACCTCTACAACGCCAACCAGTTTGGCTTCAACGGGGCCTACTACTTCGCCCGCTTTAATGTGACGCTGTAACTAATTGCCAGTTAATAGATTGTAAAAAAAGGACCCATGCGGCTAGCCGCATGGGTCCTTTTTTTAGGAGTAAATGCGGCCTCACTCGGCGGCGCGCAGCAGGCGGGCCAGCAGCTTGCCCTCGGCGCTACGGGCCACGTAGAGGCCGGCGGGCAGCGTGCTGGCGGGCTGCCACACCACGCGCCCATCGGCCGGGCTGGTGAGCTGGGCCACCACGCGCCCCAGCGCATCGACTATACTAATGAGCTGGCCAGCAGTAGCCTGAAACTGTACTTGCTTGCGGAAGGGCATCGGAAAAGCCGCGGTATCGGCCGGGTTGCTAGGGCGTGTGGCCAGCACCTGGTTGGTTACCAGGAAGGAAATAGTCTGCTCCTCGCTGGCGTGCAGGAGGCAGCCATTGTCGAGCACGGCCACAGTGGGGGTGTAGCGGCCCAGAGGCAGGTCGGTGGGCACGCGCCAGGTGAGGCGGGCCTGGGTAGCGCTCACGGTGGTCAGGTTCAGGCCGGGCACCACCTCCGGAGCCTGGCTGCTAAAGCTCAGCGCTTGGCCAGCATCGGGGTCGGTAGCACTCAGCAGCAGCGAAATAGCCTGGCCGGGCCTTGCCCGAATGAGCTGCTCCACGGGCTGCGAAGTAGCGTTGCCACCCACCGTGAGGCCCATGAAGTGCGGGCTGCCGTTGGTGGTGATATAGGCCACGTACGATATGTCGCGCGTGATGCCGCCAATCAGCTGCCACACTCCACTCACGCGGCGATACTCGCTCACGCGGGCGGCCATCGCGTAGCGGCCGGCCTGCACCGTAGTTGCCTGGGTGGTGAGCGCGCCGGTGGCCTTATCCAGCTGAAAGTAGGGGGCCGGCTGGCCCGACATATTCACCCCGCACTGGCCCAGAGGCTGCACGCCCCCCTGCGTCAACAATAGGTTGTAAGTCAGCAAGTTATATTAGCTATCGAAGGCGCTGAAGCTGTAGCGCTGCGCATTGCTGCCGCACAGGTAGGGCAGTAGCGTCGACAAAAACTTGGGGGAGGAGTTGGCGCTCACCGTCGTATTATCCAGAAACGAGTTGATGTAAAAAGATTGTTGCTCAGCATTTACCAGATTCCGAATACCGGCGGCCCGGTTCTCGGCAAAAACACTCAGCGTCCATTGGCCCGCCGGCAAGTATTCATCCGTTTCGTAGAGAAGTATCTCGTAGGAAAAGCTACTGCCGCTGGTGCAGCTCAGCGAGGTGCCCAGTCGCCGCTCGGTGAGCGGCAGGAGCCGCGAGAAGCTGCCAGTGGCCGGGGCATCGCAGCCGTTGCGGCTGCACCGCAGGGTGCTGGTTGGCTGGTCCACCCCGCTGGGGTCGCGGTAGAGCCGCACCGTAATGTGGTAGCGCGGCACCCCGGTAGGCGACGCAATGGGGAAGTAAGAGATGTCGCCGCCCAAAATATGCGAAGCGTGCGCCGCCGGCTGCACACCCAGCCCCAACAGGACCACTACCAACCAGCGAAAGAGTAATTTTTTTTTACATAAGTAGTTAATTTTAAGATAATTAAAAAATTGTTGACAAACTGATTTGCGTCTACTTCGTTCCCGCGTTCCCGCTATTACCGTCCAGTATCTGAAACAGCTCGTCGAGCTTGGGCGTGAGAATAATTTCGGTGCGGCGGTTGAGGGCCTTGTCCTGGGGCGAGTCGTTGGCGGCCACGGGCACGTACTGCGAGCGGCCGGCGGCCGTGATGCGGCTGGGCTCCACGCCGGCCGTGGTGAGCAGGCGGGCAATGTCGGTGGCCCGCAGCGCGCTCAAATCCCAGTTGTCCTGGATGCCGCCGGTGGGGCGCATGGGCACGTTGTCGGTGTGGCCTTCCACTACCACGTTCACGTCTTTTTGCTCTTGCAGCACGGTGGCCAGCTTCTTGAGAGCCTCCTGGCCCTTGGGGTCCACTCGGCTGGAGCCCGACTTGAAGAGCAATTGCTCGGACAGCGACACGTACACCTTGCCGTCCTTCAGCTTGACTTGCAGGTCTTTGGAGTTGAAGCTGAGCAGGGCATTGCTCACGCGGGTCTTGAGGTCGTTCACGGCCTTGTCCTTGTCGGCCAGGGCCTGGGTAAGCTCGGTGAGCTTGGCTTCGCGGGCGGTGAGGTCGGCCTTGGTTTTTTGCAGGCTCAGGTCGAGGGTACCCAGCTCACTTTCGCGGGTGGCGAGGTCCTTGGCCAGCTTGCCGTAGTCGGCGTTGCGGTCGGCCAGGGCGCGGTCACTGTTTTTGAGCAGCTTGTCGTAGCTGTCGGTGAGTTGGGTGTAGAGGGTGCGGGTGCGCCGCAGGGCGTTGCCAGTTTGGGCGGAGTCGGCGGTGAGGCGCTTCTGGTCGAGACGCGCTTCGGCCAGGGCGTCGGTTGTTTTTTGGAGGTCCACCTTGGTTTGGCGCAGCTGGTTTTCGGCGGCGGTGTGGGCCTGCGCCTCGGTTTGCTGCCGGGCTTGCAGGTCTTCGTAGCGCTTGGCTGTGACGCAGCTAGTGAGGCCGGTGGCTCCGGCGGCCAGCAGCGCCAGCCCGAGCAGGGGAGAGGTAACGGAAAAAGACTTTTTCAACGCAGAAAATGCCGCCAGTGGCGGGCTAAGTGGTGGTGGGGGCAAGTTACGGCCGCCGTAGGCTTGCCCGTGGGCCCACTAGCTCGGCCGGCCGCCGCCGCCCCGGCCGCCAACTTTCGGCCCGATGGTAACTGTGGCGTAATTTTACCAGCCCGTAGATTGCCTAAAATTGCCAACGCCAACCCACCGGCCTGCGCGGTCTACTGGGCTTCTCAAATTCGTCATCCCACCAGTACCTCCCACTATGGCTTGGTTCAAGCGCCAGGAAAAGGGCATTATCACCCCCACCGAGCAAAAAAAAGAAACGCCCGACGGCCTGTGGTATAAGTGCCCCGAGTGCAAAACCGTGGCCAACATGGCCGAGCACAAACGACTGCATTACGTGTGCGGCAACTGCGGCTACCACGACCGCATCGACGCCAGCGCCTACTTCGAGCTGCTCTTCGACGGCGGCGAATTCACGGAGCTCGATGCCAACCTCACCTCCGGCGACCCGCTGCACTTCGTGGATACCAAGGCCTACCCGCAGCGCGTGCAGGCCACTGAAAAAAACACGGGCCTCAAGGATGCCGTGCGCACGGCCCACGGCCAAAGCGCGGGCCAGCCACTCGTTATCGCGGCCATGGATTTCCGCTTCATCGGCGGCTCGATGGGCTCGGTGGTGGGCGAAAAAATTGCCCGCGCCATCGACTACGCCCGCCAGCACCGCGTGCCTTTCCTCATGATTTCGCGCTCGGGCGGGGCCCGCATGATGGAAGCCGGCTACTCGCTCATGCAAATGGCCAAAACCTCGGCCAAGCTCGCGCTGCTTTCGGAGGCTAAAGTGCCGTATATCAGCTTATTGACTGACCCAACTACGGGCGGCGTTACGGCCTCGTTTGCCATGCTCGGCGACTTCAACATTGCCGAGCCGGGCGCGCTCATCGGCTTTGCCGGCCCCCGCGTCATCAAAGAAACCATCGGCAAAGACTTGCCCAAAGGCTTCCAGAGCGCCGAGTTTGTGCTGGAGCACGGCTTCCTCGATTTCATCGTGGACCGCCGCGAGCTCAAGCAGCGCCTCGCCGACCTACTTTCAATGGTGAATGGGTGAGTTGTGAATGAGTGAATGAGGAGATAAGTCATTCACTCATTGCCTCTGGCACGACTTTGGGAAAGCCCGCTTTGGTAACCAGAGCGGGCTTTTGCGTATAAGGCCCGGCTGAGTTATCAGCTTAATCACCAAAATCACTCAGAGATGATGACTTCTTCTAAGTCTTTCGTGGCCGCCCTACTGGCCTTCATTATGCTACTCGGCTCGTGCGCCTCGACGCGCCAACCCACTACCCAGCCCGACCTGTCTAGCAACAACGGCACCGGCGTGCGCAAGGACGGCATGAATAAAACCACCAAAGGCGGCCTGTTTGGGGCCGGTGGTGGGGCAGTAGTAGGCGGCGTAATCGGTGGCCTGCTGGGTGGTGGCAAAGGCACGGCGGCCGGCGCCATCCTGGGGGCTGCCGTGGGCGGCGGCGCGGGGGCGCTCATCGGCCGCAAAATGGACAAGCAGGCGCAGGAGCTGCAGCGCGACATGGCCAACGCCAAAGTAGAGCGCGTGGGCGAGGGCATCAAAATAACCTTCGACTCGGGCATCCTATTTGACACTAACAGCAGCGCGCTGCGCCCTGCTTCGCAGGCCGACATTGCCAAGCTGGCCACCACGCTGCAAAAATACCCCGATACCAACGTGCTGGTAGAAGGCCACACCGACAACACGGGCACCGACGCCATCAACCAGCCGCTGAGCGAAAGCCGCGCGCAATCGGTAGCCAGTGCCCTCACCGCTCAAAACGTGGCCAGCAGCCGCGTGACCACCAAAGGCTTCGGCTCGACCGAGCCCGTAGGTGACAATTCGACCACCGAAGGCAAGCAGGCCAACCGCCGCGTGGAAGTAGCCATCTTCGCCAACGAAAAGATGAAGAAGGCTGCTCAAAACGGCACATTGTAAGTCAGTTAGCCAATAATATAAAAAGCTCGGAGTCGGTAGCTCCGGGCTTTTTTTTGCTCTAAGTAGCAACTCTCTCTAGAGCTGCCGCGTTAAATAATCACGCTTCACACGCGTGCCAACTCATCCTATTCTACTAACTTTCTCTCTGCTGTTTTATGAAATCCTTCTCGAAGCTCTTCGCATTTCTGCTGTTATTTTTCGTGCTAGTAGGCACGGCCGCCCAGGCCCAGGATAAGCCTAAGGGCTGGAGCCGCAAGGCCAAAGGCGCTGCCATCGGTGGCGGTGGCGGAGCCGTAGTGGGCGGCCTGCTGGGCGGTGGCAAAGGTGCCCTCATCGGCGCTGGTGCTGGCGTAGTAGGTGGCGGCCTGGTAGGCCGCAACCAAGACAAGAAAAAAGACCCGGCTCGCTACAACCGCTACCGCAACAAGTAGGGCTGATAAATGCTGCAATACTATGGAAGCCCGGCCTTGGCCGGGCTTTTTTGCGTCCTACTGGTTCGGAGCTAAGCGGTACGCACCGCTGCTGGCAGATTGACTAAGTTTGGCAAGGTGGTTGCAATTGCCGAACTTGCCGCTGCATTATTACCGCGTGGTCATTTCGACTTTTTATTTTCATCCCATGAAAACCCTGAAACTCTCTTTTTCCTATTTGCTGGCCGTGTTGCTGCTACTGGGTCACTTTGCGCAGGCGCAGACTACCGTTACTACCGATAAGCCCAAGGGTATGAGTAAAACTGCGAAGGGCGGCATCATCGGCGGCTTGGGTGGGGCTGCCGGCGGAGCCATTCTGGGTCGCGTGATTGGCGGTAAGTCAGGCACGGCCAAGGGGGCCATCTTGGGAGCCGTGGTGGGTGGTGCGGGTGGTGCGCTCATTGGCCGCCGCATGGATAAGCAGGCCGCCGAGCTGCGCCGCGACCTCGAAGGGGCCACCGTAGAGCGCGTGGGCGAAGGTATCAAAATCACGTTTGCCTCGGGCATTCTGTTTGGTAGCAACTCCTCGACCCTGACCTCGGCTGCCGCCGGCAACATTGATGAGCTGGCCACTACACTGCAGAAATATGCCGATACCAACGTTACCATTGATGGCCATACCGATTCGTCGGGCTCCGATGCCATCAACCAGCCCCTGAGCCAGCGCCGCGCCCAGGCCGTAGCCAATGAGCTGACCACCAAAGGGGTAGAAACCAGCCGCATCACTGCCACCGGCTACGGCTCGACCCAGCCCGTGGGCGATAACACCACGGTAGCCGGCAAAGCCGCCAACCGCCGCGTGGAAGTAGCCATTTTCGCCAACGAGAAGATGCAGAAAGCCGCCAAGCGTGGCCAACTGTAAGAACCATTGGTTGGTACGAACTGAAGTAGCCGCAGCGGATTTCACAGCTGTTCAGCTTCTTTTCAAAGCAAGTAGATTGTAAAAAAAGCCGCCTGCTGGGCGGCTTTTTTCGTTTAGCAGCAATAGCTTTTAAAAACGAAAAATCCGTTGAATCTGTGGCACAGCCAGTAATTGATTATTCCGCCCCGCCGGCCGATAAGGCCCTGGCGGACCACACCCTGTTGGACAAGTTCTACGGCCGGGTGCCGACGGCCCCGCGCCGCACGCCTATGCGTGAGCTCATTTCGACGCTGCTCTCGCACCGCACCACCCACGCCGACGAAGAGCTGGCCTACGACCGCATGCTCGAAGCATTTGGCGACTGGGAGGGCGTGCTGCACGCGCCGCTCGATGACCTCATTCACGCCATTCGCACCACGCGCTGGCCGGCCACGCAGGCCCCGCGCATCCACGATATTCTGGCCCGCATCAAGGCCGAAACGGGCGGCAGTTTCTCGCTCGATTTCCTGGCCGACTGGACTACCGAGCGCGCCATGGAATGGCTCACCGATATGCCCGGTATCGGGCTGAAAACGGCCTCGCTGGTGCTGCTATTCAACTTCCGCAAGCCCGTGCTGCCCGTCGATGCCCACGTGCACCGCGTGATGCAGCGCCTGGGTGTGCTCGGCCCTAAGGTGACGGTGGAGAAGGCCCACGGCCTATTACTCGACTTGCTCAAGCCGCACCTCGACCCCGAAGGATTATTCAACTTTCACAAGCACAATTACTGGCACGGCCAGCAAATCTGCTTTTTCCAGCGCCCCAACTGCCCGCGCTGCCCACTTAAAGGGTTTTGCAACTACTACCAAGAGCAGTTTGGCGAAGCCACGCCGGAAGCGTTGGCCGCCACGCCCGCGCACTGGGACGCCGCCGCCTGGGGCAAGCTGCCGCATTGAGTGTGCGGTAAGCTTTAGCTTGCCGTGTACCAGTTAGTGGTTGGTCGCTTAGCAAACGGCAGGCTAAAGCTTACCGCATATCCAAGCTGAAGCTTACCCTACACTCCTACGTTACCTTTATACATGCGCCTCGTCAAGCACCCTGTTCTCTGCAACTACTACGTTACGTACCGTTGCAACGCAAAGTGCTCATTCTGTGATATTTGGGAAAAACCCTCGCCCTATATCACCTTGGCCGACGTAGAAACCAACCTGCGTGACCTTAAGCGGCTGGGAGTGAAGGTGATAGACTTTACCGGCGGCGAGCCGCTGCTGCACCGGCAGCTGCCCGAGTTCTTGGCGTTGGCTCGGCAAATGGGCTTCATCACCACCGTAACGACCAACGGCCTGCTCTATCCCAAGAATGCCGAAAAGCTGCGCGGGCTGGTCGATATGCTGCACTTCTCACTCGACAGCATCGACCGCGACACCCACGACCGGGGCCGCGGCGTAGCCTGCCACGACTTTGTGATGGAGAGCATTCGCGTGGCCAAGGAGCTAGGCGAGCGGCCCGACATCATCTTCACCGTTTTCCGCCACAACCTGAGCGAGCTGGAGCGCGTGTACCGCGAAATAACCCAGCCCAACGGCCTGATTCTCTTACTTAACCCGGCCTTCGAGTACGGCGACGTAGCCGCCGGCGAGCAGCTTACTGAGGAGGAGCTGGATTTCCTCTCCGCCTTCGGCAAGCGCAAGGGCGTGTACCTCAACGAAGGCTTTATTGCGCTGCGCCGCGACGGGGGCAACCACGTGGCCGCGCCCGTGTGCCGGGCCGCCAGCACCACGCTCGTCATCTCGCCCAGCAATGAGCTAGTGTTGCCCTGCTACCACTTGGGTCAACAGAAGTTTCCCATCGCTGGCCAACTCTTCGACCTCTACCACGCGCCCGAAACCCAGCGCCTCGCCGCCCTCGAAGGCCGCCTACCCCAGTGCGAGGGCTGCACCATCAACTGCTACATGCAGCCCAGCTTCGCGGTCGAAACCAGCAAGTATTTCTGGCAAGCCCTGCCCAGCACCTTGAAATACAACTGGGAAAAAGGCACCTGGAAGCGGTTACTCCCGATGTTTGGCTAAAGAACGACTTATTTCACTTCCTATGCCTGCGCTCCTCCTTCCCGTCCACGGTATTTCGCCCACCATTGGCCCCAACTGCTTTCTGGCCGACAACGCTACCATCGTTGGCGATGTAGTGCTGGGGCGTGGCTGCACGGTGTGGTTCACGGCCGTGATTCGGGGTGACGTGAACAGCATCCGCATCGGCGACGAAACCAACGTGCAGGACGGCGCGGTGCTGCACTGCACCTTCGAGCAGGCGGCCCTCACCATCGGCTCGCGCGTGAGCATCGGGCACCGGGCGCTGGTGCACGGCTGCACTGTGGAGGACGACGTGCTCATCGGCATGGGGGCCATCGTGATGGACCACGCCGTGGTGGGCACGGGCTGCATTATCGCGGCCGGGGCCGTGGTACTCGAAAACACCGTCTGCGAGCCCGGCTACCTCTACGCCGGCGTGCCCGCCCGCAAAGTCAAGCCCGTGAGCGAAGCCCAGACCGCCGGCCTGCGCCGCACGGCGGCTAATTACCAGCGGTACGCCAGTTGGTTTTCGCAGTAGGAAGTTGGTTAGTTGAATCACCGGGCTCCCAGTGCGTAGAACGCACAAAAAAGCCTGAGTAGCTCCTAAGCTATTCAGGCTTTTTTGTGCGTTTATTTTACTGTGGGCTCGGTCGTAGGCATGGTAGGTGCTGCCGCCGTACTAGGCGGTATGCGTGGGTGAGGCTTATAGATAGCCCCCGTAGCAAAGTCAACGCCTACTCCTAACAAGCCAACCAAAAACACATCAATTATTAGGGCAGCTACCCGTACTTCCCGTTGTGGTTGTCCGGGTAGGGGCCTTGTGCGTTGATATTCAGTAATATGCCCGCCAAATACCGTGGCACAGCTAGAGAGTGTAGTGGCGATAAGCCCGAAGGCCAGTAACTGGCGAAGTTTAAACATGCAGAAAGTAGGAAAGATGGGGGAGCGTAGGGGAGGCAGTGCCAACCAATGTTTCATGCAAAAGCCGTGACTTTCCACTACTGATGGTAAAGTCACGGCTTCTCAATCAGGGAGCGTTGCGCAAATTATTTGCCCGCAGGCTGAGGCTTATAGATGGCCCCCGTTGCGAAATCAACGATGGTGCCAGGCCAAAATAAGATAATGTCGGCAATGAGGGCACCAACCCGTACGTCGCGCTGCGGCTGGCCAGGAGCAGGCTTGGTTTTTTGATAGCTAGATACGGAGCCACCGAAAACAGTGGCGCAGCTGCTTAATGAGGAAAGGCTTGCCGCTAGCAAGCCAAGGGTTACCGCTTGTCGAAATCGAGTCATAGTATTGGGTTAGGGCGATTGTATAGTAGTTTATACAAATCGCGTGCAAGCTATGGCTATAACTTTGCTAATCCAAATAAATGACCTTTGTTGCTGATAACTTATCATGCCAAGCCATTTTGCGGCGGCTGAATAGTAGGCTAAAGGGCTCTAATGGCAGGAAACGACAGAGCGTGCGAATAAACAACTGACCGCTGCTAGGAGCAGAGTCATCTTGCGTTACCAAATGAGTGCCGGTTAATAGTTTGCCTATCGTACGCTTGAAAGCCATTTCTGCAGTTGCGTAGTAAGCAAACATCACCCCAAATACGGCAAATCTGTAGTATTCAGTCTTTAACAAGCCAGCCGGCAAAATGCGCAACAGCGCCAAGAACAAGAATAGTACACAGCCAATGTCAACTGCCCAGTTAGCAAAACGGCGCAATTTAGAAGCTTCCATAAAAAATAAACCGCACGGGACTTAGCAAGCGGCAAGCAAAGCTACGTGCTTACTGATGCCTGCTTAGCTCAATGTGCAAATAATTATTTTCCCGCAGCTTACTATGCAGCTATTGGGTCTACTTCCTCAGAAGGCGTAGTAGTGCTGATAACGCGCAGTTGCACCATCTCCACCACGCGGCCGGTGCGGCTGAGTACCCGAAACTCGTAGGGCTCCAACACGGCCACGTCGCCAATCTCGGGGATGTTGCCGTAAAGCACGTTGAGCAGGCCGCCTACACTCTCATAGTCCTCGCCTTCGGGCAGCGGGAAGGGGAGGTATTCGTTGGCATCGGGGATGGCCGTGGAGGTGTTCACGCGGTATTCGGTTTCCGAAATCTTCTCTACCACCGGCACCTCGTTGTCGTACTCGTCCTGGATTTCGCCCACCAGCTCCTCCATAATGTCCTCGATGGTGACGATGCCCGATACGCCGCCAAACTCGTCGCTCACCACCGCCATCACAATGTGCTTGCGCTGAAACTGGCGCAGCAGCCGGTTGATTTTCTTGGTTTCGGGCACGAAGTAGGCCGGGCGCATAATGCGCGCCAGCTCCAGCGGCTCGCCCCGCCGGATAATGGGCAGCAAGTCCTTGACATTGAGCACGCCCACGATATTGTCGATGTTGCCCTCGTACACCGGCATGCGAGAGTAGCCCTCGCTGAAGATGGTTTCGAGCAGCTTGTCTTCCGAGGCATTCACGTCGAGGGCGGCCAGCTTGGTGCGGGGTACCATTATCTGCTTCACCATGCGGTCGTTGAACTGAAACACGTTCTCAATCAGCTCGTGCTCAGAGTCTTGAATTTCGCCACTCTCCTTGCTTTGGTCGAGCAGCAGGCGCAGCTCATCAGAGGTGTGGGCCTCGGTGCCGTGCACGTTATCAATGCCCACGGCCCCCAGCAGCAGGTTGGAAGCCTTGGAAAGAAACCAGTTGAGGGGCAGCGTGGCCAGGTAAAAGGCGCGCAGCGGTATCACCAGCGCCAGGCTCACTGCCTCGGGCCGCTGAATAGCCAGTGCCTTCGGGAAAAGCTCCCCGAACAAGACGTGCATCACCGTGATAATCACCAAGCCGGTAACCACGGCAATGCTGTGCGCGGTAGCCGGTGCCAGGTTAATGCCCAAGTGCGTAACGCCGTCCAGAATAAGCTCGGTGGCTACTTCCTCACCTACGGCACCCAGTATAAGCGAGGCAATGGTAACACCTAGCTGCGTGGCCGATAGGTAGTTATACAGGTGTTTTATTACGCCCAGCGCCTGGCTAGCCAGGCGGCTACCCTCCTTGGCTTTAATCTCCAGCTGAGAAAGGCGTACCCGAATGAGTGAAAACTCGGCGGCGACGAAAAACCCGTTGACTAAAACCAGTAACAGGGTAAGCAGTATTTTTAAGCCCATGTAGTCGGTTCCCCTCAGACGCGGACGGTCGGGCAACCTTTATAACTACAAAAGTACGGACTTTGGCGGGGCAAGTTCATGTTCAGCTAAATAACCTGGCTCAGCAGGTACCCGCTAGCCACCTGGCTGGCAGGTATCAAGGCACTAGGCAGCCAGGTGCCTTCGTTATCGCACGCCAGTACATATTTTATTGATAGTAAAGAAGTTACAATTAATTAAGGGCTTTTGCCCGTCACTAGGTAAGCACTGACTGCCAGCTAGTTGGTGGGCTAACTACGCAAAAAAGGCGCATTCCCAATTGGGAATGCGCCTTTTTTAATGCTGTAGCGGAAGGACTTGAACCTCCATGAAGTAGTTAGGCGGCTGCTCCGAAAAGCGGCTGCTTTGTCCAGTTGCCTTCACCCCCGAGATAGGAGGGCGTGTCTGCCAGTTTCACCACACTACAAGGTTAGTATCGCCGCGCCGTTTGCGTTTTGATAGGTCAAAGGTAAGGTCGCATTTTGTTGTTATGCAAATTTTATTCAAAAAAGGTTAAAAAATTAATTAATCCTCAATGGTAAGGGCAATTGTCTGAATAATCTTCAGATAGGGGCTTAACTTTGCTTTTTATTCTAAATCCTGCCCCTAATGTCCCGCCCTTACGAATTAGATGATACCGACCGTCGTATTCTGCACTTACTGGTGCAGGACGCCAAATTGCCCTACTCCGAAATAGCCCGGCAGCTGCACGTGTCGGGTGGCACCATCCACAGCCGCATGACGCGGCTGGAGGAGCTGGGCATTGTGCGCGGGGCTACCCTCGACCTCGACCTGGCCAAGGTGGGCTTCGGCATTCAGGCCTTCCTGGGGATATTTCTGCTGAAAAGCTCTTACTGCGACAGCGTAATTGCGCAACTGCGTGAGGTGCCGGAAGTTATCAGCCTGCACTTCACCACGGGCAGCTACAACCTGTTTGCCCGGCTGGCCTGCCGCGACACCCAACACCTGCGCAACGTGCTGCACGACATGGTGCAGCAGATAGAAGGCGTGGAGCGTACCGAAACCCTGATTTCGCTGGAGGAGGTGTTTAGCCGCGCCGTGCAGCTGGAGGCCGTGGCCCCACTCTTGGCCTAGCCTTTATTTACAAGGGTCGGCAGTCAAGAGCAGTAGGTTAAAAACTTATTAATCAAGTTTTTAACCTACTGCTCTTGACTGCCGACTCTTGGTCAAAGAACACAAGATTTTGAGAATTGCGCTAGCCAATGCGGCGGCGTATGCAGGTGCGCAAAGGGGCAGCTAAGCCGCTGGCATTTCCGGGATTACTGGGTCGGGGGCGTTGGTAGCTGGCGGTGTGGCGGCTGGCCGCTGGCTCTGCACCAGCAGGCCCACGAGGGCTTCGACTAAGCCACCGCTGCCGGGGCCCGCACCAATGCCGCCCCCGTTGGCCTGCACATCAGGCGTAATTTTTACTTGGTTGTCGCCAATTATCTGCATCAGCTGCAAGGCCGTGAACTCGCGGGTACCCAGGCTGGCTACGCCCACTTGGTAGGCTTCAGCCTTGGCCTGGCCAATGACTCGGATGGCTTCGGCCTCGCCCACGCCGCGCAGGCGTGTGGCCTCCGAGTCGGCGATGGCGCGCAGGCGAGTGCTTTCGGCCTCGCCACCGGCCCGCAGCTTGGCCGCTTCGGCTTCACCGCGCACTTTCTTCACTTGTGAGTTGGCGTTTAGCTCGGCAATATTTACGCCTTGCTCGCTCTTTACCAGGTCACTCTGAATATCGGCGATGCTGGTTTCGCGCACCAGCGCCTGGCGCTGGGTTTGGGCGGCCTGCTGCACTTCGTAGGTTTTGCGCTGTTCCTCGGCCAGTTTGCGGTCGGTTTGGGTGGTCATGAGCTGGGCGGGCGGCACAATATCGCCAATGAGCGTGTCCACGGCCTGCACGTTGTAGGTAGCCAGGGCAGTCCGGATGAACATAGCCGCATCGTGCTGGCGCTCAGCCCGGTTGGTGAGGTAGTCGAGCACCGTATACGCCTGCGAGCTATTGCGAAAGTAGTTGCCCACAATCGGCTCCAGCACGTGGTCTACCAGGTTTTGCATCGAGCCCACCCGCGAGATAACGCGGGGCGCATCCAGCGCCCCCACATGGATAATCTGGGCCACATCGAGGTTAAACGAAAAGCCATCGCGCGAGCGTACCGTAATACTGCTCAAGGAGTTGTCGTAGCCGTGGGCTTCGGTGCGGGTGGCCCAGTTGAGCACAATGTTGGTGGTAGGGACCAGCTCGACGCGCATGATGCGGGTGTTGAGGGGCTGGCGGCCGGGGTAGAGCGGCGTAATCCAGATGCCTTTGTGGCCCACCTCCACGAGGTTGCCGTGGGTGAAATCATCGCCGCTCACGTCCTGCGCCGGGCGGCCCACGAAGGAAATGACCACGCCCACGTGGCCAATCGGAATCTCGGTCATGGGCACCTGCTCGACGCGGCAAAACCAGGGGTTCAGGTTCCAGGCCCCGCTCAGCAGCACCTGTTCTTGCAGGCCGCGCCGGCCACCCGCCACCAAAAAGCGCTGGGCATCCTGAAAGTTGTCGTGCTCGGGGATAACGGGGCCGGCAATTTCGCCCGGCTCGATAGGTACGCCGTCGAGGGTAGTTACAATGCCCACCGCGTCGGGGACCACGCGGTACACCACTAGCTCGTTGGGGTCCATGCCCAGGCTCTCCGCACTGCGCCGGGTGAGAATGGTAAAGAGCGCAGTGTTAATACGATAGGTGCCCGCCGTAAGAATGCCAAGCTGCCGGCCCTTCTCGCCACCCTTTATCAAAAAGGCCCGCGCATCCTGGTAGTCGTCGCATTCTACTACGCGGCCCAGCATGTGGCTGGGCGGAATAACCGCGCCGCCATTGGCCACTACCAGCCCAATTTCGCCCTGCGGCACCACCGTCACCGGCTCCTTGGTAACGGCAAACTGCCAGGGCCACAGAAAAAAATGCCAGCCGGGGGCCAGCGTGTCGGCCTGGTAGCCGGCCTCGCCCTCCAGGGCAATGAGCCGGCCCGGCCCCAGGCTGGTGCGGGCAAATTTCTTGGCCACAATGCCTACCTCTAATTCGCCAATGACGACGATACCCAGTAGCGACTTGGCTAGCAGCAGCAGCACCAACAGGCCCACCACTACGCCCACAAAGATGTAAAATATAGAAACGGTAATTATTAGCAGCATTGGAGCACGTAAGAAGTAGCAAATGGAGAAGTAAGACACAAAAAGGTCCTTCCCGAATGTGCCGGGAAGGACCTTATCGCTGGCCTGAGCCAAGCATTACATCTTGACCTTGGTGGTGGTGGTCTTGTTGGTTTTGTAGCGCATGTCGGCCGAGCCGTCGGCCTTCATGGGGCCGGTTTGGGTGGTCGTGGACTGCGTGGTTTTGTTGGCCTTGTAGCGCATATCGGGCGTGCCATCGGCCTTCATCTTGGCTTTGGTGGTAGTGGTGGCGGCCGGGGCCATCACGCCGTTTTTGGCAGTTGTGGTAGTGGTGTGCGACGTGGTGGCCGGGGCCATTTTAGTCGTCGTCATTTTGGTTGAGCTGCTGCTCATGGTGCTGGCGGCCGGGGCCGTTTGGGCCGAGGCCGAGAGGCTGCCAGCTACTAGCAAGGCGGTGAAGAAACCGAGGAGGCGTTTCATAAAACGGTGGGAAAATTGGTGAGGGAAAACACTGCCTTGCCAGGCAGTAATTGTGCCGAAATATAGGTGATTTTCTGCCACAGCCAGTGCCATGTGTGCGCGACTTAAACTTCGGTGGCGGCGGCTAGTCAAAGCCGGGCCACTCTGTTTGGGCAAGTGTTTCTGTTCGATTCTATTTCCAAGTTGTCATGAAGAAAAATCTGTTTTTCGCGGCCCTTTTCCTGGCCGTTACCTCCACGGCCTTTGCCCAGGTGGGGCCGCGGGCCCAGGCCACCGAGCGCGCCCGCATTCGGCAAGGAGCCCGCTCGGGTGAGCTCACGCGCCCCGAGGCCGCCCGCCTGCGAGCTCGGGAAGCCAACGTTACCGCCGATAAGCGCGCCGCCCGCGCCGATGGCGTAGTAACCCGCGGCGAGCGCCACGAAATACGGGGTGATAAGCGCCGCACCAGCCGCGCCATCTACCGCCAGAAGCACGACGGACAGGTGCGCTAAGAATTCTGCTATTAGCAGCAAAATCCTTCTACTGCTATCAGTAGAAGGATTTTTTGCATAAATATCTAATTAATAACGAGTTATTTTAAAAATATTTTTCTGTTAGCCAGCCCACAGTCACGGCAAATTATACTAATTGTGAAACTTTGCTAGGGAGTTTGAGTAAGCACAGCTTCATTTGCACACCCAACTATTCACACCCCATGAAAAATCTCCTACTCCTGGGCTTCGTGCTCACCGGCCTGTGCTTCGCAGAAACCGCTACTGCTGCTTCTTCCACTGCCACCGCCAGCGAAAAAGCATCGCCCGACCGGCACCGCCGGCACATGCAGCGCCTGCACCACCAATCGCAGTTGCGCGTGCGCCAGAACAAACGGTCGCGCTAAATTCTGAATACTACTAAACATGAAGAAGCCCCACGCTAAGACTAGCGTGGGGCTTCTTCGTGTTTACTAACGCTCCGAGGAGCATTGTTAAACAGCTAGTTTAAAGCTAGGCGGAAACCTGCGCTTCCAATTTCTGAGCTAACACGTGCTTGGGCACGGCACCCACTTGCTTGTCTACAATCTGACCGTTCTTGAATACTAGCAGCGTCGGGATGCTGCGGATACCGAACTTCATGGAAGTCTGGGGGTTAGCATCAACGTCAACCTTGCCTACGATGACTTTGCCTTCGTATTCGCCGGCCAGCTCCTCTACTACGGGGCCTACCATGCGGCAGGGGCCGCACCACTCGGCCCAGAAGTCTACGAGTACCGGCTTGTCCGAGTTGATTATCTCCTCGAAGTTGGCATCGGTTATTTCAATTGCTTTATGCGCCATGACGCTAAGAGTTGTTAAGTGAAAAAACGTCCGGCGTGTACGGCCAACGCGGCTGCAAGGTAGCGGAATGGGAGTAAAACAACGTGGCCACCGGAAAGTTCAGCCGGCGTTCACGCGGCTCATATCAGCGAGCACACGTCGAGCTCAAATTCATGCATCTTGTCGATAAACGTCTTAGGTTCAATCTGAAAGCGGCGCGAAAACATATCTACCGCCAGCCGTTCGTGGGGCTCCACAAACTGAATTTCCAGCCGTTTTGAGCCCTTCGAATGTTCAATGGCTTCCTGCAAACGGTCAATCATGGGGCCGGTTACGGTGCGCAGGTCGAGCTTCACGCGCACGCCTTTGCTGAGCTTGTCGGCCACCTGGGCCAGGGGTTCCATGGTTTTTATCTTCAGCTCCCACTGGTCCTGGGTGCCGTAGCGCAACTCCATCTTGCCGCGGATGTACATGGGCGGCACCTGTTCCTGCGGGTAGTTTTTGGGGTTGATGAGCGCGCTGAAGCGCGTGTAGTCATCGCGGAACAGCGCCAGGTTGATGCTAGAATCGTAGTCCTCCACGTTGAACGAGGCCATCGCCGAGCCGCTTTTGGTGGTGCGAAACGTCACGGCCGAGAGTAGACCAGCGATGTTCACGTCCTTACCCTTTTGCAGCTCCAGCTTGTCGAGGGCGCAGGTGCAGTAGGCGTCGATTTCCATGCGGAAAGCGTCGAGCGGATGGCCCGAAAGGTAGAAGCCCACCACTTCCTTTTCGCGGCGCAGCTTCTCGGGGGCGCTCCACTCTTCCAGGTCCTGCACCTTGGGCAGCGGGGCGGCCACCGCGCCAAACGCGCCGGCCCCGAAGAGGCTGTGCTGCGCCGATTCTTTGGCCGCCTGGTGCTGCTGGCCCAGCTTCATCGCCTTTTCGATGAGGTTCTGGTCGCCAGCCGGGGCATCCATAAACTGCCGGCGGTTATACTTCTCGAAGCCATCGAACGCGCCCGCCTGCGCCAGGCTTTCCCAGGTTTTCTTGTTAACCGAGCGCAGGTTCACGCGCTTGGCAAAGTCGAACACGTCGGAGAAGTGGCCGCTCTTCTGGCGCTCTTCCA
Organism: Hymenobacter arcticus; assembly: GCF_054779975.1. NCBI lineage: Bacteria > Pseudomonadati > Bacteroidota > Cytophagia > Cytophagales > Hymenobacteraceae > Hymenobacter > Hymenobacter arcticus. The sequence continues at coordinate 149,698 of NZ_BAAGXF010000006.1, forward strand.
CCAGTTCCAATACGGCAGCTTCGCCCGCGCCCTTCACGGCGGCCAGGCCAAAGCGAATCTGGTTAGCGCGGGGCACGTTGAATTTTTGCTCTGATTCGTTCACGTCGGGGCCCAGCACGGCCACGCCCTGCTTGCGGGCTTCCTCAATGAAGAAGGTCACCTTCTTGATGTCGCCCATGTTGTTGGTGAGCACGGCGGCCATGTACTCGGCGGGGTAGTTAGCCTTCAGGTAACCAGTCTGATACGCTACCACCGAGTAGGCGGCCGAGTGACTTCTATTGAATCCGTATTCAGCAAACTTCTCCATCACGTCGAAGACTTCGTTGGCCTTCTTCGCCGGAATCTTGTGCAGCTCGCCCGCGCCCTTGATGAACTTCTCACGCTCCATCGCCATCTTTTTCATGTCCTTCTTACCCATGGCGCGGCGTAGCAAGTCGGCCCCGCCGAGCGAGTAGCCGGCCAGAATCTGCGCCGTCTGCATAATCTGCTCCTGGTACACCATGATGCCCTGGCTGTACTCCAGAATGGGCTTGAGCAGCTCGTGCGGGTACTCCACGGGCTCGCGGCCGTGCTTACGGTTGATAAAGTCGGGGATGAACTGCATCGGGCCGGGCCGGTACAGCGCGTTCATGGCAATCAAGTCCTCGATGTTGGTGGGCTTCAAGTCCTTGAGGTACATGCGCATGCCTTCCGACTCGAACTGGAACGTGCCGATGGTGTCGCCGCGCTGATACAGCGCGTAGGTCTTCTCATCATCGAGCGGAATGTTGTCGATGTCGATTTTGACGCCGTGGTTGCGCTCAATCAGGTTCATGGCATCTACGATGATGGTTAGGGTTTTGAGGCCCAGAAAGTCCATCTTTAGCATGCCCGCGCTCTCAATCACCTTGCCGTCGAACTGCGTCACGAGCAGGTCCGAGTCCTTGGAGGTTGAGACGGGGATGTACTTCGTGATGTCGTCGGGGGCAATGATGACGCCCGCCGCGTGGATACCCGTGTTGCGCACCGAGCCTTCGAGCAACCGGGCCAGCCCCAGAATCTGGCCTTTTAGGTCCTTCTGGTCTTCGAGCAGGGCGCGTAGCTCCGGCACGTCGCGGAAGGCCCCATCGAGGGTGGTGCCGGGCTTTTCGGGCACGAGCTTGGCTATCTCGTTGGCGGCGGGTAGGGGCAGCTCCAGCGCCCGCGCCACGTCCTTGATGCTCGACTTGGCGGCCATGGTGCCGAAAGTGATAATCTGGGCTACCTGCGTCTTGCCATACTTACCCACCACGTAGTCAATGACTTTCTGGCGGTTCACGTCGTCAAAATCAATGTCGATATCGGGCATCGACACTCGCTCGGGGTTCAAAAAGCGCTCAAACAGCAGCGAGTACTTGATGGGGTCGATGTTGGTGATGCCCACGCAGTAGGCCACCGCCGAGCCCGCCGCCGAGCCCCGGCCCGGCCCCACGGCTACGCCCACCGAGCGGCCGTGATTGATAAAGTCCTGGGTGATAAGAAAATAGCCCGCAAAGCCCATCGTCTCGATAATGCGCAGCTCGTAGTCCAGGCGCTCCTCAATTTCGGGCGTGCGCTCGGAGTAGCGGGGCGGCTTGGTCATGGTTACGGTGCCGTTGCCGGCTCCGGCGCCAAAGGCCCCCACGTAGGTCAGCTCGCGCAAAAAGGCGTCGGCGGTGGCAAACTGGGGCGGCAGCGGGAAGTTGGGGAGCAGGATGTCGCGCGCCAGCTTGGGCGGCGTTACCTTATCCACAATTTCGTTGGTGTTATCCACACTCTCAGGCACGTCGATGAACAAGGCGTTCATCTGCTCCTGGGTCTTGAAGAAGAACTGGTCGTTGGCGAAGCCGAAGCGCCGTTTGCGCTGCTTGGGCGGCTTTTGCAGCTCCTCGTCAATGCGCGAGAGCATGCGGCGGGCGTGCTCGTCGTTGCTGTGGTCGGCGCGCAGCTTGTCGAGCGTGTTGTAGTGCACGCGCTGGTCGGCGGTGAGGATAGTATAGTAGTTCGTCTCGAAATCACCGACCGGGATGCTGCGCTCCTCGGCCGTGTTCACGCACAGCAGCAGGTCGTGGGGCGCGTAATCGTCTTGGTTGACGTAGTGCGAGTCGTTGGTGCAGATAACCTTGACGTTGTGCTTCTTAGCCAGGCCCAGCAGCACCTGGTTTACGTCTTCCTGGCTTTTGCCAGTGCCGTCGAAGTTCATGAGCCCGTGGCGCTGAATCTCGATGTAGTAGTCGTCGCCAAACACGTCGAGCCACCATTTCAGCAGCTCCTCGGCCCGGTGCTCACTCTCAAACAGGATGGCCTGCGGAATCTCGGCCCCGATGCAGCAGCTGGTGGCAATCAGGCCCTCGTGATATTTAAGAATCAGCTCTTTGTCAATGCGTGGAAACTTGGAGTACACGCCCTCGATAAAGCTCATGGAGCTGAGCTTGCTTAGGTTGTGGTAGCCGGCCTGGTCCTTGGCCAGCAGCAGCTGGTGGTAGCGGTTGTCTTTTTCGCCTTTTTCGCGCAAAAACGTTTTCTTGTGGCGGTCGGCCACCATGTAAAACTCGGAGCCGATGATGGGCTTGACGTTATACTTATTAGCCTCGGCTACGAAGTTGAACGCCCCAAACATGTTGCCGTGGTCGGTGAGGGCCACGGCGGGCATGCCGTCGGCCTGCGCCTTTTTCATAAGCCCGCTGATGCTGGACTGGCCGTCGAGCAGTGAGTATTGGGTGTGCGAGTGGAGGTGCGAGAACGTGGGCATAACACAGGTGATTTAGAGGCGCGAGCGAAAAATGAATGATAGCAGAAAACTATTTTTCATCGAAATCTCACGTTTTTTCCTTGACCCTAAAGTTACCGCCTGTTGGGGGTTAGCGGTGCACTTCAGTTGAGTTAGTGCGCTTTCTTAACTGAAAATGAGCGTTGTATTTTAAACTACTGTCGAACTGTGGGAAGGGGCTTCGGGTTACCTTGCCAAAATGGGTCACATCGGCCCGCCGCCAGGGCTGCGTCCAGTTCCTCTTAGCTGCCTGCCGCGCCTATTTTTGCCAGGGCTCCCAGTTGCTGGGGGCCGAGGCAGGCTGCCCGCCGGGGGTAGCGCTTCTCCCGCCGAAGCTCGCTCTATGAAATTATTGGCCATTTCCACTGACCCGGTATACACCCGGTCGGCCACCCCCTCTAGCTTAGATACCTGGTTTTGCCGCTACCTGCAAGACGAGCGCGACTTGCCCTTCGCCTACCTCATGCTGAAGATAACGGCTACCATGCTGCCACTGGCGGTACTGCTGTTTGTGCCCGCTCTGCGCGGAAATGCTTGGTGGTGGGCCATTTACGGCGTGTTCTTCTACCTCAGCAATGCCCGCTTCAAGGGCCCGTTTGGCCTGATGCTGCACTGCACCAGCCACCGCGTGCTCTTCAAGAAGAAATACGGCTGGATGAACAATTACATTCCGTGGGTGCTGGGACCGCTGTTTGGGCAAACGCCCGAGTCGTACTTCACCCACCACATGGGCATGCACCACCCCGAGAACAACCTGCCGGATGATGAAAGCTCGACCATGTTCTACCAGCGCGACTCAGTGCGCGGGTTTTTGCATTATCTGAGCGATTTTATGGTGGTGGGCGTGCCGCGCTTAGTAGGCTACTTCTCGCGCCGCAACAAAACCACCCTGCGCTACCGCTTGCTGCGCGGTGAGGTGGTGTACTTCGTAGTCACGGCGGTGCTTTGCTTTGTGAATCTGCCGGCCGCCCTGGCCGTGTTTGTGGTGCCGTTTGTGCTCTCGCGCGTCATCATGATGCTGGGCAACTGGGCGCAGCACGCCTTCATCGATGCTGAGGCACCCGAAAACTGCTACCGCAACAGCGTGACCTGTATCAACACCAACTACAACCACAAGTGCTGGAACGATGGCTACCACATCAGCCACCACCTCAAGCCCGCCCTGCACTGGAGCGACCACCCGGCGCATTTTCGCAACAACTTAGCGCAATATGCTAGTAATGAAGCCATTGTGTTCGATGGTATTCACTTCCTGCATATTTTCTTCTACCTCATGGCCAAACGCTATGACCTGCTAGCTCGCCACTTCGTGCTGCTCGACGGTACGGAACGTACGGAGCTGGAGGTGACCGGCTTACTGCGCAGCCGTACTCGGCGAATCAGCCGCGAGGCGATGGTACCGGAGTTGGCTTAGGAGGTAGCGTGGACTCTGTGAGTCCGCGCGTAGGTCGTTCTACGCGCGGACTCTACAGAGTCCACGCTACTTATCGCTGCGCTTGCCCGGGCGGCGCAGGCGCCAGTTGTGCCAGGGCTGGGGGTGCTGGTCGAGGTAGGGTAGGAGCCAGTGGAGCACGGCCAGCGTTACCAGGGTGCCCAGCACGGAGCCGGCGAATACGTCTTCTACAAAGTGCTGGGCCAGGTACACGCGCGAGTAGGCCGTGAGCGCCGCCAGCGGCAGGAAGAAGTAGCCCCAGCGCTTGTCTTTCACCAGCAGCGTGAGCAGCAGAAACACCGAAAAGGCCGACGTAGAGTGGCCCGACGGAAAACTCTTAAGCGTGCCCATTACCACGCCCTCTACCACGTGCAGCGGCGGAAAACCGGGGTGTTCGTTGAAGTACGGAAAGGGCCGCGGGTGACCCGTGAAAATCAGCTGCTTGCCAATTTGGGCGGCCAGCGAGGTGGCAGCAAAACACGCCAGGCTGATGAGCGCCCAGCGAAAGCGCACAAACAGCAGAGCCAGCGTAACGAGTACGTAGAATAGGCCGTCGCCCACGTTGGTAAAGGGCCGAAAAAACTGGTCGAAAAACGGCGAGTGGTGGCCATTCACGAAGAAGAAGGCCTCCTGCTTGGGCGTGGCCAGCAGCACGGTGCCCACCAAAAGCAGCAGCACGGCGTAGGGAAGCAAAAACGTGCGGGTTTGCCGGAGCAGGTGCAGCATAGAAAGTGTAGGGTAAGCTTCAGCTTGCCGTCGTTGGTATAAAACAGGCCAAGCCGCTGCTCTGAAACGGCAAGCCACCGCTTGCCACTCCGCAAAACTACCGCCGGGCGCGGGGTAAAGCCGGCCGTAACTTGCGCCCCTAACCCGTTTTCCCCGTCTCTTCGTATGCGCTACGGTCCCATTGCCCCCGAGCTGTTTGTTGAAAACCGCCGCCGCTTCCGCGAACTGCTGCCGCCGCAGTCGCTGGCCATTTTCAACGCCAACGATATCTTGCCCACCAACGCCGACGGTACGCTGGCCCTCAAGCAAAACACCGATATCTTCTACCTGAGCGGGGTAGACCAGGAGGAGAGCATCCTCGTCATCTGCCCCGACGCGGCCCTGCCCAAGCACCGCGAAATCCTGTTTCTGAAGGAAACCTCCGACCACATTCTGGTCTGGGAAGGCTACAAGCTGACCAAGGATGAGGCCAAGGCGGTGTCGGGCGTGCCCACCATCATGTGGCTCGACGCGTTCCCATCGGTGCTGGCGGCCCTCATGAACGAGGCGGAGTACGTGTACCTCAACTCCAACGAGCACATTCGCTCGGTGGTGGAGGTGCAAACCCGCGACGCCCGCTTCATCCAGGACTTGCAGCGCCGCTACCCGCTACACCAGTACCGCCGCGCCGCCCGGCTCACGCACCAACTGCGCGCCATCAAAAGCCCCGAGGAAATCCGGCTGATGCGCCGCGCCGCCGAAATTACAGGCAACGCCTTCCGGCGGGTGCTGGGCTTTGTGCAGCCCGGCGTGTGGGAATACGAGGTAGAAGCTGAGATTTTGCACGAGTTTGTGCGCTCGGGTTCGCGCGGGCCGGCCTACACTAGCATCATTGGCAGCGGCGAAAGCGCCACCATTTTACATTACATCAGCAACGACCGCCAGTGCCAGGCCGGCGACGTGCTGCTCATGGACTTCGGCGCCGAATACGCCAATTACGCCGCCGACCTCACGCGCAGCATTCCGGTATCGGGCACCTACAGCCCGCGCCAGCGCCAGGTGTACGAGGCCGTGCTGCGGGTATTCAAGTATGCTAAAACTCAACTGGTAGTGGGCAACGAGATTGAAACCTATCACAAAGCCATCGGCACGGCCATGGAGCAGGAGCTTATCAAGCTCGACCTGCTCAGCATCAGCGACGTCAAGAACCAGGACCCCGACGCGCCGCTCTACAAGAAATACTTCCCCCACGGCACCAGCCACTACCTGGGTCTCGACGTGCACGACGTGGGCTACAAGTACCGCAAGTTTGAAGCCGGTATGGTATATACCATTGAACCAGGCATTTACATTCGGGAGGAGAAGCTGGGCATTCGCCTTGAAAACGACTTCCTGCTCACCGCCACCGGCAACGAGGACCTCATGGCGGATATTCCGCTAGAGCTAGCCGATATCGAGCGGCTGATGAAGAAGTAGCCCCACGTTTGTCTGATAAGAAAGAACGTCATGCTGAGCTTGCCGAAGCATCTCTACCACGCCGATAGGATTAGTAACCCCAACGGCGCGGTAGAGATGCTTCGGCAAGCTCAGCATGACGTTTTCTTTTATGCGTTGCTCAACTACAGATTACGCCGGCCGGCGAAACAGCAACAGGTGCTGCTGCGGCAGCGTCTCCTTTACCTCCACAAACTCCAGCCCGATGGCCGTCATCTCCTTTTTGGCCTGCTCCACAGTCATTTTGTGAATCTCCTTGATGGGTACGTTGGGGTCCTCGGCGCGGTACTCTACCAGCGCCAGCCGGCCGGTGCCTGGCCGCAACGCCTGCCTAATGGCCAGGCCCATTTCGCGCGGGTGGTCAAACTCGTGGTAGGCATCCACGATGAGCACGAGGTCCACTTTGCCAGCCGGCAGGTGTGGGTCGGCGGTAGTGCCCAGCACGGGCTCCACGTTGCGCAGGCCGTTGCGGGCCTGGCGCTGCTTGAGCTCGGCTATCATTTCAGGCTGAATATCAACGGCTATCACGCGGCCTTTCGGCACTAGCGGAGCCAGCCTAAACGAGAAGAAGCCCGTGCCCGCCCCAATGTCGGCCACAGTATCGGTGGGCTTGAGGTGCAACTCTTTCAGCAGGATTTCGGTGCCTTCTTCCTGACTGCGGTCGTCGCGCTCCAGCCAGCTAGCGCCTTCATGGCCCATTACGTGAGCTATCTGGCGGCCCTGGTAGTAGCGGGCAATGCCGTTGGGGTCGCGCGGGGGCCGGCTCTGGTAACCCACTGAGTCGGGCGGGCCCGGGGCGATGGTAGCCGCCCGCAGCCCAGCCCGGTTGGCGATGCTCGACTCCATGGGCAGCTGGGTGCAGGCGGCAGTTACTGCTGCCGTTCCGATGCTCAGCCACAACACAACGATATTCTTCATAAACAGCAAAATCAGTCTTACTCGTAACCAGCTTTTTCTACCCAGAACAACAACTCAGCAAGGGCTGGCGTTCGGCAAAGAGCGGTGAAGCTACGCACCCAAGCAAGTTGCCATAATCAAAAAAAGTAGTTTGGCAAGTAGCTAAAATTTTCTTCCTAACGTAATCGGAGCACAATTCTTTCATTAACCCCCTTTCACTTTTCGCCTTATGCAAAACCTGACCACTACTTTGGGCCGCCTCGCCGTAGTTATTGCTGGTGCCCTTACCCTCGGCTCTTGCAGCCGCGCTGAGTATGCCTTCTTACCCAAGTCGGCCTCGTACCTGGGCACCACCACGGCGGCCCCCAAAGCCCGCCGCGTAGCCGCCACGCCGGCCGTAGCCGTTGCCCCCACCGCCGAAGTTGTAGCCGTTGTGCCCGAAGCCCCAGTTGCTACCGCGCCAGTAGCCGTAGCCGCCCCAGTAGCTGCTGCCCCAGTGGCCGTGGCTAAGCCAGTGGTTGCTGCCCCAGTGGCCGTAGCTAAGCCAGTGGTTGCTGCCCCAGTGGCCGTAGCTAAGCCAGTAGCTGCCCAGCCCCAGGCCTTGGTAGCAGATGCTACCATCGCCACCGCGCCGGCCGCCGCTTCGCAAAAGCTTAGCTTGGTTCAGCGCCTGGCAGTAGCCAAAGTCACCAAGAAAATCAACAAAATCGTCGCCAAGTCGCAGTTCAAGCAGGGCGATAACACGGCCAGCACGTCGCGCATTGATGGCAACCTACGCACCGGTATCATTCTGCTGCTCGTGGGCTTGCTGGTGGGCCTGCTCAATGGCTTGATTGGTACCATCATCGCCATCATCGGCCTGGTGTTTATCATTCTCTGGCTGCTGGACTCCATCTAAGCCGAGTCTTCAAAACGTCATAACAAGAAAAGCCCCCACTGTTACCAAGCAGTGGGGGCTTTTCTTGTTGAACCAACTTAGCCAGACTGGCAGTGCTCCTGCGGGCTTGCGAATTACATCGGGTCCACATCCACCACTAAGCGCGCCTGACGGTATTCCTTTTGGTCGCGCACCACGTCGAGCGCTGCGCAAATGGCCATTTTAGCCGCCTTCAGCACCGTGTGCTCGCGGCTGAGCTTGATGACGATTTCCTGCAAGAAGAAATTGCGGATGCGGAAGATATACGGTGCTTCCGGCCCCAGCACCGGCCCACGGCCCAGGCGGTCGGCCAGCTCCTGGGTGAGCAGGATGGCGGCCTTCTGGGCTAGCTCCTGGTCCATGTGCTTCACCGTCAGCTTGATAATTCGGGCGAAGGGCGGATACTCGTGCTCGCGCCGTTGCGTTATCTCGTACTCGTAAAACTCCAGGTAGTCGTTGCGGATAACCTTGTCGAAAATCACTTGCGTGGGGTCGCCGGTTTGGATTAACACCTTGCCCTTCTTGCCCTTGCGGCCCGCCCGGCCACTCACCTGCACAAACATCTGGTAGGCCCGCTCGTGCGCCCGGTAGTCGGGGTAATGAATGATGGCATCGGCGTTGACGATGCCCACTAGGCTCACGTTCTCAAAGTCGAGGCCTTTGGTCACCATCTGGGTGCCTACGAGTACGTTGGTTTTCTGCTGCTCGAAGTCGCCGATAATCTGCTGGTAAGCGTTTTTGGCGCGGGTCGTGTCCAGGTCCATGCGCTGCACATTGGCTTGCGGCAGCATGATTTTGAGGTCGTCTTCCAGCTTTTCGGTGCCGAAGCCCTGGGTGCGCAGCGCCCGCGAGCCGCAGGCCGGGCACTGGCTGGGCATGCCTTCGTGGTAGCCGCAGTAGTGGCAGCGCAGCTCGTGAGCGTGCTTGTGGTAGCTGAGGCTCACGGCGCAGCTCTGGCACTTCGGGATATAGCCGCAGTCGTTGCACTCCGTGACCGGGGCGTAGCCACGCCGGTTCTGAAACAGGATTATCTGCTCGTTCTGCGCCAGCTTGCTTTCCATCGCGGCTAGTAAGTCGGCCGAGAAGTGGTTGTGCATCTTCTTCTCGGTGCGCAGCTTGCGGGTGTCAATCAGCTCAATCTCCGGCATCCCCGCCTCCCCAAACCGCTTGCTGAGCGTGACGAGGCCGTAGCGGCCCATGCGGGCCTGGTAGTAGGTCTCCACGGCCGGCGTGGCCGAGCCTAGCAATACCTTGGCCCCCTGAAAGTTACCCATCATCAGGGCCACTTCGCGGGCATTATAGCGCGGGGCGGGGTCGTACTGCTTGTAGGAGCTTTCGTGCTCCTCATCCACAATGATGAGCGCCAGGTTATCGAACGGCAAAAACACCGCCGACCGCACACCCACCACCACCTGGAAGCGCCCCGAGAGCACGCCATTCCAGACTTCCACCCGTTCGTTATCCGAAAACTTGGAATGGTAAACCCCTAGCCGTGAGCCAAATACGCGCATGAGGCGGGTCACAATCTGGGCCGTGAGCGCAATTTCGGGTAGTAGGTACAGCACCTGCCCGCCGCCATCCAGGGCATTGCGAATGAGGTCGATGTAAATCTCCGTTTTGCCCGAGCCCGTGACGCCGTGCAGCAGCACAATATCCTTCTGCCCAAATAAGCTCATCACCTCATCGCGAGCCACCACCTGGGCCTCGTTGAGCTGAAAGGGCATCTGGGCCACCGGGTTCTCATCGAGCGGGAAGCGCGACACAATCTGGTCGAACTGCTCCAGTATCCCGTTCTTTATCAGCGTGTTCACGGCCGAGGCCGAGAGGTGGGGCGAGCTGGTGAGGTACGCTTTCTCAATGCCCAGGTGGTTGAGGTGCTCATCGTGGTGCACCGGCACGCGCTGCAAATACTTGAGCAGCACATCTACCTGCTTGGGCTTGCTGGCCAAGTCCTCAAACAGCTTCTCGACCGAGCCGGCGGCCAAGTGGTGATGCGCCAAGCGCACCTTCTTCAGCACCTTGGGCGAGTACTTATCGGAAAGCTGCTCAAACAGAAAGACGATGTCCTTCTGCATCAAGGACTTAATCACTTTGTGAAAAGATGCCACGCCCAGCAGGTCTCCTACCTCAGTGAAGGTCAGGGCTTTGCCATCCTCACTGCGTAGGTTGTCCACAATGCGCGTTTCTTTCTCGTCGAGCGGGTAGGGGCTGCCATCGGCCACAAAAGCCGGGTGTAGCTGAATGCGCGACTCGGAGCTGAGCTTGAGTGCGGCCGGCAGCGCGGCATTTATTACCTCGCCCAGCGTGCAGAGATAATATTCACTTATCCAGCGAAATAGCTTGAGCTGCGGCTGCGTCACCACGGGCGCATCATCGATAAACTCGAGGATGTACTTGGCTTGGTAGTCCTTGGGCGGCGTTTCGTGCACGGCGGCCACAATGCAACTCAGCGTGCGCTTGGCCCCAAACTGCACAATAACCCGGCCGCCCACCACCACGTTGTCATTCAGCTCGTAGGGCACCCGGTAGGTGTAGAGCTTGGGCAGGGGCAGGGGCAAAATCACATCCACGAACAGCGTCACGCGGTCGGGCGTGGCCGCTGGCGCGGGGGTAGGAGAGGCAAATTCGAAGGTAAGCGACACGGCAAAAAACTAGCGGCAGGCGAATAGTAAAGATAACCCCGGCCGGGGCCCGGTGATTCCCGCCCGGCTGCCTATCGCGTGGCCAGCGCCAGCTGTGCCAGCGCCTCGGCCACCGAGCGTACCGGCAGCTGGCAAGTCTGGTTGCGGCACACGTAAAGCGTAGTCTGGGAGTCGTGGCCGCGCCCTTGCAACAGCGGCAAGTCGCTGGTAGTCAGGCTGCCCGCTAGTACATTATTGGGTAGAAAATGACGGCTAAGTTCCTGCCGAAATTCTTCGGCCTGCGGCCCGGTAATGGCTACCTCCGCCCCCGGCCGCAGCAGCGCCACGTAGAGGCTAGCCCAGTTGGTGAGGTGCTGGGGCTCCTTGGCGGCCAGCGCCTGCACCTGGCCCAGCATGGCGGTCGCCAGGGCCTGGTAGTCAACGTTTTCGAGGTGGCGGCCTAGGCGTAGCAGGTTATTAGCCATCACCGAGTTGGAGCCGGGAATCACATTATCAAATAGCTCCTTTTTGCGGGCAATAAGCGGCTCGGCGCTGGCGTCGGTGTAGAAAAACTGTTGCTCGGCGGGGTCAAAGAAATTGGCGAGCACGTAAGTAGTCAGCGCCTCGGCCTCGCGCAGCCAATTCTCCGCAAAAGTGGCTTCGTAGAGGGCGAGGTAGGCCTCAATCACCAGCGCGTAGTCTTCCAGAAAACCGTTGATGGTGGCGCGGCCGTTTTTCCAGGTGCGGAAGAGACGCGGCCCCTGGCGCAAGTTTTGTTGTAAAAACTTGGCGTTGCGCAGGGCCAGCTCCAAAAAATCCGCGTCGCCGAATGCCCGGTAGGCGGCTACCAGCCCGCTCAGCATGAGGGCGTTCCAACCAGTTAGTACCTTGTCGTCGAGGCCAGGCCGTACGCGCTGGGTGCGGGCGGCCAGCAGCGTTTTTTGCCAGCCCTGGACGAGCTTGGTCAGTACGGGCAGCTCCAGGTTGTGGGCCTGGGCAAAGTCGGCATCCGCTTGGCGGCGGTGCAGGATGTTGTTGCCGTGCTCCCAGTTGCCCACGCCCGTGCAGTTATAGTAGGCAGCAGCCAGCGGCTCTTCGTCGCCCAGGTGCTGCTGGAGTTCCTCGCGGGTCCAGACGTAAAACTTTCCCTCTTCGCCCTCACTATCCGCATCCAGCGACGAATAGAAGCCGCCTTCCGGATTGGTGAGTTCGCGCCGCACCCAGGCCACCGTCTGGTACACTACTTCCCGGTACAGCGGGTCCTGCGTCACCTGAAATGCTTCGCTATAGAGACTGAGCAGCTGGCCGTTATCATATAGCATTTTCTCAAAGTGCGGCACCAGCCACTCGGCATCTACCGAGTAGCGGGCCCAGCCGCCGCCCACCTGGTCGTAAATACCGCCCCAGGCCATTTCGCGTAGCGTCAGGTTCACCTGACTCAGAATCTGCTGACTGCCTGAAATGTGGTGCGCCCGTAGCAAAAACCGCCAGATGCTGGGCATCGGAAACTTGGGGGCGCGGTTGGTGCCGCCCCGCTCCCGGTCGTAGCGCTGCGCTATGTTATACGCTAATAGCTTGAATTCCTCGTCGTTAACGCTGGGGCCCACTGGCTCATTCAGGGCGCCGTATTTCTCTAATTCGCTGGTTTGCAGCACTTGTGCAAACCGCTCGGCTGAGCCATCCAGCTCAGCGCGGTGCTCGCCCGCGTAGGCCTGGGCAATGTTTTCGAGCAGCTTCACCCAGTTGGTCGGCGGAAAGTAGGTGCCGCCATAAAACGGCTTCGCCTCGGGCGTGAGCATCACGTTGAGCGGCCAGCCGCCCTGCACGCCCATTGCCTGCACGGCCTCCATGTACACCTGGTCCACGTCGGGCCGCTCCTCGCGGTCTACCTTAATGCACACGAAGTACTCGTTCATCACCCGTGCTACCTGCTCATTCTCAAACGATTCGCGCTCCATTACGTGGCACCAGTGGCAAGCCGCGTAGCCAATACTCACGATAATGGGCTTCTGCTCGGCCTGGGCCCGCGTCAGCGCCTCCGGCCCCCAAGGGTACCAGTCTACGGGGTTGTGGGCGTGTTGCAGTAGGTAAGGACTGGTTTCGTGAGCCAGGCGGTTGGCGGGCAGGGAGGAAGTAGCGGACATAGGAGCTGAATAAACCGGGTAAAACAAAACCCAGCCGGCGGGGCTGGGTTTTGAAAAAATCAGGTAGCAGGCGAATCACCGGCCGGCGGCGTGCCGGTACCCGGCGGCTTGGCTTGGCGCGGCGCGGTGGTTTTGGCCGCTGCTTTCTTGGCCGCCGGCTTTTTGGCGGTGGCCGCTTTCGCAGTCGTCGGCTTCGCGCTGGTGGGCTTTTTGGTTACTGCTTTCTTATCTGCCGACTTGGCGGTGCGGGCGGTGGTTTGTTTTGCGGGTATGGCCGCTGGTTCGCCGGTTGCCTCCACTACCGCAGGGCTAGCTACGGGCGTGGCCACCACTTCGGAAGATGTTGCAGGGGTTTCCCCTACTGTTGGAGTAGTTATTACTTCGGAGGGCGTTGCCTGCGTTGGCGTAGCCGCCGCTTTGGGACGGCCCCGGCGGGGCTTGGCTGGCGTAGCTGATTCAGTGGTGCTTGGCGTAGTCGAAACAAGCGCTTGTACTGGGGTTGCCAGCATGGCTTCCGACACGGCCGGCCGCTCCAATAGTGCTATCGGAATAATGGGTGGCGAAATGATGGGCGCAGTTGTCCGGATAACCTCCTGGGGCGCACTGGCTGCTTCCGACGTAGGGTTTTCCTGCTCGGTGGGCTCTGGAGCCCGGTATAAGTCCGTGCGCTTACCGCGCTTCACGATGCCTGATTTCGTGATAACCGTCGATTTTTTGGGCGTTGGGCCCGTGCCGCGCTTGCGCACGGGTGGCATCGATAGCAACGGTTGGTCCATCGGGTCGGTAGCGGGGCTATCGCCCACGAAGCTCCTCTTAACTACCGCGGGTTCGCTCGGCGTAATAGCTGCCTCTTCGGGTAGCACTACGCCGATTGTCTCCTGAGCCAGTTCTTCGCGTAGCTCTTGCACTGCCAGGCCTTCGGGCTGGTCTTCTGCTTCCGGTTGTTCAGTGGCTAAGCGGGCAGCGTGCTTACGCGCCGTGCGCTTGGCACCTCCACGCGAGCGACGCTTCTTCTTTTTAGCCGGATAAGCAGCGCTTTCTTCGGTGAGTAGTAGCTCGGGCTCCCCACCAGCCAGCACGGCTTCCACGGCAGCTATTGCCGTTTCGTCAGCGGGCTTGGGCAAATAGTTGTTGGCTACTGCTAATTCTACCGGCTCTACTGGCGCATTAGCAGCCACTGGGTTGCGGTCACGGTTGTTGCGGCGGTCCTGGCCGCTGCGTTCATTACGCCGCCCGTTGCGGCGGTTCTCATTGCGGCGGTTGGGCTGCTCCGAGTCGTCCGCTGGCTGTTCACTAAGTATGGCTGGCGCAGCCATATCCTCGCCAATGTCAACGCGCTCCTCGCCGTCATCCGCCATAGCCTCTGCCGTGCGCGCGGGCTTGGGTGGGGGCAAGGCTACTAGTTGGCGCTGTACGTCACGTATTTCCTGGCGCACATCCACTCCCTGGCCAATGAGCCGCTCTAAGCGCTCCGCAGTCTGGTCAAGGAAAGTGCGATGCTCGGGGGCACCCAAGTGCAGCGGCCGGTGGCCCAGCGACTGCCGCACCGCCGCCCATTCCTTGCGGAAGCGCCCAAAGTCTGCGTCAAAATACGCCCGCGTAAACTTGTCCCAGATGTAGTCCTCCGCTACCTCCGAAGGGTGCAGCATATCGCTCGCGTAGAAGCGATAATCACGCAGCTCATCTGTCAGCAGCTCATACGCCGGGAAGTAGCTCACACCCGGCAGCAGCTCACTTAGGTAGTGGCAAGCCACTCGCAGCACCGACTTGCTCACCGCATTTAGCTGAAGCGTATCTTTAATATGTCGTACCGGGCTAACGGTCAATACAATGCGAATTTCCGGGTTGATGCGGCGCAGTAGCGCGTGCACCTCTGCTAAGCCATTCACAATCTCGTCGGCCGTCAGCAGTTCCTTTTCAAACAGGCTGGCGGGCAGCTTGTGCAGGTTGCTCACCAGCTCACCGGTCTCGCGCAGGCGGTAGGCCCAGGCCGTGCCCAGCGTGAGCACTACCACATCGGCGGTGCGCACGAAGTCGCCCACGCGCCGCACCGTCTCCTGAATGGTTTGCAATAGCTCCACCGGCGATTCCGCGCCAATCGTGCTGTGCAGGTCGTAGCTCTGCCAGCGGCCGCGCGCCTCCACCACGTGCTGCTGCCAGTCTTGCTCTTCCCCGGCCGCGGCCCGCAGCAACTGCGCAAGCGCCAGCGGCTGAAACACCGTCCCGAAGGGGTTGACCAGTGCATTTACCTTATTCAGGCGCAGCCGGGCCCCGAGGCTCTCCGCAAAGCACGAGCCCATGGTGAGTACCCGCGCCGTGCGCGCCAATTGCCGCTCCTGCGGCGCAATAGTTAATTCAGTCCGAAACATGAATCGCAAAGGTAGGCCCAAAAAAAGACGCCCCACCTTGCGGCAGAGCGTCCAATCAATTTGCTAGTAACCAGCAATTAAGCAGCTACCACACGGAAGTTAATCGTGTGTTTCACTTCTTTGTGCAGGTTCAAAGTAGCAGTATAGTCACCAGCCGTAGCGGGCTCCTGGTCAAAGCTCAAGCGCTTGCGGTCGATGTCAATACCCTTGTTTTTCAAGGCCTCAGCCAACTGAAGCGTAGTTACGCGGCCGAAGATTTTGCCCGTTTCACCCACTTTAGCGGGCAGGTCAAATACCTGGCTACCAACTTGGTCGGCTACTGCTTGCGCATCAGCCTTCACTTTCTCAGCTTTGTGAGCGGCCTGACGGACGTTTTCAGCTACGATTTTCTTAGCCGATTTGTCAGCCAGCATGGCCAGGCCCTGGGGCAACAGGTAATTGCGGCCGTAGCCGGACTTCACCGTTACGAGGTCGTTTTTGTAACCCAGACCCTTAACGTCGTCTTTCAGAATGATTTCCATGTCCTAGGTCTATTTAAGAGCGTCAGCTACGTAAGGCATCAAGGCCAGGTGACGGGCTTTTGCCACGGCCTGGGCCACTTTGCGCTGGAACTTCAGGCTGGTGCCGGTGATGCGACGGGGCAGCAAGCGGCCCTGCTCGTTCACGAACTTCAGCAAGAAGTTCGGGTCTTTGTAATCCACGTACTTGATGCCGTTCTTCTTGAAGCGGCAGTACTTGTTACGGGTGTCAACGGGCTTGTTGCCGTTGTTGCGGTCATTATTGCGTTTCTGCGTAGCCATCGTATTGCTTGCTAGAGGGTTACTGAGCTACGGCTTCGGCCGCCTGGGGCGCCTTCTGCTGGTTCATCTCACCATTGCGGCGGCGCTCGTTGTACGTAACCGAGTGCTTATCAAGCACTGTGGTCAGAAAACGAATGACGCGCTCGTCGCGGCGGAAAGCCAGCTCGAGTACGTCTACGATGTTACCTTCCGCGCTGTGATTGTAAGTCAGCGTGAAATAATAACCAGTGGATTTCTTTTGAATCGGGTAAGCCAGCTTGCGCAAGCCCCAGGCTTCAGTAGAAATGAGGTCGGCGCTATTTTCCTTAAGCACCTGCGAGAACTTCTCGACCGTCTCTTGCACCTGGCCCTCGTTTAGCACGGGAGTGAGGATGAAGACCGTCTCGTAATTTCTTACGTCCATTGACGGGGTTGATTTATGAAAGTGAAAAAAATTAATTGGGGGTGCAAAGGTACGGGTTTCATAGCGTATTAGCAACTCCTTGACTTAATTGCTTTTAAGCCACTGCTAAAAAGCTGAGCCGTAGCGCGCTGCATCGTGCAAAATGGTTTGCTCAGCCCACCAATATTCTGGCGAAAAGGAAAACCAAAACCGTTCAAAGTAGGTTGGTCAAACAGCTAGCGCTTTACCTTAAAATAAGCTGCAAAAACAGGCAAGTTTCATTATTTAGGATGTTTCCAAATAACTTGAGGCACTCCTAAAATGGCCTTTCTACCTTTGCCGCCCGCAATTCGTAGCCTACATTTGTACCCCGGAAAGGGTACGCCCGCAATCCGTTTTACCGGTTCGTTTGGATGATGAATAGCTTTCTATCACGCACCAGCTCATGGGTGCTCGCATTATTTCTGGCCGTGGCGGCTCCGGCCCTGGCCCAAACTGCCACCGTCACTAAAGAGGGCGTGGCTCCCGGTGGTGCAGCAGGCGCTACAACGGCTGCAGCCGTTGCGCCCGCCGGTGCTCCAGGTGCTGGGGGTGGCGACGCCGCTGCCATTGCCGCCGGCGATGCCTTGTTCAAAAACAACTGCGCCCAGTGCCATGCTGTTAATGACAAAGTAGTTGGCCCCGCGCTGGGTGGCATCAGCAAGCGCCGTCCCATCACCTGGATTATCCCGTGGATTCACAACTCAGCCAAGGTAATTGCCGGTGGCGACGAGTATGCTGTGAAGCTGTTCAATGATTATGGCAAGCAGCAGATGCCCGCTTTCCCACAGTTGTCGGATACTGAGATTAAGAGCATTGTTGCCTGGGTGACTTCGCAGGAAGGCGGCCCAGCCCCTGCTGGAGGTGGTGTAACCGCTGGTAACGCTGCGGCGGCCGATGGTAGCGCCGCTGCTGGAGCCGGTGCTTCTGCCAGTGCTGGTGGTTATACCGATGTTCTCCTCATTGTCCTAGTAGTAGTGCTGATTGTGCTTGTGGTGACGCTTGCCATCATTGCCAACCTGATGAAGGATGTGCTACAAGGCCGCAAAGACCTTGATGGCCGCGATGTTGAGATTCTCGACCAACGCTTCGACTGGAACAAACTTTACCAGTCTGCCGCTCTCCGCGGTAGTGTAGGTGTCGTATTCGGCTTGGTATTACTTTACGCTGGTGTGCAAAGTGTAATGGCAGTAGGTCTGACCCAGGGTTACCAGCCTACTCAGCCCATCGCATTCTCCCACAAGATTCACGCTGGCGAAAACCAAATCAACTGTGCCTATTGCCACACCTCGGTGTACAAAGGCAAGTCGGCCAACATCCCTTCGGCCAACATCTGCATGAACTGCCACTCGCAGATTAAGACAGAGTCGCCCGAAATCAAGAAAATCTACCGCGCTATTGAGCGCAAGCAGCCTATTCAATGGGTGCGGGTGCACAACCTGCCCGACTTGGCCTATTTCAACCACTCGCAGCACACGCAAGTTGGTGGCATTCAGTGCCAGACCTGCCACGGTCCCATCCAGAACATGGAGGTTGTTTACCAGTACTCGGCCCTTACCATGGGCTGGTGCATCAACTGCCACCGCGAAACGCCCCTCAACACAAAGGGCAACGCTTACTACGATAACCTCGTGAAACTGCACGACAAGTCAAATAGCGCAGTGCCATTCACCGTGTCGTCGAACGGCGGTACCGAGTGCTCGAAGTGCCACTACTAAGTTTTTTTAGCTAAGCTTTTTATAAAAGACATGAATTGAGGCTGGAGGTAGTCAACTATATGTTGTTGCTGCCCCAGCCTTGCTTCACTGCAAATGTCTCATTACTGATAAGATGAAATACTGGAAGGGAATTGAAGAGCTGGACAACTCGCCGGAGTTTGCAAAGAATGCCTTTGCTGAGTTTCCTGACTTTTTGCCGGTCAAAGAAGGCCGCGCAGGTAGCCCCGACGACTCGTCGGTGGCTCCGCGGCGTGACTTTCTGAAGCTCATGGGTTTTGGCGTAGCAGCGGCTACTTTGGCTGCCTGCGAAACGCCAGTTCATAAGGCAATCCCCTACCTTAACAAGCCGGAGGAAATTGACCCAACTATATCCAACTTCTACGCTTCGACGTATTTCACGGGTTCAGATTACAATGCCGTACTGGTCAAAAACCGTGACGGCCGGCCTATTAAGTTAGAAGGCAACCCCGAGTCGCCCGTAACGCGCGGTGGTCTTTCAGCCCGTGCGCAAGCTGCTGTGCTTAACCTTTATGATGGTGCTCGTTTGCAGCACTTTATGATTAAGGGTAAGCAAGTCGATTACGTTGAGCTTGATAAAGCTGTGCGTGCTGGCTTAGCTAGCACCACAGGCAAAACTGTTCTCGTATCACCCACTATTATTAGCCCAAGCACTAAGCGTGCTATCGCGACGCTGGCTAGCGCTTCCCGCAATTTCGAGCACATCATGTATGATGTGAACTCAGCTTCGGGGCTACTTCAAGCGAACGGTGGTGTATTACCCGGCTATGATTTCAGCAAGGCTACCGTAATTGTGAGTCTTGGTGCTGACTTTTTGGGTACCTGGATTTCTCCTGTTGAGTATTCACGCCAGTACGTGACCAACCGCAAGGTGAGCACCGATAAGCGCACGATGTCGCGGCATTTCCAGTTCGAGACTGCGTTATCGCTCACCGGCTCCAATGCTGACGTACGTGTTCCCATCAAGCCATCAGAGCTTGGGACAGTAGCACTAGCTATCTACAATGGTGTAGCTGGCGGTGGCTCAGTTGCCGGTTTGTCTCCAAGTGCGCAGAAGCAGGTCACACAGGCTGTAAAGGAACTGCAAGCTAACCGAGGTGCTGGCTTGGTAGTGTCGGGTTCCAACGACCCGGCAGTACAAACGATAGTAGCGGCTATCAATCAGTCTTTAGGCAACGTAGGCACTACGCTAAGTCTTACTGAGCCATCGTTTGTTCGCCAGGGCGAAGATGGCCGTATGGCGCAATTCGTCAGTGACCTGAAGAATGGGGCAGTAGGTACGGTGATTTTCTACCACGCCAATCCGGTTTTCAACCATCCCCGTGGTAAAGAAATAGAAGAGGCATTGAAGGCCAATAAGGCTGCAATGAGTATCTCGCTCAATGACCGCCTCGATGAAACAGGCTCGCTTTGCCAATATCAGGCTCCCGACCATCATTGGCTGGAGTCGTGGAATGACTATGAGCCCAAGCGTGGTTCGCTCAGCTTAGCTCAGCCAGCCATCACGCCAATCTTTAAAACCCGTCAAGCTCAAGAAACTTTCCTGCGTTGGGCTGGCTCGAACGAAACGTACTACAACTTCCTCAAGGACGGCTGGCGCACTGTGCTTGGCGCTAACGGTGGTTTCCAAGCAGCCTGGGATAAGGCAGTGCATGACGGCGTAGCTACTGGCTCAGCCCTGACTACTACTGCGTTTACTGCGCAACCAATCGCACTCGCAGCTGCTACCAACGGTTTAAGCGGTGGTAGCAAAGCAGGCATTGAAGCCGTGCTGTATGAAAAAGTCGGTATTGGTGAAGGTGGGGTAGAAGCAAACAATCCTTTCTTGCACGAGTTGCCCGACCCTGTTTCGAAAGCAACTTGGGGCAATTATGTGGCCGTACCACGTAGAATGGCTGAAGAACGCAAGTGGAAGCAGGGTGATGTGCTTAAAGTAACTACTGCCAATGGCAAAAGCATTGAAGTACCCGTACTCGTGCAGCCTGGTCAAGCAGACGGCACTGTTAGCATTGCAGTCGGTTATGGACGCACCAAAACGGGTAAGGTAGGTGATTCGGTTGGTGCTAATGCCTTTGTACTGGCTCAGTCAACCCCTACAGCTGTTCTGTATCATAACGTAGTGACGCTGGAGGCAACGGGTGCTACTAATCCTATTGCCCAAACGCAAACTCACCATACCATCATGGACCGCCATGAGGTAGTGCAGGAGAATACGCTGGCCAAGTACCGCGAAAATCCCAAAGAAGTAACGGAGTACGAACTGATTGCCACTCCCGATGGCTTAGAGAAACCAAATAAGGTTTCTCTATGGCAGGACTACCAATACAATGACCACCACTGGGGTATGGCTATAGACCTCAATTCCTGCATCGGCTGTGGCTCGTGCGTAATTGGATGTCAGACTGAAAATAATATTGCCGTAGTAGGTAAGCAGCAGGTTATCAACCGCCGGGAAATGCACTGGATGCGTATTGACCGCTACTACAGTTCAGACCACCACGAAGACGAGTTTGAGAAAGAAGGCAAGCTGAAAACGTACGCGGCAATGGAGGACCCTTCGGACAACCCGCAGGTGATTTTTCAGCCGATGATGTGTCAGCACTGCAACCACGCACCCTGCGAAACTGTGTGCCCTGTACTAGCTACCACGCACAGTTCGGAAGGCCTGAACCAGATGACCTACAACCGTTGCGTAGGTACGCGTTATTGCGCCAACAACTGTCCGTATAAGGTCCGTCGTTTTAACTGGTTCTCTTACTACTCTAACGAGAAGTTTGAGGATGTGAACGGTCACATGTTTACTGACCTAGGCCGTATGGTGCTGAACCCAGATGTAACAGTACGTGCTCGGGGCGTAATGGAAAAGTGTTCGCTTTGCGTGCAGCGCATCCAACTTGGCAAGCTGGAGGCTAAGAAGCAGAAGCGTCGTCCTAAAGATGGTGAAATTGTAACTGCCTGCGCCCAATCTTGTCCCACCGAGGCTATCGTTTTCGGTGATATGCGTGACCCAACTACTCGCTTGAGCCAACTGTTGCGACGTGAGGACGGTGAACGCGCCTTCCACGTGTTGGATTCCATTAACGTGCAGCCCAACATCACGTACCTGACTAAGATTCGCAATGGTGCTGCCGAGTTCTTCCCAGCGGAAGAGAACGCATAGATTACCAACTGCTTGAACAAAAAGAGTTAAGCCTTTAATATTCATCACTATGCAGTACGTATCACCAGTACGCGAACCACTCGTAACGAGCGGTAAGACGTACCACGACGTCACTCAGGACATCTGCTACCAAGTAGAGGCAGCTCCTAACATCCGCTGGATGGGCGCCTTGGGCGTGGCATTGGTCCTACTGGGTGTTTTCTTCTACTCTGTCTATCGTACTCTTTGGTATGGTATCGGCGAATGGGGACTAAACAAAACAGTTGGTTGGGCGTGGGACATTACCAACTTCGTTTGGTGGGTAGGTATTGGTCACGCCGGTACACTAATTTCAGCAGTACTGTTGTTGTTCCGGCAGAAATGGCGTTCGTCCATTAACCGTGCTGCAGAGGCCATGACGATTTTCGCAGTAATCTGCGCCGCCATGTTCCCGGTATTGCACATGGGTCGTCCTTGGTTGGCCTTCTACGTATTTCCCTTGCAGAATACGCTTGGTTCCCTTTGGGCTAACTTCAACTCCCCTTTGCTGTGGGACGTATTTGCCATCTCGACATACTTCACGGTATCCTTAGTATTCTGGTATACCGGTTTAGTACCCGACTTCGCCACTATTCGTGACCGCGCCAAAGGCAAGATTGCTAAGTTCAGCTACTCAATGCTGAGCATGGGCTGGACGGGTTCCGCCAAGCATTGGTCACGCTATGAAACAGTATCTTTAATTCTGGCGGGTGTTTCGACCCCTTTGGTACTCTCGGTACACACTATCGTATCAATGGACTTTGCAACTTCGGTTGTACCAGGTTGGCACACAACAATCTTTCCTCCCTATTTTGTAGCTGGCGCTATCTTTTCCGGTTTCGCGATGGTACTAACGCTGATGCTTATCACGCGTGTAGTATTCAAATTGGAGGATTATATTACGTTGGAGCACATTGCCTTGATGAATAAAATCATGATGGTAACGGGTTCAATTGTAGGCGTTGCTTATATCACCGAGTTTTTTATTGCTTGGTATTCGCAGGTTGAGTACGAGCAGTATGCGTTCATCAACCGGGCAACTGGTCCTTACTGGTGGGCTTACTTGAGCATGATGAGTTGCAATGTGCTTTCCCCACAATTTGTGTGGATACGCCGCATTCGTTACAGCATCACGATGACGTTCATCTTGTCGATTATCGTGAATATTGGGATGTGGTTCGAGCGCTTCGTAATTATCGTAACCTCCCTGCACCGTGATTACCTGCCTTCTTCGTGGGCGATGTTTTCGCCAACAAGAATTGACGTAGGTGTGTATGTAGGTACTATCGGCCTATTCTTCACGCTGTTCCTGCTTTTCGCTAAGTTTTTCCCGGTTATCAACATGGCCGAGGTGAAAACTATTTTGAAGTACACTGTCAACGATGGTCCTACTTATGGTGGTTCTAACGACGGTAGCCGTACGCCAAGCCGCCATACTTCTCCTGTTCCACATGCTACGCCCGGTGTACCGGCTTCGGCACCCGTAAACTACGATAAGCAAAATGACTAGCCCAGCACTCACCGCCGCGCCAGTTGCAACTGCCCCGGCCGCAAGCAGCTCCACAAAGCGCTTTGCACTCGGTATATTCGACGACGAAGACACTCTGCTTCACGCTGTAGACAATGTACGTGCGGCAGGCGTTAAGATATACGATGTCTTCTCCCCATACCCCGTCCATGGAATCGATGATGCGCTGGGTATTGAGCGCTCTCGCTTACCTATTGCTGCCTTCTTTTATGGCATGTGCGGCCTAGCCTTTGCGCTCTGGATGCAGATTTACATGTTGGGTTTTGACTGGCCAATGATTATTGGTGGTAAGCCTAATATTGCTTTGCCAGCCTTCATCCCAGTAAGCTTTGAGTTGACAGTGTTCTTCACCTGCCACGGCATGGTAATAACATTTTATACTATCTCCAAGCTCTACCCACGTTTCAAAACGCCGGTATTAGATGTGCGTTCCACGGACGACAAATTCGTGATGGCCATTCTATTGGATGAGCAAAGCTCGCAAATGCCACAGTTGACCCAATTGCTTCGTGAGAACGGTGCAAGCGAAGTCAATCAAAAGGAAATGACTAAATTTTAATGATGGCGCCTTCTCTCAAATACGGGCTGTCCGCGGCCTCTCTAGCTCTGAGTCTTGGCGTAGCTTCTTGCTCCCCCGACCCTAATAATCCCGGTGTCGAGTACGCACCGGAGATGTACGAGTCGATTCCTTATGAGCCACTGCGTCAAATTACCTTCAACACTATCAATTCGTTTGGTATCAACCAACGGACGCCAGCTGAAGGAACTGTACCACGTGGCAAACTAGCTTATTTTGACCATATTCCTAAAGATAGCGTAGGGATTGCTGAGCGTACGCTCAGCAATCCCTACCCTTACACCAAGGCTAATATCGAAGAAGGTCAAGTACTTTATTCGCGTTATTGCCTGCATTGCCATGGCGAACAAGGTAACGGCCAAGGACCAGTAGGGCTTAAGTATAAGGGCGTGCCAAACTATTCGGCTGGCACCTATAAAACGATGAATGATGGTCACATCTATCATGTCATCGAATGGGGTCGTAATCGGATGATGCCGCATGGTTCACAGGTTAATCCCGAAGAGCGTTGGAAAATAGCTATGTATGTTCATGTTTTACAATTGAACAATGACCCAGCTGATTTACCCAAAATCGTGAAGGTTACCGCTCCGGCGGAAGTAAACAGCGCTGCTAGTGGTAACGCTTCGGCAATGACTGATGGAACTAATCAAAAGGCTGAGGGCAAAGCAAACGCTAGCACTGGCGCCGAAACGCCCGGCCAGGGCACTAAAGGCCGTAATGGCTCGATGAACTAATTGACCTATGGCAACTCTGACTCATCATCACGAACCCGCCGCTATTGAGCAACTGGCACCTAGCGCCAAGGCTCAACGGACGTTCATGACCATTATTGGAGCTGGTATACTCCTGTTAATAATCGGTGTCATTGCCTCTCTAATGCATTGGGGCGAAAGCCATGAGGGTGTTAGCGCTGCTGCACACCTTAATGCTGGTAACCATGCTGAAGAGCATTCTGTGTTATGGCGCCGCATAGTTGTTAGCCTTTGGCATAGCAACATATTCTTCATTGGTATCTCCGTAGTAGGTACTGTTTTCATGGCTATCCAGTACGTTGCTTACGCTGGCTGGTCAGTAGTTGTGAAGAGAATTAACGAGGCACTAGGTGCTTGGCTAATTCCAGGCGGTGTGCTGTTAGTAGTTCTATTTGTCATTGGTCGCCATGACCTGTTTCATTGGACTCATGATGGTGTAATGACCAAAGGGTCAGCCACTTATGATAAAATCATCGCTGGCAAAGCCGGTTTTTTAACATTCGGATTCTACTTGGTACGCATGGTGTCCTATCTCACGATATGGGCAGTATTTACTTGGAGACTGCGGCAGCTTTCATTGCTAGAGGACCTCAATGGTGGTACAAGCTATTTCCATCTTAGCATCAAAACGGCCGCACTATTTCTAGTGCTGTTTGCTGTGACCTCTTCCATGTCAGCTTGGGATTGGGTCATGTCAGTTGATGTGCATTGGTTTAGCACCATGTTCGGTTGGTACGTGTTTGCTTCTTGGTGGGTGTCGGGTATCGCAGCTACTGCTTTGATTGCCATCTTCCTTAAACAGGCGGGTTATCTGCGTTTCATGAACGCCAACCACTTCCATGATTTGGGCAAGTTGATGTTTGGTTTTAGTATCTTCTGGACCTACGTCTGGTTTTCACAGTTCATGCTCATTTGGTACGCTAACCTTCCTGAAGAGG
This sequence comes from Hymenobacter arcticus, assembly GCF_054779975.1. Taxonomy (NCBI): domain Bacteria; kingdom Pseudomonadati; phylum Bacteroidota; class Cytophagia; order Cytophagales; family Hymenobacteraceae; genus Hymenobacter; species Hymenobacter arcticus. The sequence continues at coordinate 174,976 of NZ_BAAGXF010000006.1, forward strand.
CTGTTTATTTTAATCAGCGTCTAGGTGGTTTTGAAGGTCGCTATACTTGGATTTTCTATTTCAACTTAATAATCAACTTCGCCTTCCCTTTCCTAGCTCTTATGACCCGGGATGCAAAGCGGCAGATGATTATTATGAAAATCGTTTGTATTGCTATTCTAGTGGGGCATTGGTCAGACTTTTATTTAATGCTGATGCCGGGCACTATGAAAGGAGATAACGGGTTTCTGATTGAAATTGGTATCGCCTTAATCTTCCTAGGAACATTTTTGATTTTGGTTACTCGTCGCTTGGCCGAAGCTTCTTTGGTTCCAGTTAACCATCCATTTGTGGAAGAAAGCGTCCACCACGCCACCTAAATCAAAAGCCTAGATTTTTAGAACTTAGAGCTCACTGGCGGGTTGTATACAAGCAATTAGCTCTAAGCTCAGAATCCTACTTTTTATCCAATGTCTACTTTAACTATTCTGCTGGTTCTGGCGCTACTGCTGGTCGTATTCGGCCTGTTGTTTCGTATTCAGATACTGACGGCCATTTTCTCTGGTTCCTATGTGAAGCAGATTGGTACTAGCAACCGCATCAACGCTTTGCTAATGCTAGTGTTCATGGTAGTTGGTGGTGCAGCATTTTTCTGGTCCTTTGCTGATAACTTCAGCAAAATGAACCCTCCAATTGCATCTGTTCATGGTCACGCCATGGAGAAGATGTTTTGGACTACGATGACGGTTATTGGGATTGCCTTCGTCATTACCCAGGCACTGTTATTTATTTATTCTTACAAGTACCAGCACAAGGAAGGACGCCGTGCTTACTTCTTTTCGCACAATAACAAAATTGAGGTTATCTGGACAATTATTCCTGCAATCGTAATGGCTGCATTGATTTTTGCCGGTTGGAAAGCGTGGACACGCATCACTGGTCCAGCTCCCAAAGATGCCATTGTGCTTGAAGTAATGGGTAAGCAGTTCAACTGGCTTGTTCGTTATCCGGGTCGCGATATGAAGTTAGGTGTAGTAAACTATCGTTTGATTGATGCTGCAAACGATTTTGGTTTTGACTTGAGTGATAAAGCAGCTAGTGATGATTTTGTAGCATCGGAAATTCACGTGCCAAAAGGCCACCCGGTGCTTATTAAGATTCGCTCACGCGATGTATTACACGCAGTGTATATGCCTCAATTCCGTGTGCAGATGTATGCAGTGCCAGGTATGCCAACCCGCTTTTGGTTTACTCCTACTACTACTACAGATGAGATGCGTGCTAAGCTTGGCAATCCTAACTTTAAGTACGAACTGGCCTGTAACCAAATTTGTGGTAAAGGTCACTTTGCTATGAAGCTTAATATAGTAGTTGATGAGCCGGATGACTATGTAGCTTGGTTTGCTGCTCAAGCCCCTATCTCGAAAAATGCTGATTTGATGGCTTCTTTTAAGCAAATGAGTCAGCAAACGGGTTTAGGTAAAGGTGGTAGCAAAGGTGCAAAGGAAGCAGCTACTGAAGAAGCTGGTGAAACGCCTGCTCCTCTTGCCGCTCAAGCGTCGCTTTAAGTTTAATTTTCAGCAGTTTTACCCTTACTTATGGCTACTAGTATCCCGGTTTCTTCGCAGTCGCAAGGTGGAGTAGGTACCGCGCCGGTGCCTCACATTGAGCACGACGACCACTTGCACGAACATGACGACCACCATGACCAGCATTGGATGTGGAAGTACGTTTTCAGTCAGGACCACAAAATGATTGCTCGCCAGTTCTTAATAACTGGCATGGTATGGGCAATTATCGGTGGTGCTCTTTCAAGCCTTTTTCGTTTGCAATTGGGCTGGCCAGAGGCTACGCTCGACTGGTTACAACCTATCTTGGGTAAATGGATAGAAGGTGGCAAGCTTAACCCTGAGTTTTACTTAGCGTTGGTTACGATGCACGGCACTATCATGGTGTTTTTCGTGCTAACAGCCGGACTATCAGGTACTTTCTCAAACTTCTTGATTCCTCTGCAAGTAGGAGCCCGCGATATGGCTTCCGGCTTTATGAACATGCTCTCGTACTGGTTCTTCTTTGTATCGAGCATTATAATGTTTGCCTCCCTTTTCTTGGAGACTGGCCCTGCTGCTTCAGGCTGGACTATTTATCCTCCGCTCAGCGCACTCCCTCAAGCCATTTCTGGCTCGGGTATGGGTATGACGATGTGGCTAGTGAGCATGGTCTTTTTCATTGTATCACAGTTGTTGGGTGGTGTTAACTATGTTACTACCGTCATCAACATGCGTACTCGGGGCATGAGCATGAGTAAGCTGCCGCTCACTATTTGGGCGTTTTTCCTTACTGCTATTCTGGGTATTCTTTCGTTCCCGGTTCTTTTTGCAGCAGCGCTACTGTTGGTTTTTGACCGCTCGTTCGGTACTTCATTCTTCCTTTCAGACATATACATAGCCGGTCAGGCCTTGCACAACCAAGGTGGTTCGCCAGTTTTATTTCAGCATTTGTTCTGGTTCCTCGGTCACCCCGAGGTTTATATCGTAATCATGCCAGCAATGGGCATGGTATCGGAGATATTAGCAACTAATGCTCGTAAGCCAATTTTTGGCTACCGCGCAATGATTGGCTCACTGATTGGCATTTCGTTGCTCTCGTTCGTAGTGTGGGCTCACCACATGTTTGTAACGGGCATGAACCCCTTCTTGGGCTCCGTGTTCATGTTCTTGACGCTAATTATCGCTGTGCCTTCTGGGGTAAAAGTGTTTAACTGGCTCGCAACGCTCTGGCGTGGTAACATCCGCTTCACGGCAGCTATGCTGTTTTCAATCGGTTTTGTTTCCCTGTTTATTTCAGGTGGTTTGACCGGTATTATTCTCGGTAATGCTACCTTGGATATTCAGATGCATAACACTTATTTCGTGGTAGCTCACTTCCACTTGGTAATGGGTTCTTCGGCATTCTTTGGTCTTTTCGCTGGTGTTTATCACTGGTTCCCGAAGATGTTTGGTCGCATGATGGATGAGAAGCTGGGTTACATCCACTTCTGGCTGACTTTCGCGGGTGTATATCTGGTGTTCATGCCGATGCACTATGTGGGTATTGCTGGTTTCCCCCGTCGCTACTACTCGTGGACTGGTTTTGATGCCTTCTCGCAATTTGCTGATTTGAACAAGTTTATATCGGCAGCTGCTATTCTGGCGTTCTTTGCGCAGTTCATATTCATCTTCAACTTCTTCTACAGCATTTTCCGTGGTCGTCGGGCTACGGAGAACCCTTGGAATTCGACCACTTTGGAGTGGACAACGCCAATCATACCAGGCCACGGCAACTGGCCTGGTGAGATTCCGGCTGTTTACCGTTGGCCTTATGATTACAGCAAGCCAGGCGCTGAGCAGGATTTTATTCCGCAGAACGTGCCTTACTCGCAGACGCCATCTTCGAACCTGCCTTATGAGCGGGAGTTGGCTGAGTAATCAGTTAGCCATAACATGCCTAAACGGGCCGCCGCATTGCGGCGGCCCGTTTTTTTTGTTTTAGCTTCTAATTAATAGTATACGCAGAAGCAATTTACTGCCTTCAACTGTTTATTGAGTACTATGAGAAAAGATGGGTTTGCAAGGCATTTTCGCTTTTGGAGCGTGCTTACCGTTAGTAGCATTTACTTATTAATACTTGTGGGTGGCATAGTGCGGGCTACCGGCTCAGGAATGGGCTGCCCCGACTGGCCGAAGTGTTTTGGTCAATGGATACCCCCTACGGAAGCCAGCCAGCTACCAGCAGGCTATAAGCAGATTTACTTAGCACAACGCGTTGCCAAAAACCAGAAACTGGCGCGCACCTTGTCTAGCCTCGGCTTTAGGCAGGTAGCTGGAGATATTTTCGCACACCCTACCCAATACATTGAGACTGAGTTCAATGCTACAAAGACTTGGATTGAGTATTTGAATCGCTTGCTTGGCGTACTTATTGGCATCTTTGTTTTTGTAACCGCAGTAGTTGCCTGGCCTTATTGGCAACGCGACCGGCTGGTGTTCTGGTTGGCAGTAGCTAGCTGGTTGCTTACAGGCTTCCAAGGTTGGCTTGGGTCGTTGGTAGTATCTACCAATCTGCTTCCCATAATGGTCACTATTCACATGGGGCTGGCGTTGCTTATTGTAGCGCTACTGCTCTATGCTGCGCATCGGGCGCGCTGGCCTAAAGAAGAGGTGCTACTGGGGACTCAAGTAGCCTTAGAGACTTTAGGCGAGCAAGATGGAGAGATAGCCACTACTACTGGCCTGCGTTGGCTGCTGTGGGGTACGCTGCTTCTCACATTTGGGCAGATTATTATAGGCACTCAGGTGCGGGAGGAAATAGACCACATCGCCTCGGCCGCTGGCTATGGCAATCGGCCAGCATGGGTTGACATGCTAGGAAGCATTTTTGAAACGCACCGGACTTTGTCAGCCATTGTGGTGCTGGCCAACGTTTTTGTGGGTTATCAGTTATGGCAACTGGCAGTGCCTGCTTTGAGGAAGCTAGTTGTGGGCATTTGGGCGGTGCTAGGCCTGGAAATGGTAGCAGGAATTACCCTAGCTTATTTCGCGCTGCCAGCTTTTATGCAGCCCATCCACCTCACCTTGGCTACCCTGCTCTTTGGCATTCAGTTTTTAGCGGTTTTAGCATTGCGGCGGCTGTCGCGCGTAAGTATAAAGCCAGTCAGGGCTTCAATGGTAGCGCAAACCACGTTGTAGCTTATTAGTATTCTGCTACCCAATATCCCAATCGGCTAAATCTTATGGTACGCGCTAGGCGTACCTTTGCGCTAGCAATTTTATCTGGTTAATGAATAAGGCCCGCGCCTACTTTCAGTTACTCAAGTTCCGGCTTTCATTCACGGTAGCCTTTTCTAGCGCGCTAGGATATTTGTTAGGTTTAGCTACACCAAACTGGGGACGCGCCTTATTAGTGTTGTTAGGTGGCCTCCTTGTAACGGGAGCGGCTAACATCATCAACCAAGTCTTCGAGAAAGACCTTGATAAGCTGATGAAGCGTACCGAAAACCGGCCTTTGCCAACCGGGCGAATTTCTTCTGCCGAGGCTTGGGTGTTTTGCGTGGTGCTAGCGGTGGCGGGGCTCGGGCTTCTTGCCTACTATTTCAACCCCCTCACGGCGGCGCTGTCACTACTATCGCTTATTCTGTACGGGTTCATCTACACACCGCTCAAAACAGTATCGCCGGTATGCGTAGCGGTGGGGGCCATTCCAGGGGGGCTGCCGCCGCTTATTGGGTGGGTAGCGGCCACTGGTTTTGTGGGGGAGGCGGCCTGGGTGCTATTTGGCATCCAGTTTATGTGGCAGTTTCCACACTTCTGGGCCATTGCCTGGGTGGCCGACGAGGATTATAAGCGGGCGGGCTTCAAGATGCTGCCGACGCCTGGTAACCGTGACTTGCGCACGGCTTTCCAGATTATGACCTACACCGTACTGCTCATTCCGGTGTCGTTGCTACCACTCGTGTTAGGCATTTCGGGGCGTGTGTCGGCGGGAGTTGCGCTGGTGTGTGGAGTGCTGTTTGTGTTGCTCACCGTGCGCCTCATGCGCACGCAAGACCGCAAGTCAGCCCTGAGCATCATGTTTGCTTCTTTTCTCTATTTGCCCATCGTACAAATTGCGTTGCTTTTAGACAAAGTTTGATTTTTAGTTGTTAATCATTTGTTGCTTACACGTGGAACGCAAGGCTGTGGCCAGACGCAAAACGAACGATTACTAATTGATAATTACTTATTTATGAACACCTCCGAAGCACTATTGCCCGAAAAGGAAATAGGACTAGGTTGGCACCCTAAGCGCGTGCTACTTATTCTTTTGATTTTCAGCATTGTAATGATGTTTGCGGCTTTTACCAGCGGCTACATTGTACGGCGCGACGAAGGCAACTGGCGCGAGTTTGACTTGCCCGCCAGCATGCTCTTCAATTCTATCATTATTGCGCTGAGTAGTGCCACTATGCAATGGGCCTACTACTCAGCCAAACACGATGAAGTAAAGCGCGTCAACATCGGCTTGCTTTTGACAATTACGCTGGGAATCGTATTTCTTTTTGGACAGCTACACTCGTGGGGGGACTTGGTTTCAGGCCGCACGTTTTTTGGCGGGGCCGATGCTAACCCCTCTGGCTCTTTCGTGTACGTGCTGATGGGCGTGCACGCTTTCCACTTAGTTACGGGACTCATTTTTGTAGCCGTGGTTTTGAAGCGAAGCCTTAATTATCAGGTGCATTCGCGCGCTACGCTCTCGATTGGCAACGCTACCTTATACTGGCACTTCTTGGGTGGGCTTTGGCTGTACCTTTATTTGTTCCTACTTTTGAACCACTAAACGGGAATTTGGCGTAAAGCCCGCCTGTCCATCTGTTGTCCGTTATGGCCCACTCCACTACTTTGCAGCCTAACGCTGCCCCCGCCGCCTACGTCGATGCTCCGCGCACCGGCACTTGGGATGGCGGCAATGAACCCTTTAAAGCAAGCTACGGCAAGCTAATGATGTGGTTCTTTCTGCTTTCCGATACGTTTACTTTCGGGGCGTTTTTGACTGCTTATGGCCTCATTCGCCACAAGCACGGAGTATTTACGGGCCAGGCTAAAGACTTTTTCTTCAGCACGGCGCATTGGCCTATTCCGGAGAAGGTATTTAACTCCTTCCCCGGTTTGCACGGCATGGATTTGCCGCTTGCCTTCGTGGCACTGATGACGATGATTCTCATCTTCAGCTCCGTAACGATGGTATTGGCAGTGGAGGCTGGGCACCGCATGGATAAAGCTGATGTGCAGAAATGGCTGCTTTGGACCATCCTATTCGGTTCGATGTTCTTGTGCAGCCAAGCAATTGAGTGGACTCACTTTATTGGTGGAGAAGGCGAAGGCACACTGATGGCTGATGGTACTGTAATGCACGGTGCTAATCTGACTATGAATCAATACGGCCCGCCGCTGTTCGCCGACTTGTTTTTCTTCATCACGGGCTTCCACGGTACGCACGTGTTCTCGGGAGTTTGCCTGCTTGTGTGGTGCTTTATCGCTACCACCAATGGCACGTTTGAAAAGCGTGGCCACTACGAGATGATTGAAAAAATCGGTCTCTATTGGCACTTTGTAGACTTGGTTTGGGTGTTTGTTTTCACGTTCTTCTACTTGGTGTAATGGTGTATAGACGAGCACCAGTAGTATGCTAATACTTGCTGCTGGTACTCAACTAATCATCACTCAATCACTTAGTTGCTAATTTTGTAGTTATGTCTAATCACGCGGAAGAACTCGCTTTGCACCCTGGCGAAATCGCCAAGCCTAATACCGCCTGGATTTGGAAGACGTTCTGGATTCTGGTTATCATCACGGCTGTGGAGTTTGCAATTGCTTTCACCATGACCTCGCCGGGCCTGCGTACGTTGCGCAACAGCATCTTTATCGTGATGACGATACTGAAGGCCTTCTTCATTGTAGGCGAGTTTATGCACTTGAAGCACGAGGCTAAGAGCCTCATCTGGACTATCCTGATTCCTACGGCTTTGCTGGTGTGGCTGGTAGTGGCCCTCGTAACGGAAGGCTCGTACGTAGGCGAAGCATTGTCCCACATGTTCAGTAGCTAAATCAGATAGAATGCGACCGCGCCAGACTATTTTACTGGGCCTGCTACTGCTGGTGCCGGTACTGGCGTTTCTCTTCCTCTACGGCTTCGGCCGCAATCATTACGCGCTGCCAACCTACTTACCCGAACGAGCGGACTCCGTCCGCACTTCGGTGGGAGGGTGGCAGCGCGATACTGTTTTTCACAGGGTCCGGCCGTTTCAAGTGCGCATGGCTACGGGACAAACTTTAACCAGTGCGGAGCTTGGCAAAGGAATATACGTGGTGCAGTTTTACGCTCCGGGTGTTGTTGGTGAGCCAGGGGCCCGGGTGATGGCCCGCTTGCAGGAGCACTTTCGACCCGAGCCGCGGGTGCGAATACTAACGTTGGTGCCGGCAATGGAGAACTCGGCTGCGACCAGCACGCAGCTTACCAAGCTGAACGAACAGTACGGGACGATTAATGGCAAATGGTTTTTAGGAGCCGCGCCCGCCGACACGTTAAATCAATTAGCAAAAGCGGAATTTGGGCAAACGACACTGCGCCCCGAACGGCTGCCGTTTCGGCCGGCCACGGAGCCGGGGAACCTGCTGCCCGGTCGGTTGTTGTTGATAGATAGCGCGCAACACGTGCGTGGCTACTATGATGCCGCCGACAAGTATGAGGTCGAACGGCTCATTACCGAAATCAACGTTTTGCTCTATACTTATGACAACCGCGACTGAGCAGCTGCATCCGCCCGTTCTGGAGCCGGGTGATTACACCAAGTACAAGATTATCCTGGGGACGCTGGGAGCGGTGGTGCCCTTGCTGGTAGCCGTTATTTTCTACTACAAGAACATCTTTCGGATAGCGGGTGCCGATGTGTATTTGCACGCGCTGCCGGCGGTCAATGCCGCGCTAAACTCAGCCACGGCCGTGGCGCTGCTGGTGGGCTTCTACTTCATCAAGCAGAAAAATGTGCTGGCGCACCGCGCCGCCATGGGTACGGCATTCGCCTTGGGCGGATTGTTCTTGATTTCCTATGTGGCCTATCACTCGCAGGTAGAGAGCACGCATTTTGGGGGAGTAGGAGCCATGCGGATGGCGTATTTTCTGCTGCTGCTCACGCACATCAGCTTGGCCATTGTAACGGTGGGGTTGGTGCTGTTTACGCTCTACTTTGCGCTTACGGGACAGTATACTAAGCATCAAAGAATTGCGCGCTGGACCTTCCCTATCTGGCTTTACGTCTCGGTAACGGGCGTTATCGTCTACTTTATGATTGCGCCGTATTACCCGGCGGGTTAAGCCAAACATTCTGACTTATTGACCGTTCTATTACTATGAAAAAGCTGATTTTTGGATTGTTACTGAGCATTCTGACGCTCGCTACGCTCTCGCCTGCCCAGGCACAGTGCGTGATGTGCAAAAGCCAGGTAGAAGCTGCCCGCCAGGAGCGCGACGACTACGATGTGGATGGCCTCAACAAAGGCATTGTGTACATGATGACCGTACCCTACATCTTGATGGGTGCCGTGGGCTTCTTCTGGTACCGCCGCACGCACCCCAAGCGCCCTACCAAGTTCTAGGCTGTTAGATCGAGCTAGTTTTCCTTGAAAAGTGAGCCGCCGGCTCCGCGCAATGCGGAACGCCGGCGGTTTCTGTTTTTAGCTAGCTTCACCCCTTGCTGCGATTTGAGTAGGGGAGGCGCGGCCGGCTTGGTTTTTGTCCGGCCTGTTTTCTTATTTCAACCCGCTCCTTTGGCTGCCCAAACTGCTACCCGTTTTTCCTTAGCCCGCGTTTGGCCTATTACGTTGCTGGTGCTGGCGCTGCTAAGCTTTGGGGCGAGCTGGCTGGCTAACACCTATTGGCAGTTGCCCGGCACGAACCCACTCTACCCGAGTGCGGCGCGTTTGCAGCGACTGGTGAACCAAGCGGCTACTACGGCCGGGGCCGAGGCCGAGCAGGTAGTCCGGCAATGCCAGCCTCCGGCCGCGCCCGATTTCCGGCAGCTCGTAGCCGAGTGCTCGTATCCCACCTTTGTGGCGGTGAATGGGGTGCTAGTGGGCTGGTCGGCTTCCGGCCCGGGCCCCGTTGAAGCCGAGCTGACTGACTCGAGCGCCGAGCGACTATCACAGACGGCACTGGGCGAGTTTTTGGTAGTGCGGCGGGCGCGGGGGGAGGTGGTGGTACTAGTATACGTACCGCTGGCTCGGCGTTACGGCATCAGCAACCGCTACTTGCGGGAGGGGGCCGAGCCGGCGCTCTTGCAAGGCATGGAAGTGCAGGTGCGCCGCACCCCAGTGCGAGCCCGCGAAACGCATGGCCTGGTAGCCGCCTTGGTCGATACGCAGGGGCACTACCTGTTTTCGGTGGTGCAATTGCCGGGCGATGCCCTAACGGGCCGTATCCTGCCGTTGCTGCTACTGCTACTGGGCATCGCTTTTTACACGGCTGGGTGGCTGGGCGTGGCGCGCCGATGGTGGCAGCGCGGGTATGTAGCAGCGGCCCTTACGGTGCTGGCGGTTACGCCGGTGGCCCTGCGGCTGGCCTTGCTCTACCTGGGCCTGCCGTACGCCTGGCTGGAAATCCCGCTGTTCGACCCCCGTGTCTATGCTGTGTCGGGCTTGGCGCCTTCGCTGGGCGACCTGCTGCTCAACGGCTTACTGGCGGTGCTGCTGGCCGCGCTGGCCGTACTGGCGAGCCGCCAGTATCAACTGCCGTCCCGTGTCCTGCGGGCACGCCCGGGCAGCTGGGGCACGGCGGCGCTGCTGGCGCTGGGGCTCCTCGTTTTTGGCCTGCATAACTATTACTCAAGCGCCTTCAGCAACAACCAGCTGAGCCTGGATATTACGCAGAGCATCCAGGTGAGCAGCTTTCGGCTGGTACTGTTGCTGGCGGTGGTGCTGCATACGGCCGCCTTCGTGGTGGGCATTTACCTGTGCACCGAGCTGGTGGTGCCCGATATAAGCCGCTTACCTAGCCGGTCGTTGCTGGTGGGGGCGCTGCTGGCGGTGTTGCTGTTGGGTGCGGGGGCTTTGCTGCACCAAGTGCTGCTGCTGCTGCCGGGCGTGGCGCTGCTGTACTTAGTGCTGGTGCAGGCCGGCCGGTTGGCGGGCCGCGTGGGGCCGCGCTACCTGTTGCTGCTGCTCTTGCTGGGCCTGGCTTCGGCTATTGGGGCCATGGCTTTGTATGGGCAGTTTGAGCGGCAGCTATTATTAGATAAGCAGCGCCTTGCTAGCAACTTGCTGGTTGACAATGATTTGCAGGGAGAGTTTTTGCTGGGCCAGCGCTTGCGCCAGCTGGCGGCCGACCCTGTTATTGCCCACCTCCTCACCACGGTGCCGGTGCGCACCGAGGTGCTGCGCCGGCGCATCGAGCGCCAGTACTTGCGCACGTACTTCGATAAATATGAAGAGTCGGTAGACCTTTTTGACCCGCATGGTCAGCCGGTGGGTGGCGAGGCCGACGATACGCTCACCTTTGACCAAATGCGCGTGCGCCTCTCGCGCACGGCCACGCCCACCGACCAGGCCGGCGTGTACTTGCTGAAATCGGATAATTCGTTTAGCTCGCGGCGCTACGTGGCGGTGGTGCCCATTACGCAGCCGGCCCCGGGCGGCATTGGGCCACCCGCGCCGGCGGGCACTATTTTGCTTATGCTGAGCCTCAAGCAATTGGCTAGCTATAGTGTGCTGCCCGAACTGCTGGTAGACCAAAAGTTTTTTCAGCCGGGCCTGGCTGCCGACCTCAGCTACGCGGGCTACGCGAAAGGCCAGCTTGTGTACAGTGAGGGTGATTTTGACTATGCCAACAACCTGCCGGTCGCGTTGCTCGACGACCCGCGCATGAAGCAAGAGGGCCTGATAATTGGCGGGTTTCATCACCTGGCCCTGCCCGACGCCAGCGGCCGGCGCGTGGTGGTGGTTACCACCAGCACCTATTCGCTGGCCGACTGGTTTTCCAATTTCTCTTTTCAGCTGCTGCTCAATGTGTTGGTGTGGCTGCTGGCGGGCGGCAGCTACTTGCTGGCGCGGCGCGGCGGGCTAGGGTTGCGGTTCAATTTCAGCGCTCGCATTCAGCTGCTGCTCAACCTGGGCATTCTCATTCCGCTGCTGGTGGTGAGCGTCGCCACGGCCAGCCAGGTTATTTCGGGCTACCGCCGCGACCTGCTGCGCACCTATGAGCGCCGGGGCCACATTGCCCTCGAAAGCCTGCTGCGCCGCCGCGACCAGCTCACCGATACCACGGCCTTGCCCGTGCTCACGGCGCTGGCCCGCAACGTGGCCGCCCTCACCGAAACCGACCTCAACCTCTACGACGCCCGCGGGCAGCTGCTGGTGAGCTCGCAGCCGCTCATTTTTGAGGCGGGCCTACTGGGGCCGCTGCTCAACCCTCAGGCGCTGGTCGACCTGCGCGTGCGGGGCCTCAGCCGCACGCTGCTCATCGAGCGGGCCGGCACGCTCTCGTTTAGCTCGCTTTACCTGCCGGTGCGGGCCGCCAGCATTGATGGGCCGGCCGGGCCAGTGCTGGGCTACGTGGGTATTCCGTTTTTCGACTCGCAAAAGGAGTTGGATAGCAAGCTCACCGAGCTGTTTACCACAATTCTTAACATCTTCACCCTCATGTTTTTAGTGTTTCTGGGGCTGGCCTTTGTGGCCACGCGCCAGCTCACGGCCCCGCTCAAGCTGTTGACCCAGCGCCTGATGCGCACCACGCTCACCGGCCAGAATGAAGTGCTCGACTACCGCAGCAGCGACGACGAAATTGGCCTGCTGGTAACCGAGTACAACGCCATGCTGCGCAAGCTCGAAGCCAGCAAGCGCGAGTTGGCCGTCCAGGAAAAAGAAGCCGCCTGGCGCGAAATGGCCCGCCAGGTAGCCCACGAAATCAAGAATCCGCTCACGCCCATGAAGCTGAGCCTCCAGTACTTACAGAAAGCCATTGCCGAGCGCCGGCCCAACGCCGAGGAGTTGATTGGCCGCATTTCCCAAACGCTCATCACCCAGATTGATGTGCTCTCGGATATTGCTACCTCGTTCAGCACCTTCACCAACCTGCCCACCATGCGGCCCGCCCGCCTCGACGTGACGGCCGTGCTGCGCCACTGCGCCGACCTGTTTCGCCAGAGTGATGGCGACGAGGACGGGGCGCTGCACCTGCACCTGCCCGCCGACGGCACTTACACCGTTTTTGCCGATGAAAGCCTGCTGGTGCGCACCTTCAACAACCTGCTGCTCAATGCTAAGCAAGCCGTGCCGCCCGGCCAGGCACCCCGCCAGGAAATCAGCCTGTACGCCAGCGCCCCCGGCAGCGTGCTCATCACCATTGCCGACAACGGCGCGGGCATTGCCGAGGAAGTGCGCGACAGTATTTTCCGACCCAACTTCACCACCAAGGCCACTGGCTCGGGCATTGGGCTGGCGGTGGCCAAGCGCGGCATCGAGAGCGCGGGGGGCCGCATTTGGTTTGAAACGGAAGTAGGCGTGGGCACCACGTTCTTTATTGAGCTGCCACTGGCGGGCTAAAGCAGTTGGGCGAGAAACCAGGATGGTTCAACCCGTAAAAAGAGGTGTTCGGCTATTGAACTGATACACTGAGTAAGTGGGTTAGCCGGGTGGCATCGGGATAATATAGTTTTACCTAAAATAAATACACGCCGCTCTCCGCTTCTAATTACCAGCTATGTCAATCCGCTTACAAATTCTTGGTCTTGGCCTGGGGCTGCTGCTGTGCAGCCTCGGTGCCTCGGCCCAATCTGTTCCTACGCCTCAACTCACCGAATTGCCCGCCCCCGAGCTATGGGCGGCGGCCCCGGCTGAACCCACTCAGGTAGCGATGCCCCAGCGGGCCAAGCAGCAGTTCGATTACCTAGCCGATGCGCTGCAATTGAAGTCGCGGCAAGTAGCTACGTTGCGGGCCGCCTTGCAGGCGCGGCTCGATGCGGCCGAAGTGCTGAGCCACCTGCTGTTTGCCTCGCCGCCGGCGGCCACCGCCGCGTTCGATGCCATCGACTACCGCTACTACGCTACCATGGGTAAAGTGCTCACGCCAAGTCAGTTTCATAAGCTGTTGCTGCTCGATGAGAAGGTTTCTGCGCAGGCTGAAGCACCCATGGTACTACGCAGTCACTAACCGATTACCCTATCTGGCGAGCCCCCAAACGAAGCGGCAGCGCGACCCAACGGTCGCGCTGCCGCTTCGTTTGGGGGCTTTTGGGTGGAGCTAACTTGGTGGACAGCTGCTGTGACCCGGGCATATGGATAAAAATAGCGGCTTGGTGCGCCCATAACCGTGCCGGCCCAGGCACCAAAGTGGGCCAGCGCAGCGTTGTGCCCCCGCCGCTGCCGAACTTTACCCTATGACCCAACGCTACCGTTTGTGCTTTGCCTTAGTGGCCCTGCTCGTGGCGGCGTTGGGTTTGGCTTCTGGCGCGCGGGCGCAGCAAGCGCCTAACCCGGCGGGCGCTCCCAATGCCGAGCCGCCCAATAACCGCCGCTGCCGCTACCTGCGCCTCGCGGTCGGCCGCGATACTACCAGCTTCGCTATCAGCGATACGCTGACGGTGGTACCATCGTCGGTAACGGCCAATGGGCAATCGGTGGGTTACGACCCGCGCCTCGACCGCTACCAGTGGGCGCAGCCGGCGCGGCGCGACAGCAGTGGCGCGGCCCTGCCCGACTCGGTGCTGCTCTGCTACCGGGTGCTGCCGTTACCACTGCTGCGGGCCCGCTACCGCCGCCCGCGCCGCCTCATGGACAGCCTCGATTTTCGGGACCGGCCCATGCTGCGACTCGAAGATTTTTCGCAGCAGGAGCAGATTCTCAGCACGCCGGGCATCAGCAAAACGGGTAACTTGAGCCGGGGAATTTCCTTTGGCAACACCCAGAACGTGTTTGTGAACTCGGCGCTCAACTTGCAGCTCGAAGGGCAGCTGACCGATAAAATTCGGCTCACGGCCGCCATCTCCGACCAGAACGTGCCTTTCCAGCCCGAGGGTAACACGCAGACCCTCCAGCAGTTCGATAAAATCTACATCACCCTCACCGGCCCGCAGTGGAACCTGACGGCCGGCGACGTGGTGCTGCGCAACAAGCCCGACTACTTCCTGCGCTACTACAAAAACATTCAGGGCGCGGCCGTGGAGCTGAACCTGGGCGCGCCCGGCCCCCAGCCGCTGCAAGCCGGCGCCACCAACAACAGCGTGAGCAACGCGCCACCCTCGTCGTTCACGACCTACACCAACGGCGTGACCAACAACAGCGCCGCCCCGCCCGGCGCGGGTGGCGTGGCCCCGCTGGTGGCGCCCACCGCCGCCGTGCCGGGTGGCCAGCCGCTGCCGGGCGCGCCGGTGGCCGGCACTGGCAGCGTCACGGTGCTCGACAAGCTGGGCCAGGTGCGCTCGTCCACGCTGGTGGCGGGTGGCGTAGCCAAGGGCAAGTTTGCCAGTATCGACATTGCGCCCCTCGACAACGTGCAGGGCCCGTACCGCCTCACGGGGCCCAATGGTGAGCAGTTTATTATTGTGCTGGCGGGCTCGGAGCGCGTATACCTCGATGGCCGGCTCCAGACGCGGGGCTTCGATTTTGACTACGTGGTGGATTACAACCTGGCGGAAATTACGTTTTCGCCCCGCCACCTCATCACCGCCAATTCGCGCATCAAGGTTGACTTCGAGTACTCCGACCTCAACTATGCGCGCTCGCTCTACACGGCGAGCCACTACCAGCAGGTGGGCAAACTCAACTTGCGCGCCAACTACTACCAGGAGGCCGACAACCCTGACAACGCCGCCAACCTCACGCTCTCGTTTCAGGAGCAGCAACTGTTGCGCGGGGCCGGCAATGTGTCGGTGGTGCAGGCGCCGGGCGGCGAGCGGGCGGCCTTCAACCGCACCATTGTGCAGTACAACCGCGTGGCCCGGCTCAGCCCCACTACCGGCGGGCTCGACTCGATATTCGTGTTTGCGCGCGACTCGCTCAGTGCCGTGTACACCGTGCGCTTCACCGACGTGGGCCAGGGTCTGGGCGATTATAACCTGAGCACCAGTGATATAAACTCCAACGGCCGGGTGTACCTATACGTCGGGCTGGGCCTGGGCCGCTACAAGGCCGTGCGCACCCTGCCCACGCCGCTACTCAAGCAAATGGTGAGCGGCGGGGCCACCTACCAGCTCGACCCCACGGCCGCCGTGTTTGTGGACGTGGCCAGCTCGCAACTGCAACGCAACCGCTTTGCGCTGGGCACCGAGGACAAGGGCGGGGCCGTGCGCCTGGGCTACACCGTGCAGGACCGCGCCCTGCCCAAATGGGCCCCCAATGCCTTGCAGAACTACCGCCTGCGCTCGGCGCTCGACTTCGAGCATACGGCCCCCAAGTTTGCGCCCATCGACCGCTACCGCGACATCGAGTTTGACCGCAACTGGAGCGCCACCAGCACGGCCAACGCCACGGCCGCCACCCCGCGTGAAGACAATATTCTCAACTTCGCTATCGGCCTCACCCGCGACGCCAACCACGCCGTGAACTACCGCGTGAGCCGCCGCAACCGGCCCGGCGAGGTGAGCGGCGTGCAGCAGTGGCTGGATGTGGCCCAGCAAGTGGGCCGGGTAGAGCTGCGCGGCTCGCTGTTCGTGCTCAACTCGCAGGCCGGGCGCTACCAGTCGAACTGGGCGCGGGGCGAGGCCAGCGTGCGCTACGGCGGCGGCCGGCTCATTCCGAGCTACACCTATCGCTTTGATAAAAACCGGGTTATCTCGCCCCGCGGCGACACCATTCGCTCGGCCAACTACTTTGACGAGCACAATTTTGCGCTGCAAAGCCCCGACACCGGCCGCACCCGCTACGGCCTGAGCTACGCCTTCCGGCAGGACCGCACGCCCACCGCCGAGCAGAACAACTTGCAGGTGCACAACCAGTCGCAGACTGTGCAGGGCAACCTCAGCACCCGCCTCAGCAAGTACCAGGACCTGCGCCTCATCGCCACCTACCGCGACGTAAATCTGGTGAGCACCCCCGATAGCGCCCGCCAGCGCAACATCCTGGGCAAGCTCGACCACACCCTGGGTTTGCTCCAAAACCAGATTCGCTCCGAGCTGAGCTACAGCGTGCAAACCGGCCGCGAGCTGCGGCGCGACTTCTCCTTTCTGGCCGTGCCCGCCGGCCAGGGCACCCACTACTACGCCGGCGACCTCAACGGCAACAATGTGCAGGACAAAGACGAGTTTTTGGAAGCACAAACAGCTGATGCCCAGTACCGCACCTTCATCAAGGTGTACCTACCCACCGCCGATTACATCACCGCCTACCAAAATCGCCTCAGCTACCGCCTCACTGTAAACGCGCCCCGCGGCTGGCGCGAAGCCGGCGCCTGGCGCGCCGCCCTAGCCCGCCTCAGCAGCGTAAGCAGCGTAACGGTAGACCGCCGCACCACCAGCCCCAACGTGGCCGCCCGCCTCAGCCCATTCAGCTTCAGCAAGGAAGATGATAAATTATTGGCTTTCAATCAATTATTACGCAATACGCTGTACCTCAACCGGGCTAATCCCATCTTCGGGGCCGAACTGACGGTGCAGCAAACCCAGCAGAAAACGCTGCTCGTGCAGGGCTTCGACCTGCGCAACCTCACCACCCAAAGCCTGCTGCTGCGCCGCACGCTGGCGCAGTCGTTTACGGGCCGCTTCAACGTGGCCCGCGACGTGCGCGAGGCCCAGGCCACGTACTCGGCCACCCGCAATTTCCGGCTGCTCATCTACACCGCGCAGCCCGAAATCAGCTACCAGCCCAGCCCGGCGCTGCGCCTCACCAGCACCCTGCTGCACACCAGCAAGGCCAACACGCTGGCCACCCGCGACGCCGACAGCAACGCCACCTTCGACGACCTGGGCCTCGAAGCCCGCGTGAGCCAGGTGAGCAAGCGCACCGTCACGGCCGCCACGCACGTCACGCGGGTGACTTTCGAGGGTGATTTAGCATCGGTGGTAGGCCTCGAAATCCTGCAAGCCCTGCGCCCCGGCACCAACTATACCTGGAACCTCAACCTGGAGCAGCGTTTGGCTAATGGCCTCAATATCAACGTGGCCTATGATGGCCGTAAGGCCAGCGGCCTGGGCATCGTGCACACTGGGCGCATGCAGGTAGCGGTGCTGTTTTGAGAAAAAGCCCGGCCCCGTTGCCCAAAGCCAGCGCCGGCAGTAACTTGGAAATCCTTTTACCACCTGGCTAACTGGGTTTTGCCAATGATAACCTTCTTCCTCAACGACCAGCCCGTGCACACCACCGAGCCGCCCGCCAGCGCGCTGCTCGACTTTGTGCGCTACCATGAACACCTGATGGGCACCAAAATCGGCTGCCGCGAAGGCGATTGCGGGGCCTGTACCATACTGGTGGGCGAGCTAATCCCCGATGGCCAACGCATTGCCTATCAAAGTATGACGAGTTGCCTCACGCCGCTCGGCAACGTGCACGGCAAGCACGTGGTCACAGTCGAAGGCATCAACCAGGCCGGCGGCCAGCTCACGCCGGTGCAGCAGGCCATTGTAACCCACAACGGCTCACAGTGCGGTTTCTGCACGCCTGGCTTCGTGATGTCGCTTACCGGCCACAGCCTGGCCGAAAAGCCCGCCACCGAGCAAAACACCCGCGCCGCCATCGACGGCAATATCTGCCGCTGCACGGGCTACAAGTCGCTGGAGCGTGCCGCCGCCGCCCTCACTGCCGAGCTGGCCGAGCGCCCTAGCATCAATAGCGTAAAGTGGCTCATGGACAAGCAGTTCGTGCCCGCTTACTTTGCCGAAATGCCGGCGCAGCTGTCCGCCCTGCGCGCCGACACTGCCGCCGCCGAAGCGCCAGTTGCCGCCAGCAGCAACGGCCATCTCCGCAACGGCAGCGCCGTTTCAACCTCGCCCAACGGCCACTTTCAAAGCCAGAACGGCCACGATAGCAACCATTTCCCACACGCCACCCACCCGCTGCTCAGCGGCGGCACCGACCTGCTGGTGCAGCGCCTTGATGAGCTGCGCCAGCAGCCCGTGCGCCTGCTGTTTGACCAAAATGGCCGGCGCGGCATTCGGCACGAAGCCGGGGCCGGCCGCGTAGTGCTGGGGGCCGCCACCACCGCCACCCAGCTACTCGAATCGGAGCTGATGCTTGGCCTGCTGCCGCGTCTGCCCGACTACCTCAAGCTGGTGTCAAGCACGCCCATTCGCAACATGGGCACCGTAGCCGGCAACTTCGTAAACGCCTCACCCATTGGTGATTTAACCATTCTGTTCTTGGCGCTGGGGGCCGCCGTGACGCTGGCCGATGCCAGCGGTGCCACCCGCGCCGTGCCATTGGCCGAGCTGTACCTGGGTTATAAGAAGCTGGCCAAAGCGGCCGACGAGCAAGTAATCGAAATCAGCTTCCCGGCTCCTCGCTCAGACGATTTCTTCAATTTTGAAAAGGTGTCTAAGCGCACCCACCTCGACATTGCCAGCGTGAATACCGCCGCTTGGCTGCGGGTTGAAAAGGGCGTTATTGTCGCTGCTCGCCTTTCGGCCGGTGGGGTGGGGCCGGTGCCACTGCTGCTCGCCCGCACGGGCGAGTACCTGCTGGGGCGCGAGTTGAGCGCCGAAACGGTGGCCGGCGCCAATGAGGTGATGCAGGAAGAAATCAGTCCCATCGGCGATGTGCGCGGCACGGCGGCTTATAAACGGCTATTGCTGAGGCAGTTGCTGTGGGCGCACTTCCTGCGTTTTGCGCCGGAAATGACGCTGGCCGAATTGATTTAAGAAGGAAATAAAATCGTTTGTCATGCTGAGCCTGCGAAGCATCCTATCACGCTAGAACAAAGTAGTTCGACGGGGATAAGATGCTTCGCAAGCTCAGCATGACAGGTGGCAAAAAGTAATACCCAAGCCATGAACCACCTCGACCCCCAGCGCCACGTGCGCGGCGAATCGCAGTACCTCGACGATGTGCCCGCGCAGCAGGGCACGCTCTACGCGGCCGTGTACGAGTCGCCGCTGGCCCACGGCATACTCAATAGTCTCGACCTAGGGGCCGCAAAAAAGTCGCCTGGTGTGGTGCGTATTCTCACGGCGGCCGATATTCCCGGCCGCAACCAAATCGGCGGCATCGTGCCCGACGAGCCGCTGTTGGCCGAGGGCCACGTCCATTTTCGGGGGCAGCCGGTGGCGCTGGTGCTGGCCCGCACCGAGGCGCAGGCGTACGCTGCGCTCAAGCTCATCACGGCTGCTATCGAGCCGCTGCCCATCATCACCGACCCGCGCCAGGCCGCCGCGCAGGACGAGCTAATTGTGCCGCCGCGCACCTTCCGCATCGGCAATTCGGCGACCACCTTTGCGGAGTGCGCGCACGTGTTTGAGGGGGTAGCCGAGAGCGGCGGGCAGGAGCATTTGTACATTGAAACGCAGGGCGCGTATGCTTTCCCGACTGAGCTAGGGGGTGTGAAAATCATTTCTTCGACCCAGGGGCCGACGGCCGTGCAGCGGCACTGCGCCGTGGTACTGGGCATCGGGATGCATCAGATTGAGGTGGACGTGACGCGCCTCGGCGGCGGCTTTGGCGGCAAGGAGGACCAAGCTACGCCCTGGGGCTGCCTGGCTGCGCTAGGCGCGTTTGTTGTCAAAAAGCCAGTGAAGCTTGTGCTCGACCGCATGGCCGACATGCGCATGACCGGCAAACGCCACCCATACTCGTCCGACTTCAAAATCGGGCTGAGCAAGGAGCTGAAAATTATGGCCTACGAGGTCACGTACTACCAGAACGCGGGGGCCTCGGCCGACCTTTCGCCGGCCGTGCTGGAGCGCACGCTCTTTCATACCACCAACGCCTACTGCATCCCCAACGTGACGGCCACGGCCAACTCGTGCCGCACCAACTTGCCGCCCAATACGGCGTTTCGGGGCTTCGGTGGACCGCAGGGGATGTTCGTCATCGAGTCGGCCATCACCAAAGCGGCGGAGGAACTGGGCGTGCTGCCCAGTGAGATTCAGCGGCGCAATTTGCTGCGCGAGGGCGACCTGTTTCCGTACCGCCAGCCGGCCGAAATGTGCCACGCCGAGCAGGCCTGGGACACGGCCGCCGAGTTGTTTGACCTGGCCGGCGAGCGGGCCGCGATTACGAAGTTCAACCAGGCTAACCAGTTGTTTAAGAAAGGGTTGGCGATGATGCCTATTTGCTTTGGCATCTCGTTCACCAAAACCTTTATGAACCAGACGCGGGCGCTGGTGCACATCTACACCGATGGCTCAGTGGGCATCAGCACCGGCGCGGTGGAGATGGGGCAGGGCGTGAACACTAAAATCGCGCAGGTGGCGGCGACCACGCTGGGCATTTCGATTAACCGCATCAAAATCGAAACTACCAATACCACCCGCGTGGCCAATACCTCACCCAGCGCCGCCAGCGCCACCGCCGACCTCAACGGCAAGGCGACCCAACTGGCCTGCCAAGCCTTGCGCGAGCGCCTGCTACGCCACGCCAGCACCGAGTTTGCCACCGACTACGAAGGCATTACCATCGAAAACGAGCAGGTGCTGGCCGCTGGCATCCCGGCCGAAACCACCTGGGAGAAGCTGGTAAGCAGCGCCTTCGTGCGGCGCGTGGCCCTCACCGAAAACGCCCACTACGCCACGCCCGGCGTGCATTTCGACGCCAGCGTCGAGCAAGGCCACCCTTTCGCCTATCACGTCTACGGCACGGCCCTCACCACGGCCACCGTCGATTGCCTGCGCGGCACCTACACCATCGACAGCGTGCGCATCGCCCACGATTTCGGCCAGAGCTTCAGCCCCGCCATCGACCGCGGCCAGATAGAAGGCGGCGCGGTGCAGGGCATCGGCTGGATGACGCTGGAAGAGGTGAGCTACAGCGACGAAGGCCGCCTGCTCAGTAACTCGCTGAACAGCTACAAGATACCTGACCTCTACTCGGTGCCCGCCGTGCTCGACGTGCACTTCCTCGACACGCCCGGCCACCCCAACGCCATCCTGCGTAGCAAAGCCGTGGGCGAGCCGCCCCTCATGTACGGTATCGGAGCGTACTTCGCCCTGCGCGACGCCGTGCGCGCGTTCCAGCCCGGCGTGGCCCTGCCACTAGTAGCTCCTATGACGCCCGAGCGGGTGCTCGGCGGGCTATACCCGGCGTTTGTGGCGGAGGAGGTTGAGCAAGTGTCAGCTAGCTAGGTAGTTGTTTGCCCATGAAAACAGTTAGACTAGCAGAAGCGCTTGCTGCTGAGATCTTTCAGAAGTTTATTCTAATAGCCAGACGTTATTGTTTGCTTATAGAAAACCAACAACCAGTGACGCCAGCGGTATTTCTGCCGCAGGTTCAGTTACTATTACTCGACCTATATACCGCTGCTTTGAATCTGGATTGGATAGACTTGCAAAGTAATATTGACCACAAAACCGAGGAGATTGACCTGCCGAAAATTCTTCGAGTTGTAGCTGAAAAAATAGGTGATAGTCGATACTATTGGAGCGTGTTTGACCCGACGAGTGAGGTTGATACGGAAGCTGTCTGTGGTGACTTGCTCGATGATTTAGGTGACATCTACAAGGACTTAAGCCACGCGTTGATAGTCTTTGATTTACAGACTATAGACAGCCAGGAAGATGCGGTTTGGCGATTCAAGTTTGATTTCGTACACCATTGGAGTGACCACTGCGTCAATGCGATAAGAGCGCTGCATTACTTCATTCAGAAAATGGAGGCGGCACAATACCCGTAAAACTGCGCGGGATGAAGGTGGGTAGCCCCACCCCTGGCTTCTTCCTAGGTGCGGTGGGCTCATGTCGCTCAGCAATACCAGCCGCTACCATGCAAGCTGTTGCTTATAACGAATTATAGTGCTGATTGTAAGTGCATTAACTACTCAACGAAAGTAAGCAGTAGTGCCAACTTGCCTGAAAGTCGGAAATTTTAGCACATAGAAAAAGGCGGAGCATACGCCCCGCCTTTTTCTGCATTACGCCCATTATATCAATTTACTGGGGCAGCGTGAGCAGGTAGCCAATGGTGAAGTTGGCATCCCAGTCGAACACGAACTGCTTGCAACTGGTGGCCTCGGCAATTGACTTGTAGATGTTCAGCCCGGCCTTCGACTTGGCATTATCCAGCTGGTACGCGTCAGCCGCCTTTAGCACGGTGAAGCGCTCCTTGCCGTTGCGCACTTTCTTGGCCATTTCAAATGGTACGCCCCCGATAATGAAGCATGTTTGGCGCAGGGTGGCGGGCACCTGCCCGGCTTTGGCTTTCACTTCAGTGGCCACCGTGGCATCGGCCGTGCTTTTCTCGAAGTATTTGGCTCCGTAGGTTTCTACCGATGTGGGCGCGCCGCCGGCCAGCCACGAAATCTTGGTATTGCCCGAGCCAATGTCCGTTACGAACGCCTTGCCGGCGTAGGAGGGCGGCAGCACCGAGCGCAGCCCCAGCACGCCTTCCTTCTCGGGCGTCACGGTGTTTACCACGTAGTTCAGGCTTTTTAGGGCCTTGATTATTTTGGCCGTGCCCGCGGCCTTTTGGGCCCCGGAGCTCACTACGAAGTGAATGTCGCGGCCGCTCACCCCATAGTCCAGCATCTGGCCGATGTAGGCCTTCAGGCCCTTGCGCACATCCTCGTCGGAGGCCATGTTCTCCATTACCAGGCTGTTGCCGAAGTCGGCTTTTTCCAGCTTCCAGCGGCGGTCCTGGTCGATGCGCACGATAAACGAGTTGAAGCCGCTGGCGCCCAGCTCCACCACGCCCTTGAGCTTGCCATTGACGGGTGCCGGCGCTTCGTAGGCAAAAGCCGCCACCGGGCTGCCTTTGCTGAACGGCGTGCCACCCGTTTCGGCATCGGTTTCAGTTACCGTGTCGGTAGCGGTTTCGGCAGTTGGCGATGTGCGCGTGGTAGTGACTACGGCCGGCGCGAGGCGGGAGCCAGCGAAGTAGCGGAAGCCAAAATACACGGCGGCCACCACGAGAAGCGTGATGATGAGCCGGCCAGCCAGGGTGATGCGTTGCATGGAGAAAGAAGTAAGGTAAAGGGAAGAATGGGCAGGTTCGGGGCGTGGGTGCCGCCCGGCGGCGGGGCTAGTTCAGCAGGTCCTGGTAGCCCGCGTCTTTGGCCGGAAAGGGCGTGGCCCCGCGCGAGCTCAGCGTGGTGGCTTCGGGCTGGGTTTCGAGGCTTACCAGCTTAAACGCGCCCTGGTTGTAGGCTTGCAGCATGGCCTCGCCTTTGTCGGACAGAATACCGTTTTGCACGTCTACCGAATTGATGAAATCCATCGACATGTCCATGGCGCGCTTCATTTCGCCCAGCTTCTGGCTCATGTCGTCCTGGATGTACTCCAGCGACTCATCGAAGTAAAACTTCTTGTCGGGGTTGCCCTTAAAAATGCTCACCGCCGTGCGCAGCGCGCTTGAGCTTTCCTTCACAATCTTGTATTCGACCTCTTTGAGGCGCACCTTGATTTCGGTTTCCTTGATGATGTAGTCGGCGCTCCGGTTTACCTTTTCCATAAAGGCCAGCACCATTTTGATGTTGCGCTGCAGGGGCAGCAGCTTCTCGTTCATCTGCTGCAAGCCCGCGCCCTCGATGGTGGCCAGCTGCGCGGCTTCCTTCATGCCAGGCCGGTCGGCCAGGCTGGTCGCCTTGTTGGCCTCGGCAAATTTCTGCTTGATTTCGTCGTTGTTCTCGTTGATTTTCTTGTTGAGCTTCACCATTTGCCCGGCCAGGGTATCAATCTGGCCCTGCATTTTTTGGCGCTTCTGCTTGAGGTCTTCAATGTAGATTTTGAGGATGGCAATGGGGTCGAGCTGAATAACAAGCCCGGTGATTTTGCGCATCAGCGTCTTAAACAAAAAGAATAGCCCGGTGCGGATGTCGCGGCTCGTGGCCAGAAACACCAGCAGCGCCAGCCCCCCCAGCAGCAAGGCCAGGTGCAGGGTATTGGCCGCCACCTCGATGAGGAATTTCACTACCTCGTTGAAGTAAAACAAGCCCGCGCCCACCAGGGCCGCCAGCACCACCAAACCCAGCACCCCCTCGGGGCGCGCCCAAAAGGAGCGGCGCTCGGCATCGGTAGTACCGCCGAGCTGCGTAAAATCAGGAGTTGCCATACGGAGAAGGTGAAGAAGAAATGAGGAAGCCAAGATAGGCGTTGGGTACCGGTGCGCCGGCCCGGCGGCCCTACTGCAAGTACTGCGCGATTTTGCGGAGGTCGTCTTGAATGCGCTGCGTGAAGTGCGCGTAGGTGCCCTCGTAGTTCTGCCGGTTTTGGTTGAGGCGGCCGCTTTGCTCGGTCACCTCCCCACCGATGGCCGCTAGGCGGGCATTGTTGGCGGCCAGCTTTTGCTCGATTTCGGCTAGCTGCCGGGCCAGGGCTTCGTTGTCGGCTTGCAGCTGCTGCTGTTCTTTTTGCAGGCCGCCCACGCGCTCGGCAATGGCCTTTTCTACGCTTTTGCCAAACGCATCGCGGTCGGCCGCCAGCACCGTGAGGTAGTGTTGGCCGGTGGTAGCAAGGGCGGCCACCTGCGGGGCCCCGCCCATGGCCTTATAGCTGGCCCAGGCCGCCTGAAACTGCTTTTCCTCCGTCAGCCCCAGCCCCGCCAGGCTGCGCAGCGTTTCGCTGAATTCGAAGTAGTCGGGGCCGGGCGGGTTGTTTTGGGCCAGCACGCCGGCCAGGTGCTCAGCAAACTTGGCATCCGGGGCCGGCGGGGCCCCGCCGGCTGGCGGCGCGCTCGGGGCCGGGGGCATGGTCCCCGCCGGTACCCGGGGCGCCGCGTTGCCCTGGGGTGGGGTCGAACTAGTAGGCTCAGCGTCTTTAATGAAAAAGCTGAGAATCTTGTGGCCGAGATTATCTGGTTCAGGCATGGCGTCGGGAGCAAGGTAGCGGGCACAATGTTACAAAGTTGCAAGGATATAAGAGGAGCTTATCCTTTGCGGCCTGAGCAACTCGGCCGGCCCCCGCGTTGGGTTATGCTGGCAGCTTGCCTCACGGCGGGCCGGCAATCAGCCAAAAAAGCGTCATGCGCATGGGGTGCTGTAGCCTGTCATTATTATACTAAGTACTTGATTAGCAGCAAGATGATAGCCTACCCGGTGTCATTTGGTTGGTTGATAGCGCGATGTGTTCATCATCAATAAGAAGGCCCTGGTTGCCGGTTGCCACCCCACAAACTGGGTAGCAACCGGCAACCAGGGCCTTTCCATAAAACCAGGATACTAGTGCCCCGCTAGGCCTTGCGCCGCCCGGCCAGAATGCGGTAGAACGAGCGCGTCTCGATTTCCTCGATGGTGAGGCCGGTGGGCACAATGTCTTCCTCCGTGAGGGCGCCGCAGTTCAGGGCTTTCAGGAAGAAATTGAGCAGGCCCTGGCCGGTGGCGGCATCGTCGAAAATATCGCCGGTGAGGGTCGAGATGGCCGCCCGGTCCACGAAGGTTTTGAGGCGGTGCACGGCGCTTTCGTAGGAGTTGAGGAAGAAGTTGTAGGTGGCCGCGTAGCGCATGGGCAGCTGCGCGGGGTTGAGGTCCCAGCCCTGGTAGAGGCCGCCGATGAGCGAATGCATGGTGTGGTGGTAGGCCTGGCGCCAGCCGCTGTGCACGGCCTTCTGGTTTTCGCGCAGCTGCGCAAAGCTCAGGTTATCACCCCGGTGCGGGCCAATGGGCATCACGTTGGTAGCGCCGTCGCTGAGGAAGATGCCGGTGCCGCCGAGCGCTACCTTGGTCATGTGGTGGGCAAAGTCGCAGACGGGGTGCGCCATAGTCTGGTACTTGGCCGTGATGCCGGCCGAGGCCGTGTAGTCGTAGGTGCCGAAGTGCGCCGCAATGCAGCGCCCCTCGCTGGCCCGGATGATGCGCATGAGCGGATTGCGACCCTCCTCGTCCATCACAATCTGGGTGGCCTCCACCATTGTTTCCATTTTGAGCGTGTTGGGAGCCAGGTTGTTAGCTTTTTCTAGTAGTTCCAACAAGCGCACCATCGTGGTCATCTGCTCGGGGATGGTCACCTTGGGCAGCATAATGACGAAATTGGCCGGCAGCTTACCGACAGTAGCTTCGAGCAGGGTGCTCAGGAAAATGTCGAGCGTGCGCACGCCGCGCGCCTTTAGGTCTTCGGTGAAGGGCTTGATGCGGATGCCGATGAATGGCGACAGCGTGCCTTGGGCCATGCCCTTGGCTACTTCGTGGGCGGCTTGCACGGCGGTGGCGTCTTCCTCGGCATCGGGCCGGTTGCCGAAGCCGTCCTCAAAATCGACGCGGAAGTCCTCGACGCCCTCGGTTTTGAGCTTCTGCACAATCTTGTTGTACACGGTGTAGGCCAGCCAGGCGGGCTCCTGGCGGCGCTCGGCGGCGGGCAGCTTGTCGAGGTAGTCGGTGAGGGCGTGGATATCTTTCTCTAAGACAGGTAGTTGTTCATGGCCGGCCAGTTGCAGCACGCGGGCCAGCTCCACGAAGTTGGGGGCGTAGGTCTGGAGGTTGCGCAGGGCAATTTCGCCCATCCGCACGCAGGTATCAGCCTTGAACAGGTTGGCCCCGCCGTACACAGTGTGCACGGGCTGGCGGTCGGGCCGGTCGCCGGGGTAGGTTTTCTGGAAAGCCAGGTTGGCCGTGCCAAGCTGGTCGAGCAAAGCGGTAGTATCGGTATCTTGAAGGCTAAGTTTCATGAGAATAGGGGAAGGTGCCGGATGGTTTCACCGCAGAAGACGCAGCGGGTTTCGCAAAAGGAACGCAGAGGTTCACGAGCCGCGGTAGGTGCTGTAGCCGAAGGGATTGAGCAGCAGCGGTACGTGGTAGTGCGTGTCGTCCGTCACCACAAAGCAGATGTCTACAAACGGATAAAACCCGGTAATGTGGTGCTGCTCAAAGTATTGCTGGGTGTAAAAGCGAAGCTGGTACGCGCCGTGCGCCAGCCGCTCTTCCGGCAGCAGCAAATCGGCCAGGCGGCCGTCGGCATCGGTGAGGCCACGGGCAATTTCGCGCCAGCCGTCGTGCGTCCAGTCGTGCAGCACGATGGTAACGCCGGCCGCGGGCCGGCCCAGCGTAGTATCAAGGATGTGGGTGGTTATTTGGCTCATGCGAGTAATTTTTCGAGGCGCAGGCGCGTGATTTTGGCCTGTTCGCTCATGGCAATTTTAATCTCCTGGCTGTCCTCATTTGGCAGCCGGGCTTGCAGCAGCGCCAGCATCTCAGCGGCCGACTTGCCGGTGGCGCACACAATGAAGATGTAGCTGAATTTCTGCTCGTAGGTGTCGTTGCCCGCCGCCAAAGCCTCCAGAGTGGCTTGAGGAGCCTGCTTTACCGCGCCCTGCTCGCCGGCCGCCCAGGTGGCGGTGCTGGCAAATTTCTCGCGCAGGGCGTTCACATCCCCGATTTTGGGGTGGTGGGTGAATGCCTCGCGCCAGTCGACTTCAGCCAGGTTTTGCCAAACCTGGTCGGCGGCAGCAAACAGCGCTTCGGCTGTGGCAAAGGGAAACTGCTGGTTCAGAGCCGTGACCCAGGCGGTGGCTCCGCAGCAGGTAGCCAGGGCCTCGGCGCGGGCGGTGGGCGGAAGGGCGTTGAGGGTGTGGAGCGTCATCGGATTAGGAAATTCGCGCAATTCAGGGTGCGCCCGAATTCTAGAAATAAAGGCTACGGTGCCGGTTTGGCGGCGGGCTTTTTCAGCTAGCCTAATCCCGACTATCAGGCCAAGGCCAGTTATCATTGCCCCGGTACCTATCCCCATCATGCCGCCCAATGCTAGTGCTGCAAGGCTCCCTACTGCTACCCCAATAAGGGTAGGTGAAGCGGCAATTTCCAACCAGGCTGCTGTTGCTACTAGGCGGTCAGGTAAGCTCATCACACCACCGTCGGAAACCGGTTCACGTTCTTATAATAGATGTACACCGACGGCTCCTTGCCAATGGAAGCGGCCCACTGCTGGCAAAACGGGGCCATCCAGATGGAATCGCCTTTTTTTACCGGATACCACTGCTGGTCAAGCATATAAATGGCCTGACCCTGCAAGTAGAGCAGGCCGTGCTCCATGATGTGGGTTTCCACCATCGGCAACTGGCCGCCGGGCTGGTAGGTGAAGATGTTGACGGCCATATCGAAGCCCAGCTCATTGGGCAGCAGCTCTTGGATGCGCAGCGCGTCGTCGTTTAGATAGATGGGCGCTTTGCTGTCGTCCTTCTCGCCCCAGTGCACGCCCGGCGTGGCCTGGCCCGCCAGCGGCTCATATACTTTGTGGAAGGTGAGCACCTGCGTGCCGGCCGTGGGGTTTTTGAAGGTATAGCTTTGGCCAATAGGCACGTACACAAACTTGCCGACCGTGAGAATCCGGCTGTCGTCGCCGATGGTGGCTTGCACCTGGCCCTGCACCACGTAGAAAAAAATCTGGCTGGCCTCGGTGGCACCCGTCAACTGGCCCGCGTCGGTGAGCGTAACGAGCGTTTGGCAGAGGCGCGCGCCCATCTGCTCGTTGATGATGACGTTGGTGGTGCAGCCCGTCCAGCCGGGCACGTTGCTGTTGATGTAGCCATCGGGCGCGATAATGGCGTGGTTGCGCCGCACGACCGAGCGGGTGAGGGAGCCTAGTTCCATAGGGCGGTGAAAGGGTAGCAGAAAGGTTAAAAGTAGGTCGTCATGCTGAACGCAGTGAAGCAGCTCTACCGCTTCATTGAACGATGCAGATGAAGTGGTAGAGCTGCTTCACTGCGTTCAGCATGACAGACGATTTAGTCATGAAGCATTCTTAATTCCAGCAAAAACCGCTCGGCCACTTCCAGCGCCGCCGCCACATCGGCCGCCTCTACGGCTTCTAACGGGTTGTGGCTGATGCCTTTGTAGCAGCGGATGAAGGCCATGGTGGCCGGCGCTACGGCCGAAGCGGGCACCGCGTCGTGGCCCGCGCCACTGACCAGGCGCACCACTTCGTGGCCGCTGGCGGCGATGGCCTGGGTTAGCAAGTCGTTCAGGCCCGTATCGCAGGTGATGGGCGCGGTGGCCTGCACCAGCTGCCAACCCAGCCCCACGCCGCGCCGGGCAGCAATAGCCTCGGCCTGGGCCTGCAAATCGGCGTAGGCCGTGGCCAGCTGGCCGGCGTCGGGGCTGCGCAGGTCGAAGCTGTGGATAACCTGGCCCGGAATAACATTGCTGGCCGCGTACGGAATGCGCAGCTGGCCCACCGTGGCCACCAGCCCCCGGCCGTGCGCCAGCGCAAAGGCCTCGGCGGCCAATACAAACTCGGCGGCGGCGGCCAGCGCATCCTGGCGCATGGGCATGGGCACAGTGCCCGCGTGGCCAGCCATGCCCTGCCAGGTCAGCTCCACGCGCTGCTGCCCAGCAATGGCCGTGACCAGCGCCACCGGCTGGCCACTTTCCCACAGCACCGGCCCCTGCTCAATGTGCAGCTCAAAATAGCCTAGCCACTCGGCGGCCGGCAGGGCGTCGGTGGTGAGCGTGGCCGCATTGCCGCCCATTTCGGCAATGGCCTGGGCCAGGGTAATGCCTTCGGCATCAGTTCTTTGCAAAAGGTCGGGCTCAAAAGCGCCGGTCACCACTTTGCTGCCCAGGTAGGTGGTATGAAAGCGCACGCCTTCCTCGTCGCTGAAGGCAATCAGCTCCAGGTTGAAGGGTAGGTCAACCTGTTGGTTAATAATGTTTTCCACCAAATCGAGGCCCATCAAAACGCCCAGCGGCCCGTCGTACTTGCCGGCATTCACCACCGTGTCGATGTGTGAGGCCAGCACGAAGGTTTTGGCCCCCGGCCGGGAGCTGGCCAGCCGCCCGCGCAGGTTGCCAATACCATCGAGGCGCGTAGGCAGGCCGGCGGCTTCAAACCAGCCCTGCACCAGGTCGCGTCCCTTTAGGAAAGCCGGTGTGCCGAACCGGCGCGTGACGGTGGCGCCCGTAGCGTCTTCGCTGATGGCGGCCAGCTGCTCGATGCGGCTGAGGATATGGGCAGTGCGGGTTTGGTAGGTAATCATAGTGTAAATATGCTCAGCGCACCTCAGCGCTTTACTACGGCGCACCTCAGCGGTAACTTACCGAACAGCTTCCAAGAAGTTCCCGCTGAGGTGCGCGGTGGTAAAGCGCTGAGGTGCGCTGAGTTTTTAGCGTGTCAGCAGCTGCCCTTTGTTGAGGTGCAAAAAATCGGGGTGCCGAAAAACCTCCTCGCCCGCTAGGAAAGTATGCGTTACCACGCCCGCCAGCTCGCGGCCCAGGTAGGGCGATACCTTGTGGCGGTGGTGCAGCAGCGCCTCGGTCACGGTAAACGTTTGGTCGGTGGCCAGCACCAGCAAATCGGCATCGTAGCCCCTGGTAATCTGGCCTTTGCGGTGCGCCTGGCCGATGAGCTTGGCGGGGTTACTGCTGAGCCAGCGGGCCAGGTCGGGAAGGGTAGCGCCGCGCGCGCGCGCGGCGGTCCAGAGCACGGGTAAGGCCAGTTGCAGCGACGCAATGCCGCCCCAGGCGCTGGCAAAGTCGCCGCTGGCCAGCTGCTTGAGGTCGGGCGGGGCGGGCGAGTGGTCGGTGGCTACGAAGTCGAGGAGGCCGCTTTGCAGCGCCTGCCACAGCTGCTCGTTGTTGGCCCGCTCCCGAATGGGCGGCGCGCACTTGAACTGCGTCTGGCCGTCGGCAATGTCCTCGGCGTTGAAAAACAGGTAGTGCTGGCCCGTTTCCACGGTTAGGGGCAGGCCCTGCACTTTAGCTTCGGCAATGGCGGCCAGCGAGTTGGCCGATGATAAATGCACGATGTGCACCGGGCAGCGGTACTCAGCGCACAGCCGAATCATCAAGCTAATCGCCTCATCCTCCCAGCTTTTGGGGCGCGAAGCGAGGTAGTTGCGGTACGAGCGGGTGTCGCCCTTTTTCCACTCGTCGTTGTTCTGCGACAGCTCGCAGTGTACCAGCAGCGGCAGGCCGTGGCGGGCCAACATGGGCATCACGCGCCGCAAATCGGCCTCCGTGGCATTCGGAAAATCGTCGATGCCCGAATGCGTCAAAAACGCCTTAAACCCCAGCACGCCGGCCGCAATCAGCGGCTCAACTTCGGCGGCATTGCCAGGCACAATGCCGCCCCAAAAGCCGACATTGGTGTGCAGCTGGCCCTGGGTGGCGGCTTGTTTTATTCGTAAATTCTCAACCGAAGTAGTAACGGGCGACGAGTTCAACGGCATGTCTACCAGCGTAGTAAGGCCGCCGGCCAGCGCGGCGCGGGTGCCCGTGTTGAAGCCTTCCCACTCGGTGCGGCCGGGCTCATTGAGGTGCACGTGCGGGTCGATGACGCCGGGCAGAATGGCCGCATCGCCCAGGTCGAGCACTGGGCCGGCCACGGCCGCGTCGTAGGGTAGCACGTCGGCGATGCGGCCGGCTTGCAGCACCAGCAGGGCCGGGCGCTGGCCGGCGGGCGTGACGACAGCGGTGCTTTTCAGGAATAAAGGAGCCATAGGGAAGCGACTGGCGACTATCTTGCCGCTCTTTTTTTGCCCCGCAAGCTACGCGCCGATAAGCCTTTGACACAGCCGGTAGCTTGCCCACTGGTGGCAGTAAGCTCCGCTGTTTTATGAATGCCACGCAGCAAATCATCCAGGTGCTTCTGACTGATTTGGTGGCTGAACAGCCCGATTACTACCTCATTCGCCCGGCCGGCGAGCTAGCTCTCGCCACGTTTGAGCGGCGGGCCGCGGCGCAAGGCGTGCCAGCAGAGGTGATACAGCAATTAGCGGATTTTTATGAAGTCGCTAATGCCTTCTCCTATGAGTTCTGCCTGGGCTTTTTTTCGTGCGATGATGTGCTGATTTTTGAGTGGTGGCCGCAGAAAGAGTTGTGGCTGAGCTTAGGGCATATGGATGTAATTCGCTGGTCAGCAGGTAAGTTCTGCGTGGGTGATGCCAGCAACGTGTCGTATTCCGCCGCCGATGAATACGCCACGTTACTCGATTTGCTAGTAGGTTGCGGCCGCTATATCAAAGAGATGGAAGCCGCTGAGCCCGAAGAAGAAAACGACGTTTAACCCTGATTTCCCCGAAAGTAATCGCCTTTTTTTACGCACAAAATGCCCATCAAACTCGCTGCCAACGCCTACGGTAAAAACGCCGTCAACCTTTCGCGCGTCATTCGCCACGCCGACCACCACGAGTTTCGGCAGGTGTCGGTGAGCGTGCAGCTGACGGGTAACTTCGACGCGGCCCACACGCTGGGCGACAATGCGTTAATCCTGCCTACCGACACCCAGAAGAACACTGTGTACGCCCTGGCGAAGGAACATTTTACGGGTACTATCGAGGCCTACGCGCTGGTGCTGGCGCGGCATTTCATCACGCGCAACCCGCAGATAAGCCAGGTGCGCATCGAAATCATCGAGCACCTGTGGCAGCGCATGAGTTTTGATGGGCAAGCGCACGCGCACGCCTTCACCGGCGGCGGCTCGGAGAAGCGCCGCGCCGTAGTAGTGCTGCGCGCCGACGGCACCTGCACCGTTTGGGCTGGTCTCAAGGGCCTAATGCTGCTCAAAACTGCCGACTCCGGCTTCGTGGGCTATCCTAAAGACGAGTACACAGTGCTGCCCGAAACCACCGACCGCATCCTGGCTACCGAGTGCGAAGCCGAGTGGGAGTACACCAGGGCCGACCTCGATTTTGAGGCGCTGTACCAGAAGGCCAGAACCTGTTTACTGCGCACGTTTTCCGAGCACCAGAGCCTTTCGGTGCAGCACACGCTCTACGCCATTGGTGAAAATATTCTGGAGGAAAACATTGAGGTAAAAGAGGTTAGCCTCATCATGCCCAATAAGCACCATATCCCGTTCAACCTTACGCCCTTCGGCCAGGAGAATACCAATGAAGTATTTGTGGCGACCGACGCGCCGTTTGGCTATATCACGGGCACGGTGGTGCGGGGGTAATTGCGAAGGATATGCTGGATTTAGCCGTTTTTGTGCCGCGCCTGAAGCAGGTGATAGCCTGGACTGAACACCTAATGCAAAAGTTTAATGGTCAGTATAATGACTTGGAAAATAGTGCAATATTTCGCCAAATCAATCCTGTGATTTACGGTCAGCCTTTGTATACGTACAATGAAAATGGCATAAGCTGGAGCGTAGACGACTATGGACCTGATAAGTTTGAACAGGCCCTGCAACAATCTATCAAGCAGCGCGAAGAAGTAATAAAGCAAAATGTCACCTTTTCAAATTTTCAGGGGCTAGGTAGAATACTTTACTTTGAAACCCAGATTACCACCTGCGACGGTGCAGCCGAATTTCAGACTAACGGCTTTATAGACGGGAGTGATGCTCTGCCTATTGATACTTGGTTTTATTTAGACCACGATATTAGGCGGCAGGATAGAAGAGTACCTAATTTATTTTGTTGGATACCAAAACAGTTTGAACTGATAATGGAAGAGGCAATTAGCGTTGAGATTTTTGGTAGCTATCATTGGCTGGATGAGGCTGGTACGCTTACTCACCGACAAATCGTAGCCGCAATGGCTGAGTAATCATCTAATGCCCAACGCCCCCCGTGACCTCCCCACCTGGACGCTAGCTGCCACCGCCCTGCGCGCCGGCCAGCCGGCCGCCCTGCTGTGCGTGGTGCGCAGTGAGGGTAGCAGCCCCGGCCGCCAAGGCTTCAAAATGGTGGTGACGGCTGAGGCGGTAGCCGGCTCCATTGGCGGGGGCATTATGGAGCATAAGTGGGTGGAGCTGGCCCGCCAGCGCCTGCGGGCGGGCGACTACTCGCCGCTGCTGCGCCCCCAGATTCACCGGCGGGAGGCCCCGGCCGACCGCTCGGGTATGATGTGTGCTGGCGAACAGGAGGTGCTGCTGTGGCCCTTGAAAACCAGTGATTTGCCAGTAGTGGCGGCTATTGAAGCGGCTTTGCAGCAGCTTGCCGCTGGGGCCTGGGAGGTAAGTGTAGCTGCGGACTTGCAACTGGCCAGCGAGCTGCCACCTGACTTTTACGCTTACCAACCTGGCCCCAGTTGGCGCTACGCTGAGCAGCTGGGCTTCCGCGACCAGCTCACCATTGTGGGCGGCGGGCACGTGAGCTTGGCTTTATCGCAAATAGCTAGTAATCTGGGGTTTGAGATAACGGTGCTCGATGACCGCGCCGACCTGCCCACGCTGGCTGCCAACCACTACGCGCACTACAAGCAACAGGTTGATTATGAGGTGCTAAGCGTGCCAATTGGCCCGCGTCGCTACGTGGTAGTTATGACCGTGGGCTACCGCACCGATGTCGTGGCCCTGCGCCGCTTGCTGGGCCACGAGTACCGATACCTCGGCGTGATGGGCAGTGCTACCAAAGTAGCCGAATTGCGCCGGGTGCTGGCTGAAGAAGGCTTTGCGGCCGCTGACCTGGCCCGGCTGCGCGGTCCCATCGGGGTGGCTATCAATAGCCGCCTGCCCGAAGAAATTGCCGTGAGCGTAGCAGCTGAGCTGATTGCAACGCGTAATGCACTATAAGTAACTGCCTATTAAGTAGTTATGCGTATGTTGGTTCGGCGGGGTTAGGTGCTGACTGGTGCAGCTTGGCTTTCTTCTCAAGCGCTTCCTGCTCAAGCAACGCATCGAGCTTTTCCTCGTTGTGCCAAAGCACCGATGGACTGAAGAGGCCGGTTAAGGCTGCCAGTTCTTCCAGCAGGTGGTCATCGGCGGGCTTGTCGGCATCTTGGGGCGGCAGGGAGGGGTTCGTTTGCATAGGATTTCTACGTAAGAAGGTTGGTTACCGGTTAGTTGAAGACGGGGAAGGCCCGTGCGGTTTGCGCACTTTTGGGGCAAGATTCACCGTCAGCGTTCTGGAGCCAATACAAGTAACCGTAAAGCGCTGCATGCTTTGGGAGCGGCTGAAGCTAAAATAACCCGCGGGGTTTGTGTGCAAGGCAATGGCAACTGCGACGTGCCGCGCCCTAACCTGGGCATAGTAAAGTGGCTCAGCGCTAGCAGCTTGTTGGAAAAGCCCGCTAATTGAATTGCCCGTCGTGGGCATAGAGCACGCACTGTCAGTACCTGTTCTCGTGTAAAAAGTGGCGGTTGACAAGCTCGCCAATTAACAGTTGAACCAACCTTTTGACCAAGGCCAACCACGCAGCCATCGGGCTGCCCATCGCCGTACTGCGGTCGCCAGCCTACAATCCAGGAATTATGAGGTCGATGGTTATAAGAAAACCTGGGTAAAACGGCTTTGGGGGATGCCGTGCAACTTGTGAGAAATCCCAGGTCAGCTACTGTGCGCAGAATTGCCGTCGTAATTTAATAATTTGTAGGTCAGCTGTATAAGTGGTACTTGCAAGCTACTTTGATAGGCTAAGGCTGTGCCACCAGCCGTCGCGCCGCACCAATAATCGCCAGCTCGGCTTGGCCGGCGGGCTTCTGGGCAGCGTCGAGTTGAAGCTTGGCGGCAGCCTGCCAAGCGGGTAGCGGGGCTTGGCCCTGCGCCAACTGCGTGAGACGCTGGCTGAGCAAATCGGTGACAATGCTGAGCTGGGCCGCGAGCGGCGCGTATTCGGCCAGGCTAGGGCTCACTACAAACAGGGCGGGCAAGGCCTCGGTAGCGCGTTGCCAACTGGCAACCTGGCCTTGCAGACTGGCCAACTGGCGCTTGGCGGCGGGCGACAAAACCGGCGGCGCGGCCGGAAACGTGGGCACCCCAATGCTGAGGCTGGCCAACAGGCTATCGGCCGTGGTGCTGAAGCGGCGGGCGGCGTCCGACTCGGCCGGGGCGGCATCGACGAGGCGCGTCAGAGGCGTTTCAGTAGTGTATATAAGGCCCTGAAAATGACGCTTGTAGTCTTTTACAGGCTCGATAATGGCGGCCAGGGTTTGCAGCGCGGGAAGGCCGGCGGAATAGGGCGCGGCCAACTGGCGCAGCAGGGCGGCCGGGGCGCGGCGGTGGCGCAGGCCCAGCGCCTCCAACTCCTCGCTCACGAAGGCTAGGCGGCGGTACATATCGGGCACATCCTTGGTGAGGTCGGCGGGGCTCCAGAGGCGCTCGGCCACGGCGGCGGCGCGGGGCCACACCCGGCTTTCGTAGATAACGCTGTCGGCAAATTCGCTCCACATGGCGGCCTCACCGCCCAGCACGCGGCCAGCCAGCGAGTCGGGCACGCCTTGCAGCGGGTCGGCGGCGTAATGGCTGGCGGCCGAGTAGTTGAGGTCGAGGTAGTAGCCGTGGGCGCGCAGGGCGGGGTGGCCCAGGCGCACGGCATCGAGCACGCCCTTGGGGCCGCGCCAGGTTTCGACCACGATGGGCACGGGCAGGTCGGGGCCCAGTACTTCATCCCAGCCTACCATCGTTTTGCCCAGCTTTTGGATGGTGGTGAGCATGCGGCGGTTGAAGTAGTTCTGGAGCTGGTGCTTGTCGGGCACGGTGGTGCCGGCTTTCACGAAGCCTTTGGCCTGCATAAAGGCCACGATGCGTGGGTTGTGCCGCCACTGCCGTCCGTCGTTCTCATCGCCGCCGATGTGGAAATACTTATCCGGAAACAATGCGCTCATTTCAGTCAGCACCGAGTCGAGCATGGCGTACGTGCTCTCGCGGGTGGGGTCGAGCAGGGCCCAGTTTTGGCTGGTGCCCCAGCGCGTGGGCACCGCCTTGATGGAGTCGTTGCTGCCCAGGCGTGGGTAAGCGGCCAGCAGCGCGCCGGTGTGGCCGGGCAAATCAAACTCGGGCACCACCCGAATGCCGAGCCGGCCGGCGTAGCGCACCACCTCGCGCACCTCGGCCTGGGTGTAGTAGCCGGTGGCGCCGGCCACGGTGTGCAGGCGCGGAAATAGCTTGCTCTCTACGCGCCAGCCCTGGTCGTCGCTCAGGTGCCAGTGCAGCACGTTGAGCTTCACGGCGGCCATACCGTCGATATTGCGCTTGACGACGGCCACCGGTAGGAAGTGCCGCGCCGGGTCAATCAGCAGCCCGCGCCAGGCAAAGCGCGGCCGGTCCTGGATGTCGCAAAACTGCGCCCGCCAGCCTCGTGGCGTGCTCTCCAGCACCTGCCGAAACGTAGCCAGCCCGCGCTGAATGCCCAGCGCCGATACGGCCGTGAGGCTCGCGCCCGTGGCCGTCACGCGCAGCCGGTAGCTTTCATCGGTAGAGCCAGCCGGGCCCGTTACCTGGCGGCGCAGCGCTAGCAGCGGCGCGGCGGTGAAGCGGTAGTGGCCCGCCTGCCAGGTGGCCTGCGCCGGTACCGGCAGCAGCGGGCGCTGGGCGTGGGCGGGCGGCGGCACCAGCAAAAGCAGAAGGAACACGCGAAGTTTCGCGAAGGGAAAAGCGAAGTTGGGTAAAGCCGCGCGTACGGCACTAGGACTGGCTTTATTAAACTTCGCTTTGTCCTTCGCGAAACTTCGCGTTAAAAAACTCATATTAACCCCCTGGCTTTGAATTCCAGGTACTTATTTAGCGTGTTTACCGTCAGCAGGTGCGGCGGCGTTAGCAGCGCCTGAATGCCGTAGCGCTGCAACTCCAGCACTATCTGGCGCTTTTCCTGCTGAAATTTTTCGGCGATGGTTTGGTTGTACACGTCGGCCGTGGTGTTGGCCGGCGCGTCGAGAAAGGTGCGCAGCTCGGTGTTTTCGAAGAAAACCACCAGCAGCAAGTGCGCCTTGCTCAGGCCACGCAGGTAGGGCAATTGCCGTTCCATTCCCTGCAAGGTTTCGAAATTGGTAAACAAAATTAGCAGGCTGCGCTGCTTAATCTTAGCGCGCACCGTGGCGTAGAGGCGCTCGTAGTCGGTTTCGAGGTACTGCGTTTTCTGGTGAAAAAGCACTTCCAGAATGGTGCGCAGGTGGCCCGGCCGGCGCTCGGCGGCCACCACCGCGCCGGGCTTATTAGCGAAGGTGATGAGGCCGGCCTTGTCGTGCTTAATGAGCGCGATGTTGCTCATGACCAGCGTGGCATTGATGGCGTAGTCGAGCAAGCTCAGGCCCGCGAAGGGCATCCGCATCACGCGGCCCTTGTCGATGAGGCAATACACTTGCTGAGCGCGCTCGTCCTGAAAGTGGTTGACTACCAGCGTATCGGCTCCGCCGCCGGCGCGCCGGGCGCTGGCCTTCCAGTTGATGGTGCGTGGGTCGTCGCCGGCGGCGTAGGGCCGTATCTGCTCAAATTCCGTGCTCTGCCCCACCCGCCGAATGCGCTTGATGCCTACTTCCGTGAGGCGGTTGTGGATGGCCAGCAACTCGTACTGCCGCATCTGCAAAAAGGAGGGGTACACGGGCACCACCCGGCTCTGGTCGAAGCGAAAGCGCCGGCGCACCAGCCCCAGCGGCGAGGCCGCGTACACATTTAGGGCCCCAAACTCGTACTCGCCTCGCTTGGTGGGCCGCAGCTGGTAGGTGATAACCTGCGTGCGTCCTGGCTCAATGCTGGTGATAAACAGCACATCGCGCCGTTGAAACTGGTGCGGAATCTCGTCAATCACTTCTACTTGGATACCAAAGCGATAGCGGCTTTCCAGAAAAAGCCGGATTTCGTTGTCGTCGCCATTCGAGAGCTTATCGCCCAGCGTGCGCCGGCCCACCACCGGGCTGCCGCCCCCAGTGGGCGCATACAGCAGCGCCGCATCGAGCAAGGTTAGCAGCCCCGCCGCACCTAGTAGAATGGTCATCGGCCCCAGCAGCCAGGGTAGGAAAAACGCCACTACGAAGCCGGCGATGAGCGCGGCGAAGAGGTAGAAGAAGCGACGGGTGAGGAAAAGGCTCATATGTTTGACTTGTGCATCGCGTTGCAAAACAATCGTTTGTCATGGCGAGCCTGCGAAGCAAGCGCACCAGAGCGAGTCGTGCGGGTATCGTTCTGGTGCGCTTGCTTCGCAGGCTCGCCATGACAAACGATTTTACCGCGGCACCTCCACCGATTGCACAATGGCGCGCACCACCTCATCGGGCGTGCCGCCTTCCATCTCCCGCTCCGGCGTGAGCATGATGCGGTGGCGCAGCACCGGCGCGGCCAGAAACTGCACGTCCTCGGGCGTCACGAAGTCGCGGCCGCGCAGGGCGGCCAGGGCCTTGGACCCATTGAGCAGGGCAATGCTGGCGCGGGGTGACGCCCCCAGGTACAGCGCCTTGTGCGCCCGCGTTTGGCCCACGATTTTAGCAATATATTCGAGCACGTTGGCTTCCACGCGCTGCTGGCCCACTTGCTGGCGCAGGGCGGCCAGGTCCTCGGCCGAGAGCACGGCCTGCACCTTGTCGAGCGGCGTGCCGCCGAAGCCGCCGTGGTGGCCCTGGAGTATCTGGATTTCCTCGGCCAGCGTGGGGTAGCCCACGTTCAGCTTGAAGAGAAAGCGGTCGAGTTGCGCCTCGGGCAGGCGGTAGGTACCTTCTTGTTCGATAGGGTTTTGGGTGGCCAGCACCACGAAGGGCGTGGTCATGTGGTGGGTGGTGCCATCCTGGGTTACGGTGCGCTCCTCCATCACCTCAAACAGGGCCGATTGCGTTTTGGCCGGGGCGCGGTTGATTTCGTCAATCAGCACCACGCTGGCGAAAATGGGGCCGGGCCGAAACTCAAAATCGCCCTGCGCCGGCCGGAAAATACTGGTACCCAGCACATCGGCCGGCATGAGGTCGGGCGTGAACTGGATGCGGCTGAACGGCACGGCCAGCGTGCGGGCCAGGAGCTTGGCCGTAAGCGTTTTGGCCACGCCGGGCACGCCTTCGAGCAGCACGTGACCATCGGCGAGCAGGGCCGTGAGCAGCAGCTCCAGCAAATCTTGCTGGCCCACGATTACCTGACCTATTTGCTGGCGCACGGCTTCGGTGCGGGCCGTGAGGTGCGAGAGGTCGGTGCGCGGGGCCAGGGTGGGTTCGGGGACGACCGCGGCGGGCACCTGGTTTTCCGAGGGTGAAAGGGGCGTTTCGTTTTCCATTAGTGAGG
This sequence comes from Hymenobacter arcticus, assembly GCF_054779975.1. NCBI lineage: Bacteria > Pseudomonadati > Bacteroidota > Cytophagia > Cytophagales > Hymenobacteraceae > Hymenobacter > Hymenobacter arcticus. The sequence continues at coordinate 215,379 of NZ_BAAGXF010000006.1, forward strand.
GGCCGGGTGGGCCGATAAGCTACTTAAAAATTGAGGCGAAGCAACGAAGTCTATTCGCCAGCGGGTTAACTTGCCAGCTCGCCGAAAGCTTAAACGAGTCAAAAGCTTCTGAAAAATAGCCCTCTACGCATCTAAAAGGCACTTTATTAGAAAAGTGCAATTCACCAAAAAAGCTGTTTCCCGGTACAGTGCAAAAGTCAATTTTCACCGTGATTCGTGCTTGAAATCCTGGATGGCGCGGCTCAAGGTAAGGAGTTCGCGGTCGGTGACGGCGGGGGCGGTGCGGGCGAAGTTGATGAGCCGCACCAGCTCATCGACCCGGGGCCGGGCCACGCCCGACTTCTGGCTCAAGCGCTCGCGGAAGCCTTCGTCGGCTAGGTTGGGGGCGGGTTCGTGGAAGCGGGTGCGCAGATAGTCGAGAAACAGCGCCGTTTTCTTCTCGGCAATGCGGCTGTGGTTGCGCCCCTGCTGGTAGAGGCCCGCCACGGTGCGCGTGAACAGCAGTGTGGTATTAGGCAATGGCTTAAGGGTGGGGATGATACGCTGGCGGCGGCGCGCCTCCACCAGCACGAATAGTAACCCCGTGAGTAGCAGCAAGTAGTAGGCCGTGCGCAGGGCCGGGTGGGCCATCACCACGCGCAGCACCGACTGCTCGCCGGCGCGGCCCTGCTTCTGGTACTCGTCCCACCAGGCCGGGTGGCCGGCGGGCAGGTAGGAGAGCGCCGCAAACGCAAAGTCGGCGGTGCGGGGCCGCAGCACCCAGTAATTGCCAAAGGCCAGCGGCACCGAGCACAGGTAAAAATGCCCGCGCCCGTGGTCGAGGCGCAGCAGCACCGGCCGGCCCTGGGCATCGGCGGCGAGGGTGGCCCCGCGGTGGGCGCGGCGTGCCGTGAGCGCCAGCCGGTAGCTGGCCGCGGCCTGGCCAAACCAGTAGGTGGGCGGATTGCCAGTGCGCGCGCGTAGCATGTGCAGCGGCACCGAGTCGGCCCGGCCCTCGCGGGGGGCCAGCACGTGCGTAAAGGAGGAGTCGGTGGGGTAGGTGCGGAAGCCCAGCGAGTCGGCCAGGGTGGTGCCCCGGCTGGTGCGCTCGAAGCTTTCGGCCGCAATGAACACGTTGTGGCCCTGCGCTACGAAGCGCAGCAGGGCATTGGTTTCCAGTGCGCTAGCGCTAAAATTTTGATTGATAAAGATATACTGTGCCTGCGTATTGGCCAGGGGCAGGGCGGCGGCCTCCAGCTCGGCGGCAGCCTGGTCGTTGGCGGCATCGGCCGAGTCGTTGTCGAAAGTCACGTTGGTGGGCCGGCCGCCCTCCAGCCGGGGCTCCTCCGCGCCCAGCAGCTGGTTGTAGATGGGCTGGCGCACGCTGGCCACCGAGTCGGTGCCCAGCACCTGGGGCAGGGCGTCGAAAAGCACGAAGGTGCCGTACGGAATCTTGTCCTTGCTGCTGAGCGAGGGCGACCAGTCGAGCGGCTTGGGGCGGTAGTATTCGAGCGCCACGTAGGCCCCAAACAGCGTCAGCAGCCCCACCAAATACCAGCGAAAAGTAGTCACGTGCGAGAAGGTTAACGGCCCAGTAAGTCTTGATAGATAGCCAGATAGTCGGCCGCGGCCTGCGCCCAGCTAAACTGCCCGGCCTGCGCGCGGGCCTCGGCGGCGCGGGCGGGCGAGTGCCGGGCCAGCCCCGTGGCCAGCGCTTGCCGCATGGCGGCGGGCGCAAAGTCGTCGAAGTAATATGCGGCCGCCCCACCCACCTCGGGCAGCGAGGTGAGGCGGCTCAAAAACACGGGCTTGCCCAGCTGCATGGCCTCCACCACTGGCAGGCCAAAGCCCTCAGCCAGTGAGGGTTGCAAGTAGGCTTGGCAATGCTGGTAATACCAGGTTTTGTCGGCCTCGCTAATGCCGGTGAGCACCGTTACGCGGTCGGCCGCGCCGGCCTGCGCGGCCGCTGCCCGGATGGCCGCCACGTAGTCGGCCTCGGCAAAGCTGCCGGCAATAAGCAGCTCATTGTCATTGCCTTGCAAAAGAGCCGGTAGCACGTGGTAGTTCTTCTTCGCATTGATGGTGCCCAGGGCGAAGAAGAACGGCCGGCGCGGCACGTAGGCCGGTGCGTGGCCGGTGGGCAGGGGCGCCAGGGCCTCCACGCCGCGGCGCACGTAGCGCAGGGGTTGGCGGCCGGTGTAGCCCAGCAGGTCGGCGTGGCGCAGCACGTCCTGGCGCACGAAGTCGGAGATAGTTACCAAGTAATCAGCGCGTTTGATGTTGCGACGCACCATGGCCAGCTGCCGGGTGTAGGTGCGCTCATCGGCGTTTTCGTGCAGAAAATTGAGGTCGTGAATCGTGAGCACCACCTTGGTGAAGGGGCTGGTGGGCACGTACCAGCTCAACTGCGAGGTGGTGTGCCACAGCTGGTAGCCGTAGCTGGGCGGGTTGACGTACTTGTGGAAGCTGCGCTGCGTGAGGTAGCGCACGCCCTGCCGGCCCAGGCCGCCCACCTCGCGGGGTGGCACGTAGCAGGTGAGTTGATAGCGGTGGTTTTGGCGAATGAGCTCGTGGGCCAGCGGCACCACAAAGTGGCTGAAGCCACTGTTGCGGTCCCTAAGCGGCTCACAGTCAAGCAAAATTCGGGGAAGCGACATTTGGTAAGCTGTTAGCTAGTAGCTGATGGCTGTTAGCTTTCGTGTTGGCAAACAAGGAGTTGTGTAGTAGATGAGGTCAGCGTGTTTTCGGCCGAAACCTTGTCGGAAAAGCAACGCGAAAAATCAGGCGGGTTGGGCGCGCGCCCCACTCAGCTGCTGGCCCAGCCGAAGCTGGTCGGCGCGCACCGCTTGGTAGCCGGCGGCCGACACCGGCAGCTCGCCGTACCAGCTGTACTCAAACTGCCGCGTGAGCTGGGCAAACGCCGGGTGGGCGGCTGGGTAGCTGGCGGCCAATTCGAGTAGGTAGGCCTGGTTGGTTTTGTCTGGCTGCCAGGCAATGAGGTCGCGGTCGGTGAGCTGCTTGAGCAGGTGCAGGTAGCCCAGGCGCACGGCCAGGCGCAGGTTGCCGGTGGCCTCGGCCTGGGCAATTGCCTCGGCAAAATTCAGCTCGTGAATGTTCTCCTGAGTGGTATCGTAGGCCAGCGGCCCCCGGCGCGGCGCGCGCCCAAACACCCGCGTGATATCCACTTGCAGCAGCTTGAGCACCGCAAATACTATTCCCGCGCCCAGCAGCCCGTAGATGATGGTGTTCCAGGCCACGCGGCCGCCCGTGGTGCTCTGCACACCGTTTAGCAGCCGAAAGAGCCAAGCTAACAGCCGCTGCCACCAGCTGGCCGTGGCCGGCTCCTCGGCCACCTCGGTGTACTGGAAATCGCGCTGGCCGCGCAGTTCGCGCAGGCGGGCGGCGGCGGGGCGGCGCACCGCCGCGGGGGCCGCCACCTCGGGCGGCAGGGGCGGGGCGGTGGTGGTATCGGCCCGCGCCTGGGCCAGGCGGCGCAGCACCGCGGGCGGCCCCTGCGCCCGGGCTACCGGCGGGCCGCCGGCCGCCAGGGCCAGCAGCAGCAGGGTGCGCCGGCCGCGTTTAGCTAAAGTGATAATGGTTTGCAATTACTTAGCAATCAATAATTAAGTGCTTATCCAAAGCTAAACGCGTATTGCGTAGGCAATAACACATTGAAGCTGTTTAGGAAGTCTGAAAATTTAAAATTGACCGTCATGCTCATCTGGCGTCCACGCAGTGAAGCATCTCTACCGCTTCGTTGAACGGTCCAGATGAAGCGGTAGAGATGCTTCACTGCGTGGACGCCAGATGAGCATGATGGCCTGACGACTTCCTAAACAGCTTCATTGTTAATGGAGTGAACAGCTAACAGCCAACGGCTGGCAACTTAGTATTCGCCTTCCTCGTCGGGCCGGTAGTGGCCCGACTGCGCCACCGGTGCCACCTGGGGCTGGCCCAGCTGGCCCACGAGCAGGCGCAGGCCGTGGCCCTCGCGCTGCTCTACCAGGTTGAAGTACTGAAACACCAGCGCCAGCATGGGCAGGGTATAGGTCATGACGATGCCCACCGCGTAAAAGCACTGGGCCACCAGCCCCAGCACGTCGGAGTTGAGGCCCGGTAGCTGCAACATCTTGCCAAACATGACGGCGTACTGCGGAATGGCAAACACCACGGCCAGCGTCGATTGCAGCAGCGTGGCCACCAGAATGAGGCCAAACGTGGCCCACCAGCGCCCCCGAATAAGCTGAAAGCACCGGCCCACGCTCGCAAACACGCCCCGGTCTTCAAACCACAGCACCGGAAAAAATAAGCTCAGCGCAATGGCGGCGTAAATCACCAGAAAATAAATAATTGGTATCAGCAAAAACCCCCAAGCCAGCCCCGAAGAGCCGGTGCCCAGCATTTTGCTGAGGCCCACGGCCCCGCCTATCAGCGCCAGCACGCCCACCACCAGCGCCACGTAGCTACCCATGAGCAGCCCAATAATGGCCAGCATGCGGCCCATGCGGGCGCGTAGCTCGGCCCACACTTCGGTGGGCGTAACGGGCACGGCGGCCGGCAGCCGCAGCCGCGCCCGCACGTAGCCGTGCACCGTGCCTACAAGCAGCAAAAAAGCCACCATACCGCCCAGCATGGCCAGCCCCAGCCCGCTAAAACCCAGCGCACCAAACTGGGCAAACGGGTTGGTAGTCCTGGGCACAACCCCGGCTCGCTGGGCGGCAAGGGTGTGCCCGGTAAAGTCGAACATGGAATTGGTGAACATGCCCAGCCCAATACCCATGAGCAGGGTGCCGGGCAACACAAAGTAAATCAGGCACTTACCTAGTGTTCGCCAGTGCGCCCCGATAAAATCGAAGGCCGCCGAAATCTTAGCGCCAAAGTCGCGCTCTTGCCAAAAGTCGGCCGGGCTGGTAAAAGTGCTTTTCATGGAGAGAGCAGAAAAAGTAGTGACAACTTATTGACAGAGAATTAGTTGAAATTGGTAAATGCGCTGTAGAGACGCATCTTTGTGTCTCGTCGTTGTTTAGTTGTTTAAGCGTTCACCAACAAGCTGTTCAACGACGAGACGCAAAGATGCGTCTCTACAGCCCGGCGCTAGCTATTGCGGGCCAGGCGCTGCACCCGGCGCGGGTAAATACCAAAGTACCAGCCTATAAACGTCGCCGAGCCGCCGATGATGCTGACACTCAGAGCCAGCGGCATTTCGGTGTGGCGCGTCACGAAGCCTTCGAGGAAGGCGGCCGCCACAATGACGGGCACCAAACCCAGGGCCAGCTTCACGGCGTCGCGGGCGGCGCGGGCCAGCGACTCGCGCCGCGAGTAGGTGCCCGGAAACAGCAGCCCGCCGCCCAAAATGAAGCCCGCCCCGCCGGCCAGCACAATGCTCGGGATTTCGAGCGTGCCGTGAATCCAGATGGTGAGCAGCGAGGGCAGCAGCACGTGCTGCTGATAGAAAAAATACTGGAACGCGCCCAGCATCAGCCCGTTATTCACCAATGAATACAGCGTGCCCAGCCCCAATGTGAGGCCCAGGGCAAAGGTGCGCAGCGCCACCAGCAGGTTATTCATGGCAATGCCCACGAACATCGCCGCCGAGCCGCCCGACTTGTAAATGGCCATGGGGTCGCCGCGCCGGATGTTGGCCAGCGTCTGGTTCACGTAGTCGTCGCCGAGTACCACGCGCAAAAAATCGGCGTCGTAGGCCGCCGATAGCGCCCCCAGCGCCGTGAACAGCACGAATAAGCCCATGGCCCAGGCCAGCGCCACCTGGTGCCGGGCCACCACCAGCGGCACCTCCACCGCCCAAAACTGCGCAATGCGGCGCGGCTGCTCGGCCTTGTTGCGGTACAGTGACTGGTGCAGCCGGCCGGCCAGCGCGTTGAGATACGTGGTGGTATCCGAGCCGGGATAGAAAGTTTGGGCGTAGGCCAGGTCGTCGGTGAGGGCCACGAAGCGGGCGGCCAGCTCGTCGGGCGTGGCGGGCGGGCGGGCATCGTACTGCTGCCAGCGCGCCTGGTTTTGACGCAAAAAAACGGCTTCGCGCATAAGTTGGCGGGGTTAGGGCCTAAAGGTAGGCAGCGGCCGAATACGCACTTAGGTAGAAAGGCGTATTTTTCGGCTCATTTCAGCATAGCGGGCTTTATGGCAACCATTCGCATTCACACCACCCAAAACGTAACGCTCGAATACGAGGTGGCCAGCATCGGCAGCCGCATCGTGGCCACGCTGCTCGATTACCTGATTCTGTTGGCCTGGGGCGGCCTTTGGGTGGCCATTGCCGTGGCCGTGGGTATCAAAGGGGGCCAGCACAGCGACCTCAATTACCGCAACCCAGCCGAGCTGCTGGGCGTGGCCCTGGCCGTGCTGCTGGGCATCATCATCGTGGCCCCGTTTATCTTCTATAACCTGGCTTGTGAGATATTTTTCAACGGCCAGAGCCTGGGCAAAAAGGCCCAGCACCTGCGCGTGGTGCGCCTGGATGGCACCGCGCCGCGCCTCGGCGACTACTTCCTGCGCTGGCTGCTGCGCATCGTCGATTTTGGGTTTGGCTACGGCGTTATTGCCGTTATCACCATTGCCCTCAACGGCAAGGGCCAGCGCCTCGGCGACCTGGCCGCCGGCACCAGCGTTATCAGCCTGCGCGCCCGGCCCGGCCAGCTCACCGACCTGGCCGCGCCCATAGCGCCGGTGGGCTACCAACCGGTATTCGCCCAGGCCGCCGACCTCAGCGACCACGACGTGACCCTGCTGCGCCAGCTGCTGGGCCGCAGCCTGCAGCACGAAAACTACCTGCTGCTGCACGAAACGGCCACCAAAATCAAGCAGCTGCTGCACGTGAGCAGCGACCTGCCCGATGAAGCTTTTCTGCGCACTATTCTGCGCGACCACGCGCACCTGGTAACGCAGGCGTAGTGGGCTGCTAATGAAGCTATTGAGGTAATGAAAACTGGAATAAAACGCCGAGCTTCGGCAACCTCAGGCCGGCATATTACTCCGGCTGCCGTTAATGCCTACGCTACGGGATAGCCCGATAAAAAAAGGCTTACCCACATGTGGGTAAGCCTTTTTGCTTGAAGCGCTAGCGCTACTTCTTAGTTGCGGGTCATAGCCTGGTTGGTAGCCAGCTCGCTGGCCGGAATGGGCCATACGTACAGCGAGTTGTTGGGCTCCACGGCACCCACGGGGCCTTTGCCCGGAATGGTGGCATTGAGGCGCATGAGGTCGTTGTTGCGCAGGCCTTCGCCCAAAAACTCGATGCGGCGTTCTAGTACCAGCGCATCGGCGGCAGCGCTTGCCGAGCCCAGGCCAGTGGCCGTGTAGGCCGTGGCCGCTGAGCGGCTGCGCACGGCGTTGAGTAGCAGCAGGGCCTGGGCATCTACGCTGTTGGTAGAGCGCACGCGGGCCTCGGCCAGGTTGAGCAGCACTTCGGCGTAGCGAATAACCGGGGCCTTATCGGTATAGGGTGTGCCGGTGGGGTATTTCCGCAGGAACGTCTCCGTGCCCGAGCGAACCACAAAATTGGTGCGGCGGGCGTCGGTGGCTTCCCAGCGGGTATCGGCTACGAGGCCCCCGGTGGTAGTGTTCAGGCCATATTCACCGTTGCCGCCCAAAGAGGTAGGTAAGTAGTAATAGGCCAGCTGGTTTTGGGTGCCGGGGGCATCTTGGGCCGTAAAGGGGAAAGCCATAATGCTCTCGGTAGTTTCCTGCGGCGTAGCAAATACGGCTGCTACCGAAGCATTTAGCGCATTGGCTACGCCCGTGGGGGCGGCAAATGGGGCCGTAGCTGGCACTATCTTATTGGCTTCCGTGATAACGTCGGCGTAACGGCCCATGCTCAGGTACACCCGCGTTTTGAGGGCGATGGCCGTGTTGCGGTGCGCCCGCGTCACGTTCAGGGTAGTGGCCGAGGCGCCGTAGGTCAGGGGCAGGTTTTGCTCGGCAAAGGTCAAATCGTCCAAAATCTGGGCGTATACCTCGCCTACCGTGCTACGGGCCAGGTTGTTGTTATCGGAGCCGGTTTCGGCCTTCAGGCGCAGGGGCAGGCCGGGGCGCGTGCCTCCGCCATCGGTGTAGGGCCGGGCGTAGAGCTGGAGCAGCGAATAGTAGCAGAGCGCCCGTAGCAGGCGCGCCTCGCCCCGGTAGCTGAGCACTGTGGTGGCAAAGGTGCTGGGAAAGGTGGGCGCTACAAACTTGCTGGTGTTGGCATCGAGGCCAGCCAAAAACACATTGACTTGGTTGATAGCGCCGTAGCCGTAGGCCCAGGCGTTGGTCACGTCGTTCTGTGACTGCTCGGTCTCCGTGTGGTTCCACACGCTGAGGCCCGTCACGGCATTGGACGTCCGGTTGATGAAGTCGTTGGCCCGGATGTCGCCGTAAATCTGCATGCGGCCTCCCAGGAAGTTACCGGTTTTCACGAAGCTATACAAGCTGTTGACCTGCAAGGCAATCCGGTCGGGTGAGCTGAACACCACCTGGTCCGAAAACTGAATCTGGGGCGAGGGGCTCAGCAAGTCATTCTGGCAAGAGAAGGTACCGAACGCCAGCAAAGCGGTGCATACGACGGCCGTCGTCTTTTTTAGTGCGAATTTCATTATAGAATACGATTAGAAGCCGATGTTGAAGCCTGCGGTGTAGGTGCGGGCCTGGCCCACCGAGTTGCGGTCAACGCCCGCGCCCGTGTTGCTGGCCCCGTTGGTGGAGATTTCGGGGTCGATGCCCGAGTACTTGGTCACCAAAGCTGCATTCTGCACCTGCACATATACGCGGGCGCTGGCCACGCTCAGGCGGCTGAGCAAAGTTGAAGCGAAGGTGTAACCCAACTGCACGTTGCGCAGGCGGGCAAAGTCACCACGCTCCACGTTGGACGACATAATCAGGGCCGAGCCATTCGATACGTTGTCGCCATACACTACGCGGGGGTAGGTGGCGTTGGGTGTTTCGGAGGGCGAAGTCCAGTGGTTTTTGATGTCTGTGGCATTGTTCCAGAAGCGCTGGTCGTGCAGGCCGGCCTTGGTGCCGTTGTAGATATAGTTGCCACCCGAAAACTGGATGAACACACCCAGGTCTAAGCCCTTGTAACGGAAGGTGTTATCCAGGCCACCGTACCAGGTGGGCAACACGGGGCCATAGTACAGGCCGTCGCCGAGCTGCGTGGGGGCCGTGGTGTTGGTGCCATCCGATACCTTGGTCCAGCCCGTCGAGCCGGCGCCGGTGGTGCCCTGGTAGTTGTACTGCACCAGGGTGCCGTCGAGCTTCTTGATGATGCGCTGGCCGTTGGCAGGGTTCACGCCGAGCGACTGCACGGCCAGGATTTCGCCCACCGAGTGGCCCACCTGCGTGTAGTTCACCGTTTCGAGGCCCGAGGTAGCCGTGCCGATGGCCGGCTGGCCCTCGTAGGCCAGCGAGCGGATGCGGTTTTTCAGGGTTGTAATGTTGCCGCTCACCGTCCAGGTAAGGGCCTTGTTCTGGATGGCGTTAAAGCGCAGGCTGATTTCGACACCCTCGTTCGACATGACGCCTACGTTGATCGGGATGATGGTACCCACGTTGGCCGGGCCGTTATTGGGAATGCCCTTGGAAGGGGACTGCGGCACGTCCAGAATCAGGCCATCCACCAAGTTGTGGTAATAAGCGAAGTCGCCCGTCAGGCGGCTCTGGAGCAGGCCAAACGAGAGGCCGACATCCGTTTTTTTGCTTATTTCCCAAGTTACGCTGGTGTTGCCCGCGTTGGCGTAGTAGATATTGGCATTGGCCCCGTACAAGCCTGAACCGTATAATTGGAGCGAGGCGAAGTCTGTAATACCCTGATTGTTGCCTACGTTGCCGAAGCTACCCGTCACTTTTAGGAAATCAATTATCCGGCCCACGCCGGAGTTTTTCCAGAAGTCCTCTTCCGACACGGCGTAGCCCGCCGAAGCGCCGTAGAAGTTACCAAATTTTTTGGCCCAGGCCGAGTAGCCGTCTCGCCGGGCGTTAACGGTTAGTAGGTACTTACGAGCGTAGTTGTAGTTGACGCGGCCAAAGAACGATACCAGGTAACTGGTGCCTTGCGAGTTGCCCGAAGCCGCAATGTTGGTATAGTTACCCTGGAAGGTGGTGAAGAACGGGTCGGCTACCTGGGTGCGGGTGGCACCCCAGCGCAGCACGTCGGTCTTCTGCTGTTCATTGCCGAGCAGTACCGACAGGTTGTGCTTCTCGTTGAAGGTGTGGTCGTACTGCAACGTGTTCTGCCAGTTCCAGCGCTTGTTGGTGCGGTAGTAGTTGCTGGCCGAGCCCCCAGTCGAGAAGCCGTCGCCCGCGATGGCCGTGGCAAACGACTTATCCTCAAACGAGATGTTATCGATACCAAACATAGTGCGTAGGTTTAAACCCTTGATAACTTCATAGTTAGCATAAACGCTGCCCTGAATGGTGTTGTTCTCCGAAGTGAAGTAGTTGTTGTCCAGATCCACTACGGGGTTGTAGTAGCCGGGCAGCAGGGGCGCCTGCGTGGCGCTGGTGGGGTTGATGTTAGCCCCTGGGCCAACGCCCGCGCCGCTCGTGTTGTAGGTACCGTCGGGGTTGTAGGCCGAGATGTTGGGGGGCAGCACCAGGGGCAGGCGGCCCAGGCCGGCCGTGCCGAAAGCACCATCGGCTACCGAGCCCGAGTTGGGGGCCGCATTGCGCGAGTTGGAGTAGTTGAAGCGCACGCCCGTGGTGAAGCGGTTGAACAGCGTGTGGTCCACGTTAACGCGGGCGGCGTAGCGGCGGAAGTCGTTGTTTTGCAACATGCCCTTCTGGTTCGAGTAGTTCACCGACGTGTAGTAGGTGGTCTTATCCGTGCCGCCCGAGAAGTTCAGGTTGTGGTTGGTCGACACGCCCGTGCGGTAGATGTAGTCGTACCAGCGCGTGTCCACCACGTTGCCATTGGCGTCCAGGGTAGGCTTAAAGCTGTTCTCATTATTGGTGGCGGGTTGCCCAATTGCCCGGCGGTTGGCGTTCAGGTTCGCAACGGCCTCGTTCTTAATGGTCATGTAATCGGCCGCGTTCAGCACGTCGTAGAGGCGCACGGGCTTGGTAACGCCCACCCAGGTATCGTAGGAGATGTGGCCCTGGCCTTTTTTGCCCCGCTTGGTGGTTACCAGGATAATACCGCCCGCGGCCCGCGAGCCGTAGATGGCGGTGGCCGAAGCATCCTTCAGCACGTCCACGCTCTCAATGTCTTCGGGGTTGATGCTGGCGAGTGGGTTGTTGGGCACGTTGCCCACGGCCGAGTTATTGCCCGAGTAAGTAGGAATACCGTCGATAACGAATAGCGGCGACGAGCTCAATGAAATCGAGTTCACGCCCCGGATGCGGATAACGGGTGGGTTGTTCAGCACGCCGTTGGGAGTGGTGATGTTCACGCCCGGCGCGCGGCCCTGCAAAGCCTGGTCGAAGCTCTGCACTGGGGCCGTGGCAATCTCTTTGCCCGAAATGGTAGCCACCGAGCCCGTAAGGTCGCGGCGCGACTGCGTGCCGTAGCCCACCACCACCACCTCGTCGAGGCCGGTTTCGGTGCTTGCCATCGCCACATTGATAGTGCCTTGGTTGCCAATGGCTACCTGCTTGGTATCGTAGCCCACGTAGGAGAAAATGAGGGTAGTGGCCGAGGTAGGTACCGATAAGTCGTACTTGCCATCGGCATTGGTAGAGGTACCCAGGCTGGTGCCTTTTACCAATACCGTAACGCCGGGAATGCCCGCGCCATCAGCCCCGGCTACCGTTCCCGATACGGAGCGGTTCTGCGCTTTTAGGTCAGTTGCCGTCAGTGCAAAGACCAGTGAGAAAAACAAAAGTAAGAGTTTTTGCATGGGTAGGTTTTGTGAACGTAAAGTGAAAACTAACTCGGCGAATATACTGGCGTAATTTGGGCATCTGCACGTATTCTTGTTGAATAAAGGTCTTTTACTAAGGCTTTTATAGATGTGGATGATGTGTAACAAATTGATTAACAATAAATTAATCTTGGAAAAATAACTTTGTACTAAGTAATGAAAAAAGTTACTTAATGAAGGAGTAAGTGAACGCTTACCAGTAAAGTGCTATCAGTCAGGGTGAAATCACGGGTTATAGCGCTATGTTTAAAAGCTTTTTTAGGACCGCTTTGGTTAGTCAGCAACGCCCTAACCCAAAAAGAAAGGCCGGCCCCACACGGGGCCGGCCTTTCTTATAGTATCTATTTCTTGAGCCGAACGACTACTCGGTGAGGGCAACCTGGCGGGTGCCGGCGGCCTGACCATCGAAGCTGAGGCGGAAGAGGTAGAGGCCGGGGGCCTGGCCGTGGCGGCTCCAGCGCAGGGTCTGGGGGCCGGCGGCGAGCTGGCCGGCGTCCACCTTATCCACCGTGCGGCCGAGGGCGTCGGTCACCGTGAGCTCCACGTGGGCGGCGCGGGGCAGGCCAAAGCTGAGGCTGGTGGCGCTGGCGGCGGGGTTGGGGAACAGGGTGAAGGTGGTAGCTAGCTCGCTGGGGCGGCTGGCCGTAACCACGCCGGTAGCGCCGGCAATGGCAATGTCGCGGGCGGCAATGCCGTTGCCGATGGCTCCCACCAACGTGACCATGCCAGTGGTCAGGTTCACGGTGTAGAGCGACGTGCTGGCCGAGGTGCCGGTGTTGGCCACCAGGTAGGCGGTGTTCACACCCACGCCGGTGCTGTAAATATCGAGGTCTACGTTGGGGGCAGTGGCGTTCACCGTGATGCCCGAGGTGCCCACGTTGTTGAGCGTACCATCGTTGGGAGGCAGCTGGGTATTGAGCGTATTAAGTAGCTCATCGTAGTCGTAGAGCGTGGTGCCCGACGTAGCAGTAGCCCCCATGAAGCTATTAGTATACGCCGCGGCCCCGATGCTGGGCGTAGCCGTGCCCGTGGCGTAAGCCAGCTGGCCATCGGTGGCGGCAATCGTGCCATCAATCGGGTTGAGGCGGTAGTTGGTGCGATTGGCACCCACCACCCGGATGCGGTCCACGGTGGGGTTGAAGTCGAAGCCAATGCTGCCCGTGCCCAGCTCCAGGCGAATGGCGGCGCTTACTGGTACAGCCACGCCCGAAGCCCCGTTGAGGGTATAAATCTGCGCGTTGGCCACGCCGGCGGCGGCGGCGCTGTTGTAGCCCAGGGCATACAGCGTGTTGGTGAGCGGGCGCACATCCAGGCCTACCAGGGTTTGGGTAGCGTCCATGCCCGTGATGCCCGTTGAGGTGCGAATGGTGGTAGGCACGGCGGTATCAAACGTGAGCAGGTTGGTGCCGGCCAGGGCGTAGGCCAACTGCCCCATTACGGCCGGCAGCGTGGCCGGGCGGTCAATAGCAAACGCAATGTCGGTCACCAGCGTACCGGCCGGGCCCACGGCTCCTACGGCCACCATGTTGGCCCCCGTGATAAAATCGAGGGTGTACAACTGAGTGGTAGGCGCGGCGGCCGTGCCGCTGGCAATGGTCAGGTAGGCCGCGTTGGCGCGGGTGGTCGGGCTAAAGTAAATGTCTAGGTCGGTAGCCAGGGCCGTGGACGTGTTGACCGTCAGCGCCGTGCGGCTGTTGAGGGTGCCATCGTTGGGCGGGTTCTGCACCGTGTAGAGGCTCTTGGCCTCATCAATGTCATAGAGCACCGTAGTAGTAGCCCCAATGAACGAGTTGCCGTAGGCCACCGACCCGATAACGGGCGTTTGGCCGGCGTTGGCGTCGGCAGGCACCACGGGGTTAGCCGTGGGGTTGCCGGGGTTGTAGTTGAGTGGTAAGTCGGTGGCGGCCAGCGCGCCGTTGTTGGGGTTGAGGCGGTAGTTGGTGTTGTTGCTGCCCGTTACCCGGATGCGGTCCACGGTGGGGTTAAAGTCGAAGCCAATCCGGTTGGTGGTGGTACCCAGGTTGAGGGTGGTGAGCGCGGCACCCACGGCCGTGAGGGCGCCGGTAGTGGCGTTCAGGCTATAAAGCTGCGACTGCGTACCGGTGGGGTTGTAACCCAGCGCAAACAGCTGGCCCGTGTTGGGGCGGGTGTCGAGGCCCACCAGGGTTTGGCCGGTAGTGAGGCCCGTCACCGGCAGCGTAGCCGTGAACGTGCCGGGGGCCGTTGCGCTAAACGTAACCAGGCTAACAGCACCTGCCGTGCCCACCGAGAGGCCATAAACGGTTTGGGCGGCGGCGGGCAGGGCCGTGGCCCCGGCTAGTAGCAAGCCTAGCGCCAAGCCGCGGCGGGTAGCTGCCCCAAAATCGAAAGTAGAAAGTGTACGCATGAACTGGTAAGAGGGGGAAAGGATGAAATTCAGTAAGTTGCCCAGCTAACTGAGCTTAAACTTAGTCCCACTTACGCCAAAACATACCAGGTCGGATGAACACTTTATGAATTTTAATTCGAATTTAATGCGCTGCTTCTCACTGCTTACCGAACCCAACCAGCGCAGCTAGCTGCGCGCCGGTTTCCGTCAGCCGCAGGCTGAGGCCCAGGCCCTGCGCCAGCCGGCCGGCTATCCAGAGGCCCAGGCCGGTGCCGGGGGCCAGCGGGTCGGCTTGGTACCAGGCGGTGGTGAGCTGCGCCAGGCGCGAACCCAGTGGCGCGGCCAGGGTATTGGCTACCTCCACGGTGGGGCCCCAGCCGGCCGCCGCGGCCCGCAGCCGCAGCACCACGGGGGTGCCGGGCGCGCCGTGCTTGCGGGCATTGTCAAGCAGGTTGAGCAGGATGGTGGTCAGCTGGTCGGCATCGGTGTCGGCGCTCAGGCTGGCGGCGTCGGCTTCCTCGGGCAGCTCAATAGTGAGCAGCCGCCCGGCCGCCCGAAAGCGCGGCAGCTCGCGGTCGGCCAGGGTAAGCACCAGCTCATCAAGCGCCAGCAGCTGGCGGCGCACGGGTGGGGCCGCGCCCGCGCCCAGCCGGCCTACCAATAGAAAGTCATCGACCAGGCGGCCCAGGCGGGCCAGCTCGGCATCGTGGCCGGCCAGGGCGGCGCGGGTGGCGGCGGGCAGCGCCGGGTCGCGGCCGCTCACGTCGAGGCCAGTTTGCAGGGTGGCCAGCGGCGTGCGCAGCTCGTGGGCCGCCGCCGCCAGAAAATTAGCCTGCGCCGTGGCCTGCTCTGATAATCTGGCTAATAATTGATTGAGCGTTTCGGCGAGCTCTTGCACTTCATCGCCGGTGGCGGGCACCGGCAAGGGCCGGATATCCTGCGCCTGCTGAATGCGGCGGGCCTGCGCTGCCATGCGCCGCAGCGGCCGCAGCACCACGCCCGCCACCAGCGGGGCCAGCGCGCCCGCCAGCATCAGGCTGCCCAGCAGCCCCAGCAGCAGCGTGCGCCGCACCCGCGCCACGGCTTGGTTGAGGGGCGCGGCGGGGTGGGCCAGCCACAGCGTGAGTTGGCCAGTGGCCGCTGCCTCAGCAGCGCCGGGGCCGGGGGGGGCGGCGGCGCGGCCCACGGCCACCACCCGGCGCGGCCCCAGCGGCCGGCCCGGTGCCTTGGGCGGGGGCAGCGCCGGCCCCGCCCCGCCCGGAAACTGCGCCGACCGAAACAGCTCGCGCGCCGGCTGGCCCTCCTCGGCAAACGCCACGCGCATTACCTCGCCCTGCTGGTCGGGTAGCGGTAGGGTGGGCAGCGGGTCGAGGGTCACGCGGCTCAGCAGCTCCTGGGCGCGGGCGCGCAGCAGCTCATCATCGGCGTGGGTGAGCTGCTGGCGCAGGCTGCGGTACTGGTAGCCGCCTGCCGCCAGCGTGGCCAGCCCCAGCACCAGCCCAAACACCAGCAGCAATTGCCCGCGCAGCCCCAGCCGCCACCCGCGCCGCGCCGGCGGCTCGGTAGTAATTCCCTGCGAATCAGCTAGTTCTACATTCATCATTCCAACTTTCTAATTCCGCAGCCGGTAGCCTTGCCCAATCACGGTTTCGAGTAGGGCCGGGGCGGGGGCAAAGTCGCGGTCCAGCTTGCGGCGCAGCTGCGAAATGTGCACCTCAATCACATTGGAGCCCATGTCGTAGTCCACGTCCCACACTTTTTCGGCGAGGCGGGTTTTGCTCACCACCCGGCCGGCATTGCGCAGCAGCAGCTCCAACACCGCAAACTCGCGGTTGGTGAGGCTGAGGGTTTTGCCGGCGCGCGTCACCACGCGGCCCAGCGGGTCGAGCACCAGGTCGGCCAGGTGCAGGGCGTCGGCCCCGGCTGGCCCGGCCGTTTTGCGCCCGATGATATGCAGGCGCGCCAGCAGCTCATCAAAGGCGAAAGGCTTGCGCAGGTAGTCCACGGCCCCAGCTTCGAGGCCGCCCACCACGTGCTTGCTATCGGTTAAGGCGCTGACAATGAGCACGGGCGTGGCAATGCCAAACTCGCGCAGGTTGCGTAGCACGTCGAGGCCGCTCTGGCCGGGCAGCATCAGGTCGAGCAAAATGGCGTCGTAGGGCGTGGTGGCGGCGCGCTCCAGGCCCGCGGGGCCGGTGGCGGCCACGTCGGCCACGTGGCCGGCCTGGGTGAGGCCCTGCTGAATAAAGCCGGCCAGCCGGGCTTCGTCTTCGACTACAAGAATGCGCACGTAAGTAAGTACTTGATTAAAAACTAGTTAATAAAATCGGCTTGCTTTGCCCAAAACTCGAAACGTCAGCCGAATGAATCCGGCTGACGCTTCAAGATAAAACACTGATAATTAGCGGGCTAAATATTTATTGCCGCCGAGCGTCAGGGTTTCGGCGCGCACCACACGGATAGGGGTAGTAGTGGCCAGCGCCTCACCGCTATGGGCGGTGCGCAGCGTGCCGGTAGCCTCAATGCTGGCGCCGGCGGTCAACTTGTCGGCGAGCTGCTCCACGGTGCGGGGCGAGAGCTGCAAGATGCTTTGGTCGCTCAGCAGCAGGCTCTTGACTTCGCCCCGGGGGCCGCGCCGCACCTGGCTGATGGTGCCGCGCACGGTGGTCGATTCCTCAGTAGGGGCGGTGGTGGGGCGCACGGGCGGCGTGTCGCGCACCGTTTGGCTGCCGCTGGTCAAACTCACGAAGTGAAAGCGGCTGCGGTCATCGGGCCCCGCCTGCCGGAAACCCGTGACGGTGAGGCTGCTACCGGCCTTCACGGCGTTGGTGAGCTGCTGGCCCAGGTGACGCGGAAAGTGGATGGTATCGGCCGCCGCGCCGCCCTCGGGGCGCAGCACGAAGGCATCGTACACCTGCTCGTCATTGCGGGCCTGGTAGCTGGTGAGCGTGCCGCGCATGTCGGTCAGCACCTGGGCCTGGCCGCCGCGAGGGCCGCCGTCGGGGCCGTTCGGCCCCCCCTTGGGGCCGCCGGGGCCGGGGCCGCCGGGGCCGCCGGGGCCGCGCTCACCGCGGGGGCCACCGGCCGGCGGCGGAGGCGGGGGGCCGGCCGGGCCGCCGGCGGGCGGAGCCATGCCGGGCAGTGGGGCTGGTACAGCGGCAGCAGATTTGGCCGATTTGGATGACTTGGTTTTGGTCTTGACAACCGTTTGTTGGGCGTGGGCGGCGGGGCCGGCCAGCAGGAGGGCAGCCAGCAGGGCTACCGCAGAAAACGACTTTTTCATGGTACTGGGATAGAAAAATTAGAAGCGTTGAGGAGTTCGTCGAGAGGCTCCGGTTGCCCTTTTGACCCTACAAAATTTCTACCGCCCCCTGAGTATAAGCTTAAGGACACATTAATTTTTCTTCAGGTTGGGTCTTTAGGTTGGTGGCCGCTCCGGTCCGCCGGCGCTAGCCGGCCGACCGGTTTACTATGCTAGGCGTGTCAACGACAACCGGTCGGCCGGCCAGCGCCGGCGGACCGGAGCGGCCAGCCAACTCAACCCCGGCAGCCTGCCTAACGTCTACTCGGATAGCCTCTCAGCCATCTGCCGCACGGGAAAAACCAAAAAAGCACGTCAATAACTGAGGGTATCAGCTTGACGTGCTTTTCTAAATCAGGTTATTACCGCTACCTAGCTGGCCACGGTAGGCTTGCGGCGGGCGGGCTTGGTACCGGGCTGGCGCTCCTCGCCCTGGGCTAGTAGCTCGTCGTCGCGCTCGGTCTTTTTGGGTATCCAGCTCACGCCGTAGAGGTCCTTGCGGCGGTCGCGCAGGTTGCGCACCGCACCGCTGGTATTCAGGTCCTTCAACAAGTCGAGGTCGAGGTCGGCGATGAGGGTCATCTCCGTGTTGGGCGTGGCCTCGGCCACGATGGCGTCGTGCGGGAAGGCGAAGTCGCTGGGGCTGAACACGGCCGACTGCGAGTATTGAATGTCCATGTTCTCGACGCGCGGCAGGTTGCCCACCGAGCCCGTAATGGCCACGTAGCACTCGTTTTCGATGGCCCGGGCCTGGGCGCAGATGCGCACGCGCTGGTAGGCGTTCTTGGTGTCGGTCCAGAAGGGCACGAACAGGATTTTCATCCCCTCGTCGCTGAGAATGCGGCTTAGCTCCGGAAACTCCACATCGTAGCACACCAGGATGCCGATTTTGCCAAAATCCGTGTCGAAGCACTTGATTTTGTCGCCGCCGCGCATGCCCCAGTAGCTGGCCTCGTCGGGGGTCACGTGCAGCTTGTACTGCTCATCCACAGTGCCGTCGCGGCGGCACAAGTAGCTCACGTTGTAGAGCTTACCATCTTCGTACACGGGCATTGAGCCGGCGATTACGTTGATGTTGTGGCTCACGGCCAGCTCCATCATGCGCACTTTGATGGGCTCGGTGAAGGCCGCCATGCCCCGGATGGCCGCCGACGCCGATTTCTCGTTGGTGAGGGCCATCATGGGCGCGTTGAAAAACTCCGGAAACAACACGCAGTCAGCCTTGTAGCCACTCACGGTATCCACGAAGAACTCAATTTGCTGGAAGAAATCTTCCAAGCTATTGGTGGCCCGCATCTGCCACTGCACAATGCCGATGCGCACGTTCGACTTCTGGTTGCCGATGAGTTTGTCGAATTCCTCATCGTAGTAGACATTAATCCACTCCAACAGCGTGGCATACGCCTTTGATTCCGAGTCGTAGGGCAGGTAGCCGCGGATGATTTTACGCACGTAAAACTCGTTCGAGAGCTGGAACGTGAGGATGGGGTCCACGAGCTCCTTGTTGCGCACCATTTCTACGTACTTGGCGGGCGTCATGTCGCTGGCGTAGGCGGCGTAGCCGGGAATGCGGCCGCCGGCTACCATGGCGCGCAGGTTCAGGTTTTCGCACAGCTCCTTGCGGGCGTCGTAGAGACGGCGGCCCAGGCGCAGGCTGCGGTACTCGGGGTCCACAAACACGTCGACGCCGTACAGGGTATCGCCGTCCGAGTCGTGGGTATCAAACTTGCCGTTGCCGGTGATTTTGGCGTAGGTATGCTTGTCACCAAACTTGTTGTAGTCCACGATGATAGCCAGGGCGGCGGCCACCAGGCGGCCGTTGTCCTCAATGCCAATCTGACCCTCCGGAAACTTACGGATAAGCGCCGCAAACTCGTCGGCCGCCCAGGCGCCTTCCATGTTGGAATACACCTTGTCCATGATTTCCTCAATGGCCTTGAAATCGGAGCGGCGCAGCTGGCGCAGTACCAATTTGTGGGCCGGCACGGCGGTGGGCGTGAGGCGCTCGTCGAGCACGGGCTTGCCGGTTTTCTTGTGGTGAGCACCGCCAGGAGCGGCCTTTGTGCTAGCAGAAGTAGCCATAAATACGGGTAGAATCAACAAAAAATAACTGGCCAACCGCAAGGTCAGCCAGCTAGTTAAACCACGTTTAGCCCAAAAAAGATGCGTCGGCCCGCTATTCGCGCACCACGCGCTGGGTAGTAGTGCCCTGGTTGGTTTGCAGCGTGAGTAGCGCCATGCCCCGAAAGGTGCCAAATACTTCGGCTCCCAGCGTGGCCTCGCCAGCCGGCGCCGGCAGCCCCACCGCAAACAGCCGCCGCCCCAATAAATCAGTGCCCACCACGGTAAGCGGACCGCCGCCGGCCGGCACCGCCAGCCGCAGCGCCGTGCCCACGGCCGAAGGGTTGGGGTAGGTGCTGAAGCCGGCCGCACCAGCCGCATTACGGGCGGCCAGCGGCACCACGCGGCGAAAAACATCGCGGTATTCCACGCCCGAAACTACTTCGCGGCCCGCCACAGTGGTCGTCGTGATAGTAAGCACCGGCACGTGAATACCTTTGGCCAACCACTTGTACTCGTGCGTAATAGGTAGCGTAAGCACCTGGCTGGTGCCGCTTACCACCAGGCTATCGTGGTCGGTAATAGTAGTCACCACGCGCACGGTCTGGAACGTGCCGAAGGGCGTAGTCAGCGTGCCCCAGGCATCGGCCTGGCTGCGGCGCTCACGCTTCTGGCTGAAGTAGCCGGTGGCAGCCAGCGAGGCCGGCGTGGTGAGTAGCGAATTGCTAACGTCGGGCGCGCTGGCGTAGCTGAGCGGGAAGCGGTAGATTATATCCTGCTGACTTCTAGTAGTATAGGTTACGGGCACGGCCGTGCCGTTGAGAGTGCCCCCATAGCCTACCAGCCGAAAATCGGCGGCCGACACGGCCGAAAACTCCAGCGGGTCGCTGATGGGCAGCAGCGCGCCCGCCACCGGCAGGGCGCGCGGGGTTACCAGCGTGGCCCGGCTGTCGGGGCTAAAGGGGCTATTGAACGTGAGTTGCAGCAGCAGCCCGGCGGCCGTGCTCACGGCGGCGTAGCGCTCCACACGCTGCGACGTATTAGCTAAACCCGCGTAGTTCCAGTTTTGGTTGGCCCCGTTGCGGGTGAGTAGCGGGGCGCTAACGGGCAACGTAGTAGCGGCCTGGCTGAGCCGGAGCGAGTCGCCCACCACCGGCATGTCGGCCGCCGTGATGCTGGGCGAGGTTTGGGCCAGGGCACTCCCGGCTACCAGCGTAAACGAGAGAAGTAGCGAGTAGCGAAGCATAGGCCAGCGGGTTAGTCAAGAGTTGGTTGTCAGCCTAAAGCTAAAGCCCGCCCGCTGGTTTTGCACAATTGGCGCGGGCTACACGCCCGTCATTTCGGGCACCTCCTCGTCGGGCACGGGCACCACCAGGCGGCCGGCGGTGGCCGCCCGTATCTGAGCCACGCTCACGCCGGGGGCGCGCTCACGCAGCACAAAGCCGTCGGGCGTCACGTCGAGCACGGCCAGCTCGGTTACTATTTTCTTCACGCAGTGCAGGCCCGTGATTGGTAATGTGCAGTCAGGCAATAACTTAGAAGAGCCATCGCGCGCCACATGCTGCATGGCCACGATAATGTTTTTGGCCGAGGCCACTAGGTCCATCGCGCCGCCCATGCCCTTCACCATCTTGCCCGGAATCTTCCAATTGGCAATGTCGCCGCGCTCGCTCACCTCCATCGCGCCCAGAATGGTGAGGTCCACGTGCTCGCCCCGAATCATGCCAAACGAATCGGCCGATGAGAAGAGTGACGAGCCCGGCAGCGTGGTCACCGTTTGTTTGCCCGCGTTGATGAGGTCGGGGTCTACCTCGCTCTCCGTCGGGAAAGGCCCCATGCCGAGCAGCCCGTTTTCGGATTGCAGCTCCACGTCGATACCGGCCGGTAAGTAATTGGCCACCAACGTCGGAATGCCAATGCCCAGGTTCACGTAGGAGTTATGCTGTACTTCTTGCGCGATGCGCTTGGCGATGCCGTGTTTGTCTAACATGGGGTGGGAATGGAAAGGTAACTATTTCGCTGCCTGACGCTTAGCTAAGGCCGCGTATACAGCTTTGCGGAAGCGCGGTACCAGGTCGGGCGTGTTGTTGTGAGGAAATTTTTGGGTGTAGAGTAGTACCACCAGGTGCTCCTTGGGGTCAACCCAGTAGTCGGTGCCAAAGGCGCCGCCCCACTCGTAGCTGCCTACCGACTGCCCGGTTTGGGCCGCGCCGGCCGGCGTCACGATACTAAAGCCCAGGCCAAACTTGTTCAGCCCCTGGTTCACGTCGCCAATCTGGTTCTGGGTCATCAGGTCCACCGTGCTGGGTTTCAGCAGGCGGTGACCGCCGTAGGTGCCGCCGTTGAGCAGCATTTGCAGGAAAACGGCGTAGTCATCGATGGTCGAAGACAGCCCGCCGCCGCCCGAAAAGTAGGTGCCGGCCTGGTTGGGAAAGTCGGGCCGTAAACTCAGCATACCGCTTGCCGGCATGGGCACGGTGCGCCCTTGGTACTCGGTGTAGAGCGGCACGAGGCGGCTTTGCCGGTCGGCGGGTAGGTAGAAATAGGTGTCGCGCATACCCAGCGGCTCAAACACGTGGGCGCGCAGGTACTGGTCGAGCGGCTGCCCGCTCAGCACCTCAATCAGGCGGCCCAGCACATCCACGCTAAGGCCGTAGGTGAAGCGCTCGCCGGGCTGGTGCATCAGCGGCTGGCGGGCCAGCACGTCGATGGCCGGGCCCAGCGTGCCCTGCGGCGAGCCCACCCCCGACGGTACGTGTGCCTTGGCATAAATGGCCCGCGCCTCGGCCGAGCCAATCACCGCGTAGCCAATGCCCGAGGTGTGCGTCAGCAGCTGCCTGATAGTCACTTCACTGCGCGCCGGTACGGTGGTGAAGGTGGTGTCCTTGGCGTTGAAGCTGGCCAACACCCGCGGGTGAGCAAAGGCCGGCAGGTACTTGCTGATAGGGTCGTCGAGCTGAAACTTGCCCTGGTCGTAGAGCTTCATCAGGCCCACGCTCGTGATGGCCTTGGTTTGGGACGCAATGCGCTCGATGGCATCGGGGCGCAGCGGTGTTTTGGCGGCATCGGCGTAGCCGAACGCCTTGTGGTACACTACTTTACCATCGCGGGCCACCAGGGCAATCACGCCCGGCAGCCGCCCATCGGCCACGTAGCCTTGCAGCAGCTTGTCGAGCTGCCGCAGGCTTTCGGGGTTGACCCCCACGCTGGCGGGTGCTGCCACCGGCAGTACGGCCGAAGCCGGGGCCGCGACGGGCGCGGCCGGCTGGGCTAGCCCCGGCGCAGCGCCCCAGGCCCCGAGTGCCAGCAGCCAACCCAGGCAAATAGTTCGCATAGTCATCGTCTGCAAAATTGGTAACCCGCGGGTCAGCGCCGTGAAATTCGTCGTATTTCGGGCTAAGCCGTGGCCCGTACCGTGCGCTGCTCAATGCGCTTTTCGTAGTGCTCGCCCTGAAAAATGCGCTGCACGAATATCCCCGGCGTGTGAATCTGGTTGGGGTCGAACTCGCCGGCGGGCACCAGTTCCTCCACCTCGGCCACGGTGATTTTGCCGGCTGTGGCCATCATGGGGTTGAAGTTGCGGGCTGTGCCTTTGTAGATGAGGTTGCCGGCGGTATCGCCCTTCCAGGCTTTCACGAAGGCAAAATCGGCAGTGAGACCGGTTTCGAGCAAATACATTTTGCCATTGAACTCACGGCTTTCCTTGCCTTCTCCCACCTCGGTGCCGTAGCCGGCCGGGGTGTAAAAGGCCGGAATGCCCGCCCCGCCCGCCCGGCAGCGCTCGGCCAGCGTACCCTGCGGAATCAATTCTACCTCCAGCTCGCCGGCCAGCAGTTGCCGCTCAAACTCGGCATTCTCGCCCACGTAGCTGCTTATCATCTTGCGCACCTGCCGCGTTTGCAGCAGCCGCCCAATGCCGAAGTCATCGACGCCCGCGTTGTTGGAGATGCAGGTAAGGTCCTTCACGCCGAGGCGCAAAATCTCCTGAATGGCGTTTTCGGGGATGCCGCAGAGGCCGAAACCGCCGAGCATCAGGGTCATGCCATCGGCCAGGCCCGCGAGGGCGGCCTGGGCGTTGGCTACAGTTTTGGTTATCATGGGTGGGAAAGGAAAGCCGGGGGCCGATAATTCACCGGCAAAAATTCACCTATTTTTTCGAAACCCCAGCGTTCGTCAGTGCATACGGCTGGTAGCTGGTGCCGGTAGCCTATTGTTACTGCGCAGTCCCACGCAATGCCAGCCCTGGCATCTAGGGCGTTGCTTTGGTCGCGCTTGCGGACGAAGCCGCGGCCGGGTCGTAGTCAAACGGCAGAAACTCGCCAATTTTCTCGAAGCCCCAGTACTCACCCAGCGACACGGCTGCCGAGTTGCGCAGTGTGCCGTTGGGCTGAATCTCGGCCTCGCGGCCCTGCAAGCGCAGGCGCGACACCTGGCGCTTGGCCGGGTAGGGCGACTTGCGCGGCTCGGGCCCGATGGTGGACATGGGCTGGTCGTAGCGCGGGTCGGGGGCCTCGCCAAAGTGGCATACTTGCAGCTCCTGCGTGAAGCGCAAGTAGGTGTGGCGGCCATCGACCGACACGTAGCGTACGCTGTCAATGGGCCGGGCCAGGGGGTAAAGCGTAGCCGTCACCGGGGCTGCGTCGCCCCATTTAGTGAGCGAATCCTGCTCGGCCGCGGTGAAGTTGCCGTCGGGCCGGCGGCGCTGCAAGCGGCGGCGCAGGCTGTCGGTAAGCTCAAAGCGGCGGTTGGGCACCAGGCGCACCTGCTGGGTCAAAAAGCCGTCGGCCTTGAGGCTCTTGTGGTACACGCTGCGCAAAAAGTGCCGAAACGAGCCCGTGTAGGCCGCTACGCGGTTCAGCTGCCACTGGCGCTGCTGGGCGGCATCGCGCGGGGTCATTTCCTCAAATACCGGCTGGCCATTAAAGCCAACAAAATCAGTATCAGGGTTATAGGTGAAAAACATGCCGAAGTACTTGAGCCGGTAGCCCAGGGCCTGGTTTTCCACCTGCACAAAGTTTTTGGCCGAAGCCGTCAGCTCCTTGGTCGAGTCGTTGGTGTACACCACGATGTCCTTGGGGTTGGTAATCTGGCACTGCTGCGAAAACGTGCTCTGGCCCAGAAACAGGTCGCTGAATTTTTTATAGTCTTCCGGCCGGTGAGCGCTGGCTTGCACTACCACCTCTTCCAGCTGCGGCCCGGCCGAGCCGAGTAGTATGGTTACTTCCTGCGGTGTTTTGGAGTTGGCGATGGTGACAACTTGTTTGCCCAAACGGTAGCCCACGTAGGAGCCCACCACGTCGTAGGTGCCCGCCGGCACCTTGCTGAATTCAAACTGCCCCTGCTCGGTAGTAGTGGCCCCGAGCGTGGTATTGGCCAAAAACACGCTAGCAAACGCCAGCGGCTGGTGGGTAACCGAGTCCTGCACCACGCCCGTGAGGCGACCCTGCGCCTGTGCGGCACCCGCCAGCGCCAACCAGCAGCCAGCGGCTAAGATAAATCGTAAAACTTTCATTAAGAATAAGTTAATGCACTACGGAAAGCGGGTAAACTACCGCCCCAGGGCCGTCCGGGTAGCCAGCGCATCGAGCGCCAGTTGCGTCGTGAGGGCGGCGAGGCCGTCGTATTTTTCCTCGCCCCGCAGCCAGGCAACGAATTCCAGGGTCAGTAATTGCCCGTAGAGGTCGCCGCTAAAGTCCAGGATATTGACCTCAATGGTCTGGGCCAGGTCGGCCCCGATGGTGGGCCGCACGCCAATGCTGAGCATGCCCGGGTGCCGCGTGCCCGCCGCCGTGGTCACCCACACCGCGTAGATACCGATGGCCGGCATCAGCTTTAGCTTATCAGTAACGTGCAGGTTAGCAGTAGGGTAGCCAATAGTGCGGCCGAGCTGCTGGCCCGTTACTACCACGCCCGTGAGCGGGTACTCGTAGCCGAGGCAGGCGGTGGCGGTGGCCACGTCGCCGCCCCGCAGCGCCCGCCTGATGAGGGTGCTACTCACGCCCACGGCATCCACGTCCTGGCGCGGAATTTCTTCCAGCGTGAAGCCGTAGCGCGCCGCGTGCTGGCTGAGGTAGTCAAAGCCGCCCTCCCGGTTTTTGCCGAAGCGGTGGTCGTAGCCAATTACCAAGTGCTTGGTATGAACCGCTTTAAGAAGTAGCTCCTGGATGTACTCCTCCGACGTCCACTGCGCAAACTCGCGGGTAAAGGGCATCACCAGCAGGTAATCGACCCCAAACTCGGCCAGCCGGGCCACGCGCTCTTCCAATGTGTTGAGCAATTGCAGCTCCAGCAGCTCGGGGTGCGAGGGCGGCGGCCCCAGCACCAGGCGCGGGTGGGGCCAGTAGGTGATAACCACGGCCGGGCCGCCCACCGCGTCGGCCACCTGCCGCAGGCGCCCCAAAATGCGCTGGTGGCCCCGGTGCACCCCGTCGAAGGTGCCGCTCGTGACCACGGCGTTGGCAAGGTGGGGAAATTCGGCGGGGTCGGTGATGACTACCATGAATCGCAGATTACACAGATTACGCAGATTTTGGGATTACGCAGATTCGGATGACTGCGGCGATTCCGGGGTATTTGGGGCCGCTGCCGGCTGGTTTGCGGCCTGCTGGCTAGCGTAGTATTCGAGGCCCACGCGGGCTGCCTTAATGCGCTCACGGCGCGGGCGCTCGGGGCGGGTGGTGGTGCCTTCGGCCTCGGGGCGGGGCGGGCGCAGGGCCTGCACCTCGGCCACCGTCCAGGCGTCGGCTAGGCGGTACTCGCCGATGCGGGTGCGCACCAAGCGCGTGAGGTGCGCGCCGCAACCCAGCGCCACGCCCAGGTCGCGGGCCAGGCTGCGGATGTAGGTGCCCTTCGAGCACACCACCCGAAAGTCGATGTCGGGCAGCGCAATGCGCGTTAGTTCAAACACCTTAATGTCAACGGTTTTCGACTTGATAACCGCCTCCTCGCCCTTGCGGGCCAGCTCGTAGGCGCGCTGGCCATCCACTTTCACGGCCGAAAATACCGGCGGTATCTGCTCGATTTTGCCCACAAACGTGGCTACGGCCGCTCGTATTTCGGCCTCCGTGAGGTGGGCGTAGGGCTGCTCGGCGTCCACGGGCGTTTCGAGGTCGAAGCTGGGCGTGGTCTGGCCCAGCCGGAAGGTGCCCTCGTACTCCTTTTCCTGCGCTTGAATGAGGTCTATCTCCTTGGTTTTCTTGCCGGTGCATAAAATGAGTAGGCCGGTAGCCAGCGGGTCGAGGGTGCCGGCGTGCCCTATTTTGCGCGGGCGCAGCGTGTTCTTCACCTTGCGCACCACGTCGAACGACGTCCAGGTCAGCGGCTTATCGAGCAGGAGCACTTCGCCCTTCTCAAAATCAAAAGCCGCCAGCTGTTTTTTCTCACTCATACCAACTGTAAATTAAGGCCTATTCCAATCATGAGCAGCAGCAAGCCGCCCACAATGATGCGGTAGATACCGAAGGCCCGGAAACCATACTTTGCCACGAAGCCCACGAACAGCCGGATGGCCAGCAGCGCCACCACAAAGGCTACTACGTTGCCGAGCAGCAGCAGCTTTATCTCCTCGCTCGAAAACAAATGTCCCAGGTCAATACCTTGAGCGTGAGCGTCTTTATAGTAGTCGTAAATGTCTTTCACCGCCGCCGCCGCCATTGTGGGCATGGCCAGGAAAAAGGCAAACTCGGCCGCCGCCTTGCGCGTGAGCTTTTGGGTGAGGCCGCCGATGATGGTGGCTGCCGACCGGCTCACACCCGGCACCACGGCCAGGCACTGAAACAGGCCAATGAAAAACGCCTCCTTATAGCTGGGGTTCGTGACGGGGTGGCCGCCCGCCTGGGAGTCCTCTTGCGGAAACCACTTATCCACGAATAGCAGCACGATGCCGCCCAGCAGGAGCATCACCGCCACCGTCGTCACCGATTCGAGCAGCGCGTCGATGTGCTTTTTGAGCAGTAGCCCCACTACTACAATGGGCATAAAAGCCACCAGGAGCTTGAGGTAGAAGTCGAAACTCTGGAAAAAGCGCTTCCAGTACACCACCAGCACCGACAGAATAGCCCCGAGCTGAATGACAACCAAAAACAGCTTCACAAACGGCGTAGCCGCGATGCCCAGCAGCTTGGAGGCGATAATCATGTGGCCAGTGCTCGACACGGGTAGAAATTCAGTGATTCCTTCCACAATGGCGAGCAACAGCGCGTGCCAGTAAGTCATTTTAGTAAGTAAATAATAATCAAACAGTTGTGCCAATTATCATTGCGAGCCTGCGAAGCAATCGCACCTGAATGAACTACTGGAGTATCGTTCAGGTGCGATTGCTTCGCAGGCTCGCAATGACAGAGGTGCTATGTAGCAGCGAACTAGCTGGGGCGCTTGTAGGCGGGCCGGGCCGGCGTGGCGGGCGGCACTGCTACCGGCGTAGCAATCGGCTGAGTAGTAGCCACTGGCGCGGCGGCTACGATGGGGGCCACCGGCACCATTTCGCCGGGGTTGCTGCGCACCATAATGGCGGCAAACTCAATCACGAAGCCCACGAACAGCAAAATCGGCCCCAGCGTGAGGCCCAAAAAGCCCTCGCCGTACTCGGCCTTATCGAGCATCATGGTGATGAAGCCCGCAGCCAGCACGGCTAGGCCCAGCCACATCAAACGAAAATTGCGGGGGCCAAAGGCGAAGCGCGGGGCGGCAGAAGTTGGTTGCATAAATAAGGTAGAAAGAAAGCGCGTTGGCCAAGCAAGACACTCTTTTATAGTTACTTAGTAGAGCTCGTCGAGCGAAACGTTGAGGTATTTGTTCACGGCCCAAAATGAGCTTAAAAAGCCGATGGCTGTGCCTAGGCCCAACACGCCGGCCAGCAGCAAGCCAATAAGGTGGTCGTCGCGCAGCAGGCGTAGCTGCGCAATTTCGAGGTAAGCGTATTGCAGCAGGCCGAGCAAAATGAGCACGGCCAGTGCGCCGCTGGCTAGGCCCTGCCAGGTGGCGCGCCGCAGAAACGGCTGCTGGATAAAGAACCGCGTAGCGCCCACCAGTTGCATGGACCGGATGAGCAGCCGCTGCGAAAACATGGCCAGCTTGATGGTATTATTAATCAAAATGACCACCACCAGCACGAGCACCGCCGCAAAGCCCACCAGCAGCAAGCTTACCCGCGCCAGGTTCTGGTTGATGCTGGTAAAGAGGCTCTTAGGGTACTGCACCTCAAACACGCCGCGCATCTGGCCCAGGCTGCGGCCCAGCTGGCGCAGGCTGGCGGTGTCGGTGTGCGTGGGGTTCACTTTGAGCACGTAGGCATCGCGCAAGGGATTGTCATCCAAGAAGTTGTGGAAATCTTCGCCGGTAGTTTCGAGCAGCTGGCGGGCGCCTTCCTCCTTGCTCACGAAGCGTACCTGCGGGCGGCCACTTTTTTCGGCCACGTAGGGCTGGTGCTCCAAGTCTTGCTGCAGGCGCAGCAGCTCGGTTTCGGGCAGGTTGCGCTCCAGGTACACCTGCACTTCCAGGTTTTCGCGCACTACCTCGCCCAGCTTGTGCGCGTGGAGCAGCAGCAGGCCAAACAGCCCGATAACCACCAGGGCCAGCGTGATGCTGAACACCACCAGCAGGGTAGGGTAGGAGCCAAGTGTCTTTTTGCGGGGCCGGGCCATAGGGGGCAAAGGTACGCTTGCCTTTAATTGGGAAGGAATAATTATTGAGCAAGCCTTGCTTCCTGGCTCATTCGTGCTGCTCACGCACTATTTATTTACCCAACTACTTAATAAATAAGCTGATAGGGGTCGGGCTGTTGCATCAGCTCGTGCCAGCGGGCACTGATGAGTTTGGCGTAGCGCAAGGCGTTGAGCCCATAGTGGCCCAGGGCGAAGCCATCGTTGCACTCTACCACTAGGGTGCGCCCGTCCGCTGTCACGCCAAAATCGATGCTACACCCGGCCGGCTTGGTTGCCCACGCGGCGAGGGTGGCGCGCACCACGGCGGGGTCAGGGAAAAGGTCCCAGCGGCCGCGGTAGCCGCGCAAGTCGTAGAGCTCGCCGTGGCGCACAAACCCCCGTCATTCCGACGCAAACTCCACTACTTCTGAGCAGCTAACGGGCTGGTCGTAGTTTTGAAAAGCGGTGCCTTGCAAGTCGTGCGCCGTGTGCACCACGCGCCCGGTGAAGCCTTTCTGGACTGTAGACTTCACAAAAACGGGCCACGTTTCAGGGTGGTTAGCTACCTGGGAAAGGACGGTAGGCCAGATGCGCCGGCCGTAAAAAGCAGCTAACTCCGCCGGGTAATCGAGGGGCGGCGGCGGCGGCAGGCCCAACTGGGCGAAGGCAAACGCCGCGTCGCGCAGATACCCCACTACAATATCACCCGGCCCCAGCTGGGCTTGCAGCTCGGGAAGCGTATCGAAAAACAGCACTTCGTAGCCCAGTTCCTGAAAGCCAGCCAACGCGGCATAGCCATTTTCGCTGGCCGGAATACGTAGCCCTAATACCTTGTCGAAGCGGGTATGAATGTGGACCGTAAACATGGGAAAGTCAGCCAGGTGTTGAAAAGGTAGCTAAGTGGTAAGGTGATATTTCTTGGTTTGATTAACAATAAGTTGCGAGTAAAAAATTGTTAATTAACTTATGAGCAAGTACTTACAGTGTCGTGCGCCGGTCTTCATCCACCGTCAGTACTTCGCGGGCGCGGCGGGCGTCGCGCTCACGGCGGCTCTGGTTTTCGCGCCCAAACAACTCGCTGATGGTGTTGAACTCCTTGGTGTGCAGCAGCGAAATGCCGGCGCGGGGCTGGTTCACGCTGGTCACGATGTTGTCGCGCGGGGTGGTTTCGTAGCGCAGCTTGGCCCGAAATTTCCCGTCGGAACGCAGGAAGTATTCGAGGCTGAAGTCGCCGATGAGCGACGATTGGGTGGCCGAGTAGGGCAGGCCGGTGTTGGGATTAATGGCCGAGCTAGTCGAGTTGCTGATGCCGCCCTCGCGGGTGAGGCGCAGGCGGCCGTCGAGAAACGAGTAGCTCAGGCGCACTTGCAGCGCCTGGAGCTGGTCGGCGGTGAGGCCGTTGATGTTGAAGTCGATTTCGAGATTCTGGTCAATCTGCGAGGTGAGCACGCCGAGCTGCGACGAAATAATCTGGCCCAGGCTGTTCTGCACTGCGTTGCCCTGCCCCGTGAGCGAGATGCCGCTGAAGCTGTTGCTGTTGGTAGGCGATAAGGTGCGGAAAACCAGCAAGCTAAATACCTGACGGTTAAGCTCCTGCTCATCATTACGCAGCAGCGCAATGAACGCCGCCAGGTCGTTTTGCAAAGAGCTGGGCGCGTCGTCAAACTCCAGCGCCAGCTTGATAACCGGCAGCAGCAGCGGCCCGGTCAGGTTCATGACGGCCGTCACGGGCACTACCGCGCCGCTGGTGCCCGAGCCGCTGGTGGACAGAATAGGGGCCAGCGACGTGCGCTGGGTGTAGGTGGCCGTCACGTTCATCTGGCCATCAAGCGGGTCGCCGTTCCAGGTGATAACGCCGCCCGGCTGCACCACAAACTCCTTATTAACAAGGCCTTGCAAGGTGAAGTTGTACGCGCCCCGCACAATCTCCACCTGCCCGTACATGTTGAAGTCGCCGCGCGTGTCAATAGCCAGGCGCAGCTGGCCGGTGGCGGTGCCCCGAATCACGTCGCCGGTGGCTTCGTCTAGCAAGATTTCCAGGTAGGCGTCGGGCGTCACCGTCAGGTTCATATTCAGCTGAATACCCGACAAATCGACCTTGTCCTGGGCCGCGATAACGGCCGCCTGCCGGGCTTGCCGGCGGCGCACCGAGTCGGACAAGTTGCGGTTCACAAACTTGATATAGCTGGCTTGCTGCGCTTTAGCCGCATTGTCGAGGGGCAGGGCCAGGCGGGTACCGGCCTCCGAGTTGGCGGTCACGTTCACCACCAGGTCGTCGGCGGGGCCGCGCACGGTGGCCGTGCCGCTAGCGTAAGCCGTGCCGAAATACATGTCATTATCGCGCCGCGTGGTGCGCAGTACCTGAAACTTGCGGAAGCTAGCGCTGATATCCAGCACCATATTCTGAAAGCCCTGGTGCCGGATAATGCCATCCACCGTACCCAGGTTGCCCTGCGTGTCGCGCAGCTGGATTTTACTGAATGCTATCGACGTGGTAGTGAAGCTAATACGGTCGTTGAACCGGTACGTGGTGCCCAGGTAGCCGAAGGTGAAGCGGCCGTCTTTCACGTCCACGGACCCCGTAATGGTGGGCGCGCTAAACATTCCGCCCAGCTGCAAGCGCCCCTGCCCGGTGCCGCCCAGGTTTTGCAGAATGCTACCCAAAAACGGCTGCGCCAGCACCACGGGCGCGTCGTTCAGCTCGCCTACCAGGTTGAACTGCTGCGTGTTGGAGCGCGGCGCGAGGTAGCCCGTCACGGTGAGCACGCGCTGCTGCTGGCGGGCCACGTCGAGGTTCACGCGCAGCTGGCCGCTGGGGTTGTCCCATTCGCCGCGCCCGGCTACCTGCCCAATGGGCGTGCCCTCGTACACCAGCGAATCGACGGCCAGCGTGCTATTGACCGCCAGTTGATTGTACACGCCGCTCACGGTGGCCTGCATATTCAACCGCCCGCCCAGCCGCTGATTAATAACGGAGTTGAGCGAGGCCAAATCGAGGTTGGCAATGTCCAGCTTGAGCGGTGGCTGGCCCGCATCGGGCGAAATGATGCCCTGGGCGCTCAGGCGCTCACGGCCGCTGGTGAGGCTAAAATTTTGAATATCCAGCACCTTACCGTAGTCACTGATTTTGACCGAGTTATCGGCCGCAATCACGTAGTCGCGGTCCAGCAAATGCAGCCCGCTGCGCCGAAAAACCACCTGTACCGCCCGCGGCAAAAACTCCAGCGCCCCGTTGATGTCGGCGCGGTTGGTGGTGCCGCTCTGGGCCAGCGAAGTCGAAAAATTGATGCGCTGCTGGTCCCACACGCCTTCCAATACGAATTTCTCGGTGCGGCCCAGGGTTGGAACCAACTGGCGGTCAGATGTTAAGCTGGCCTGGGCCAGCACCTCGGGCTGGTAGGGCAGCTTGGAGGTGGTGAAGTCAAACTCGGTAGCCACGGTGTGCACCGGCCCGTACCAGATGCTGTCAAACTTACCCCCAAGCTGCAAAATCGACGTTTCGCCCTGCCGAAACGAGCCGTCGAGGTGGCTGTGGTCGGCCACCTGCAAGTCGGGCTGAAATAAATTCAGCAACGGGTTGATATGCTTGAGGTTAATATCTAGCTCAACGGCATACACGGGCAGCCGCACTTGGCGCTTGCGCCGGTAGTAGTCGGCCGTGGCGGCGGCGTTACTCTCAAAATTGAGCCGGTACTCGTGCCAGAGCGTCTGCAAGTCGCGTGACACGGCCGCCACTTCAAAGGCCCCGTTGGCGGTGAGGTCCAGCAGCTCCGAGCGCAGCGTTACCTGGCGCTGGCCGCGGCTGTTGCGGCTGCTGTTCACATCCAGTGTATCGAGGTCGAGGCTCTGGCCGCGCAGCGTGAAGTGCGAGCCGCGTAGCTGTGCCGTGCCCAGCAGCGAGTCGAGCTGGGTGCCGCGCAGGTTCACGCGGGCCGTGGTGCTCACCGTGAGCGGCACGCTCATCAAACCCAGCGTAGCCAAGTTGGCGTGCGCGATAGTAGCCTGCACGTCAATACGCTGGTGGCGCGGGTCGAGGTTGAAATCGCCATTGGCGACGAGGCGCACGGCCGGGTCGTTGGCCGTCACCTTGCCCTTGAAACCCTGCCCGGCAAAGTCGCCGTCGAGGCTGATGTTGTGGTAGCGGTAGCCATTTAGCCAGATAGCGGGCACACTCACCACGGCGTGGCCCTTGGCCACGGGCGGCACAAAGCCAGTGCCGCGCACCTTGCCATTCAGCGTTATGTCGCGGATAACCGACTCATCGCCAATAAATTTGCCCAGGTTGAAGGCCGTGCTGCGAATGGTGCCCTCATATACGGCATGGTCAAAGTCGCTCTTGGTTTTGAGGTTCACGTCGGTCGAAATCGCCCCCAGCGCCGTGCTGAAATTGGCCTTGCCCACAAAGTCGTTATAGAAGCCAATGAACTCACCGTCAAGCTTTATCAAACCCAGGCGCTGCACCAGCCGGTTGGCCGAGGTGGGCAGGAAGCGGCGCAGGTCGGCGGCATCCACCTGCGAGGGTTGCAGGCGCAAGTCAATCAGGCTTTCGCGCCAGCGCGGCAGGTTGCTGGCCGAGGCCCGGCTGGCCACCACGTGCGTGCGCCGGCCGTAGCGTAAGTCGAGGTTTTTAATCTGAAAATCACGTACATAGCCCTTGGCATCGCCCGAAATAAAGATGGAGTCTTTCAGCGAAGCCAGGTCGGGGGCAAACTTGGCAATGTCGTCGGTATAAAGCTTGGTGCCGCGCAATTGCGTCACCACCCGCATCGAGTCGTTGAAGTCGGAGAAATTGCCAAAGCGCTTGTACTCAAAGCGCAGGTACTTGCGCAGCTCGCTCCGGCCCAGCCGCAGCGTGAGGCCATCAAACTCCCAGAAATGCTTGTTATA
Organism: Hymenobacter arcticus; assembly: GCF_054779975.1. Taxonomy (NCBI): domain Bacteria; kingdom Pseudomonadati; phylum Bacteroidota; class Cytophagia; order Cytophagales; family Hymenobacteraceae; genus Hymenobacter; species Hymenobacter arcticus. Next base: position 249,471 of record NZ_BAAGXF010000006.1, read on the forward strand.
CTGAATGTTAGCCGTTAGCTCACGCAGGTTGGTGTGTGAGGGTGTCTCCACGGCCCGTAGGCCGGCCACGCGGGCGCGCAGGGTGTCGGTTTTCCAATTCAGCGCCGAAATGTCGGCGTAGATGCTATCGACCTGCATGTGCGCGTAGTCCACGGCCTTGCCGTAGTATTTCTCGCGGGGCCGGTCGGGCCGCTCCAGCGTAAACTGCCCGTTGCGAATGGCTACGTCGTGCAGCTGGAAATCGAAGGGCTTCGAGGTAGTCGTATCGGGCGGCCCGCTCAGGCGCTTGATAGCGCGCAAAAGCTGGTCGAGCGTGGTCGAATCAGGCTGCCCGGCCACGTCGCGCAGCGCAAAGTGCGGCTCGGTGAGCGTGAGCGTGCCCACGTGCAGGTGCCGGGGGTCAAACACCGAAAAGAGCTGAATATCAGCGTCGGCGCGGCCCACGGCTATCAGCTCGCCGCCGCGCCGGTCCAGCACCCGCACGCCCTCCAGCAGCACATGCGAAAACGGCCGCACATCGACGCTGCCAATGGTGACGGACTGCCCCAGCTTTTGCGATAGCACCTGGGCTACTTGCCGCGCCACCCGCGTTTGCACGCTTGGCACGCGCAGCGCCAGCAATATGCCGCCCACCGCCAGCACCAGCACCACGGCCAGCCCAAGCAAGATTCGGAGCAGAATACGGAGGACGCGACGCACGAAAAACAGCAGCAGCAGGTTGATAAATAGGACCCAAACGAGCGTAACCTAACGCAAAGGTGCGGCTTTTAGCGCACAACGAGTGCGCAAACGCACGCAGTAGTCCCCAGGTTCGCCCGACCTTTACGGTTTCGCTATTGCATAACAAAGCACAAGCTGTCTGTCCTTGCGGGCGCAACGCAGTGGAGCGCGGCAATCGCACTAGCACGACACCCGAGCGATTTCGTTCTGATGCGATTGCCGCGCTCCACTGCGTTGCGCTCGCAAGGACAATTGACTGATAACTGATAATTGAAATGACCATCTTAGCCATCGAATCGAGCTGCGACGACACCGGCGCGGCCGTATTTCAGAACGGCCAGCTGCTGAGCAACGTGGTAGCTGGCCAGGCCGTGCACGCGCAATACGGCGGCGTGGTGCCCGAGCTGGCCTCGCGGGCGCACCAGCAGCACTTGCTGCCCGTGGTCACGGCCGCGCTGCGCCAGGCGGGCATCAGCAAAAACGACCTCGACGCGGTGGCTGTCACGCAGGGGCCGGGTTTGCTGGGCTCCTTGTTAGTAGGTAATTTATTTGCCAAAACGCTGGCTTTGGCGCTGGGTAAGCCGCTGCTGGCCGTGAACCACATGCGGGCGCACATTCTGGCGCACTTTATTCGGGAGCCGCGGCCGGCATTCCCATTTCTGTGCCTCACCGTGAGTGGCGGCCACACCCAGCTGGTGGTGGTACGCGGCGCGGCCGAAATGGAAATCCTGGGCCAGACCATTGACGACGCGGCCGGCGAGGCCTTCGATAAAACGGCCAAGCTGCTCGGCCTGCCCTACCCCGGCGGCCCGCGCCTCGACAAGCTCGCCCAAACTGGCAACCCGCACCGCTTCCCCTTCCCTGAAGGCGCGCTCGAAGGCTACAACTTCTCCTTCAGCGGCCTGAAAACGGCGGTGCTCTACTTCCTCAAAAAGCAAACTGCCGCCAACCCCAATTTCATCCAGGAAAACCTGGCCGACCTCTGCGCCAGCATCCAGCACACCATCGTGCAAACGCTGCTTAAGCAGCTCAAAAAAGCGGCCCAAGCCACTGGCTTGCAGCAGGTAGCGCTGGCAGGCGGCGTAGCCGCCAACTCGGGCCTGCGCCAGGGCTTGCAGGCGCTGGCCGAAGCTGAAGGCTGGGCGGTATTCATCCCCGATTTTGAGTTTTGCACCGATAATGCGGCAATGGTGGGTCAGGCGGCCATTTTTCAATACGAAGCCGGTGACTTCGCTAGCCAGCTCACCAGCCCCGACCCGAGGTTGAAATTGACGTGACGCATGGGTAACTGCGTATACTGCGCCTGGTAATCCGTTCAACGGTGGGCGCGTGCGACGCGCCCCTATGCCCGTGCCGACTGCATCAGCGAAATCTGCCCAATCTGCGAAAATCTGCGATTTATGAAAGACAAGACCCCCGCTAACATCAACATCAAGAACCGCCGCGCCGGCCACGACTACACGTTCCTGGCCAAGTACGACGCGGGCATGATGCTGCAAGGCACCGAGATAAAAAGCATCCGCGCCGGCGAGGCCAACCTGCAAGACGGCTACTGCACCTTCGACCACAAGGGCGACCTGTGGGTGCACAGCGTGCGCATAGCTCCTTATACGCTAGGTACTTACAACAACCACGACGCCATGCGCGCCCGCAAGCTACTGCTCAACAAGCGCGAGCTCAAGCAGCTGGCCGGCAAAATGGATACTGGCCTCACCATCATTCCGTTGCGTTTGTTCGTAACCGACCGCGGCTTTGCCAAAATCGAGATTGCGCTGGCCCAGGGCAAAAAGCTGTTCGACAAGCGCGAAGACCTTAAAGCCAAAGACCAGAAGCGCGAAATAGAGCGGTTCGTGCGATAGGGTAAGAAGGTGAGGGCTCGCAGAAGAACGTCATGCTCATCTAGTGTCCACGCAGTGCAGCATCTCTACCGCCTCATTCAACGAAGCGGTAGAGATGCTGCACTGCGTGGACACTAGATGAGCATGACGTTCTTTGTGACACTTCCTATTTTAATTTTCCCCAAACTTGAACCACGGTATTTGTGCGCTGAGCGCCGTTCCCGTCCGCGCCGAGCCCACTGACCGCGCCGAGCTGGTCACCGAGTTGCTGTTTGGCGAGTGCTACACCGTGCTGGCCGCGCAGGGCAACTGGCTGCGCATAGAGGCCGCCGCCGATAAGTACCTGGGCTGGATGGATGCCAAGCAGCACTGCCCGGTGAGCCCCGAATATTTCACTGCCTGGGGTGCCCAGGACCACCCCCGCGCCCTCGATGTGGTGCAGGTAGTATCTAGCGCCGCCATGCGCCAGCCCATCACGCTGGGCTGCCGACTGCCCTTTTTTGATGGCATGACGCTGAAGCTGGGTGATGATAACGCGCTGTTTTACAACGGCACAGCTACCAACCTGGCGCAGGCGTGCCTGCCCGAGCGCCAACTGGTGCTACTGCGCAAAATGGGTCAGCAGTTCCTGCGCGCCCCCTACGTATGGGGCGGCAAAAATATCTTCGGCATCGACTGTTCGGGGCTGATGCAGACGCTGTTTGGCCTGGTCGGCATCCAGTTGCCGCGCGATGCCAAGCAGCAGATTGCGCTCGGCGAGCCCGTCGATTTTGTGACCCAGGCCCAGCCTGGTGATTTGGCTTTTTTCGATAATGCCGACGGGGCCATCGTGCACGTAGGTTTGGTGCTGGACGAAGGTCTCATCCTGCACGCCCACGGCGAGGTGCGCCTCGACCCGCTCGACCACCACGGCATCTTCAACCGCGAGCGGCAGAAGTACAGCCATAAGCTACGCCTAATCAAGCGGTTGTTGTAGCGTGGACTCTGTGAGTCCGCGCGTGAAAGCGTTGAACAACGTTCCCACGCGCGGACTCACAAAGTCCACGCTACTACCACGTTATCGCCTGCTCGCCGTGTCCCTTCAGCCACGCATTAGTCTGGCTGAAAGGCTTGGAGCCGAAGAAACCCCGGTCTGCCGAGTAAGGCGACGGGTGCGCAGCCTTGAGAATTAGGTGCTTGCTAGCGTCAATTAATTCTTCTTTCTTCTGGGCATAGGCGCCCCAGAGGATGAATACCACGTGCGGCCGGCCCGCCGACACCTGCTTGATAACGGCATCGGTAAACTCTTCCCAGCCTTTTTTCTGGTGCGAGCCGGGCGTGGCGGCCCGCACGGTGAGCGTGGCATTGAGCAGCAGCACGCCCTGCTGCGCCCAGCGGTCGAGGTTGCCGTTGGCGGGGGCTGGCGTGCCCGGAATATCGGCTTGCAGTTCCTTGAAAATATTTTGCAGCGACGGCGGCGTGCGGATGCCCTCATTCACAGAGAAGGCCAGGCCGTGCGCCTGGTTTTTGCCGTGGTAGGGGTCCTGGCCCAGAATAACTACCTTCACTTCCTCGAAGGGGCAAGCATCGAAGGCATGAAAAATCTGTGAGCCCAGCGGGTACACAGCGGCGGTGGCGTACTCACCCTTTACCCAAGCCGTGAGCTTTTGAAAATAGGGTTTTTCAAATTCGGCGGCGAGTACGGGCTGCCAGCTTTCGGCGATTTTGACCATGTGAGAGGAGGAAATGGAAAAGGAAAAAAGCCACAACTAAACTGCCGGGCCGGGCGTTGAGACTACAAAACCGAACTTCTGGGGCGACTGTTGTCCCGGCAGCGTAATTTTGTGGGCCGCCCCTATGCCAACTACCACTACGCAGGGCGTAACCGTTACGGTTACGACCAATTACTTGCCCGACTATTCGAGCCCCGCGCAGGAACACTTCGTGTTTGCCTATCGCATTGATATTCGCAACGATAGCGAATTTACCATCAAGCTCCTGCGTCGTCATTGGTTTATTTCCGACGTGGGCACTGTGCTGCGCGAGGTGGAAGGCGAAGGCGTAGTAGGCCGCACGCCCGTGCTGGAGCCTGGCGAAACGCACCAATACGTGAGCGGTTGTAACCTCAAATCGGGCATGGGCAAGATGCGCGGCACCTACCTCATGGAGCGCCTGGCCAGCGGCGAGCACTTCCAGGTCAACATCCCCGAATTCACCCTCATGGTGCCGTTTCGGATGAACTGATTCTTGTTTAGCTGTTAGCTACTAGCTGTTAGCTTTTTTAGCCCGGCCTTCTGGACGAAGCTAACAGCTAACAGCTAACATCTCAATCTTGTACCAACTCTTCGCTTACCTCCGCTACTGGCTGCTGCGCTCGGGCAATGCCCACGGGCTACATTCGCCGTTTGTGTTTGGGCTGTACACCACCGTTATCCGGCACACGGGTGACTACCAGGCGTTTGCGCGTATCGAAAAGCGCCGCTTGGCGCTGCTAGCCAGCGAGCAGGTGCTGGACGTAACCGATTTTGGGGCCGGCTCGCAGGTGGCGGGCGCGGGTGGCCGCCGCCGGCCGGTGCGCGATATCGCCCGCCACGCCGCTAAGTCGCCGCGCCTGGCGCAGCTGCTGTTTCGGCTGGTCAACTACTTTCGGCCCGCCACCATTCTGGAGTTGGGCACGTCGTTGGGCCTCACCACCGCCTACCTGGCCCTGGCCGACTCGCGGAGCCAGGTTATCACCTTCGAGGGCTGCCCTAATACCGCCGCTGTGGCTCGCCAAACGTTTGACGAGCTGGGTGTTAAGAATGTGCGCCTCATGGAAGGCAACCTCGACCAGACGCTGCCCGCCACGCTGGCCAGCCTGAGCCAGCCGCTCGATTTTGTGTTCTTCGATGGCAACCACCGCTACGAGCCCACGCTGCGCTACTTTGAAGCCTGCCTGGCCAACGCCCACGAAAACAGCGTGTTCGTGCTCGATGATATCCACTGGTCGGCCGAGATGGAGCAGGCCTGGGTGGCTATTAAAGCGCACCCCTCGGTGACGGTCACGATTGACTTGTTCTACGTGGGGCTCGTATTTTTTCGCAAGAAGCAGCGGCGCGAAGATTTCTGGCTGCGGTACTGAGCTGGTGCTACAAGATACTGTGGGCTTGGGTAAGTAGCTGCGCCCGGGTCGGCCGGTCGGCCTGGCTCAGCGCCACCAGGAAGAGTCCCAGCCGCACTGCATCTACCCGCATCGCGCCCAATGCAATGTTCAGCTCTTGAAAGCCCAGGGCCTTATTTAGCTGCGCCACGCCGCGCCCAAAGAAGCCCTTGCGGCGGGAGGGCTCAAATTCTTTCGGAACTACCAGGCAAATAAAGGTCTGCCGATTAATCTCCGTTAGGTACACTTCCTCAATAAGTTGCCAGTTGATGAAGTCGCGGTGCGTAGTACGGTCAAAAATGCCTACTTCGTTGATAATCAGCTTCGGGCGGCGGTCGAGCAGCTGGTAGATGCCCAGCGGGTAGCTCAGGCCAAAGAAGCCAATATTGAGCCACGCCACCCACTGTGGCGCGTGCGGCTGCCCGAGCATGAAGCAACCGAGCCCGACAAAAACCGAGCACAACAGCATCATTTTAATAGCTTGCCACGGCGACTTATAGATTTTTACTTCCGTCATGGCAAGCTATTTTGATAAATAAAGCCGGGTCAACTACCTGGCTTACGCGTTCAGGCCCTGGGGGTTAACGTCGCCGCTGGGGCGCACGGCCTCGCGCACGCGGGTGAGGCGCTGCAACAGGGCTTCGAGCTGGTCGAGGGGCAGCATGTTGGCCCCGTCGGAGAGGGCGGTGGCGGGCGTGGGGTGTGTTTCGATAAACAGGCCGTCGGCCCCCACCGCAATGGCGGCCTTGGCAATGGTTTCGATGAGGGCGGGCTGGCCGCCGGTAACGCCGCTGGCCTGGTTGGGCTGCTGCAAGGAGTGGGTCACGTCCATCACCACGGGCACGCCAAAGCTGCGCATGGTGGGCAGGTTGCGAAAGTCAACCACCAAGTCGCTGTAGCCAAACGAGTTACCTCGGTCGGTGAGGATAACGTTGGGGTTGCCCGCGCCCTGTACCTTATCCATGGCCCAGCGCATGGCCTCGCCATTTAGGAACTGGCCCTTCTTGATATTCACCACTTTACCGGTTTTGGCGGCGGCCACCAGCAGGTCGGTCTGGCGGCAGAGGAAGGCCGGAATTTGCAGCACGTCCACGTATTCGGCGGCCAAGGCGGCCTCGTCCGATTCGTGAATATCGGTCACGGTGGGCACGCCGATTTCGCGCCTCACTTTTTGCAGAATGCGCAGCGCCGTTTCGTCGCCGATGCCCGTGAACGAGTCGAGCCGCGAGCGGTTGGCCTTGCGGTACGAGCCCTTAAAAATGTACGGAATCTGGAGCTTATCGGTGATGTGCTTGATGCGCTCGGCAATGCGCAGGGCCATATCTTCGCCTTCGATGACGCAGGGCCCGGCCATCAGAAAAAACTGGCCGGAATTGGTGTTGCGGAAGTGGGGGAGGGCCTGGGCGAGGGAGGTAAGCATCGGTAAAGGAGTGAGTGAGTAAATGAGTAGGCTGTCATTGCGAGCCTGCGAAGCAAGCGCACCCGCACGATTACAGAACGACTGGCGCGCCCGGCGCGGGTGCGCTTGCTTCGCAGGCTCGCAATGACGGGCGTGTTTAGTTCTTTCGCAGGCAAATAAACAGCTCGCGTCCGGCGCGGGCGGGCAGCGAGTTATACGCCGTACTAAAGTGAATGAACTCGAAATACGGCTGAAAGTAGGCCGCGTACTCCGCGCGGCTGCCGCCGAATGGCGGCTCGGTAGCGCCCGCAAACTCGGCGTCGAAGAGCAAGCCCACCAGCTTGCCGCCCGGCCGCAGCAGCGCGGCGCACTGACGGGCGTAGGCGGGCCGCAGGGCGGGGTCGAGGGCGCTCACGAACGTTTGCTCGATGAGCAAATCGAAGGGCTCGGTGGGGGAAATGGTGAAGAAATCTACTTGCCGAAGGTTCGCTTGCGGAAAATCGGGCACGCGGGCGGCCAGCGCGGCCAGGGGCGCGGTGGCCAGGTCGGCCACTACCACGTGCCGGAAGCCCCGGCGGTGCAGGTACTCGGCTTCGTAGGCGCGGCCGGCCCCCGGAATCAGAATGCGAAGTTCTTGACTAACTGGTAGTTGGTCGAAGTAGGCACGCAGGGGCGGGGTGATGCGCCCGGCATCCCAGCCGGCGCGCCCGGGAGTGGCGTAGCGCGCCTGCCAGTAGGCGGCATCGAAGGCCGGAAAAACCGTTTGCATAAGAGCTAATTATAACGACGACCGGAGCCGATTGGAAATTTCGCCTATTTTTACCCGTCACAAAGGTAGGCGCTAGCCCAGCCGACCCCGGTTGCCCGCCCTTTTTCCGCCACTTCTTTCCCCCAGAACCCCTTTTATGGAGCCTCAACAGGAATACCCCGAACCCCGCAAAAACAATAGTCGCGTGCTGCTGTGGGTAGCGCTCGTTTTGGTGCTGCTCGGTATCAATGGCGTATTGTTTTATTTGAATTCGCAGAAGAAAACGGAAAACGAGCAGCTAACTACCCAGGTGCAGGCCAAGGACACCAAGCTGCAAACCCAAATCAAGGAGTACGAAGACCTGAAAGCCAGCTACGAGCGCCAGAGCCAGGACCTGCAAAAGCTGGGCCTCAGCAACGACTCGCTTGAAGCCCGCATTTCGGGTATCAACGCCGATTTGCTCAAGCTGCGCTCCTTCAAGGCCGGCTCGTTTTCGGTGGCCGAACAGCAGCGCTTTAAGCAGCGCGCCCTCAACCTGGAAAGCCAGCTGAAGAAAAAAGACGACCAGATTGCCGACCTCAAAAAGTCGAACGACGACCTGTACGTCGAAACCACGACCCTCAAGGAAAAGCAGAACAAGCTGGCCGACACCATCAGCACAATTGCCAAAACCAACCGCGACCTGAGCGAGAAGGTGACCCTGGCCTCGCGCGTGCAGGCCAGCAACATTCACGTGAGCGTGCTCAATAAGAAGGACAAGGAGAAGGAGGACGATAAGGAGGAGTTCAAAGCCAAGAAGGTGGACCGCGTGAAAGTGGCCTTCGCGCTGTCGCGCAACGATGTGACGCCCAAAGACACCAAAACTATTTACATGCGCATTTTGGAGCCCGACGGCGCGGCCCTCTACAACCTGAGTACCGGCGGCGGCACCTTCACCGTGGACGGCCAGGAGGCCTTCTACACCATGAAGCAGGACGTAGTATTTGACAATACCAAGCAGGCCCTCAACTTTGTGTACGCCAAGGGTGCCGACTACAAAATCGGCCAGCACACGGTAGAGCTGTACGAAGGCGGCGCTTTGATGGGCAAAGCTATGTTTACACTTAAGTAATTAATAATAAGATAGTTGACTGAGTAAAAGAACGTCATGCTGAGCTTGCCGAAGCATCTCGCTCGAATCGTTGGAGTTGGTAATCCAGCGGCGCGAGCGAGATACTTCGGCAAGCTCAGCATGACGTTCTTTTTGATTTTTAGCTAGAGAATCCCCCTTTCCATGCCCGAGCAAGCCCTGATGAGCTGGAGCGGTGGCAAAGACTCGGCCCTGGCCCTGTACCACGCCCAGCGCAACCCGCACTATACCGTGACGCACCTGCTGACGTCGGTGAGCGCCCACTATGAGCGCGTATCGATGCACGGCGTGCGGCTGGCGTTGCTCGAAGCCCAGGCGACGCGCATTGGACTGCCGCTCACGCAGTTGCGCCTGGCCAAAATGCCCACCATGGCCGATTACGACGAGGCCCTGCGGGCGGCCTTCGCCGGCCTGCGGGCGCAGGGAGTGGCGGTAGCCGTTTACGGCGATATTTTTTTGGAAGACTTGCGGGCCTACCGCGAGCAGCAATTGGCGCGGGCGGGGCTGCGGGGCGAGTTTCCGCTGTGGCAGCGGCCGGGCGCTGAGCTGCTGGCCGAGTTCTGGCAGCTGGGCTTTCGGGCGGTAATCGTTTGTGTGAATGAGTGTTGGCTCGACGCCAGCTTTTGCGGGCGGCTGCTCGATGCCGACTTTGTGCGCGACCTGCCACCCGGCGTAGACCCCTGCGGCGAAAATGGCGAGTACCATAGCTTTGTCTTCGACGGCCCGATTTTCAGCGCGCCCATCGCCTTCACCAAAGGAGAGCTGGTGCGCCGGGTGTACGCGTCGCCGGCCGGTACGGCGGCCAGCGGGCCCGACGACCCGTTTGCCACCGGCTTTTGGTTCTGCGATTTGCTGCCCATGTAGGGGATGCGTTAGCTTGCCACCGCTGGGCTGTTTAGCGCATTGACCATCTGGCCCAACGGTGGCAAGCTAAAGCTTACCCTACATTCACGCTGCCTCACTCTTTGCTACCCCTCCGCTTGCTGCTCAAAAAATACCTGCTGCTGCTGTTGCTGGCCATGCCGCTGCTAGCCTCGGCCCAGCGCCGCCCCGCTGCCCGTCCGCGGCCGACTAAGGCGGTCGTTATCGCCAAAAAAACGGTGCCCAGCGGCCAGTCGCCCGCTTTTTTGCGCTACCTGCACTCGCCGTGGGTCGATAGCCTGATGCGCGCGCTCACGCCCCGGCAGCGGGTGGCGCAGCTGTTTATGCTGGCCGCGTATTCCAACAAGCCCGCCATTTACCAGGACTCCATCTCCACGCTGATAAGGGATTATGGCATTGGGGGGCTGATATTTTTTCAGGGTGGGCCGGTACGGCAAGCGCGCCTGCTCAACCGCTTCCAGGGTCAAAGCCGGGTGCCGCTGCTGGTGGCGATGGATGGCGAATGGGGCGCGGGCATGCGCCTCGACAGCGTGCTGAAGTTTCCGTACCAAATGAGCCTGGGTGCGGTGCCGGCCGCCGATTCGGGGCTGGTGTATGACATGGGGCGCGAGGTGGCGCGGCAGTTCACGCGCCTGGGCATGCAGGTCAATTTTGCGCCGGTGGTGGATGTCAATAACAACCCCGCCAACCCGGTTATCGGCTTCCGCTCATGGGGCGAAAACCCGGCGGCCGTGGCGCGCCTCAGTCGCCTGTATATGAAGGGGATGCAGGATGCGCGGGTGCTGGCCGTGGCCAAGCACTTCCCCGGCCACGGCGACGTAGATGCCGACTCGCACCTGGCCCTACCGGTGGTGCGCGTCGACCGCGAGCGCCTGGATACGCTGGAACTGCCGCCCTTTAAAAACATGATTGCCAATGGCATAGGCGGTATGATGGTGGCCCACCTCAACGTGCCGGCCCTCGACACCGTGCGCGGTCCCAGTACGCTTTCCAAACCCATCGTCACGGGCATTTTGCGGCAGCAGCTAGGCTTCAAAGGCGTGGTGTTTACCGATGCTATGAACATGAAGGGCCTTATCACGCAGGTGCCGACCGGCGAGGCCGAGGTGCGCGCTCTGCTGGCCGGCAACGACGTGCTGGAGTTCAGCAAAAATGTGCCGCTGGCCCTGGCCAGCGTGCTGGCCGCCGTGGACAGCGGCCGCATCAGCCAGGCGCGCATCGACGAAAGCTGCCGCCGGGTGCTGGCCCTCAAGCAGTGGGCGGGCCTGCGTAAGAAGCCGGTTATCAGCGAGTTGAATATTATGGCTGACCTCAACCCGGCCCACGCCCGCTACCTGGCCCACCGCCTCACGGCCCACAGCCTCACGCTGCTGCGCAACCAGGGCAACCTGCTGCCCGTGCAGCGGCTCGACACCCTACGCATGGCCACGCTGGTGCTGGGCGGCAACCCCGCCGACACCACCGACTTCCAAAAAGCCGTGGCCAGCTACGTACCCATGGCGCACTTTCACCTGCCCGCCGCGCCTACGCTCGATGAGCTGGTGGACATTCGGGCCAAGCTGTTTGGCTACGACGTAGTGCTGGTGGCGCTGCAAAGCCTGGGCCGGCTGCCGGCCACCAATTTCGGCATTGCGCCCGAGGCCAACCTGCTGCTGCGCGAGCTCACCAAGCCGGGCCAGCGCATTATTCTCAGCATCTTCGGCTCGGCCTACGCGGCGGCCAAGGTGCGTGACTTCGACCGGGCCAGTGCCGTGGTGATGGCGTATCAGGAAAGCCCCGAGGCCCAGGAGCTGGCCGCGCAGCTCATTTTTGGCGGCATCGGCGCGGTAGGAAAATTGCCCGTGACGGTCGCCAACAACCTGCCAGTGGGCTTCGGCCTCACCACCCAGCCCGGCCTGCGCCTGGCCTACGCCCACCCCGAAGACGCGGGCCTGGACAACCGCCTCGAAGCCCGCATCGACAGCGTGATGGCGCAGGCGCTGGCCGCCGGGGCCACGCCGGGCGGGCAGGTGCTCATTGCGCGGCGCGGCGTAGTGGTGCTGCGCAAAAGCTATGGTTACCAAGCTGCTACGAGCGGCGCGGCGCTGTCGGCCAGCTCCTCCACAAACCCAAATGCCAGCTCGGCGGCGAGTGGCTTTGGGAGTGAGCCGGGCGCGGCTGCCGGTGCGCCGTCCGCGCAAGCAGCGCCAGGCATCGGGCCGCAAGGGCCGCGCTGGGTGCAGAATACCGACCTCTACGACCTGGCTTCGCTGACCAAGGTGCTGGCCGCCACGCCGGCCCTGCTCAAGTTGCAAGAGCAGGGCAAGTTCAGCCCCGACAGCACGCTGGGGCAGCTGTTTCCTTTCTTGCGGAAGACCGATAAAGCTGGATTGAAAATGCGTGATGTGCTGACTCACCAAGCCGGCCTGCCCGCCTGGATTCCGTTCTGGAAGGCCTATGCCAAGGCCGATGGCACGCTGCGCCGCCGCTGGTTCCGGTCCGACTCGTCGGCGCGGTTTCCGCTGCCGGTGGCGCGGGGGCTGTGGGGCCGCCGCGAGCTGCCCGCCCGCATCTATGAGCAGATTGGGGCCGCGCCACTCAACGCCAAGCCCGGCTATGTGTACTCCGATTTGTCATTCTACCTCTACCCTGAGCTGGTGCAGCTGCGCACCGGGCAGTCGTTTGAGCAATTTTTGGAAAAATCAGTTTACCAGCCACTTGGCTCGGGGCTGCACTTTCAGCCGCTGCACCACGCCGCCTCAACCCGCATTGCGCCCACCGAGTACGACTCGCTGTTTCGGCGCCAATTGCTGCGCGGCTACGTCGATGATGAGGGCGCGGCGCTGCTGGGCGGCGTATCGGGCCACGCGGGCCTCTTTGGCTCGGCCAACGATGTGGCGCAGCTGGCGCAAACCTACGCCTGGGGCGGGCGCTACGGCGGCCAGCAGGTATTCAGTAAGGAGATTCTGGCCGATTGGACGCGCCAGCAATTCCCCGGTACCGCCAACCGGCGCGCCCTGGCCTTTGACCGGCCCAGCGCCCCGGCCACCGGCAACACCGCGCCAGGCGCATCGGCGGGCAGCTTCGGGCACTCGGGCTTCACGGGCACGTACTTCTGGGTAGACCCTGATAAAGGACTGGTGGTGGTAGTGCTCACCAACCGCCTCAATCCCTCGCGGCGCAACAACAAGCTGAGCGACCTCAACGTGCGCACCCAGATTCAGCAGGTGGCAATTGAGGCCCTGCGGTAGGTGCACAGACAATATTTCTTAGTAAAGCAGACTTTATAAAACGTGCTCCGGAGTCCGAAATAATGCGCAATATTTTATTTTTTGAACCATAAAGAGCGTTTTTTCTTCCTCGAAAAAGGACTTTAGTTAGCCAAAGTAGCTAAGACGTTTTGGGTAGGGAGCACGGTACTTTCGTGCCTATACCTCAAAACGAATAGGCTATTCATGGCACTCATCGGCACCCGCAAGCGCAAGCGTTACGTTACTTTCGTATCATACTTGCTACTAAGTAGTTGCAAGTTTAATCTGGAGCCTGACCCTTTTCCTACGCCCACGTACCAACTAACGCCCGACGAGTTGGTGTGGCAGGGCTACCAGCAAGGCCAAGAACTACGCTTTGGCCGCGCGGGCAGCCCTAAAGTGCGCACTTTTCGGGTGCTGAAAGTGCAGGATGAAACACAGCCTCAGGCAAGTAGCTCGCTGATTCCACCCCGAGGCACTTACCAGACGATTACCGTGCTGGGGCAGCGCACTGATTCTCTCACGTATATCTTTCGCACCAATGGCGATTCGGTGGCTGTAGTAGATGAGTTATTGGAGTTATACAAGTACTACAATAAAAGCACGGGTACGGTTGAATTAAGAGCAGATGTGGAGTGGTCTAAAACATTCAGCCAAAGCCTGCCCTTGGATGCTGTCACGACCAATCGGCCCCTGCAGAGCTCCACAGTTGAGTTGCTGCCTACGGTTGTGCTGGGTGGTGTAACTTATGGCCCAACCCTGCGCATCAGCCCTCAACTGAATACAGTGGGCTACAGCCCGCGGCTGCGGGCTATCCGGCGGGTTTATTATGCACGTGGCAAAGGGGTAGTAGGCTATGAGGAGGATGGCACTGGCCTTTGGTATCGGCTATAACCAGCGGGCCCGCCTCAAGCTCAAGAGGCCGCTTGCTCACTCAGCAGCCAGCCGACGGCCTCGCCCTCGGTGATGCACTGGTTCATGCGAAAGGGCTGGTTGGCAGCGTACGCTATCGGCTCGGGCACCACACCATCGGCCTGGAACTCCTGGCGCAAGCCGGGGGCCATGAAGTAAACCAGGCGCACGGGTGGGCCCAGCGCGCGCACCGCCTGGGCGTAGTACACATCCAAGAGCCAAGCCAGGGTGGCGGGGTCGCTGCGGCCGCGCCGCCGAATATCAAACAGCCAGCTGCGGGCCCCAAAATGCTGAGCGGCCGCCAGCAGGTCGGCGTAGTCCTGCCGGGCTTCGGCTTCCGTGACGGGCCGCAGCCAGCGGCCAAAAAGTATCTGTAAATCAGGTTGATAGATTATTTCGAGGCGCTCGGAAGAAGCCGGGTAAAACTGGGGCATAAAGTGGCAGCCCACGGGGGCCAGTCAGTCGCTAAGTAGCCACTCTAACGGTCGGGGCAGGCCCCGCGTTCGGGTTACGTAAAAAGCCGGCCGCGCCGGCCGCCCAATGCGCGGTGCGGCTGCTATCTTCCGCCCGCCAACTTCCCACTCCATTTCTGCCCCGCACTATGCTCGGACTAATGATGCAAACGCCCCTGCGCATCGCGGGGCTGATTGAACACGCTGCCCGCTGGCACGGTACCACCGAAATTGTGTCGCGCCTGCCCGAGGGCGGCCCCCTGCACCGCTACACCTACGCCGACGCCCACCAGCGGGCCAAGCAGCTGGCCAATGCCCTCACCCGCCTGGGTATCGCCGAGGGCGACCGCGTGGGCACTTTGGCCTGGAACACGCACCGGCATTTTGAGCTGTACTACGGCATATCAGGCCTGGGCGCGGTGTGCCACACCATCAACCCGCGGCTGTTTTTCGAGCAGTTGGTTTACATTATCAACCACGCGCAAGACCGGCTGCTGTTCTTCGACAGCACGTTTCTGCCGCTCGTCGATAAGCTGGCCCCCCACTGCCCTTCGGTAGAAAAGTGGGTATTGATGGCCGGTCCCGAGCACCTGCCCACCGAGTTGGCCCTGCCCGGCCTGGCTAGCTATGAAGCCTTGCTGACCGCCGAAAGTGCTGATTTTGAGTGGCCTACGTTTGACGAGAACACGGCTTCTTCGCTGTGCTACACCTCCGGCACCACCGATGAGCCCAAGGGCGTGCTCTACTCGCACCGCTCCACGCTGCTGCACGCTTACGCGGCCTCATTGCCCGACTGCTTCAACTGCGGCGCGCGCGACGTGATTCTGCCCGTGGTGCCCATGTTCCACGTCAACGCCTGGGGCGTGCCCTACCTGGCGGCGCTCAACGGCTGTAAGCTGGTGCTGCCCGGCCCCGCCCTGGACGCGGCCAGCCTCTACGAATTATTTGAAAGCGAAGGGGTTACGTTCTCGGCCGGAGTGCCCACCATCTGGTTTGGGCTGCTGACATACATGCGCGAGGGCGCGCGCCGGTTTAGCACGCTGCGCAAGATGATAGTGGGCGGCGCGTCGTGCCCGCCGGCCCTGCTGCGCGCCTTCGATGAGGAGCTGGGCGTGGAAATCCGCCATGCGTGGGGCATGTCCGAAACCTCGCCGCTGGGTACCGTGAGCACCCTCAAAGCCCAGCAGCTCGACCTGCCCGAGGAGGCGCAGTTCTTCTTGAAAATCAAGCAGGGCCGCGTTATTTTCGGCATCGACATGGAGATTGTGGATGGCGACGGCCAGCCGCTGCCCCACGATGGCGTGGCCTTTGGCGACCTGCTGGTGCGCGGGCCGTTTGTGGTGAGCGACTACTTTGGCGCGCCCGGCGCGGGCCAGCTCACGGCCGGCGGCTGGTTTCGCACCGGCGACGTGGGCACCATCGACCCCGAGGGCTTCCTGCACATTACCGACCGCTCGAAGGACGTGATAAAGTCGGGCGGCGAGTGGATTTCCAGTATTGACCTTGAGAACCTGGCTATCGCCCACCCCGGCATCGCCGAGGCGGCTGTTATCGGCGTGCCCCACCCCAAGTGGAGTGAGCGTCCCCTGCTGATAGCCGTGCGCAAGCCCGGCCACGAGGTGACGGGTGAGGAGCTGCTGAAATTCCTGGACGGTAAAATTGCCCCCTGGTGGCGCCCCGACGCCGTGGAGTTTGTAGCCCAGCTGCCGCACACCGCCACCGGCAAGCTCCTCAAAACCCAGCTGCGCAAAGACTTTGCGAGCTACGAGTTAAAATCTTAATTAAGTAGTAGTTACGATGAAAAAACTGATAGTTGCGCTGCTGGCGCTAGGCGGCTACGCCGCGCCCGCCGCCGCCCAAGCCCCCACCGACCGCGATGGCCTGACGCGCTACGCAGCCGCCAACCAAGCGCTACCCACGCCCCAGCCCGCCCGCCCGCGCATTGTGCTGCTCGGCAACTCCATCACCGACATTTGGCCCAAGGCCGATTCGGCCTTCTTTGCCAGTAAGCGCTATGAGTACGTGGGGCGCGGCATTGGGGGGCAAACGTCGCCGCAGCTGCTGGTGCGCTTCCGGCAGGACGTGCTCGACCTGCACCCCGCGGTGGTGGCCATTCTGGCGGGTATCAACGACATTGCCGAAAACACTGGCCCCTACGACCCACAGGCCACGCTCAACAACGTGAAGTCGATGACCGAGCTGGCGCAGGCCAACGGCATCCGGGTCATTCTGTGCTCGGTGCTACCCGCCTACGACTTCCCCTGGCGCAAGGGCCTAACGCCCGCGCCCAAAGTGCTGGCGCTTAATCAAATGATTAAAGCCTACGCCGCCCAGCGGCACGCCACTTACCTCGACTACCACTCGGCCATGGCCGACAGCCGCCAGGGCCTGCCGCCCGCCCTCGCCAAAGACGAGGTGCATCCCACGCTGGCCGGCTACCGCATTATGAGCCCGCTGCTGGAGCAGGCCGTGGCCACGGCACTGAAGAAGAAGTAGCCAGATTATCAATTAGCTCACGCATAAGAAAGCCCCGCCGACTTGCTGTCGGCGGGGCTTTCTTATGCGTGAGCTATCTACTGCGCGCCTTGCCGCAGGTACGGCTCCAGCACGTCGTAGGCCTTTTTGGCGCGCGCCTCGTCCTTCACCTGGGCGGCGGCCTGGTACACGCTTTGCAGCATGTAGAGGTACTGGCGCTGGCTGTCGTCGAAGAGGGCGCCGTCGTGGGTGTTGTAGTAGCTCAGGATGGTGAGGCTGCGGGTGGTGAGCTTGTCGAGGATGGCGTTGGCCTTGTCCTTTTCGCCCACGGCGTAGAGCACCGGCACCAGCTGCGGCGTGTAGAAGTCGAAGGGCACCGCGTTGTCGGGCATCACGGCTAAGCACTTGTTGGCCACCTCTTTGGCTTTGGCCAGGTCACCGTCGGCGAGGTAGGCGTTGGCGAGGCGGGCAAACTTGTCGCGGTAGTTGGCCGGGAAGCGCAGGTTGTTTTCGTCGTAGAACACGCTGGCGTTATCCAGGCCGCGGTACTGAAATTTGTTCATCAGCACGTCGTAGCAGATGTCCTTCTCCACGTAGCCCTCGTCGCCGCGCGGCGAGAAGTTGGGGTCGCGCAGCGGCAGCAGGCGGTAGGCCATGCCTTCGAGCTGGAAGTAGGGCTGCAGGTTCATGTAGTCGCTGGGGGCCACCGTGGAGCTGAAGTAGATGGGTCGCTTCCAGTTGTTGGTCGCAATCATGTCCAGAATCACCAGGTTTTTCTTCTCGATGGCGCGTTTGCCCATGCTCCAGTCCAGGCGGCTTACGAGCTGGCCCTTACGGTCTTTCGGAATGATACCCAGGGCTTTAACCGCCGTCGTATCTACGTTCAGGAAGAACTTGGGCGTGGGGAAAGTCATGGTCGAGTAGTTACCATCGGTGTACTTTAGAAGGGGGCTGCCCTGGCCCACGAGGCTGATAAACTGCTTGAGGTCGAGGCTATCTACCGAGGGGTTGGGCGAGAAGGGCAGCATGTCGTTGTTGCCCTGCGCGTAGGTGGCATCGCTCATTGTAACCGGCACGGGGTCAGACTTATACGAGCGGCGCTTCATCTGCTGGATGTACCAGTCGGTATTCAGGTACGAGAGTACGGCCACGCGCACATCGGTGCGCACGCCCTCCACCTCCTGGGCGTACCAGAGCGGGAAGGTGTCGTTGTCGCCGTTGGTGAACAGGATGGCGTTCGGGGCGCAGCTATTGAGTAGGTTACGGGCCGAATCGACCGAGTTGTAGCGGCCCGAGCGGTTGTGGTCGTCCCAGCCCTGGGCCAGCAGAATACCGGGCGAAATCAGCCCCAGCAGCACAGCTACGCTGGCGCGCAGGTTTTCGGCCTTGAGAGCGGCGGCCAGCGCCTGGCCCACGCCAATAACACCCAGGCCAATCCAGATGGCGAAGGCAAATGTGGCGCCCGTGAAGGTATAGTCGCGCTCGCGGGGCTCAATGGGCGGCTGGTTGAGGTAAATCACAATGGCAATGCCCGTGAATAGGAACAGCAAACCTACCACCAGCGCATCGTGCCCGCGCTTGCGAATCTGCACAAACAAGCCTATTAACCCCAGAATGAGCGGGATAGCGAAAAAGTTATTGTGCGCAAAGCTGCCGCCAATGCGGTCGGGCAGGGTGGAGGCGCTGGGGCTGAGCGGCCCAATCACGCCCGCCTGCTGCACATCAGATTCGCGGCCGATGTAGTTCCAGCCGAAGTAGCGCCAGAACATGTGCCCAATCTGGTACCGGAACAGGAAGCCCAGGTTTTGGCCCATCGTGGGCTTGGTGCCTTCCTGCAAGTCGGGTACCCACTTCTTATACTCCTGAATATGCGCGGGGTCGTAGCTGTAGAGGCGGGGCAGCAGCATCTTGTCGGCGTCGGCGTAGCCGGGCTCCTGGCCGCGGGGCAGGATTTCGACGTACTTGCCGCCGTCGCGCTTGTAGCGCGGCGCGCCCTCTTCGTAGTGGTCGGGCTGCGCGTTGAACTGCGGGCCGTAGAGCAGGGGCCGCGAGCCGTACTGCTCGCGCTTGAGGTAGCTCACGAAGCTCAGCACATCCTCGGGGTTGTTCTCGTTGATGGTGGGGTGAAACGACGAGCGAATCGGCACAATCAGGTAGGTCGAGTAGCCGATGAGGATAAACACGAAGCACAGCATGCCCGTGTTCAGCAGCTGGCTGCGGCGCTGGTACGAAAGCCGGAAGCCTGCGTAAATCAACCCCACAAACAGCAGCAGGAAAATAATCAGGCCCGAGTCGAAGGGCAAACCCAGCGTATTAATAAAGAACACCTCGAAGCCACCGGCCAGCGTAGGCAGGCCCGGAATGATGCCCACCAGCACCGAGCCCACGATAACCAGGCTGACAACCAGCGTGATGATGCCACCCAGCACGCTCGGGTTGGCCGAGCGGCGGTAGTAGTAGATGAAGGCCAGGGCCGGCAGCGCCAGCAGGTTCAGCAAGTGCACGCCGATGCTGAGGCCGATGACGTAGGCAATGAGAATGAGCCACTTATCAGAATCGGCCTCGCTGGCGTGCTCCTCCCACTTCAGCATAATCCAGACCACGGCGGCGGTGCAGAGGGCCGACATGGCGTACACCTCGCCTTCTTCGGCGTTGAACCAGAACGAATCGGAAAACGCGAACGAGAGCGCGCCGACCACGCCCGCGCCCAAAATGAGCAGCGTTTGGTAGCCGGTGGGCTCGGGCGTTTCGGTTTCAAACTCGCCCCGCGCCAGCAGCAGCTTGCGCGCCAGCCGGGTGATTATCCAGAACAAGAACAGCACCGTGAACGAGCTGCTGAGGGCCGATAGCGCATTGACCAGCACGGCCACCTTGGTCACGTCGCCGAAGCTGAGCAGTGACATCAACCGCCCCAGAATGAGGAAGGTGGGCGCGCCGGGGGGGTGCGGCACCAGCAGCTTGTAGGAGCAGGCAATGAACTCGCCGCAGTCCCAGAACGAGGCAGTGGGCTCGAGCGTGAGCAGAAAGACGACGGTAGCGATGGCAAACACCACCCAACCGACCAGGTTATTCAACCGTTGAAATGAACGCATACGGGGCAAAAAAGGCTGGTCGCCGCGGCCAAAGGCCCGCGCCGCCAGACTAGCGGGAAATTCCGGAATAACTAAAGCCTTGCCATTTGGCAAGAATCCCCCAAAAGTAGGCATTAACCCGCCAGGGGTTGCGTCGGCCAGCGCATTAAGGGTTTAAAAACGTTTGTCCTTGCGCGCGCAACGAAGTGGAGCGCGGCAATCACACTCGAACGCTACCCATGCAGGTCGTTCTGGTGTGATTGCCGCGCTCCACTTCGTTGCGCGCGCAAGGACAAACGTTTGATAGCTACTCCTAGAGCAAGGTCAGGCGGTTGGTGCTCACGGCCTTGTCATTCACCAGCAGCGAGCAGAAGTACAGGCCGGCTGGTAGGCCCGTCACATCGAGGGGTAGGCCCGTGGCGGCGGTTGCCAGCGGCAAGGGCAGCAGGCGCACCTCGCGACCAAGCACGTTGCTCAGACGCAGCTTGTAGTCAGGGCCGTGCTGGGCCGAGAGCTGCACCGTGAGCAGCCCGCGCGCAGGATTCGGAAATACGCTCAGCGACGGCGCGCCCGACTGGCTGGGCGCGGGCACGGCCGCCAGCGCCGCGTGCAGGCTGGGTGCCGTGAAGGTAGCGGGGCTAGCTGGCGTGAGGAAAGCCGCCATGCCAGGAATCGGGCTGCCGGGCGTCCAGGTGGCGAGCGGGTTGCCGAGGCCCGTGGGGCGCACGCTCCGCGCCCACACTAGGCGCGCGGTGGTTTGCGTAATAGTAGCCGTTTGGCTAGGCAACTGCTGCGGCGCGGCCACCGCGGCCGGCGCCGCACCCAGGTGCGCGCCGTAGGCGGCGGTAACGGCGGGTAGCAAAGCCAGCGCCGCGAGTGCCAAAGATAAAAAACGAGTAGCTAAGCGCATGGGTACGAAGAAAATAGCGTGGAAAAGCCAGGGCTGGCTCAAAAGTAACGGGTAGGCGGTGATTTGCTAATGAACAAGCACCGTGCCGGGCCCTTTAGTTTCTAAAAGCCCAGCTTAATCGACCAGACCCGCCCTTTGCTCGACGGGTAAGGCACCCCCGCGCAGCCACTCCCTCCAGATGCTCCTTTCGCCCGAAAGGCTGCATAGGTACTGGTTTTTTGCTGCCAATACCTAGTAAAGTGCTGTTTTGAGGTACATTGCTAACTTAACGCACTCGTCGCGCCGCCGCCGCCCACCCGACCGTCGCTTGCGGGGCCCACTGCGGCCCCGCTGCCGAATTGGCAAGAAAAGCACCTATCAGGTAACTCCGCCTATGTTGTTTATGACAGAAAGGCCCGCGTGCGCTCCTTTAATTATTGGCCGGCTTGGGCGCGGCCGCGGGGCCACGCTGCTGCTGGGCGCTTGCCTCAGTGCCTGCAACGCCGAGCCGCCCGCCCGCCTGCCACCGGCCCCGCACACGGCGCAGGTGGCCGTGCGGCCCTACCCGGCGGCCTTCGGCTACGGCTGCAACCTGGGCTACTACGGCCCCACCTGGCCCGATGAGCAGCTGGCCCGCGCCGTGCACGCGGCCGGCGGCAACACCATCCGCGTGACACTGCCCGAGCAGTTTCTGGTGCAGTGGGGCTGGGACGTGCGTAAAAGCACTTTCAGTTATTATACTGATTCCCTGAAATTTAGCAACCTGACGTGCTTTGTAGGCGACCCCAGCCCGGCCCACCGCGACCCCGTGGTGTACCCTGGCTGCCCCGAGCCCAGCCACCTGTTTGCCAACTTGTACGAGCCCATTTGGAACGCCGATAGTACCGTTAATCCTAAGAATTACTACGCCCAGTACATCTACCAGCTCACGCAGCGCTACGGGCGGCACGTGCGGGTGTGGGAGGTGGTGAACGAGCCCGACTACATCACGGGCACCCTCAATAGAAAGTGGCTGGACCGTGCCCCCGCGCCCGCCGAGCTGCCCAATGTGCTGGCCCCCATTGGCCGCTACATCCGCACGCTGCGCATCACCTGGGAGGTGGTGAAAAAATACCAGCCCACCGCCTACGTGGCCCCCGGCGGCCTGGGCTACCCCGAGTTTCTCGATGCCCTGCTGCGCTACTCCGACAACCCCCGCGACGGCGCGCCCAACGCCGAGTACCCGGCTACCGGCGGCGCGTATTTCGATGTGCTTGATTACCATGTGTATCCGTCGTACGACCTGCGGCGGCGCGACTGGCAGCGCGCCGGCCGCTTTGCCTACACCCGCAACTCCGACTTTGCGGCCGAGCAAGTCATTGCCCACCAACAGGCAATGGCCGCCGTGCTGCACAAATACGGCTACGACGGCACCGCCTACCCACGCAAGCACTTCCTGGTGAGCGAAACCAACGTGGGCCGGCGGCCCGCCGACTGGCGCGCCGGCTCCGACGAGCTACAGCGCAACTTTGGCCTGAAGGCGCTGGTGCTGGCCCAGCAGGCCGGCATTACGCAGCTGCATTTTTACCGGGTGGGCGAGGGGGCCGTGGCCCCGCCGCCCGGTGAGGCCGTGAGTGGCGACACCGAATTTCAGCTCATGGGCCTCTACGAAAGCCTGACCCGCGACCCGCCCGGCCGCCAAAAGCTCACCGAGCTGGGCCAAGCCCTGCGCACCAGCGGCCGGCTGCTGGCCGGCCGGCCCTACGACGCGGCCGGCACCGCCGCGCTGCACCTGCCGCCCGGCGTGGCGGGGGCGGCCTTTGGCACTGGCCCCGGCGCGGTGCTGGTGCTGTGGGCCCAGGCCCGAGCCGACCAGAGCGAGGCGGCCGCCGCCACCTACCCGCTGCCCGCCGCCTGGCAGCAGCCCACCCTCACGCGCTACGCCTGGAACCATGTGCCCGGCGCGGCCGGCCAGCCCTGCCCCGGCACTAGCCTTGCCCTCACGGGCACGCCGGCTTTTTTTGCGCGCACACCGCTGGGGCAGTAGGGTAGTAGATTTTATTTAGGCGCCCCAGCAAAAAAAAAGTGCAATCAGTCAAGTAGTTGCGGCCGCTGGCTAACTGGCATTGCGCCGGGCAACGGTGGTGGCCGGTATTCGGCGCTCTACGCGGCGCAGGGGCAGCATTGAGTTGGTTTTTCAGGAAAAATCAGGCACTGTTTAGGGCGAATATAGCAAGCCAAAGAAAGTGCTACCAGTTTGCCGAAAAGTATAAAAAGAAGATGCAACTGCTTGATTACTAAACCGTAAATTAACCTGGTCATTTGGAGTAGTTTGTCTTTTGGGTTGTATTTTCGCAGCGTACAGATTTGCCCCAGGTTGCTGGCCCCGCGGGCGCTGGCAACGCTGCCGGAACATTGCCCCATTTAGTTCGCTGAGGGTAGCGATTACAAAAATCGCCGCCTGCTTAATCCTTATCCCGGGCGGCTTTTGGCCGCCGCTCCCACCCATCCCTATTCCGGTTTTTGATTTTATCAGGCGGCTGATACCAGCATCCGCGTGCTCATTTTTTTCCTTATTATCATGCGCATCCCTACCCTAATGAGTCGATTAGCGGCCTTGCTGGCCAGCTACTTACTGGTTTTTTCGGCGCAGGCCCAGGTAGCCGGCGAGCAGCGCGTGGCCATCACCGGCATCACGCCCAGCCTCGACACTGGCCAGGACTATTCGCCCTGGCTCGACGACAACCCCGGCAATCTGGTGAAGGACAGCTGGTTTCCCACCAACTTCCAGTACGTGGACGTGACCCTGAAGCTCGCCCAGCCCACCGTGCTCACCCGAATTTCGCTGTTTGACTACCAAGGAATATTCACGGCGCAGCCGGCGCTCATTTACGCCCAAAGCGGTAGCCAGCGCACCCTCATCGGCAGCTTCGACGGGTCGCAGTACAACGTGTGGGTAGACCTGGCCGCGCCCGGCAGCCTCCCGGCCGATGCCATCGTCATTCACAAGTTTTGCAACAATATTCCGGTCAAAATCAAGGTGTTTGGCCAGGCTAGTGGGGGCACTACTACGCCCGTGCCCACCGCGCCAGTAGCGGCCCTGCTGGGCTTTGGCGCACTGGCTACCAAAACGGTGGGCGATGCGCCGTTTGCCCTTGCGGCCAGCAGTACCAATGGGCTGATTCCCATCACGTTTGCTTCGTCTAATGCCGGGGTGGTGAGCGTGGCCCAGACCAGCGCCGGTACCTGGCTGGCTACGGTAACCGGGGCCGGCACGGCCACCATCACGGCCAGCCAGGCGGCCAGCAGCACCTACCTGGCCGCCAGCGCCACCCAAACGCTGACCGTGCAGGCCGCCGCCACTACGCCGCCGCCGCCCACGCCCACTCCAACCCCTACTCCCACGCCGCCCACCGGACCCGTGACGGCGGGCAAAATTCCGCTCGATGCCAGCCGCTGGTACCAGCTTACCAATGCGCCTAATGAAATTAAGCCCCTCTTCGATGGCGCAACGAACACAGGCGCTACCATTGGCTGGGGCAAGGTGATTCCGGTGTACGATGCCTATTATCCGCTGCTACCAGGCGAGGCGATGAGCCTGGAAACCATTCGGTTATTTGACGGCGACGGTACAAACCCCGGTGACCCGATGACGCTCTCCGTCATTACCGATACCTGGCAGCGCGTACCGGTGGCCACCTTCACGGGCGGGCAGTACAACCGCTGGGTGGGGCCCGACCCCAACCAGCCCGACGTGTTCAAGCTGCCTGCGGCCGTTGGCAATATTCGCTACCTGGTTATTACGGCCTCGTGGGCGTATCCGACGGAGATTGAGCTGGGTGGCAGCTACGCGGCGGGCTCGCCGCTGCCCGTGGCCGACGTAGCCGCGCTGGCCGTGCAAAAGAAAATCAAGTTCAGCCAGGAGCTGGGCGTCAACGCCTTTGAGTGGGACGTGGAAGACCCCAACAATCCCGGCCAGATTGACGAAACGCGCCTCAAAGGGGTGAAAAACTTCACCGGCTTCCGGCATTACCTCGACTGGCAGAAGCTCGAATCGACGGAGGGCGGCTACACCTTCAACCCCGTGCACAGCGGCGGCTGGAACTACGACCTGCTGTACCAACGCCTTAAAAGCGAAGGGGTTACGGTATTAACCTGCCTTAAAACGCTGCCCGACTGGCTGCTGGCTACCTACCCCGGTGACCAGCGCGAGCTGGAGAACGTGCCCGTGCGCTATGGCAAGGACTTTGCCGACCCCGCTTCCTACGTAGAGCAGGCCAAGGTGGCGTTTCAATTCGCGGCGCGCTACGGGGCCAACCCCGGTGTGCCGGCCAACCTGCTGCACGTGGACCAAAGCACCCGCTGGGCCGGCGACGGCGTGAACGAGGTTAAAATCGGCCTCAACCTGGTGCACTACATCGAATGCGATAATGAGCGCGACAAGTGGTGGAAGGGCCGCAAAGCCTATCAAACCGGCCGCGAGTACGCCGCCAACCTGTCGGCTTTCTACGACGGGAATAAGAACACGCTGGGCGCGGGCGTGGGCGTCAAAAACGCTGACCCCACCATGCAGGTGGTGATGGGCGGCCTGGCCGCCGCCACCCCCGACTACGTGCGCGGCATGCTAGACTGGTGCAAGCAGTACCGCGGCTACAAGCCCGACGGCAGCGTGAACCTCTGCTGGGACGTGATTAACTACCACCTCTACTCCAACGACGCCAGCACCTCGCAGGGCGGCAACTCGACGCGCGGCGCGGCCCCCGAGGTGTCGAACGTGGCCCAGGTGGCCCAGGCCTTCGTGACGATGGCCCACCAATACGCCAACGACATGCCGGTGTGGGTAACCGAAACCGGCTACGACACCAACCCGGGCAGCCCGCTCAAGGCCATTGCCATCGGGCCGCGCTCGGTGCTGCAAACCGAAGCCGACTGGACGCTGCGCACCGCCCTGCTGTATGCGCGCTGGGGCGTGGAGCGCACGTTCTTCTACCAGCTGGCCGACGACAACCCCGCCAGCGCGGTGCAGTTCAGCTCGTCGGGCCTCGTCAATGCCGACCGCTCGGCTAAGCCCGCGGCCGACTTCCTGCGCCAGGCCAACCAGTTGCTGGGGGCCTATATTTTCACCGGCACGCTCAACAGCGACCCCCTTGTGGACCGCTACGAGGCGGCTGGCAAGACCATCTTTGCCCTGGTGGTGCCCGATGAGAAGGGCCGCACCGCCACCTACACTCTCGACCTGGGCGGGGCTACCACCGCTACCATTTACCAGCCGCAGGCGGGCCAGGCCAGCATGAGCACCACCCCGGTGAGCGCCCCCGGCGGCCGCCTCACCCTCACCGTGACCGAAACGCCGCAGTTTGTGGCGGCCGGTGGCACGCCCGCTATACCCCCCACGGCCAGCGCCTGCACCGGCACCGGCTCCATCGGCTGGGAGCAGTGGACGAACGTGAACGGCAATTCGCTAAGCGCGATTCCGACCCAGAAAACGCCTGATAATACCGTGCTGCTCACGCAGTTTGAGAGCGCCCACAACATCGGCGACAACTACGGGGCGCGCATCCGGGGCTACGTATGCCCGCCCCAGGATGGCAGCTACACCTTCGCGATTGCCGGCGACGACGACTGCCAGCTGTGGCTGAGCACCGACGACAACGCGGCTAATAAAATGCTGATTGCCAACGTAAATGGCTGGACTAACCCCGGCGAGTGGACCAAGTACGCCAGCCAGCAGTCGGCCCCGGTGCAGCTGCTGGCCGGCCGCCGCTACTACATCGAAGCTCTGCACCTCGAAATGGGCGGCGGCGACTTCGTGGCCGTGGGCTGGACGCTGCCCGGCGGCACCGTCGAAGCGCCCATTGCGGGCGCGCACCTCCTCCCGTTTGGCACGGCAGCCAGCCTTCTCGGTGGCCAGGAGGCCAGCGCCCAAAGCGCCCGCACCCTGGCCACCAATGATGCCGCCGACCCCGCCGCCACCGGCCTCATCCTCTACCCCAATCCATTTACCGGCCAGGCTAGCATCGGGTTTGTGCTGCCCCAGGCGGGCCGCGCCACCCTCGAAATCTACGATGTGCAAAACCGTCTCGTGCGGCGGCTTTTTGCTGGCTCGGCCGCGGCCGGCGAGCGCCGGCAGTTCACGCTGGCCGGCTCCGAGCTGGCGGTGGGCATGTACCTCGTGCGGCTGGTAACCGGCAGCCAGGTGTATACGCGAAAGCTGGTGCGGGTGAACTAAGGGGTTCTTGTTGCAGAAGGGCGGATTTACACGCTAAGCCTTTAACTTACTGATTTTAAGAAGTATACTAGCGGTTCGATTTGCCCCTATCAAAAACAAAATCCTTTTTGATAGGCTGGGCATACCCTCTTGATTACTTGGAATCGCGTTTTTTAGAG
>NZ_BAAGXF010000007.1:0-270129 GCF_054779975.1 Hymenobacter arcticus
GCACCCCGCTCGAAATCGAACTTCACTACCTTTTCAACCTACCTTAGCTCGGTGTCCATTTGCACCCGA
Organism: Hymenobacter arcticus; assembly: GCF_054779975.1. NCBI lineage: Bacteria > Pseudomonadati > Bacteroidota > Cytophagia > Cytophagales > Hymenobacteraceae > Hymenobacter > Hymenobacter arcticus. Next base: position 70 of record NZ_BAAGXF010000007.1, read on the forward strand.
CCACCTCATGGTATCCAGCACAATTCTCATGCACCGGGCCGGCCGTGCGCAGTACGCATATGTTCATGCAACCAGTCTTGCATAGTTGCGGCGGTCCAACGGTTTTTAGTCCACTCAGCATCAAACAAGTCGGCGGCGCGCTCCGCGTAGTACAAGCCAATAAGGTGACGCAAGTCGGCCAGTTCCTCAGCCAATACGGGCCGACCTAATAACATCGTTAATTCGAAGGTGCTAGCCGGTGCAAAAGGCTTATCAGTAGCCACTTTCTCTAAAATCAGCGCTTGGATTTCCTGCGCGCTAAGCTCTACTGAGTCGGGCAACAGCACGGTTACTTCTTTCATAGGGGAAGTTACGAATTCTAAAGACAACAGAGGGCAGCGACACTTACTACTCTGGCCGCCGAAGCAGCCGCCCCGCTAGTAGCGCGCCCACGGACAGCAATGACCCCACGGCCACACGCCGCCAGCGCTTGGTGGCAGGCGCCTCATACCCCTTGCCGCCGGCCAGCCCGGCCGTTACGGCGTTGAGGGCCTTTACCTTAGCAGCGAAGTCGCCGGCTACCTTGCCGCGAATAACAGTCATCTGCTGAAGCACTTCGTCCAACTCCTCGGGCAGGGCTTCTTCCAGCATGGCGCGCACGCGCTTGGCCACGGTGGGCGACTTGCCGTTGGTGGAGATGGCGACTTTGAGCTGGCCCTTTTGTACCACCGAAGAGAGGTAGAAATCGCAGAGGTCGGGCGTATCGGCCACGTTCACGAGCAGGCGGCGGGTGCGGGCGGCGGCCTTGATGCGGCGGTGCAGGGCCGGGTCGTCGGTGGCGGCAAAGACGATATCAGCGGCGTCGAGGTCGGTTTCGAGCCAGCCGCGCTCTACCAGGCGCAGGCGCTGGTGCCGGACGGCTACGGCGCGCAGCTCGGGCAAAAAGCTGAGGCTGACGATGGTAACGGCCGTTTCGGGGCTGCTGCGCAGGATGGCGGTGAGCTTTTCGAGGCCCACGTTGCCGCCACCCACCAGCAATACGCGCAGGTTTTCGAGCTTGAGAAAGGCGGGAAAAAGGGGGTTTTGGGCAGGCATCTTTGGTAATGAGCAATGAACAGTGAGCAAGGAACAATTGCTGGTGGGCATTGTCACTGGCTAGGACAGCGCGCAGTGCTTTTAGCTGCCGACTGCGGCGTAAAAATGCGGCGAGCTAACGGCCACGAATGCCTTCTTGGGCGCGTCGCAGGTGGGGCAATGATACGCGGCCAACTCGGCAAACGGTACGCCGGGCGCAATGTGTTGGGCGGCGTCGCCGTAGGCCTCGTCGTACACGGTGCGGCAGCGCTGGCACTGGTAGAGGGGCGGCTGGCCGGGCTCGGGGCCGCTGGGCGCGGGCTCGTTGAGCGGGGCCGTGGGCGGGCTGGTGGCCGCTTGCTGCTCGTAAAACTGGTCGCAGAGCTGGGTGAGGTACCAGGGCAGGTTTTCGCGGCTCACCTTTTTGCGGAAGCTGATGAAATCCTTGCTGTTGGGGTTGAAATCGCGGGTGTGCAGCAGCTCGAATTGCTCGGCGTACAGGCCGGTTTGGGTGATGCTGTCGAAGTGGCAGCGCACCACGACGGAGCCAAACAGGCCGGTTTTGGGCCGGGTTTTGATGGCAAAGCACAGCTGATAGGTACGAATGTCTTCCTCGTTGAAGTGGCGCACCAGCTCGTGCTTCAGGGCCAAGCCGTAGGGGCAGAGGTCTTCCACCTGCCAGTTGAGCTCGTTGGCGGCGTGGCGCACGTTGATGCGGTGGCGGCGCAGCACGGCATCCCAGTGCGGGCGGTCGCTTAGCTCAATACCCTTGATAATGAGTGATTTCCAGGGAGTAGTGCAGAGCTGGCCGAGACGCGTGGCCAGGCAAATCTGACATACCTCCTTCAGGAAAGCTACCGCAAACCGCTCGTCGCGCCGGTAAATGCCCAGCCAGAGCTTGCTGCCGTACCGGTTGAAGCCCTCGTAGTAGGGCAGGGTAAACTGCGGAAGCGTGAGCGGGGCCGTAATCGGCTGAAAGACAAAGCTATGATTGGTACCGATGAGGCTGTGCAGCAGTGCGCCATCAGCGGCCGGCTGGTCGTAAAACTCATCCTTATTTGCGAAAACAGCCTGTTCTATGGCGCGGCTCAGGCCCGGAATATCCTCCGAATACACCAGCCCCGGCCAGCAGTAGAGCGCATTGGCCTTGGGAAAGCGCAGGTAGAGGTACCAGTAGTTGGGGGTGTCGGAAGTGATGAAATTGAGGTTGCCCGTGAAGAAGGGCGCGAACGTCTGGTGGCGGTCGATGAGGTTGATTTTCAGCCGGGGCTGAAAATCAAACAGGTCCAGTAGGTCCTTATACACGCCCTCGCGCAGCCAGGTGGTGGTGTGAAACACGTCCTCCACCACGTAGGAACTGCTGATATTGGGGTGCTGGTCGGCATCGACTTCGCACCCGATGCCGGCTTTCGCCAGCGCTTGCAGCAGGCCGCGCCGCTGCTCCGTAGCCACCTCTAACAGCAGCTGCTGGCGGGTACCAATCTGCACGTGCTCTACTCCGGCCTGCTGGGCCGCTTCGAGGATGGTGAGCAAGTCGCCGGCCGAGGCAATGCCGCCGGGTAGGTTGATTTTAACGGCGTTTTTTAAGTCAGTCATCAGTTAGCAGTCATCAGTTATCGCCTGAACGTCATGCTGAGCTTGCCGAAGCATCTCGCCCGCATCGTTGTGTTTACCCGAACGATGCGAGCGAGATGCTTCGGCAAGCTCAGCATGACGTTCAGGCGGCTTTCTAAACAGCCTCATTGCTAACCAGCTCATCCATTGATAATTGATGACTGATACTTGCTAACTGTAAAATCCGTTGTATTTCCGGGCGGCACGAGCCGCAGCCGGTGCCCGCGCCGGTGGTGGCGCACAGCTGTCTGAGCGAGTGGCAGCCCGCGCCGATGGCCTGGCGCAGGTTGTCGGCGCCCACGCCGTTGCAGCTGCACACCAGGGCCCCCAGCACGGGCGCGACCGGGCTGCCGCTGCGCAGCAGCTGCAAGCGCTTGGCCCCGAGCTCGGTTTTGTTGGCAATCAGGGCGCGATATTCCGCAAACTCGTTTTTGTTGCCGATGAGGATGGCCCCCACCAGCCGGTCCTGGTGAATGATGCACTTCTTGTAGTAGCGCTGGGCCTTATCGGTGAACACAATCTCTTCGTAATCAACGGTATTGGGGCACTCGGGCAGGCCGATGCTGCACAGGTCGAAGCCGTGGATTTTGATGATGTTCATGAACGTGCTGCCCGCGTAGAAGCTGCCCACGTCGCCGCTGAGGTAGCGGGCCACCACGGCCGCCTGCTGCTCGGCCGCCGCCGTAATGCCGTAGAGCACGCCCCCAAACTCCGCGATTTCGCCGAGGGCGAAGATGCTGGGGTCGCTGGTTTGGAGGCGCTCGTTCACGACCACGCCGCGCCGGCAGGTGAGGCCGCCGTCGCGGGCCAGCTCCAGGTTGGGCGTGGTGCCGATGGCCAGGAGCAGGGCGTCGCACTTGATGCGGCGGCCGCTTTTGAGGCCCACGCCGGTTAGGCGGGCGCGGCCGTAGTACAGCTCCACCTCGTCGTTGAAGTAGAGGTCGCAGCCCTGGTCCACCATTTCGTCCTGCAAAAGCTGGCTGCCGAGCTGGTCGAGCTGCCGGTCCAGAAACCGCGAAATGCGCTGAATAATGGAGACTTTCACGCCCACTTCGCGCAGGGAGGCCGCCATTTCGAGGCCCAGCAGGCCGCCGCCCGCTATCACCACGTGGGCCTGGGGCGGCAGGTGGTGCTTGAAGTCGTCGGCGTCGGTGCGGCTGCGCATCGTGAAGATGCCGGGCAGCGCGGGCACGCCGCGCGGCACCGCCGCCCGGCTGCCCGTGGCTAGGATAAGCACGTCGTAATCAGTACGCTGGCCTTGCGCATCGACCACGTATTTCTCGGTTGGGTTAATGGTTTCCACGCTCAGACCACGCCGCAGGTCAATGCCGTGGGCGGGTTCCTCCGCGTCCGACATTTTCACCAGCTGCTCCCAGCTTTGGTGGCCGCTAATGTAGTCGGGCAGCATCACGCGGTTGTAGAAGGGCGCGTCTTCCTTGCTGAAGATGGTGATGCTATCGTCCTGATTGAGTTCGCGATACGACCTTACGAAGCCGTGCGCGCCGGCCCCCGCCCCGATGATGACGATGCGCTGCCGGGGCTTCTTATACTTAGCCACCTGCACCGCGCAAAACTTAAAATCGGGCTCCTTCGAAACCGGGTCGAGCGCGCCGGAGGTGACGTTGTTGGCCCGGTTGAGGTCGGAGCCCAGGATTTTGCCCCAGTGAATGGGCAGAAATACCACGCCCGGCCGAATGCCCGCCGTGCGCCGCGCCGCCACCCGCACCGTGCCCCGGCGCGAGGTGATGGTTACGAGGTCGCCCTCGGCCACGCCGAGCGCGGCGGCATCGTGCGGGTGCAGCTCCAGAAACGCCTGCGGCAAGTGTTGGTTGAGCTTGCTCACCTTGCCCGTTTTGGTCATCGTGTGCCACTGGTCGCGGATGCGGCCGGTGGTGAGGATGAACGGGAAATCGGCATCGGGCGCTTCGCTGCGGAAGGCCGGCTGCACGGCGTGCAGCTGGGCCCGGCCGCTGGGCGTGTAAAACGTTTGGTCGGTGAACAGGCGCGGAGTTTCGGGCGCGGCGTGCCCGGCGCGGTAGGGCCACTGCACAGAGCCGCGTGCTCGCAAGATGCTGTAATTCAGGCCCGAGATATCGATGCTGGTGCCGGCCGTGAGGCGCGTGTGCTCCTGGTAAATGGCCTCGGCATTGGCAAAGTCGAAGCCCGGAAAGCCCATGGCCTGCGCAAAGCGGCAGATGATTTCGGCATCGGGCAGGGCCTCGCCGGGCGCGGGCACCACCTTGGCCAAGTGGCTGATGCGGCGCTCCGAGTTGGTCATGGTGCCTTCCTTTTCGGCCCAGGCGGCGGCGGGCAAAACAACGTCGGCGTAGGCCAGCGTTTCGGGCTTATTGCTGATGTCCTGCACCACCACGAATTTGGCCTTGGCGAGGGCGGCCTCCGCCTGGCGCACGTTGGGCAAGCTGGTGAGCGGGTTGGTGCAGATAATCCAGATGGCTTTGAGGCGGCCAGCCTCCAGGGCCTCAAACATTTCGGTGGCCGTGTAGCCGGGGGTGGCGGCCAGCGGGCCGCTGCCCCAAAACTGCTGCACCTCGGCCCGGTGGGCGGGGTTGGCCAGGTTGCGGTGGGCGGGCAGCAGGTTAGCCAGGCCGCCTACCTCGCGCCCGCCCATGGCGTTGGGCTGGCCCGTGAGCGAGAGCGGCCCCGCGCCGGGCCGGCCAATCTGGCCCGTAATGAGGCTCAGGTTGAGCAGACTCAGGTTTTTATCGACCCCCACGGCGCTCTGGTTCAGCCCCATCGTCCACATCGACAGGAAGCCCTTGGCCGCCCCGATGTAGCTGGCGGCCAGCCGAATATCGGCCTCCGATACCCCGCACAGCTGCGCCGACTCGGCCAGGGTGCGCTCAAACACGCTGGCTTGGTAGGCCTCGTAGCCCGCCACGTGTTGCGTAACGAAGGCCAGGTCCACGTCGCCGGCCTCGATGAGGGCGCGGCCGATGGCCTGGTTCAGCACCACGTCGGTGCCGGGAATGAGCTGCAAGTGCAGGTCGGCTACCGCGCACGAATCGGTGGCGCGGGGGTCGATGACGATGATTTTGGTGGCCGGGTGCGCGACCTTGCGGGCTTCCACGCGCCGCCACAGAATGGGGTGGCACCAGGCCGGGTTGGCCCCCGCCACCAGAAAACAGTCGGCCAGCTCGATGTCGTCGTAGCACACGGGCACGCTGTCTTCGCCCAGCGCCATTTTGTAGCCCACCACCGCGCTGCTCATGCAGAGGCGCGAGTTGGTGTCTATGTTGTTGCTGCCAATAAAGCCCTTCATGAGCTTATTGATGACGTAATACTCCTCGGTGAGGCATTGGCCCGAGGCATAAAAGGCCACCGAGTCGGGCCCGTATTGCTCAATAAAGGTCTGGAAAACGGCGGCCGTGCGCTGCAAGGCTTCGTCCCAGCTCACGCGCTGCAAGGGCCGGCTCTTGCTGTAGCGCATCTGCGGGTACAGCAGCCGGTCGCTGCGGTCGTTCACGGTGTACTGGAGGTTCAGGCCCTTGCTGCACAGCGCGCCGCGGTTCACGGGGTAGTCGGGGTTGCCGGTTACGGCCACGTCCCCGTTTTTCAGCGGCTCTACTAATACCCCGCAGCCTACCCCGCAGTAACAGCAAATAGAGGGTAGGGCGGGGGCTTTCGTGGACATGGGGAGGGTAATTAAGAATGAGGAATGAGGAATGAAGAATTATTGGTCGAAGGCTGGAATCAAGGCTCAAGGCTCATGGTGCTTCAGACTGCCGCAAGGCCCGCTTTTAATTCCTCATTCTTAATTCTTAATTCGACCCTACGCCAGCGCCAGCGGTACCTCCGGCGCCTCGGCTACCGACTCCTTGGCCAGCAGGCGCACCAGCAGTACCAGGCCGCCCACGGCCGCCACGCCCATGCCGATGTAGAGAAAAGCCGTGCTGTAGCTGATGTCCTTCGACTTGAAGAGGAAGCCCACCAGCATGGCTCCCAGGTTGCCGCCCGCGCCCACAATGCCGCTCACGCTGCCAATGGCCTGGCGGTTCACGAAGGGCACGATGGAGTAGGTGCAGCCGTTGGCCATTTTGAGGAACAGCGCGAAGCCCAGCATGGCCGTGATGGCCAGCGCCAGGCTCGGGGCCAACGAGAAGAAGCCGATGCCGATGCCTTCGAGTACCAGCATAGCGCTCAGCAACAGCCACTTGCCCTGCATGCCATAGCTGCGGCCGGTGCGGTCGCTCACGATGCCGCCCAGGGCGCGGGCAAAAATGTTCATGAAGCCAAAGGTGCCGGCTAGCAGGCCCGCCGTCACCAGCGAGGCGCCGTAGTGGTCCACAAAATACACGGCGGCCACGTTGTCAATCGTGATTTCGATGCCGAAGCACGCGCCGTAGGCCAGCGCCAGCAGCCAGGTGCGGTAGTCGCGCAGGGCCAGCAAAAAGGTGCCCTTGGGCTTGGCCGCCGCCTCGCGCCGGATGGCGGCGTAGTTGCCGCGGGGCGTGTCCTCGGTGTACTTGTAGTAGAGCACGGCCATTACCAGCAGCAGCACGCCGGGCACCACCATAGCATAGCGCCACGAATCGGCCTTGGTAGCGAAGCCCAGGGCCACGAAGCCGGCCGCCACCAGCGGCATTACCATGTTGGCGATGCCGCCGCCGAGGTTGCCCCAGCCACCGGCCACGGCATTGGCGGTGCCCACCACGTTGGGCGCAAACATCATGGAGGTGTGGAACTGCGTAATCACGAACGAGGCCCCGATGATACCAATGGCCAGCCGAAACAGCAGAAAGCTTTCGTAGCTGTGGCTCAGGCCGATAGTCATCACCGGAATGGCGCCTATCACCAGCAGCCAGGTATAAGCCAGGCGCGGCCCAATGGTGTCGCAGAGCTTGCCCATGAGCAGCCGCGCCAAAATGGTGGCCGACACCGAGGCAATGACAATGTTGCCCACCTGCCCCTTATCGAGGTGCAGCTGCTCGCGCACCAGCGGCATGAGCGGCGCAATGCCAAACCACCCGAAAAAGCAGAAGAAAAACGTGAGCCATGTGAGGTGAAACGTGCGCATCTGCACGCCCGCAGCGGCAAAGATATTGAGCTTGGCCAGCGGCTGCTGAGGGGTAAGCGTAGTGTCCATAAGCTATTGGGTTAGGGTGTAGCGTGGACTCCGTGAGTCCGCGCGTAGGGTGATGTTGAACAGTGCAACGCGCGGACTCACAGAGTCCACGCTACTAGCCTAAGCCCAGCCGATGTACACGACATTATGCTCTACCTTAATGGGATAGGTTTGAATAGCGCACTCGTCGCCGTTCAAGCACTCGCCCGTCAGCAGCGAAAATGTGCGCTTGTGAAACGGGCAGGCCACCTTGGGCTCGCAGGCCTCGCCGACGCTGCCAATCATGCCCCGCGAGAGGGCCATTTGCTGCTTGTGGGGGCACAGGTTTTGGGTGGCGTACCACTCGCCGCGCCGCGCAAAATTGAAGATGGCCACCTGCTCGCCCTCCACCAAGGCGCAGGCCCCGCCATCGGCCGGAATATCGGTGGCCTGGCACACGGGTAGCCAGGTAACTTCTACTTGAGTTTCCATAATGAGTTGATTGACCGAATGATAGCTAGACTGCTTGCGCTACTGCTTTACCACGCCTTGGACATTTTTTGCCCGCGCAGCTCGGCAAACTCCATCGTGGGGTCGTTCACCTTGGGCGCGTTCACGAAGTGGGTGAACTGCTTGCGCAGCTCGGGATTTTCCACCACTTCTTTCCACTCGCAATGGTAATTTTTAATGAGCAGCTCGATTTCGGCCTCCAGGTCGGCGCAGATGCCGAGGCTGTCGTTGATGACCACGTTGCGGAGGTAGGCCATGCCGCCGTCCAGCTTGTTGAGCCAGGTGGCGGTACGCATCAGCGGGTCGGCGGTCTTGATGTAGAACATCAGGAAGCGGTCCAAGTACTTGAGCAGGGTTTCCTTGTCGAGGTCGCCGGCCAGCAGCTGGGCGTGCTGGGGCTTGGCCCCGCCGTTGCCGCACACGTAGAGGTTCCAGCCCTTTTCGGTGGCGATTACGCCGAAGTCTTTGGCCTGGGCCTCAGCGCATTCGCGCACGCAGCCGCTCACGCCGCTCTTCATTTTGTGGGGCGACCGAATGCCCTTGTAGCGGTTCTCGATTTCGATGGCAAACGTCACGCTGTCGTGCAGGCCGTAGCGGCACCAGGTGCTGCCCACGCAGCTTTTTACGGTGCGCAGGCTTTTGCCGTAGGCGTGTCCGCTCTCGAAGCCGGCCGCAATCAGCTCCTCCCAAATGTCGGGCAGGTCGCCCACGTGCGCCCCAAACATGTCGATGCGCTGGCCGCCGGTAATCTTGGTGTACAGATTGTACTTCTCCGCGATACGGCCGATGGTCATCAGCTGCTGCGGCGACACCTCGCCGCCCGCCATGCGCGGCATCACCGAGTAGGAGCCGCCCTTCTGAATGTTGGCCAGGTAGCGGTCGTTGGTGTCCTGAATAACGTTCTGCTTGACAATCAGGTCATTCCACAAACCCGCCAAAATGCTGCCGACGGCCGGCTTGCAGGTTTCGCAGCCGTCGCCGGTGCCAAACTGGTTGAGGGCCACGTCGTAGGTACGGATATCGTTGATTTTCAGCAAGTCAAACAGCTCCTGGCGCGAGTAGTCGAAGTGCTCGCACAGCACGTTTTTGATGTACGCGCCCTGCGCCGTGAGCGTGCCGTTGATGAGGTCCTTGAGCATGGGCACGCAGCCGCCGCAACCGGTGCCGGCCTTATTGCACTTCTTCATGGCGTCCACGCTGGTGGCGCCCAGCGTGGTCACGGCGTCGCAAATCATGCCTTTGGTCACGGCCTCGCACGAGCAGACCAGCGCCTCGTCGGGCAGGTTCATCACGCCCGCGCCTTCGGCCGCGCCCTCGCCGCCGCGCGCCCCCAGGATAAGGTCTTCTGGGTGAGGCGGTAAGGCGATTTTGTTGTTGACGGTTTGCAGCAGCATGTTGTACGCCTCGGCGTCGCCGATGAGCACGCCGCCGAGCAGCAGCTTGCCATCGGGGCTGATGTTGATGCGCTTGTACACGCCGTTGTGGGCATCCTCGTACACGATGCTGCGGCTGTGCGGCTCGGCAATAAACGGGTCGCCGAAGCTGGCCACGTCCACCCCAATGAGCTTGAGCTTGCTGCTCATGTCGTAGCCCGTGAAGGCCCGCGCGCCCCGCTGCAACTGGCTGACTACTACCTCGGCCATGTCGTAACCAGGGGCCACGAGGCCGTAAATCATGCCGCCGTGCAGCGCGCACTCGCCGATGGCAAAAATGCGCGAATCGCTGGTTTGCATGGTGTCGTTCACCACGATGCCGCCGCGCAGGCCCACCTCCAGGCCGGCCAGCTTGGCCAGCTCATCGCGGGGCCGGATGCCGGCCGAAATCACCAGCATATCCACTGGCAAGATGGAGCCGTCGCCAAAGTGCAGCGCATCAATCCGGCCCTCGCCGCCGATGCTGGCGGTGGCCTTGCTGAGGTGAATTTGCAGGCCCAGCGCCTCCAGCTTACTTTGCAGCATGGCGCTGCCGGCCGTATCTATCTGCCTGGGCATCAGGCGCGGGGCAAATTCGATGACGTGGGTTTGCTCCACGCCCAGGTCGAGCAGGGCCTTGGCGGCCTCCAGGCCCAGCAGGCCGCCTCCCAGCACGGCCCCCACGCGGGAGGTGGCCGCCGCGGCCTTTATTTCCTCCAGGTCCTCGATAGTACGGTACACCATTACGCCGGCTTTCTCCACGCCCGGAATGTCGGGCACGAAGGCCGATGAACCGGTGGCAAGCACCAGGTAGTCATAGGGTTGCAGCAGGCCGCTGCGCGAATGCACGGTTTGGCTGGCCCGGTCGATTTCCTGCACCGCGTCGCCCAGGTGCAGCGTAATGCCGTTGTCGTGGTACCACTGCGTGGGGGCCATGAGCAGGTCGTCGGCGGTTTTGCCGCCGAAATACTCGCTCAGGTGCACGCGGTCGTAGGCCACGCGGGGCTCTTCGCCAAATACAATGAGGTTAAAAGCGGTCGATTTGGCGAGGAGCTTCTCGCAAAATTTGTAGCCGACCATGCCGTTGCCGATAACGACGACGGTGGGAGTGTGCTGCGGTGCCATACTAACCAGTTAGGTGGTGGTACGAATGAAAATGGCGAAGGCGGCGGGTGGGGGAGGGGGAGGATGAGCAACAAAAGCAGTTAACTCCCAGAAATAAAGAATTTTCCGAAATGACCTTTCGTTAGAAGGTGTTTAATAGCTTGTTTAGCAAATTTAAACAAAAATGACCTATTTTCAATAGGTACTTTAGAAAAATAAATTACGTTTTTTAGAAAATACCCTATCAAATTATGGGTCTGCTTGCTGGTATCTTGCGCTGGTAGCTCGCTTTGCCCATTAGCAATAGGGCTAGCCACTACGCAATGGTCCCGCTTACCCCACTTAACCTGCATGGCTCGCCCACCCGTCATTCCCGAACTGTATGTAGTAGGTGCCGGCCCCGGCGACCCGGAGCTGCTGACGCTCAAGGCGTACCGCATTCTGCAAACGGCCGATGTGGTGCTCTATGATAACCTCGCTAACCAGGAGTTATTGGCCCTGGCCCCCGCCGCCAGCGAGTGTATTTACGTGGGTAAAAAGCCCTACGGCGAGTACACGCCCCAGGAAGTCATTCACGAGTTGATTCTGGAAAAGGCTTTTTCGTACGGGCGGGTAGTGCGCCTGAAGGGTGGCGACCCGTTCATCTTTGGCCGGGGCTTTGAGGAAATGCTCTTTGCGCGCAGCCACGGCATTGCGGCGCACTACGTGCCTGGTATTTCGAGTATGCAAGCCGTTGGCTTTGAAGATATTCCGCTTACGCACCGGGTGGTGAGCGAGGGCTTTTGGGTGCTCACGGGTACCAAGAAGGACGGTTCGCTCTCGGCCGACCTGCGCTTGGCTATGCAAAGCAACTCGACGGTGGTTATCTACATGGGTATCAAAAAATTAGCTCACATCGCCGAGACGTATTGCCAGGAGGGCCGCGGCCACACGCCCGCCGCCGTGGTCATGCACGCCTCGTTGCCCCACCGTAAGTCGGTGTGCGGCCGGGTGGCCGATTTGCCCGCGCTGGTGGCGGCGGCGGGCATTACGTATCCGGCCATCATCTTCATCGGCGAAGTGGTGGGGCTTGGGCGGGCGGTGTAAAACGGAGTGGCACTCCATTTCTGCCTTGCATTGCCCACGCGGAAACGGAGTACCACTCCGTGTTACACCACCCGCCCAAGCTGCGCCCGAATGCGGCTGAGCGACGGCCCTTTAATGCCCAGGTACGAGGCGATGTGGCCCAGCGACACGCGGTTGGTAATGCCCGGAAACTGCGCCAGCAGGGCCAGGTAGCGCTGCTCGGCCGTTTGGAACAGCAGCGACTCGGCCTTGGCCTGGTGCAGCACCAGGTATTGCTCGGCCAGCCGCCGGCCAAACCGCTCCCAGCTGTGCGACTGCGCATAGAGCCGGTGCAGCTGGTCGAGGCTGATAACCAGCAGCTCCGCGTCTTCGAGCGCCGCGATGTAGTAGGGGCAGGTCTCCTGGGTTACCAGGCTTTTGAGGGAGGTAAGGAAAAAGCCCTCCGGCACGAAGAAGATGTCGTGCTCCTGGGCATCGGTATTCACATAATATACTCTGAATAAGCCGCTTGCGATAAAAGCCACGTGCTGGCAAACGGAGTTGCGGAAGTTGAAAAACTCGTTTTTGGCGATGCGCCGGGGCGTCCAGCAGCCTTCGGCCAGGCGCAGGTCGGCCGCCGAGAGGTCGGCAAACGCTTGGAGGCTGTGCGCCAGCGCGGCGTGGGGCGCGGAAGCCGGGGAGAGGAGCATAAGCGGGGAGCCGGCGAAAGCGCCGGCCCGCGGCAATACTAGCAAATGATTTCGAAGGTTGGCCGACGCTTTTTAACCTAGGTGAAAAGTTGGCTGTAGTGGCCGCCGGACCTTTGTTTCATCAAATCACCGCTGGCCCGGTTGGCTTTGTGCCAAGCTGCCAGCTCAACCCAGAACTGCTATGTTTACCCGCAACCGCGCCATTCTCGGCGCTTTGGCCGGCGCCGCGCTAGCCTTCGCCTCGCCCAACCAGGCTGCTGCCCAAGGTGTTAAAAATATTGTGCTCGTGCACGGCGCGTTCGCCGACGGCTCCAGTTGGGCCAAAATTATTCCGCTGCTCGAAGCCAAAGGCCTGCACGTGACGGCGGTGCAAAACCCCCTCACCTCACTGGCCGACGACGTAGCCGCCACCAAGCGCGCTCTGGCCCAGCAAGATGGCCCCGTGCTGCTCGTGGGCCACTCGTGGGGCGGCATGGTGATTTCCGACGCCGGCAACGACCCCAAAGTGGCCGGCCTGGTGTACGTAGCCGCCGCTGCGCCCGACGCCAACCAGTCGCTGGGCGACCTCACTAAAGATGCGCCAACCCCTGGCCTCAAGCAGATTAAGGCCGACGCGGGCTTTCTGAGCATGACGCCCGCGGGTATCAACGAGGACTTTGCCCAGGACCTGACGCCCACCGAGCGTAAGGTGATAGTTGCCACCCAGCAGCCGGTGGCCGCCGCCGCCTTCGGCGACAAAATGGCTACCGTGGCTTGGCAAACCAAGCCGTCGTGGTACATCGTGGCCAGCAACGACCACATGATTAGCCCCGCGCTGGAGACGGCTATGGCCAAGAAAATCAAAGCCACCACGCTCACGCTGGCCGCCAGCCACGTGCCCATGCTCTCGCAGCCCCAAAAGGTAGCCGACTTCATTATTGAAGCGGCTAAGAAGGCGCCAGTGAAGTAAGTAGCTGTGTAAATAAGAAAGCCTGTCATGCTGAGCTTGCGAAGCATCCTATCACGTCCGAACGGCTGTTCTGGCGCGATAGGATGCTTCGCAAGCTCAGCATGACAGGCTTTCTTGTATCTGAATTTCTACCCCAGCGCCTTGCTTACCAGCGCCAGCGCCTCGGGCGTGAAGGGCAGCTGCAAGGCCAGCGCGTGGCCGCGCTCGGTCATCTTAGGCCAGGTTTTCTGCACGATTTCGATTATCTTCTCCTCAGGGTGCTGGGCGGCGAAGGGTAGGAAATAATACTCCAGAAACACCAGGCAGATAACGTCTTCCAGCAGCTGCACCTCGGGGTCGTCTTTGAGGCGCAGCTTTTGCAACAGCTGCTGCACGCGTTCAATCAGGGGCAGCTCGTAGCCAGCCTGGGCCATGAGCTGGCCGGCCAGCTCAGCGTGGTATTTCTTGAGCGTGTTGCGCCACTGGTGGTAGCCGGGGCGCGTTATGGGGAAGTCGGCCCGCGGAATGGCCCAGCGCCGGATGTGCTGGGCGCGGGCGGCCAGCTGCACGGCCTCGGGCGCGCCAGGGGCCACGCGGGCCAGGCAGGCGCTCATGCGCTGGGCATAGCGCACTTCTTTGGCAATGGGCTGGCCCTCGTCGTCGGTTTCGAGGTTGGGGTCTTCGCTGTTGGCGGCGTCAAACAGGCGAAAGGCTTCGGCCAGGCGGGCTGAATCAAGCATAAATGACTGTTTATCTGGTAATTAAATCACTATCAACGCGTAGCTACCGGGCTGATTCCGGGCAGCGGTAGTCCTTCGCGCAGCAGCGCCCGCACGGCCGAGAGGGGCAAAAACACGCGCACCTCACCTTGGGCGTAGGAGGCGATTTCGTAAGGCTCGTAAATAAACGCGACCCCACCTGCCGTTAAAAAGACGTTGTGCGTTACGGGCATTTCACTCACAAACAACTCTTTATCGAGTGGTGCGCCGGGTGCCAGTCCCATCAAGGGGCGCACCGCCTGGCCCAAGAGCGCGGGCAGTTGCGCGGCGGCGGTGGGCTTAAAAATATCGTCGTAGCGCAGGCGGCGGCCGGTGCGCAGGTCGTAGCTGGCGGCCAGGGTGCCATTCTGCCCGTGGGCTCCGCCGGAGTAGTAGTAGCTGAAAAAGCCCAGGCTCAGCAAGTTACCCTGTTGGTACAGCACGTACGTAGCGGCTTGGTCGGCATAGTTAAGGGTGGCCGACGGGCGTTCGTCGGGGCTGGTGGTCAGTACGTCGGCTAAGTCTTCGCGGTAGCCTTTGAAAAACAGGTCGCGCTGCTGCTTGTAAAGCGTGGGCAGCGTGGGCGCGGCCAGGGTGCCCAGGGTGTCGCCGCGTAAATCGCGCAAGATATTGGCCTGCAATGCGTTGCTAGTGGTAGCAGCCCCGCCGGTCGGTACCAGCGCTTGCAGGCTGAAGCGGGCTTTAGGTGATTCCGGGTCTTTCGGATACGCGGCCAGCGAGTCGGCCAGGTAGCGCACGGCAAACGTGACACTGCCGGCGGGCGGGGCCACCAGCCGCAGGCGCACGGCCTGCCCCTGCACCAAGCCTGCCAGGCCGCCCGGCTGCTGCCGCAAGCGCCAGACTGGGCTGGCGCTGGTGGGGCTGGCTCCGTGCTCCGGGCTGAGGTCGGCCAGCACGAGGCTATCGGGCGCGCTGGGCTGGCTTTGCACCTCGTAGGGGTGGCCATCGGGGCCGTAGTAGCTGCCGTGGAGGCTGGGGCCCGGCGCATCGTAGAGGGGCTGCGGGGCCATTACGAGGTGCAGCGTAATGCTGTCGGCCTGGCCGGGTAGCTGGCCCCGGTACACGTGGTAGGCCGCGCCGGGTGAGCTGGTTATAGGCTGGCTAACAGTCTTTTGGCCGGCTGGTGCATTCGCGCCGGCCGTGGGGGTAGAGGTAGTGGGTGGGTTACAGGCCGCCAGGCCAAGTAACCCGGCCAGGGCCAGAGGAGAGCGTTTCATGCCACAAATGAAGGGAGTAGCCGGTGGCTTTCCGCGCCTTGCCTATGCAGTAGCCGGTTGAAAGCCCAGGCCGTTAGCCAATGTTAACCAAGCCGCTAGCCTATCTGCTACAAAATTTTGGCATTGGTAATCCTTCGCTTTGGCTGAGCCGTAAGCGTAGGACATTCTCTCCATTTTCTTATATGAACTTCATCAAAGTAGGCAGCGACGCTGCCGGAAAACCCGTCGAAATCAACTATGTAGACTACGGCCAGGGCAAGCCCGTGGTACTTATCCACGGCTGGCCGCTCGACTTGCAGTCGTGGGAATTTCAGTTGGCTGAGCTGCCGCTGCACGGGGTGCGTGTGATTGCCTACGACCGCCGCGGCTTCGGCAAGTCGTCGAAGCCCTGGGATGGCTACGACTACGACACCTTCGCCGACGACCTCAAGGCCGTGCTCGACGAGCTGAACCTGCAAGATGTAACCCTGGTGGGCTTCTCAATGGGCGGCGGCGAAGTAGCCCGTTACATGAGCCGCCACCAAGGTGCGCGCGTGAGCAAAGTGGTGTTTATCAGCGCCGTAACGCCTTACCTGCTGAAGACCGACGACAACCCCGAAGGTGTGGATAAATCGGTATTTGACCAAATGATTGAGGGTGCCGGCAAAGACCGCCCCGGTTTCCTGGCCGACTTCGGCAAAGGCTTCTACGGCGTGGGCGTGCTGAGCCACCCCGTGAGCCAGCCCCTGCTGGATTGGAGCCAGAGCACTGCGCTGCAAGCCACGCCCCGCTCTACCACTGAGTGTGTAAAAGCGTTCAGCGCCACCGACTTCCGCCAGGACTTGCAGGGCATTAAAGTGCCCGCGCTGTTCATCCACGGCGATGCCGACAAAACGGTGCCCCTCGAACACAGCGCCCAGCGCGCCGTGAAGCTGGTATCGGGTGCCCAACTGGTAGTGTACGGCGGTGAGCCCCATGGCCTCAACGTAACCGCCAAGGACCGCCTCAACCGCGACTTGCTCACCTTTATCAGTGGCCAGCCCGTGCAGTCAGAATTCGACAGCAGCGGTGCCGAAGCAACGCCTCGCCGCAACGAAAATGGCCCTACTACGGCAACGTATTAATTGATTGCTAGTTAACAAAAAGGGCTTCCCGCTACGTAGCGGGAAGCCCTTTTTGCGTTTCGGCTTGGTTAGCCCAAGTAAGCGTGCCAGTTTTGGTCCAAGGTGCCGGCCGAGAGCTTGAGAAAACCCGCTAGGGTAGGCTTTTTGGGTTGGGTGCGCAGCGGCATGTTAGCCTCAGAGGGCGTACGCTGGCCCTTGGCGTGGTTGCAGCGCGAGCAGGCCGCCACGAGGTTGGTCCAGCCCGAGTCGCCGCCGCGCGAGCGGGGCATCACGTGGTCGAGGGTCAGCGTTTTGGTTGAGCCGCAGTACTGGCACTCGTACTGGTCGCGCTTGAAAATATTGTGGCGGCTGAGGGCAATGCCCTTGTAGGGCACCCGCACGTAGCGCGCCAGCCGGATAATGCTGGGCTTGGGGAAGGCCTGCGAAATAGTGCGCAAAACGCCCTGCTCCGACTTAGCCACCATTTCCGCCTTATCTAGAAATAATAATACAAATGCCTTCTGCACGCTGCATAAGGTGATGGCGGTGTAATCGCCATTGAGCACGAGCACTTTCTGGTCCATATACGATAACGAAAACAAGCAGACTGCAAGCTACTAGGTTTCACGCATATGAACAAAAAAAACCGGCCGAATGATTCCGGTAGCGTGGACTCTGCGAGTCCGCGCGTTGTATCGTTCGAGCCAGCCCACACGCGGACTCGCAGAGTGCGCCTAATCGATAGTACGGAGCAGGCGGTTCCAGCGCACTTTGTGCCAGGCATCGCCGAAGGGGTCGAGCGAGAGCCAGATGAGCACGGCCTTGCCCACCACGTGGTCTTCGGGCACGAAGCCCCAGAAGCGCGAGTCCTCCGAGTTGTGGCGGTTGTCGCCCATCATGAAGTAGTAGTTCTGCTTGATGGTGTAGCTGGTGAGCGGCTGGCCATTCTGCTGAATCATACCGTCCTTCCAGCCGATGTTGGCGTTGTGCTCATACTGGCTCACGATTTTGTAGTAAATCGCGGCGTTGCCGGGCGTGAGCGCAATGGTCTGGCCTTTCTTGGGCACCGGCAGCGGGCCGTAGCTGTCGAGCTGCCACTTGCGCTGCACGGCGCTCATGGCGCCCGAGCCGTGGAAGTCGGCCACGTCGGGGAAGAGCTGCACGCCGGGCGCGGTCACGGTCAGCGACTTCACGTAGGGCTGCTTTTTGAAAAACTCGGCGGTGGCGGCCGGGCAGCTGATGAAGTAGCCCAGCTTGCCGGTTTCGGGGTCGGTACCGGCCACGGGGTAGCCGTCGGGCTGGTCGTAGTCTACCACGCCTTGGTCGTGCAGGGCCTGGCGCACCTCGTCGTTGGGCGTTTCTACCTCCAGGAAGTAGGTGGTTTGGGGCGCGCCACCAATGGCGCCGGGCTTGCCATTAAGGAAAATCTCGCCGTTGCGAATTTGCAGCGTGTCGCCCGCAATGGCAATGCAGCGCTTGATGTAGTTGGTGCGCAGGTCGGCGGGGTACTGCGCCTCGTGCGGCACGTGAAACACCACCACGTCGTTGCGCTTAATGGAGCTAAAGCCCGGCAGGCGGTACGTGGGCAGCTGAATCAGCTCCGAGTAGCTCTTGATATTGAGAATCGGCACCGTTTGGTGCGTGAGGGGCACTTGCAGCGGCGTTTGGGGCGTAATAGGTCCGTAGTGCAACTTGCTCACAAACAGGTAGTCACCCACCAGCAGCGAGTGCTCCATGCTCGGCGACGGAATAACGTAGGCCTCAAACGTAGCCCAGCGAATGAGCGTGGCCGCGATAACCGCAAACAGCAGCGAGTCAAACCACTCGCGGCCTTTGGTTTTGGGCGGCCGGGGTGGGGCAGTGGGGTCAGTTTTGCGAAAAAGCATGAAACGGGAGCGGGAGCGTACGCTCACCAAGAGAATATCCAGCAAATAAACAACGTCGCCTGTCATTGCGAGGAGGAAAGACAGGCGGTCTTTAAGGTTACAAGCCCAGCAGCTCCTTCATGCCAAACACGCCGTGGCGGCCGGGCAGCCACTCGGCGGCCAGCAGCGCGCCCAGCGCGAAGCCCTCGCGCGAGTGGGCCTCGTGGCGCAGCTCAATGGTATCGGCGCTCGATACGTAACGCACCTCGTGGGTGCCCACCACCTCGCCGCGCCGCTCGCTGAGCACCGCCAACTCGTGCGGGGCCTGGGCGGGCGCATTGCGCCAGGTGGTCTTGGCCGCGAAATTCTCCAAAATGCCGTGGGCCGCCGTGAGGGCCGTGCCGCTGGGCTGGTCCACCTTGTGCACGTGGTGAATCTCGGTCATCTGCACATCGTAGCCGGCCGCAAACTGGTTCATCTTGGCCGCGATATACTCGTTGAAATGGAAAAACAGGTTTACGCCCACGCTGTAATTGGAGGCGTAAAACAGCGCCCCGTTGGTTTCCTGCACCAGCTGGCCGGCCTCATCAAACTGATGCAGCCAGCCCGTAGAGCCGCACACCACCGGCAGGCCCTGGCGCAGGCAAGCCGCCACGTTGGCAAACGCCGCCTCGGGGTGCGTAAACTCGATGGCCACATCTACCTGCGCCGGGGTGAAGTCCTCAATGCGCTGGCTGCCCGTTTGGTGGTCCACCACGCCCGCGATTTCGTGGCCCCGGCTGGCGGCCAGACCGGCAATAGTCTGGCCCATTTTACCGTAGCCGATGAGAAGTATTTTCATGCTAATTACTTGTTAAGCAACAAGTTATTTTACGCGTAGAGTCAAGGCTATGCCGCCCGCGGGTACCAGCTGGCCGGGCACCGGCAGCAGCGTGGGCTGCCAGTTCAGCGAGAGGTTGTCGCTCACGTCGAAGTCGTGCAGGTGGGCGTCTACCACAGCGTCAAGTATTTGCAGCGAGTAGCCCAGCGCGCTGATGAGAATGGCCAAATCACGGTAGCTGCGGTAGCCCGTGAAGTTATTGTAGACGTTGGGGAAGGAAGTTTCCAGGCTAGCGTTGGGAAACTCGTCTGCATTTAAGTAGGTGGAAGGGGCATCGCCTGGCCTAGACTGGCCTGCACGGTAGGCTTTGAGGTATTCTGAATAGCGGCTTTGCTGGAAATAAACCCAGTAGCCCAGCCCGCCCACCATGCCGTACACAATAGGCAGCTTCCAATACTTCTTATTGTAAATCTGCCCACCACTAGGTGCAAGAGCAAGAAAGCCAGCCTTTTGGGGACGCGTGACATGAAAGCCAAATAACCGCTCGGTGCGCTTGGCCGAATCGGCGGCGGCCAGGGCGCGCCGCTCCTTTTTGGTGGGCTTGCGGCGGATGGTAGCCGTGTCGGGGCGCACCAGCACCGGCGCGGCTGGGTTGATTTCCAGCGGGTTGGTAGCCGTAGGAATTTGGGCCAGGGCCGGGCGGGCTCCGGCTAGTAGCAGCACTAGGCCCAGCAGCCAGCCGCAATTGGCTGGCCACTGGCGCAGAGAAAGCAAAGAGTTCTTCATAAGCAAGCCGCTAACGCCGACCGGCGACTGGTAGTGCGGTACTTATGCAGGTTGCAAAATGTGCAGGATGCGTTGCATGTCTTCCACCGAATCAAAAGATATCTTGATTTCACCGCGGCCCTGGGCACCGGGGCGCAGCTGCACCTTCGAGCCAAAGTGGTCGGTAAGCTGGCGCTCGGTGCGGCGTAGCTCGGCCACGGGCACCACGGGGGTAGCCGGCTGCTGAGGGCTGGCGGGCTTGGCGGTTTCGGTGCGGCCGTAGCCGTTGCGTACCAGCTCCTCGATGCGGCGCACCGAGAGGTCCTCGGCCACGATGCGGCGGTAGAGGTCCACTTGCAGCTGCGGGTCTTCGATGGTGATGAGGGCGCGGGCGTGGCCCATGCCGATAACCGAGTCGCGCAGGCCAATCTGGATGCTGGGCGGCAGCTTCAGCAAGCGCAGGTAGTTGGTCACGGTCGAGCGGTTTTTGCCCACCCGCTCGCCCAGGTCTTCTTGGCGCAGGCTGCACTCGGAGAGCAGGCGCTGGTAGCTGAGTGCGATTTCAATCGCGTTCAGGTTTTCGCGCTGGATGTTCTCGATAAGCGCCATTTCCAGCATCTGCTGGTCGTCGGCCTTGCGCACGTAGGCCGGAATGGTATCGAGGCCGGCCAGCTTGCTGGCTTGCAGGCGGCGCTCGCCCGAAATGAGCTGGTAGGAGTTGGTGCCCAGCTGACGCACCGTCACGGGCTGGATAATACCTTGAATCTTAATGCTATCGGCCAGCTCGGCCAGCGACTCCTGGTCGAAGTGGGTGCGGGGCTGGTAGGGGTTGGCCTCAATGTGGCCTACCGGAATCATCCCTACCGAGCTCACGGGGTTGGGCGTGGCGTTGGTAATGAGGTGCTCGCTGGGTTTGTCGTAGCTGCCTTCAATGAGGGCGTTGAGGCCCCGGCCCAGGCCGCCAAGGCGGCGCTTGGCCACGCTGGCCGCGCCGGGGTTGGCGTTCAGGGCAGCCTGGATTTTATCGTTATTCTTCTCTACAGACATCGTTGGCAGGGGTCTGGGGGCCGAAAGGCCGGCCCGCCCAGAACTTCAAAATTACGGACTAGGGGGCGAAGGGCAAGCCACTCAAATTTATATCGAATGGTGCGAAATGCGGCCCCCAATAAAATAGAACGTCATGCTGAGCTTGCCGAGGCATCTCTACCGCGCCGCAAGATTAGTAGCTCAAGCGGCGCGGTAGAGATGCTTCGGCAAGCTCAGCATGACGTTCAATTATTTTTAGCTAAAAAGGTGACGGTAAGCTAGAATCAGTAGGAAACTTACTCCATTCGTCTAATAAATCATTGTGCTCATGCTGCTGGTCAGTGGCGTTACGCCCGTTCCAAGCTTGATTCAGGTGGCCGTAAATATGGGCCATATGAATACCAAACGCAGTCTCACTAAATGCCTTGTCCTCCGCCATCTCATTGAGCAAACTCTGAATACCGTCTTGAGCGTCGGTCAATTCACACATGAGCAAGTACCACGCAACGGGCTGCGTTTTCTCATTAAGCATAGCTGGAAGCCAGTATAATTTAATTGCTACACCAGCTCGTCCTCAGCGGCTTCCTCAGGGTTGGCCTCCACGCTGTTCTTCTCCACGATTTCGCGGGCCAGGTTGAGGTAGCTCACCGCGCCTTTGCTTTCGGCGTCGTGCAGGATGACGGGGATGCCGAAGCTCGGCGACTCGCTCAGCTTCACGTTGCGTGGGATGATGGTATCGAACACCAGCTGCTGGAAGTGCAGTTGCACTTCCTCCACCACCTGGTTGCTGAGGCGCAGGCGCACATCGTACATGGTGAGCAGGATGCCTTCGATTTCGAGGTTGGTGTTGAGGCGGCTCTGAATTATCTTAATGGTATTCAAGAGCTTACCCAGGCCTTCGAGGGCGAAGTACTCGCACTGCACCGGGATGATAACTGAATGCGCCGCCGTGAGGGCATTCACCGTGATGAGGCCCAACGAGGGCGAGCAGTCGATGATGATGAAGTCGTACTGGTCCACGAGGGGGCGCAGGGCCTCCTTCATCTTCTCTTCGCGGTTGGGCAGGTTAATCATCTCCACTTCGGCCCCCACGAGGTCGATGTGCGAGGGCATGAGGTCGAGGTGCGGTAAGATGTTGGTTTGCAAGATGATATCCTGCGGGTCGATGCCATCGACCATGCACTCGTACACGCTGTTTTCGATGTCTTTGGGGTCGAAGCCCACGCCCGAGGTGGCGTTGGCCTGCGGGTCGGCATCCACGAGCAGGGTGCGGTAGTCCAGGGCCGCCAGCGAGGCGGCCAGGTTGATGGCCGAGGTGGTTTTGCCGACGCCCCCCTTTTGGTTGGCAACCGCGATAATTTTACCCATAACAAACGATTATAACAGAGGAAACGCGCTGCGCGAAGAAATAAGCCAGCCGGAACCGGCGCTGTTCAATCTACAAAATAAGGCTAAAAAAAATGGATTAGCCAAGTGTATAGCCAGAATTGCTCCCGTTTGTCCTTGCGAGCGCAACGAAGTGGAGCGCGGCAATCTTTCCTTGCC
Source organism: Hymenobacter arcticus (assembly GCF_054779975.1). NCBI lineage: Bacteria > Pseudomonadati > Bacteroidota > Cytophagia > Cytophagales > Hymenobacteraceae > Hymenobacter > Hymenobacter arcticus. Next base: position 22,606 of record NZ_BAAGXF010000007.1, read on the forward strand.
GCTAGGTTAGTAAACCATTCAAGCAGCCGACAAGGAAAGATTGCCGCGCTCCACTTCGTTGCGCTCGCAAGGACAAACTGAGCTTTACAGCTCCACCGTTTCGCCGATGCGCAGCAGGCGCAGGTTTTTGCCAGCGGCTTTAGCTTCGGCCTGGGCGGCGGTGTGGTCGATGGTGATAACCGGGAAGGTGTCGTAGTGCATACCGATAATCTCGGTGGTGCCCACCCAGTCGGCGGCCACCAGCGCGTCGGTGATGCCCATGGTGTAGTTGTCGCCGATGGGTAGCAGGGCCACGTCTACTTTGTGGCGCTCACCGATGAGCTTGAGGTCGTAGGTCAGGGCCGTATCACCGGCGAAGTAAAGTGTCTGGCCCTCAGTGGTTTTAATAACGAAGCCCATGGCTACGCCCGCATAGGAGCCGTCGGGGAACGAGCTGCTGTGCGCAGCGGCTACGCAATGCACGGTGCCGAAGGGCAGGGCCACCTTGCCGCCGAGGTTGGTGCCAATGACGTCGAGGCCTTTGGCGCCGAAGTAGCCGGCGATTTCGGCGATGGCCAGCACCTTGGCCCCGGTACGCTTGGCAATGCTTTCCACGTCGGCGATGTGGTCGCCGTGGCCGTGCGAAACCAGGATGTAGTCGGCCTCAATGGCGTCCACGTTGATGGCTTTGGCGAGCGGGTTGGGGCTGATGAAGGGGTCGAAAAGCACGCGCACGCCGCCGATAGTGGCCAAAAAGCTAGCGTGGCCGAAATAGGTAAGCTGCATAAAATGGGGGAGAAAGAAACGAAAAACCGGGGCCGGCGTGGCCCCTACCTTTGCAACCGACACCCCAAACCGATGTTTCTACCTGAATTGCGAATACGCTGGGCTACTGGGCTGGCCTCGGCGGCCCTGGCCACGTTGCTGGCCGCCTGCTCGGGGGCCGGTCCCTCGGCCGCCGATGAGCGGCGCGTGTTCCGCTACAACCAGCCCGAAGCGCTCACCTCGCTAGACCCCGCCTTTGCCCGCAACCAAGCCAATAGCTGGGCCGTGGCGCAGCTTTATAATGGGTTATTAGAGTTGGATTCGGCCTTGCAGCCCGCGCCGTCGCTGGCCCGCCGCTACCAGATTTCGCCTGATGGACTCACGTACACGTTCTGGCTGCGCAAAGGGGTGCGGTTTCACCCGAGTGATGCCTTTTTTGTAGGAAAAGGTAAACTGGCGCCAGCAATATATGAAATACTAGGTACAGAGTATACGCCGCCTTCTCGCTCCGTCACGGCAGTTGACTTTGTGTACTCATTCAAGCGCTTGCTGGATGCCAAAACGGCCTCGCCCGGTGGCTGGATATTTCGGGGTAAAGTGCTGGAAGACAGCAAGGGAAATATCAGCGACACTTGCTTTGTGGCGGTGAACGATTCTACGCTGCGCATTCATCTAAAGGCGCCGTTTATCCCGTTTTTGGGAATCTTAACGATGCCCTACGCCTACGTGGTGCCGCACGAAGCCGTGGAGCGCTATGGCAAGGACTTTCGGGAGCACCCGGTGGGCACTGGACCGTTTCGGTTTAAGGTCTGGGATGAGGGTAATGTGCTGCTGTTTCACAAAAACCCGAGCTACTGGCGCCAAGACAAGCAGGGTCAGCAACTGCCTTATTTAGATGCGGTTGCCATCAGCTTCATTGCTGACCGCAAAACGGAATTCCTCACGTTTTTGCAGGGTAAGCTGGACTTTTTGAGCGGCATCCGCGAGGGCTCGCGCGACCTTATTCTCAACCCCGATGGCTCGGTGCGCAGTGACTTTCAGGGCCGCTTCAACTTGCAAAAGGCGCCTTACCTGAATACAGAATACCTTGGTTTTCAATTAGATAGTGCTAAGCTCACGGGTGAGCAAGCCGCGCAGGGCCGCCGCCTGCGCGACGCCCGGGTGCGCCAGGCGCTAAGCTACGCCATCAACCGGCCCGAGATGCTGGCCTACGTGCTCAACCACGTGGGGCGGCCGGGCACGTCGGGCTTTGTGCCGGCGGCGCTGCCTTCGTTTTCGCCCGCGCAGGTGCCGGGCTACGACTACCAGCCGCAAAAGGCGCGGGCGCTGCTGCGCGCCGCCGGCTACGGCCCCGGCCGGCCCTTGCAGCTGCGCCTGAGCACCGTAGCCGAGCGCAAAGCCGTGGCCGAATACCTGCAAAAAAACTGGGCCGACGTGGGCGTACAGGTCCAGATTGACATCAACCAATCGGCGGCCCAGCAGGAGCTGGTGGATAACGGCCGCACCGCCTTCTTCACCAAAAGTTGGCTCGGTGACTACCCTGACGCGGAGAACTACCTGGCGCTGTTCTACTCGTCCAATTTTAGCCCCGCCGGCCCCGACAAAACGCACTATAAATCAGCGCAGTACGACCAACTGTACCAGCGCGCCATTCGGGAGCAAGATGTGGCCCAGCGCACGGCGCTGTACCAGGCCATGGACCGCCTGGTGGTGCGCGACGCGCCCGTGGTTTCGCTATACTACGACGAGATAATTCGCCTCACGCAACGCAACGTGCGCGGCCTCACGGCCAACCCCATGAACCAGCTGCTGCTGGAGCAGGTGCGCAAGGACTGAGTGCTGGTTAGAGAGAGGGCTATTTTTCCAGGCCCTGCTGCGTCAAGGGGTCGAGCCGGGCACCTACGTAATCGATATAGGCCTTGAGAGTTGCCGGAAATCCTTCTTCTGCAAACACGGCGTGCAGGGGCTGGCCCACCGGGTGCACCGTGATGATAGCGGCCGGCAGGTCGGTGGTGTTGCCCGAGTAGCGCTCGTTGAACTGGGTGAAATTGATGCGCTTAGCCTCGGCCAGTATCTCGTTGACGGTAGCTACGGATAGGCTGAGCGTGTGCTTGCCAACGAACTTCACGAAGCGCTGGCCATCGTACTCTACTCGCCCATCGGCAAAAACTGTGGCCGTGTACACCGGGCAGGTACCGTAGCAGGGCGTGCGCTGAAACACGATTACCGGCGCGGCTTCTTTGGGCACAACGGCAGTAGCGGTAACTGCTTTATGCTTGCGGGGTAGTTTTTTCTGCGCGCAGGCGGGCAGGGCCAAGGAGAAAGCGAGGAGCCAGAGCAGGGAACGCATAAAATTGAGAAGCAACTAGTTAAGAAATAATTTAGCCGAGGCAATAGTGAGCCGCCGGTTCCAGCTAGCAAAGGTGCGGTGCAAGCACTAAAACGAAAACCGGGCCAGAGGCACGCAATAAAAAAGCGTTCCGCAGTGCTGAGCACCGCGGAACGCTTTTCTGCCTGGTAAGGCGCTTGCACTAAACTACGCTTTGCCGGGCTTTTTGGCCTGGGCTTCGCGCTCCTGGGCAGTTTTCATGGCCTCGGCCAGGCGGGCCTGGAAGCCGCCGGGCTTCTTGTCCTTGTTCTTCACCTTGTTGGCTTCGAGCTGGGCCCGAATCTTGGTGTCGTCTACGAAGGAGCGGGTGAGCGCCTGCTGGCCCAGCGTGACGAGGTTGGAAACCAGGTAGTACCAGGTGAGGCCCGAAGCGAAGCTATTCAGCACGAAGAAGAAAATCAGCGGCATGAGGTAGCTGTAGAACTTCATGGGCCCCTGCATGGCGGCCGTGTTCATCTGGTTGCTCTGGTAGGTCATGAAGAGCGTCGAAATCGTCATCAGCACCGTGAAAATGCTGATATGGCTGCCCAGGTAGGGCAGCGTAAACGGCAGGTGAATGGCGTTGTCATACGTGCTTAGGTCCGGGGCCCACAGGAAGGGCTGCTGGCGCAGCTCAATCGCGTTGGGGAAGAACTGGAACATGGCAAACAGAATCGGCAGCGTGAGCAGCGTGGGCACGCAGCCGCTGAGCGGCGACACGCCAAACTGCGTGTACAGCTTCATGGTCTCCTGCTGGGTCTTGGCCGCGTCGTCGGGGTGCTTGGCCTTAATCTCGTCGAGCTCGGGCTTCAGCACTTTCATGCGGGCCTGGCTTTCGTAAGTCTTGTAGGTCAAGGGCCAGGTTACCAGCTTGATAAGCACTACCAGCAGCAGGATAATGACGCCGTAGGAGCTGATATACTGCTCCAGAAACGTGAACACCGGCAGCACCACGAAGCGGTTTACCCAGCGGAACAAGCCCCAGCCCAGGTACACGTTGCGGTCGAAACCCGGGGCCACGCTCTTGAGCAGGCTAAACTGGTTGGGGCCGAAGAAAAAGCGGTACTGGCCACCGGCCGCGCTCGAAACGTCGGCGGCGGGCAGGCTCAGCGTGGTACTCAGCGTCTTGATGTAGGTCGAGTCAGCCAAGTTGACCGTGGCGTTGAACTGGCCGTTGACGAAGGGCTGCGAGTCGGCCACGAGGCCCGCCACGAAGAAGTCGTGCTTGTCGGCGGCCCACAGCAGGGGCGCGTTCACGGTCACTTCCTCCGGCTTTTCGCTGGCTTCGGCCAGGGCGTTGTGGTCGCCGGTGGCTTGGTAATGGTTGATAGTGGTGTGGTTGCGGTTCTGCTTGAGGTCCTGCTCGGTCTGGCGCACGTTGTCCACAAAGCTGAGCTTCAGCGGCTCGGCCACGGCCACGCCGTTGAGCTTCAGGTTGTACTTCACCTCATAGCCCGTTTTAGGCACGGTGTAGGTCTGGGTGGCGGTACCAGTGCCCACGGGCGCGGTGAAGGTCAGCTGCTGGCCGCCATCGGCGCTAGTAGTGGCTTCGCTGGCCTGAAAGTTCAGCCGGGCAAAGTCCACCTTTTGCCCGCCGATGGCGGTAAGTGTGGTGTTGTAGCGGGCGCTTTGGGCGTCGAACAAGTCGAGCGGCTTGCCGAAAAACGTCTTGTACTTGTTCAGGCGCACGGCGGCCACGCGGCCCCCTTGCGTCGAGAAAGTCAGCGTCAGCTCGGGGTTTTTGAGCTCAATGTTGCGCACCGGGCCGGCGGCCGAGTCGAGGGCCACTACGGGCGGGATGCCGGGCGAAGGCGCGGCGGCGGCCGGCGTTTTGGCGGCGGTGGTGGTAGTTGCCTGGGCTTTGTTTTTGTCCGGCTCGGCTTTTGGCGAGAAGAAAAACAAATACACCAGGAGCAAGGCCGAAATGAGGAAAAGGCCAGTCGCTTGGTTGCGGTCCATTTACAATAAAAAGAATACGAAGGGCAAAGGTACGGCTCCTTTTAGCTGTTAGCCGTTAGCTTTTTTATGAATGAGCGCCAATGGCTGCTAGCCGTTAGCTCCCCCTTGTGGAAAAGCTAACAGCTAGCAGCCATTGGCTAATAGCTAAAAAATTACAGCCCCTTCTTGCGCTGCATGGCTGCCTTCACAAACCGCACAAACAGCGGGTGCGGGTTTTCCACGGTGCTCTTCAGCTCGGGGTGAAACTGGCCGCCCACAAACCACGGATGCACCGTTTTGGGCAGTTCGATTACCTCCACCAGCCCAGTATCGGGGTTGGTGCCACTGGCCGACATGCCGGCTTCCTCGAAGCGCGCCAGGTAGTCGTTATTAAACTCGAAGCGGTGACGGTGGCGCTCGCTAATCGTGTTGCGGCCGTAGGCCTTGGCGGCGCGCGAGCCGCGCTTGAGCTCGCAGGTGTAGGCGCCGAGGCGCATAGTGCCACCCTTCAGGGTAATATCCTTTTGGTCGGCCATGAGGGCGATAACCGGGTCGGGCGTGAGCGGGTCCATTTCGGTGGAGCTGGCCTGCGGCAGGCCCAGCACGTTGCGGGCGTACTCTACCACAGCTACTTGCATACCCAGACAGATGCCGAAAAACGGAATGTTGTTTTCCCGCACGTAGCGCACGGCGGCCACCTTGCCCTCGAAGCCGCGCTCGCCGAAGCCGGGGGCTACCAGCACGCCATCGCAGCCTTCGAGCTGCTGCACTGCGTTTTCGGGCGTCAGGAACTCGCTCTGGATGCTGCGCACCCGCACCTTGCACTCGTTGAAAGCCCCGGCGTGGATAAACGACTCAATAATAGACTTATACGCGTCGGGTAGCTCCACGTACTTGCCCACCAGCGCAATGGTTACTTCTTCGGTGGGGTTCTTGAGGCGGCCCAGAAATTCCTTCCATTCCTCCAGGTCGGGGGCGTGGCCGCCGTTCATGCGCAGCTTGCTGATAACGCGGGTGTCCAGCTCTTCCTTCAGCATGAGCAGCGGCACCGAGTAGATGGTATCGGCGTCGAGGCTCTCGATAACGGAGTTGATTTTGACGTTGCAGAAGAGCGCGATTTTGCGGCGCATCTCGGGCGGAATGGGGTGCTCGGAGCGGCACACCAATATGTCGGGTTGCAAGCCCGCCTCGCGCAAGTCGCGCACCGAGTGCTGGGTAGGCTTGGTTTTGAGCTCGCCGGCCGCCGCCAGGTAGGGTAGCAGCGTAAGGTGAATCACGAGCGAATCGTGGGGCGGCAGCTCCCAGCGCAGCTGGCGCACGGCCTCCACAAAGGGCAGGCTCTCGATGTCGCCGATGCAGCCCCCGATTTCGGTGATAACTACGTCAAACTCGCCGTTTTGACCCAGCAGCAGCATCCGGCGCTTTATCTCGTCGGTGATGTGGGGGATTACCTGCACGGTTTTGCCCAGGAAAGCGCCTTCGCGCTCGCGGCGGATTACAGTGTCGTAGATGCGGCCCGTGGTCACGTTGTTGGCCTGCGAGGTGGGCGTGTTCAGGAAGCGCTCGTAGTGGCCCAGGTCGAGGTCGGTTTCGGCCCCGTCGTCGGTCACGTAACACTCGCCGTGTTCATACGGGTTGAGCGTGCCGGGGTCGATGTTGATGTAGGGGTCGAACTTCTGAATGGTTACCCGGAAGCCTCTGGCTTGCAGAAGCTTAGCCAAAGAAGCTGAGATAATTCCTTTTCCGAGGGAAGAGGTGACGCCGCCGGTGACGAAGATATACTTCGCGGCCGACGCGCTGGGGGAGGTGGAGCGTTCGGGCATGACGGGGGTCAAAGTTACGGCGTGGCCAGCCGCGGCCCTAGCCGGCGTACTTACCAGCTCCCCCCAAGTGGGCCTTACTTTTGGCCCGCGCCCGGCCCGGTTGGCGGTTGGCCGCGCCGGCTTCGCGTGCTATGAAAAACACCCAAATACTGCCCCAGCGGGCGGCTACTCAGGTTCGTGGCTGGCTGGGGCCTTTGCTTTTGAGCGCCTGGCTTTGGGTGGGGTGGGGGCCGCTTGCCCACGCCCAGGCCGTGTTGCAGAAAGACTTGAAAAAAGATTTTGGGGCCGTGGGCAACGGCCGCACCAACGACCAGCCGGCCTTTCAGCGCGCCGCCGATTTCTTTAATAAGCGGGCGCTCACGCCAGCCGGCGCGGGGCACGCCGTGCTGCGCATTCCGGCGGGCACCTACCTTGTGGGCGACCCCGGCGCGGGCAGCGTGCCCAATGTGCTGGCCCTCATGGGTTGCCGCAACCTGCGTATCGTCGGCGACGACAGCGCCACTACCGAAATCCGCTACGCCCAGGGGCTGCGCTACGGCTCCTTCGACCCCGCTACCAAGCTACCGTTTGAGGCGGCTACGGCCTACTTTACGGAGGGCAGCTACGGCGTGAGCTTGGGTACTACCATAGTTTTGCAAAGGTGTGATAATGTGGAGGTTGCTAATATTATGCTGAATGGCAGCAGCGCGCACCTGGTGGTAGGCGGGCACTGGGGCGACACGGGCATTCAGCTGGCGGCCGACGGCGTATTTGTGAGCGACTCGCGGCGCATTACGCTGCGGCGGCTGGCGGTGCATCACTTTGGCCGCGACGGCATTCAGGTGCTCAACCACCTGGCCAAGAGCCTCGACGACCCCAACCAAGAGGGCATTGTGCTCGAAAACTCCACCTTCGACTACAACGGCCGCCAGGGCCTTTCCATCACGGGCGTGAATGGCCTGCGGGCCATCAATTGCAGCTTCAGCCATACTGGGCGGGTGGTGATTCCGGCGCTGGGCAAGGCCTTGTTTTCCAACCCCGGCGCGGGCGTGGATATTGAGCCCGAAGGTGGCTTTGCCAGCCACGTGCGCCTGGCTGGCTGCCGCTTCGTCGACAATGTCGGCCAGGGTCTGGTGTCGGACCACTACGGCGATGCGCCGCCCATCACCAAGGGTATCGTGCTCACCAACTGCCTGTTGTGGGGCGTTACCAACTGGTCGGCCTGGATTAGGCAGCCCGATTTTCTGTTTGAAAACTGCCGCTTCTACGGCGCCTTCGTCAATGGCTGCGCCCAAGTGGCCGGGGCCACCCGCTTCGTGGGCTGCACCTTCGAGGACCGGCCGTACCGAGGGCAGGCGGCCTACGGCGTGTTTTTGGTGCATTCCGATAAGGAAGCGCGCCGCATGAGCTTCACCGGCTGCCACTTCATCGGCCATCACAGCTACTTGCTGCTGGCCCGGCCGGCCGCGCCCGATACGGCCAGCGCCTTTCGGCTGCGGGGCTGCACCTTCAGCTACGACTATGGTAGCGCGCCGCCGCTGGGTAGCCGCGACCAGCTGCTGGGCGCCATGTTTAGTGGTAATAATGTATTGGAAAGCAGTATGTTGCCGTCTGATGGCCCGCGGCTGCGCGTGCTGCTGGGCGATTCTACTAGCCGCAGCCCTACGGTAGTGCACGCCCCCGGCAGCCTGCGGCTGGCTGCGGCCAACGGCGACTATACGGTGCGCTCAGACTTGATTATTGGGTGGCTTGAGGGCACGGCGCACGGTGCGGCACGCGTAGAGGTTGCGGCAGGTAACGTGTTGATTATAAATGGACAGATTGGCGGCGTGCCGGAGCTATACATTGGCCCAACCTCGCAGCTAGTACTTAAAAAAGGCGGCGCGCTGGTAGTAGAGGCGCGCACTAAGGTGCTCATCGAAGGGCAGTTAGTGGTGGAAGAAGGTGCGTATTTCTACCAAGACCCGCAGGCGAAGGTCAGCAAGGGGGCGCAGGGGCAGCTGCGCCTGGCGCCGGGAGCCATTCGGGGCCGCCCGCCCGTGCCTACTGCCTCTCTAACCCCGGCCGCGAGTATGGGTAAGTAGTGCACAAAAAGCGCACTTTTAAAAAAGTGAAACTATTTTTCGGATGGCACTAAGGGTGAAAGCATTTGGGAGTGTAGTTATGTAGTGAGCCCCCGCAAACGTTTGCGGGAATTAGCTCACGCAGTCACTTCCTTTTCCCACCCATTTATGTCCACTACTACCCCCCGCGCTGCGCAGCGCGTGCTGGCGCAGCGTTTGCTGGCTGGCCTCACTTTACTGGTTGCTTGCTTTGGCTGGCAAGTGGCTTTTGCCCAGAGCTTTCTGCAAGCCAGCGGCACCCGAATTATTAATGCGAGCAGCCAGGAAGTCGTGCTGCGCGGCGTGAACCTCGGCGGCTGGCAAGTGCAGGAAGGCTATATGCTAAAGCCCGGCTACGGCGACAATAATACCGGCACCCAGAGCCTGGTGAAGAAAGGCCTTTTCAACCAGGGCCAGAACGATGGCCAGGTGGAGAGCTTCTACCAGCAGTGGCGCGACAACTTCTTCACAAAGGCCGATATCGATTACCTCAAGGACAAGGGCTTCAACTGCGTGCGGCTGCCGCTGCACTACGAACTGTTTCTCACGGCCAGCCAGCGGGCGGTGCGTACGGGAGTCAGCAAAGGCTCGACCTCCTACGGCACGTACTTCGGTAATTTGTCGGGTTGGTACGCTAATAATCAGCTTTTTACCGACCCCAGCACCATTGAGGGCTTTCGGATGATTGATGAAGTTCTGAGCTGGTGCGGGGCCAATGGCATGTACGTGGTGCTCGACCTGCACGCCGCGCCCGGCGCGCAGGGCAGCGACATGAATATTGCGGATGCGCTGGTGAGCGGCGGCAACGATTTCTGGAACAACGGCCTCAACCAGGACGTGGCCAACCGCCTGTGGCAGGTCATCTCGAACCGCTACAAGGGCGACCCCCGCGTGGCGATGTACGACGTGCTCAACGAGCCGAATAACATTCCCAATACCTCGACCCAGAATGGCAACCAGCGCCTCCACGATGTGCTGAACCGCTTCGTGAATACCATTCGGGCCAATAGCGACAACCACCTTATCCTGCTGGAAGGCAACGGCTTTGGCAACGACTACAACTACATGGAGAAGCGCACCTTCACCAGCCAGGCCAACCTGGTGTACAACTCGCACCGTTACAGCGCGGGTAACTATACCATCGACAACAACGTGAATTCGGTGGATGGCAACAACCCCAACACTCTGCGCCTCATTGGCAACCTCACGCGCTTTCGCACCGACAACAACGTGCCCATCTGGGTGGGTGAAACCGGCGAAAACTCACCCGAGTGGATGGGCGAGGCTGCCCGCAACCTCAACAGCGTGGGCATTGGCTGGTGCCATTGGACCTACAAGCGCTTCGATACCAACTCGATGGCAGCGCTTTTCCGCATCAATCCGCCCTACATCGTAGACGGGCCCGGCAACATCCCGGCCGTGGTGCAGAACATTAAGTTTGCCAACTGCGTGGTGAACACCAGCACCCTCAACGCCATTGCGCCCAACCCCGGCGGCACAGTGCGCAACACCCGCGCGCCCATCGGCAGCCTCATCACGCTGCGCGCCGTGAGCAACAACGCCTACCTCTCGGGTGAAAACGGCACCCAGGCCGTGACCTGCACCCGCACCACGGCCGGCACCTGGGAGCAGTTTGCGGTGGTGGACGCCGGCAACGGCAAGGTGGCGCTGCGCAGCCAGGGCAAGTACGTATCGAGTGAAAACGGTACCCAGGCCATCACGGCCAACCGCACGAGCTTCGGCTGGTGGGAAACCTTCGACTGGATTGTGAACGCCGATGGCACCATCAGCCTGGGCGGCTACAATGGCCGCTACGTATCGAGCGAAAGCGGCCAGCAGGCCGCGACCTGCAACCGCCAGACCATCTCGGGCTGGGAGGCCTTCCGCGCCACCGTGGTGGGCACCGCCCGCGAGGCCACCGCGCTGGCCAGCACCGGCACCGCCAGCACCGCCGACTTCACGGCCTACCCCAACCCCGTAGTGGGCCGCCTCACCTACGCGCTGCCCACCGGCACCAAGGCTCATACCCTGACCATTGCCGACGCCACAGGCCGAACCGTGCTCGCTCGTGCCTACGGCGATACTGGTAATCAGAATGTTATCGACGCCGCGGGCCTGGCCGCCGGCCTCTACGTAGTGCGCCTCACGGGGGCCGATTTCACGCAGTCGTTCAAGGTGACGAAGGAGTAATCGCGCAGCGCTTCGGTTAGGGTAGGGGCCGGTCGGCCAGCTTTTGCAGCCGACCGGCCCTTACCCTGACTAGCGTTGTTCCAGTGGGTGAGCAGCAGGGTGACCCTTCCGCATCAGGCGCAGAAAATCCTGCTTCTTAAAGAGAACCCTTACCAAGTCTTTTCCCCCGTCTTCGCCAGCTCCGTATCGGCTAGCCCCAGGCTTTGGCGCAGCTGAAAATCGGCCACATTCTTCAGCGTTAGTACCTTGCCCGCGGTCGATTTTTGGGCCGTGACGTTGCGCAGGGTGAGGCCCTGCACATCATCGGCCACGAAGGCCGGGCGGGCTTCCGAACTCAGGTAGTGTACGTCTACCTCGCTCAGCTCCACCTGCTTCGCGTGGCGGATGTAGAAGCCGTAGGCCGATACTGGCCCCAGCATCGATGGCTCGGGGTAGCTTTTGCCGGCTTCGGGCACGGTGCGGGTGGCCTGCGCGGCGGTGCCGCCGCCTTTGTAGTAAATGCGGATGTTGCTGAGCCGCACGTCTTCGATGGGGTGGCCGGGCACACCCGTGATAATGGACGCGAAGTCGGGGTCGGCATTATAGACTACCAGGTTGCTGATGCTCACGCGGCGCAGCGCCCCTACGGGCGTGCCGGCCGGCCCGCGCATCCGCTCGCCCAGGTACAGGAAAATGGGCGAGTTTACCACGTCGCGCATCGTGATGTTGCTGATGCTCACGTCTTCCAGCAGGCCGCCGTCCACGGTTTCGAGGGCCAGGCCGCGGCAGTAGTCAAACACGCAGTTGGAAATGGCGATGTTTTTAAAGCCGCCGTTCGACTCGGTGCCGAACTTGATGCGGCCCGTGGGGTGCAGCTTGTACTCGGGGTTGCTGGTGCGCCGGAAGGTGCCGTCGAGCAGCGTGCCCTCGTCGTAGCCGCTCACCTGGCAGTTGGTGATGGTCACGTTTTCGGTGGCCCGCGCCTCGTTCAGGCCGAAAGAGCTTTTGAGGCAAATACCGTCGTCGTAGGGCGAGTTGACCAGGCAGTTCGACACGCGCACATTGCGGCAGGCGTCGATGTCCATGCCGTCGCGGTTGGTGTCAATCTTCAGGTTGTCAATGGTTAAGTTATCCACGCCGGTGGCCAGGATGGCAAACCAGCCGCCGTGCTGCAAGGTCACATCGCGGATAAGCACGTTGCGGCAGCGCAGCAGGCTAATGGCTTTGTTGGCCAGCTTGGCATCCTTGGCGTAGTCCTTCAGCAGGCCCTTACCCCAGATTTTGCCCGGCCCCAGAATGGATACATCGTGCAGGTTTTCGCCCCAAAGCAGGCCGTCGTGCCAGTGGCTGTGGCCCGAATCCTGGTAGGTGGTATTGGCCGAGGGCTCGGCCTGGTCGTAGGCGGCGGCGGGGTTGTCGGCGGTGGCGATGATGGTGGCACCCTGCTCCAGGTAAAGCGAGATGTTGCTTTTCAACCGGATGGACCCCGATAGGTAGTTGCCCGCTGGCAGGTACACCTGGCCGCCGCCCGCCTGCGCCGCCGCCTCAATCGCCTTGTTGATGGCCCCGGAGTCCAGCGCCCGGCCGTCGCCCACGGCCCCATAGGTGCGGATGTTGTAGACCGCCGGGCCAGCCTGGGCCGCCGCCCAGCCCGGCAGCAAGAGCGCCGCCAGCGCCAGCCGCGGGAGTAGGGAGGAAAACATGGGGGTAGGAAAAAGAGAATGAGGCCGAAAAGTAGCCCCCGGCCCCTGGCTTTGCCGTGAGAACCTTTCAAACTGATAAGAATCAGCTCGTTTCGTACCAACCAGCGCCACCGCCGCTACACCAGCAGGCTCAGGAAATCCTGCTGGCCGTTGAGGTACTCAAACCCGAAGCCTTCCTCCGCCATGCGGCTCTTGATGCCTTCCACGTCGTGCGGATTGCTGACCTCGACGCCGATGAAAACGGGGCCTTTTTCCTTGTTGTTTTTCTTAATATACTGAAATTGAATGATATCGGTACCCTCGGTCAGCACGTTGTTGACGAAGCGCCGGAGCGCGCCGGGGGCCTGGTTGAAGGTCACCATAAAGTAGTGCTTGAGGCCCTGGTGGCGCTGGGCGCGCTCCTTGATGTCCTCCATACGGGTGATGTCGTTGTTGGAGCCGCTCACGATGCACACCACCGTTTTGCCCCGAATCTGGTCGGCGTAGGCGTGCAGGGCCGAGATGGCGAGCGTGCCCGCTGGCTCCAGCACCATGCCTTCCTCGTTGTACATCTTCAGCAAGTCTTCGCACACCTGGCCCTCGGGCACGAGGTGTACCTCGTCGAGCAGCGCCTGGCAAATCTCAAAATTCAGCTCGCCGGGACACTTCACGGCCGCGCCATCCACGAAGGTGTCGAGGCTGGCCAGCGCCTGCCGCCGCCCGGCGCGGAGGGCGTCGTGCATACTCGGGGCGCCCAGCGGCTGCACGCCAATGAGCTTGGTTTCGGGGCTCAACTGCCGAAACACACTTGATAAGCCCGAAGCCAGCCCGCCGCCGCCAATGGGCATAAAGCAAAAGTCAATCGGCTTGTGGTGAGCTGCTTTCAGGATTTCCAGCCCCACCGTGGCCTGCCCTTCCACAATCGCCAAATCATCAAACGGGTGTACGAAGGTGCTGCCGCGCTCGTCGCAAAACGCCTGCGCCGCCTGGTAGCAGTCGTCGAAGGTGCGGCCCGTGAGGTGCACCGTCACCATGTCTTTGCCGAAGAGGCGCACCTTGTCCACCTTCTGGGCGGGGGTTTGGGCGGGCATGAAAATGTCGCCCTGCAAGCCCAGCAATTGGCAGGCGTAGGCCACGCCCTGGGCGTGGTTGCCGGCGCTGGCGCACACGATTTGGCGGCTGGGCACGGTAATCGGCAGCGTCGAAATCTTGTTGTAAGCCCCCCGGATTTTGTAGGAGCGCACCACCTGCAAGTCCTCGCGTTTGAGCAAAATTGTGGCATCGTAGGTGCGCGACAGCCCCAGGTTTAGCATCAGGGGCGTCTTGGTAATCACGCTTTTGAGGCGGCGCGCGGCGGCCTCCACGTTTTCCAGGGTGACGGCAGTGGCCGCCGGGGCTAGCAGGTCGGGCATGGGGGTAGGGGGCACCCTAAGGGCGCGTTGTATAAAAAACTGTCATGCTGAGCTTGCGAAGCATCCTATCGCGGTCGAACGATTTTGTTCTGGCGCGATAGGATGCTTCGCAAGCTCAGCATGACAGTTCCGGGTTAACGATTAAGCCTCCACGCTGGCGGTGCTGCGCGAGCGCAGCTCGCGCACTTGCGCGCCGGTGGCCCACAGCTCCGACTCGCGCACTTCCTTCAGCTCCGCTTCCAGCTCGGCGCGGTAGTTGGGCGTCGAGCCGCGCTCGATGGTGCGGCGGGCTTCCTCGCCACTGGCTACGCTGTCGTAGAGGTCGTTGAGCACGGGCAGGGTCGCGTCGCGGAACTTGCCTTTCCAGTCGAGCGCGCCGCGCTGGGCCGTCACCGAGCAGTTGGCAAACATCCAGTCCATGCCGTTTTCGCCCACCAGGGGCACGAGGCTCTGGGTCAGCTCCTCCACGGTTTCGTTGAAGGCCTCGGAGGGCGAGTGACCGCGCTGGCGCAACACCTGGTACTGGGCCTCGATGATGCCGGCCAGGGCCCCCATCAGCACGCCGCGCTCGCCGGTGAGGTCGGAGTACACTTCCTTCTTAAAGTCGGTTTCGAACAGGTAGCCCGAGCCCACGCCAATGCCCATCGAAATGGCCTTTTCCCACGCCTTGCCGGTGGCGTCCTGGAACACCGCGAACGACGAGTTCAAGCCGCCGCCGGCCACGAACAAGCGGCGCAGGCTGGTGCCGCTGCCCTTGGGAGCCACCAAAATCACGTCGATATCTTTGGCCGGGATGATGTTAGTCTGCTCATTAAACGTGATGCCGAAGCCGTGCGAGAAGTACAGCGTTTTGCCCGGCGTGAGGTACTTCTGAAGCGTCGGCCACAGCGCAATCTGGCCCGCATCGCTCAGCAGGTTGCAGATGATGGTGCCCTTGTCGGCAGCTTCCTCGATGCTGAACAGCGACTCGCCCGGCACCCAGCCATCCTTGAGGGCGCGGTCCCACGAAGGCGTGCCTTCGCGCTGACCCACAATGACATGGAAGCCGTTGTCGCGCATGTTCAGTGCCTGACCGGGGCCCTGCACGCCGTAGCCGATTACGGCAATGGTGTCGTCCTTCAGGAAGTCGAGGGCCTTGGCGAGCGGAAATTCGTCGCGGGTAATCACGGTTTCGGGTACGCCGCCGAAGTTGATGGTTGCCATGTTTTGGGTTGGTTGTAGCGTGGACTCTGTGAGTCCGCGCGGGGGTTTAAAAAAGGGTTTCGTTCAACGCGCGGACTCGCAGAGTCCGCGCTACATTACATCGTAAAGACCTGCTCGCGGTCGTTCAAAAACTCGTTCTCGGCCACGTCTTCGCTCGGCTCGCGCTGCTCAAATTCCCGGAGCTTGTGGTGGAAGCCGTCGCTGGCCTTAATGATGGCGATACGCGCCGAGCGCACAAACTCGATGAGCCCATAGGGCTGCAAAGCCTTAATGAGATTGTCGGTTTCCTCGCGGTGGCCGGTGGTTTCAAACACCGTGTAGTCCTTGCGGATAACCACGGCGCGGGCCCCGTTTTCACGCAGCAAGCGCTCCACGAGCACCTTTTCGGCAATCACGTCGGTGGGCACTTTATACAGCGCCATCTCCTGCCAAATCACGTCAGCGTTGGTGTTGAAGTATACTTTCAGCACCTCCACCTGCTTCTCGATTTGCTTGGCTAGCTTCTCCACCACCTCCTCCGTTTCCACAATCACGATGTTGAAGCGGTGGATGCCCTCAATCTCCGAGGGCGACACGTTGAGGCTCTCGATGTTGATTTTGCGGCGCGAAAAAATGATGGCAATGCGATTGAGCAGGCCCACCTGGTTTTCGGTGTACGCGGTGATGTTGTATTCCTGGCGGTCGGCGGGTTCGGGGCTCATAATCAGTAAGTTTAAAGCGTTTGTCATTGCGAGCCTGCGAAGCAATCGCATCAGAACGGGTCGTGCGGGTGTCGTGCTGTTGCGATTGCCGCGCTCCACTTCGTTGCGCTCGCAATGACAGAAGTGCGGTGAGCTGCGTGAGAATTAGCGCAGCCGGATTTCCGCCACGCTGCACCCCTGCGGCACCATCGGGAAGATGTTATTCTCCTTGGTCACCATCACTTCCAGCAAAAATGACCCCGGATGCGCCAGCATCCGCTCCAGCGCTGAGCGCAACTCGGTGCGAGTATCCACGCGCTGGCCGGCAATGCGGTAGCCGGCGGCTACGGCCACAAAATCAGGGCTTTGAATATCCACAAACGAGTAGCGGCGCTGGTGAAACAGCTCCTGCCACTGCCGCACCATGCCCAAAAACTGGTTATTGAGGATGATGATTTTCACGTCCACGCCCGTCTGCATGATGGTGCCCAGCTCCTGAATCGTCATCTGGAAGCCACCGTCGCCAATGACGGCCACTACCGGCCGGTGGGGCGCGCCAAACTTGGCCCCGATGGCCGCCGGCAGCGCAAAACCCATCGTGCCCAACCCGCCGCTCGTGACGTGGCTGCGCGACTGGTTTTGGAGCGCGTAGCGGCAGGCCACCATCTGGTGCTGCCCCACGTCGGACACGATAACGGCTTCACCAACAGTTATTTCGTTAAGCTGCTGCATCACTTCGCCCATCGTCAATTCCTCCGAGGTCGGGAACAGCTCCTCCCGAATCACGGCGTCCACTTCCTGCGCCATGTGGTCGTTGAAGCGGGCCAGCCAGGCGGCGTGCTCCCGGCGCTCGACCAGGGCCGTGAGCAGGGGCAGGGTTTCCTTGCAGTCGCCCCACACCGGCACGGCGGTGGTTACGTTTTTGCCAATCTCCGTCGGGTCGATGTCGAGGTGGATGATTTGGGCCTGCTTGGCGTACTTATCGAGGCGGCCGGTCACGCGGTCGTCGAAGCGCATGCCAATGGCAATCAGCACGTCGCACTCGTTGGTGAGCACGTTGGGGCCGTAGTTGCCGTGCATGCCCAGCATGCCCACGTTCAGCGGGTGGCCGGTGGCCAGGGCCCCCACGCCCAGAATAGTCCAGGCTGCCGGGATACCGCTTTTCTCCACAAATTCCTGGAATTCGCGCTCCGCTTTGCCCAGCACCACGCCCTGGCCCCAGAGGATAAACGGCTGCTTGGCGCTGTTAATCAGCGCTGCCGCCTGCTCGATGTACTCCTGGCGCACCACCGGCGCGGGCCGGTAGCTGCGGATGTGCGTGCACGGCTCATAGGCCGGCGCGTCGAACAGCTGCATCTGCGCGTTCTTGGTGATGTCCACCAGCACGGGGCCCGGCCGGCCGCTGCGCGCAATGTAGAAGGCCTTCGCCAGCGCCTCGGGTATCTCTTCGGCCCTGGTTACCTGGTAGTTCCACTTTGTAACGGGCGTCGTGATGTTGATGATATCCGTCTCCTGAAACGCATCGGTACCCAGCAAATGCGCAAACACCTGCCCCGTAATGCAGACCAGCGGCGTGCTGTCAATCAGCGCATCGGCCAGGCCGGTCACTAGGTTGGTAGCGCCCGGCCCGCTCGTGGCCAGCGCCACGCCCACCCGGCCCGAACTGCGCGCATAGCCCTGCGCCGCGTGAATGCCGCCCTGCTCGTGGCGCACCAGCACGTGGTTGAGCTGCTCTTTGAAATCGTAGAGCGCGTCATAAATCGGGATGATGGCCCCGCCGGGGTAGCCAAAAATCGTGTCCACGCCCTCGGCCACCAGGGCTTGCAGCGTGGCTACCGCGCCCGTGAGGGGCGTGGTGGCGGGGGCGGCGGCCGGGCTAGCGGCGGGCGGGGCTAAGGTCTGCGGGGACATAATCTTCTTCTAATAAGTCAGTTATACACCCGTGGCTGGCGTCGCTCACGGTGCGGATGTACTTGAGCAGCACGCCCTGTTTGGCGGGTAGCGGGGGCCGCCGCCAGGCGGCGCGGCGGGCGGCTAGCTCGGCCTCATCTAGCTGCACGTCGATGGTGTTGGCGCTGGCGTCCAGCACTATCCAGTCACCGTCCTGCACCAGCGCGATGCCGCCGCCGTCAAACGCCTCGGGGCAGACGTGGCCAATGACGAAGCCGTGCGTGCCGCCCGAAAAGCGGCCGTCCGTTATCAGCGCCACTTTGTCGCCCAGGCCCGCGCCCATAATGGCCGAGGTTGGCTTGAGCATTTCGGGCATGCCCGGCCCGCCCTTGGGCCCCACGTAGCGAATGACGACCACCTGCCCGGCCTCGATTCTATGGTCGATAATACCCTGGTTCAGCTCTTCTTCCGAGTTGAACACGATGGCCGGGCCTTCAAACCGCAGGCCTTCCTTGCCGCTGATTTTGGCCACGCTGCCCTTGGTGGCGAGGTTGCCGTACAGCATCTGAATGTGCCCGTCGGCCTTGATGGGGTTGCTGAGCGGCCGCAGCAAATCCTGCTCAGGGCCAAGGGGTTGCACGTCGGCCAGGTTCTCAGCTAGCGTGTGGCCGGTCACGGTCATGAGGTCGCCGTTGAGCATACCGTAGTCGAGCAGCGTACGCTGCACGGCAGGCACGCCGCCGATTTTCGACAGGTCTTCCATCAAATACCGGCCGCTGGGCTTGAGGTCGGCGAGCACTGGCACGCGGTTGCTCACGGTCTGGAAATCCTCCATCGTCAGGTGCACGCCGGCCGCGTGGGCAATGGCGATGAGGTGCAGCACGGCATTGGTCGAGCCGCCGAGCACGGTTATCATCACCATGGCGTTCTCAAATGCCGCCCGGGTAAGGATATCGCGGGGCTTGAGGTCCAGCTCCAGCAGGTTGCGCAGGTAGGCACCCGCATCGAGGCACTCCTGCACCTTGGCGGCGCTTTCGGCCGGCAGCGACGACGACGCGGGCACGCTCATACCCAGCGTTTCGATAGCCGCCGCCATGGTATTGGCCGTGTACATGCCGCCGCACGCACCGGGGCCGGGGCAGGCATTGTGGATAATACCCTGGTAGTCTTCCTCCGAAATATTACCGTTAACTTTCTTACCGTAAGCCTCAAAGCACGACACAATGTTGAGCTGTTGGCCCTTGAACTCGCCG
Source organism: Hymenobacter arcticus (assembly GCF_054779975.1). Taxonomy (NCBI): domain Bacteria; kingdom Pseudomonadati; phylum Bacteroidota; class Cytophagia; order Cytophagales; family Hymenobacteraceae; genus Hymenobacter; species Hymenobacter arcticus. The sequence continues at coordinate 41,849 of NZ_BAAGXF010000007.1, forward strand.
CCCTTGATGGTGCCGCCATACACCATCAGCGACGGCCGGTTGAGCCGCGCCATGGCGATGAGCGCACCGGGCATGTTCTTATCGCAGCCCACCACGGTGGCCAGGGCGTCGTAGTAGTGCGCGCCCGCCATCGCCTCAATTGAATCGGCAATTATCTCCCTCGATACCAGCGAGAAGCGCATGCCCGCGTTGCCGTTGGTGATGCCGTCGCTCACGCCAATCGTGTTGAAGCGCAGCCCCACCAGGCCCTGAGCAGCCACGCCGCGCTTCACCTCGTCGGCCAGGCCGTTGAGGTGCATATTGCAGGTGTTGCCCTCGAAGCCCGTGGAGCAGATACCCACGAACGGCTTGCGCAAATCCGCATCCGACAGGCCCGCGCCGATGAGCATGGCCTGCGAGGCCGGCAAGCTGTCGTCTTGGGTGTAGATGCGGCTGAATTTATTGAGTATCATGGTGTTAATTCGGCAAAGAAATTCAGTTTGGCCCTAAAAAAACCTTCCTGAGCCGCAGGCTAGGAAGGTTCTCTTTGGGGTAAGATGTGCCTGCTAGCCCGCGAGGGTAGGAATAATGACCACGGAAATGACGGGTAGGAGGCGCATGGTTTTGTAGTTAAAAGCTTCTGTCATGCTGAGCCTGCGAAGCATCTTGTTAGGTTCGCACGACTCGTTCAGGCGCGATAGGATGCTTCGCAGGCTCAGCATGACAGATAAAAGGTTTAAATAATCGTGCTCACGCCCACCGCAATGTTGTGCGCGTTCCACTGCTGCTCGTTCGAGTCAGCAATCCAAAACGCCACGTAGCTGCCCACCTGCTCGGTGGTATAAGGCGCGGTAGGGTTCAGCTCCGGCGTCAAGATATTGTTGGTCAGAGCTTCATCCACTGCTTCGCGCACTAAATCAGCTTCGGCCGTGAGGCCCAGGTGGTCGAGCAGCATGGCGGCCGAGAGGATGGCGGCCAGCGGGTTGGCAATTCCCTTGCCCTTGGCCTGAGGGTAGGAGCCGTGGATGGGCTCGAACACCGCCACCGCCGCACCCACCGATGCAGATGGCAGCAGGCCCATCGAGCCGGCAATAACCGATGCCTCATCCGAGATAATGTCGCCGAACATGTTCTCGGTCAGCACCACGTCGAACTGCCGGGGGTTGGTGATAATCTGCATCGCGGCATTGTCCACGAACAGGTAATCAACCTCTACTTCTGGGTATTGCGAAGCGATTTCGCGCACCACTTCGCGCCACAAGCGCGAGGTTTCCAGTACGTTAGCTTTATCTACTAGCGTGAGGTGCTGGCGGCGGCCAGCGGCCGACTGAAACGCCAAGTGCGCAATGCGCTCAATCTCGGGGCGCGAATAAACGCAGTTATCGTAGGCCGAGCCGTCGGCGTTGCGACCCTTCTCCCCGAAATAGATGCCGCCCGTCAGCTCCCGAAAAATCACCATGTCGGTGCCTTCGATGCGGTCCGATTTCAGGGGCGAGTGCTTCAGCAGCGCGTTGTAGGCCGTGACGGGGCGGATGTTGGCAAATAAACCTAACTCCTTACGCATGCGCAGCAGGCCCTGCTCGGGGCGCACCTTAGCGGTGGGGTCGTTGTCGTACTTCGGGTCGCCGATGGCCCCGAACAGCACCGCGTCGGCGGCGCGGCAGGCGGCAAGGGTTTCGTCGGGCAGCGGGTTGCCGGTGGCGTCGATGGCGCAGGCGCCCACGAGGTGCGAGGTAAATTCAAAACGGTGGCCGAAGCGCTCGGCTACGGCGTCGAGCACTTTCACGGCCTGCCGACAGACTTCCGGCCCGATGCCATCACCAGGCAGTAAAGCTATTTTCTTGGTTACCATGTCCATGCGCGTTGTTTTTCGAAGGCCTCAATGGCCGATTTTTGATTCACTAAAAAGTCAATGTCGTCGTAGCCGTTAATCAGGCACTCCTTTTTGTAGCCGTCGATGGCGAAGCTGAACGTCTCGCCCCAGGCCGGCACGGCTAGGGTCTGGGACGGTAAATCGACCACCAATTCCAGCGCCGGGTCGGCTTCGATGGCGGCTAGCAGGCGAGCCAGCACCTCGTCGCTCACTTGCAGGGGTAGGAGGCCGGTATTCAGCGCATTACCCCGAAAAATATCGGCGAAGTAGCTGGAGATAACCGTCCGAAAACCAGCATCGTACAGTGCCCAGGCGGCGTGCTCGCGGCTAGAGCCGCAACCGAAGTTTTTGCCGGCCACCAGTACGGAGCCGGTATAGCGCGGGTTGTTGAGCACAAACTCGGGTTTGGGCGAGCCGTCGGCGTTGTAGCGCCAGTCGCAAAACAGGTTTTCACCGAAGCCTTCGCGCGTGGTCGCCTTCAGAAACCGGGCCGGGATAATCTGGTCGGTATCAATGTTTTCCAGCGGCAGCGGGCGGCCGTTGGTGTACAGGGTTTGAAATTTTTCCATTAGTTCAAATACTGCGTAATGTCCACGATGCGGCCCTGCACGGCCGTGATGGCCGCTACCAGCGGCGAGGCCAGCAGCGTGCGCGAGCCGGGGCCCTGGCGGCCTTCAAAATTGCGGTTGGAGGTGGCCACGCAGTACTTGCCGGCCGGAATCTTGTCCTCGTTCATGGCCAAGCAGGCGCTGCAACCGGGCTCGCGCAGTTCGAAGCCAGCAGCGGCAAAAATTTTGTCGATTCCCTCTGCAATGGCTTGCTGCTCAACTTGTTTGGAGCCGGGCACGATGAAGGCGGCCACGTGCTCAGCCTTCTGTTTGCCCGATACGTAGGCGGCCACGGCGCGCAGGTCTTCGATGCGCGCATTAGTGCAGCTGCCGATGAACACGTAGTCAATCTGCTTGCCGAGCAGCGACTCGCCCCGCTCGAAGCCCATGTATTTCAAGGACTTATCGAAGCTTTCGGCTTCGCTGGCGGGTACTTCGCTCGGCACGTGGCCGGTGAGCGGAATGCCCATGCCAGGGTTGGTACCGTAGGTAATCATCGGCGTGATGTCGGCCGCCTGGTAGATGTACTCGGTTTCGAACGTGGCGTCGGCGTCCGAATACAGCGTCTGCCAGTAGGCCATGGCGTCGTTCCAAGCCGCGCCTTTCGGCGCAAAGGGCCGGCCCTCGACGTAGGCAAACGTGGTAGCATCGGGGGCGATGAGGCCGCCGCGCGCGCCCATCTCGATGCTCATGTTGCAGACGGTCATGCGGCCTTCCATGCTGAGGCTACGCACCGCGCTGCCCGCGTACTCCACGAAGTGGCCCGTAGCACCGCCCGTACCTAACTGGGATATAACATACAAAATCAAGTCCTTAGCCGTAACCCCCGGCCGCAGCTCACCTTCCACCGAAATGCGCATGCGCTTAGGCCGGCTCAGCAGCAGGCACTGCGAGGCCATCACCTGCGCCACCTGGCTGGTGCCGATGCCGAAGGCCACCGCGCCGAACGCGCCGTGCGTGGAGGTGTGGCTGTCGCCGCACACCATCGTCAGGCCCGGCTGGGTCAAACCCAGCTCCGGCCCAATGATGTGCACAATGCCCTGGCGCGCGTGGCCGAGGCCGTACAATTCGATGCCGTATTTCTCGCAGTTTTCGGTCAGCTTCTCCACCTGCAAGCGCGAGAGCGGCTCCCGGATGGGCTGGTCCTGGTGCAGCGTGGGTACGTTGTGGTCGGCCGTGGCCAGAATCTGGCTGGGGCGAAACAGCGGCAGGTTGCGCGCGGCAATCTCGTCAAACGCCTGGGGGCTAGTGACTTCGTGAATCAGGTGCCGGTCGATGTACACCACGTCGAGGCCCTCAACGGAGCGGACGGTATGGGCATCCCAGATTTTATCGAATAACGTGCGAAGCATGGGGTAGGGTAGGGATAGGATAGCGGGTAGCGTAACTAATTGAAAAAGAACGTCATGCTGAACGCAGTGAAGCATCTCTACCGCTTCCTCTGCACTGTTCAACGAAGCGGTAGAGATGCTTCACTGCGTTCAGCATGACGTTCTTTTTCGTTTTTTCAGTTAATAAATTTTTAGCAGCAATCAGCCAAAAGGCTAAGGAAGTGAAGCAGCAGGGGGAAGTTTTGGTCGGGTTAATAGTGTGAAAGAATGGCGTTTATGGGGGCTTAACCCGACCCCCTGACCTCCCTGCTCCCACCCACTGGCAGCGCCTGCCGCCCCGCTTCCTTAGCCCTTTAGCCGACGACTACTAATTTTTCTTGTTCGATGAGGATATGTAAGTCATTATCAAATACTTCGCGCTGGCGGTCGGCCATTTGCAGGAAGCCGGCGTAGGCCGTGTTGAGGGCCGGGCGCTCCAGGTCGTAGCCCAGCTTTTGGAGGCGGTAGGCGAGGGCGGCGCGGCCCGAGCGGGCGGTGAGCACGATGCTCGAATCGGCCACGCCAACTTCCTTGGGGTCAATGATTTCGTAGGTTTCGCGGCACTTGATGACGCCATCCTGGTGGATGCCGCTGCTGTGGGCGAAGGCGTTGGCCCCCACAATGGCTTTGTTGGCCTGCACCGGCATGCTCATGAGATGCGATACCATGGCCGAAGTTTCGGCCAGCAGGCGCGTGTTCACGCCCGTAGTGAGGTTGAGGTCAGCGTGTTGGCGCAGTATCATCACGACTTCCTCCAGTGCTGTGTTGCCGGCGCGCTCCCCCACGCCGTTGATGGTGCACTCAATCTGGCGCGCGCCGTTGCTGACGCCCGCGATGGAGTTGGCGGTGGCCAGGCCCAGGTCGTTGTGGCAGTGCGTCGAGAGAATGGCGCGGTGAATACCTTTAACGTTCTCGTACAGGTACTTAATCTTGGCGCCGTACTCGTGGGGCAGGCAGTAGCCGGTGGTATCGGGGATGTTGAGCACGGTGGCCCCGGCCGCGATGGCCGCCTCGCACACGCGGGCCAGGAACTCGTTGTCAGTGCGGCCGGCGTCTTCGGCGTAAAACTCCACGTCCTCCACGAAGCTTTTGGCGAGCTTCACGGCGGCGATGGCGCGCTGCACCACATCCTCGCGGGTGGTGCGCAGCTTCTGCTGCACGTGCAAATCACTGGTGCCGATGCCGGTGTGAATGCGCGGCCGGCGCGCCCCGCGCAGGGCCTCGGCGGCCACCCGAATGTCGTTTTCGACGGCGCGGGTGAGGCCGCACACGGTGGCCTCCCTGGTTTGGGCGGCGATGGCGGCCACGGCAGCAAAGTCGCCGGGGCTCGACACCGGGAAGCCGGCCTCAATCACGTCCACGCCCAGCGCTTCGAGCTGCCGCGCAATGATTAGCTTCTCCTGCTGGTTTAGCTTGCAGCCCGGCACCTGTTCGCCGTCGCGGAGGGTAGTGTCGAAAATCTGAATTTTTTGCGTCGCCATAGGAAAAAGAAAACCCGTCGGTGCGGGGCCAGCTTTAGTACTGGTTCGCAAGTACCAGTACTTTGGCAAGGATTAAAAACATTTTTTGGTGGTTTTTATGATTTCCAGGTTTACTGTTTTTTGAGTTAAGCAATTGTTAATTAATTATTTACGGTTCCGTATTATACAATGCCTAGCAAGCTCAGCGACCCCGTTTTTCAGCTCTTAAAATCATTGACGCAGTCCGAAAAGCGTCATTTTCGCCTATTTACCAACCGCCAGGGCTCCACCGAAGGCCTGAAATTCCTGCAACTCTTCGACGCGTTCGACGCGCAGGAGCAGCCCGACGAGGAGCGCGTGCTCACGCAGGTGCCCACTCTCAAGCGCGCCCAGCTCGCTAATCTCAAGGCCAACTTGTACAAGCAGCTGCTGGCCAGCCTGCGCCTCTACCACGCCGGCCAAAACCTGGATATTCAGCTGCACGAACAGCTCGACTACGCCCGCGTGCTCTACAACAAGGGCTTCTACCAGCAAGCCCTGCGCATGCTGGCCAAGGTGAAGCTAACCGCCCAGCAGGCCGAGCTGCCGCACGTGGCGTTGCTAGCCATTGATTTTGAGAAGCTTATCGAGTCGCAGTACATCACGCGCAGCTTGCAGGGGAGGGCCGAGTCACTGGCGGCCGAGGCCACGGCCACGGCGGCGCACCTTAGCCAGCAGCACGCCTTATCCAATGCCTCGCTGCGGCTGTATGGGCTGTACCTGCAAGCCGGCCACGCCCGCAACCAGGCTGACCATGAGCAGTTTACGGCGTATTTTCGGGCGCACGTGCCGGCTAGCATCGGGCGGGGCAGCGGGTTTTGGGAGAAGCTGTACTTTTACCAGGCAAATGTGTGGTATCATACTATCAACCAGGATTTTAGGTCGTGCTACCGCTACGCGCAGAAGTGGGTGGAGCTGTTTGAGAACCAGCCCGACTTGCAGGAAAGCCAGACGATGCTCTATATCAAGGGCCTGCACAACCTGTTGGCGGTGCTCTTTAATATGCAGTATTACAGCAAGTTCAGCGAAGTGCTGCGCAAGCTCGAAGACTTCGGAGCCAACCAAACGCGCCGCGCCACGCCCAACACCGAAATCCTGCTCTTCCAGTACATCTGGACCAACCGCATCAACGCCTGCTTCCTGGAAGCACGCTTTACCGAGGGCGTCGAAATCATCCCCGAATTATTGGAGCAGCTGGGCCAGTACAAGGCGCAGCTCGACCTGCACCGCACGCTGGTGTTCTACTATAAAATTGCCTGTCTCTACTTCGGCAGCGGCCAGTACCAGCAGGCTATCAAGTACTTAAACCGTATTATTGACCACAAGGAATTGAGCCTGCGCGAAGACTTGCAGTGCTTTGCGCGCATCCTCAACCTGGTGGCGCATTTCGAGGTCGGCCAGGATGCCGAGCTAGAGTACCAGGTGCGCTCGGTGTACCAGTTTTTGGGCAAGATGAACGACCAGCAGCCCATGCAGGTGGCGGTGTTCCGGTTTCTGCGCCGGGTGGGCCACATCGAGCCCAGCCAGCTCCGCCAGGAGTTCATCAGCCTGAAAGCCAAGCTGGAAGAGATTGCCGTGCAGCCCTTTGAGCGCCGGCCCTTCCTCTACTTCGACATTATCTCGTGGCTCGAAAGCAAGATTTCGGGCCGCTCGGTGCAGGACGTGATGCAGCAGAAATTTCTGACCATGAAGTAGCGTAAGCTTCAGCTTGCGAGTGAGCGCAGCGAGCAGCTTGCGTAAGGGCCAAGTGGCGCGGTGCCGCCTCTTGAACCAAGGTCAATAACGAAGCTGAAAATGTTAAAAATGAATTAGTTAATGAGCTGGCGGATGCTTTAAAGCAGCGTATTCTACCAGCGTGAAGTGCAGGACCTGCTGCTTAGGCCGCAGCTCACGCAAGAGGTAGTAGCGATGGTTGAAACCTGTGAGTACCACTAGCCGCTTGTGAGGGTAGCGAACCAACCAGGCAGCAATATTGCGCGCCATTGCCCGGTTGCGAATACCCCAATAGGCTTCATTTATTTGGTAAAAAGCCCGAAAATCCGAGAGCGCGGGGTGAGTCGCCACTATTTTGCCAAGTAACTGGTATTGAGTGTGCTGTCGCCGAGCTGCCAGCGAGTCAGCAGCGGTGGTATTGAGGGAATCGAGCGGTAGCTGAGCCAGCGTGTCTAGACGGGTACTCAAGCTGTCGTATGCATTTAGTACGCGAAGCTGCCAGGGGACCAACTGCTGCGCAGCGTGTAATTGACGTAGCCGCTGCATAACCTCATCAGGCTTAGTCAGGATGCCGTATTGCCGGTGGTAGGCATTGCGGCGGTTCCACTCAAAGGGTTGCCATACCGTAGCCGGGTGCCAGCGCACATATTTTCGCATCGCCTGGCCTTCGTTTTCGGGGGCCGAGCCGCCCAGGGCCACTTGCAGCGCCTGCTGCAAGCCGGGCAGGCGGCGCAGCTGCGGTAGGTATGCGCTATCACTCTCAAAAAGAAGAACATCCGGCTTCAGAATTTTCAGGGCTGCGTACAGGCTGTCCGGGTTCAGGTTGGCGTGCGGCGCGTGCGTGGTACCCAGCACCACCAGCTGCGTGCCGCCTTGGTAGGCCGCTATGGGGCCGGGGGCGGGTACCTCCATAAAATGTTGCCAGCTGATTAGTTGCACGGCGGTTATGCCCACAACACCAACTACCATAAGTAAGAAGAATCCCAAACCCAGCCGAATCCAGTTGCGACGCATGCAGAATATCTTCAATACGAATGAGTTGAGGGATTTTTATAGCGTTTGTTTGCACTAAAAGGCGTTGAGCCGGATGGTCAAAAGCAGTGCGAATAACGAGCCTCAAGCAACGACCAAGAGTTGGCTACCTAGCTTGCGTAAGTCATAAGCTAATTTGCTTTCATCCAGGCGAAAAAATCGTGGGCCACGCGGTCCCAGTTCCATTTTTCCTGGTCCACTTTGCCGTTGGTGAAGCCGAAAAAGTTGTGCTCCAGTTCGGGGTAGGCGTGGAAGGTGAGGTTGGTTTTGCCGGCGCGTATCATTTCCAGGCGCAGGTAGTCTTCGAGCAGGGCCGAGCGGTCGCGGGTGCCGTAACCGACGAAAACGGGGATTTTGCTATGCCGAAAATTGTCGAGCGGCGTTTGGGTTGATGACAAGGATGATACAAGCAAGTGCGTGTCGCCCAGGCAGTTATTTTGCTTGGGGTCGGCCACTACTTCTTTCCAGTAGGTAAAATTATTTTCTGCTCCCACCGAGTCAGCCTCCTGGCGGTTGCCCGCAATTACGGTGAGCATGCGGCCCAGCGGGCTGCCGCTCAGGTACACCACGCGGCTGAGGGGGCCGGGCCGGCGGGCCAGCCGCGCCACTACCGTGCTGCCTTCGGAGTGGCCCATGGCGGTAATGTTTTTGGCTTCAACCCAAGGCTGGTGGGCCAGGTAGCGCAGCACGGCGGCATCGCGAGCCACGTAGTATTCGAGGTAGTTGCGCTGGCAGTAGGCGGCCGGTAACTGGCCGGTTTTGGGGTCGTTGTATTCGTAGCGCGGTGTAAGCGTTTTCACATCGGCCACCAGCGGCACGCCGGGCTTGCTGATGATTAGTAAATGGTAATCAGCTAAATAGCCGTCAACTTCAAAGGGGAAGACACCGTAGGCACCGTCTTTATTATACTTGATAATGGGGGAGGGTAAGGAACCCTGCACGAACAGCAGCACCGGTTTGCGCGTTAGCTCCTCGCCTTTTTTGGAGAGCACCAGCATGTCCACCGTGTCGCGCTGGTAGCGCATGGTGAGGTGGCGGTAGCCAAAGTCGGCGGGCGTTTTGGGCTGGGCGCAGGCGGCCAAGGTGCTGGCTAGTACCAGCAGTAGAAATAGAAAACGCGGCACGGCAAGCAAATAAAAAGCGAGGATAGGCCCCCGAATGTGCCAACGACTGCCCCGTTCGTGCTTAAGTTGCGTCTGTGCCTATGCTACCTGTTTCTGCCACTTCTTGCCGGGTGCGGCGCTACGCGGCGCTGCTGCCCACGGCCCTGCTCTCGCTCACCACCGCCTGCGGGCAAACTACCACCGCGCCGCCCGCGCCCCCGGCCCTCGTAGTGGATTCGGCCACCGGCAAAATCGACATGCCCTGGCTGCGCCAGCGCCTGGATAGCAGCGCCGCGCTGCGCCGCCAGCAGGTGGGCGTGGCCCTGGCCGATGCCGTAACCGGCGAGCCGCTGTTTGGCTACAACGAGGCCCGGTACTTTACCCCGGCCAGTACCATGAAGCTGCTGAGTTTGGCCGGTGGCCTGGCCTTGCTGGGCGATTCGCTGCCCAGCCTGCGCTACTTTTCGCGGGGCGATACGCTGTTTTTTCAGGGCACCGGCGACCCTACCTTTTTGCACGGCGACGTGCCCTCGCGGCGGGCCTACGCCTTCCTGGCTACCCGGCCCGAGAAGGTACTGGCTTACTGTGAGATAGCCAGCGTGCCAGCCTACGGCCCCAGCTGGGCCTGGGACGATTTTGGGTACTATTTCCAGCCCGAGCGCACGGCGTTTCCGGTGTATGGCAACACGGTGCGCTTCTACGCCGCCGCGCCGCTGGTGGTGCGCGGCGGGGCCGGCGCGGCGGTGCGGGTGCTGCCGCAGCGCGTGCGGGTGTTTCCGCGCCAGTTTGCGCCGCTCACCGAGCGGGCGGCGGCCGATTTCAAGCTCTCGCCCGACCAGGACGACGAGATGCATGTGTACCGCACGGCGCTTGAAAACCGCTTTACCTACGTGCCTAGCGCCAAGAAATGGATTGATGAGGTGCCCTACCGCACCAGCCGCCCGCTGCTGCTGCGCCTGCTCGGCGATACGCTGCGCCGCGCCATTGTGGGCACGCCCTGGCACCCGCACCCCACCCAGGATAGTATTCGCACCCTGCGCGGGCTGCGCGCCGACTCGCTCTACCGCCGCATGCTGCGCATGAGCGACAACTTCCTGGCCGAGCAATTGCTGCTCATGGCCAGCAGCCGCGTGGGTTACCGCGACTCGCTGAGCAGCGGCCGCGCCATTCGGTATCTGCTTAAAAACCAGCTAAAAGGCTTGCCCGACCGGCCCGACTGGGTCGATGGCTCGGGCTTGTCGCGCCTCAACCTGCTCACGCCGCGCACCCTCACGGCGCTGCTGGTGCGGCTGCACCAGCAGGTGCCCGAGGCGCGCCTGCTGAGCCTGCTGGCGGCCGGCGGGGGCCAGGGCACGCTGCGTAAGCGCTACTTTGAGGCCGGCCCGCCCAAGGTGACGTGGTTTTGGGGTAAAACCGGCACGCTGACGCACACCTGCAACCTGGCGGGCTACGTGCGCTGCAAAAGCGGCCGGCTGGTGGCCGTTACATTCTTCAACAATGGTATTCCGGGCGACGACCAGCGCACCCGCAACAGTATGCAGTGGATACTAAGCGAGGTGCGGGCTAGGCTTTAGCGCCTGGCTCGGGGAAGATGAACAACAAATGTATGACTAAAGGAAGGTGCAGTAGCAGTTTTACATTGGACTGAACCAAGAGAACATTCACATAGCGTTGGGTGATGTTGGGCGAAATCAGGGAGAATAAGCTGTGCCGCTGGGGGAAATTTGTCTCAATCAAACCCCTGGCCAAGCGCACCTTTCTGCCCTATGTTATCTGTTAATAACTTTGTAGTCACTAAATTAACTACCCCGGTTGCCTTTGCTGCCGCCCTGTTGCTGCCCCTGCTGGGCGCGGCCCAAACCATTGGCAGCTTCTCGCCGGCTACCGGCCCCACGGGTACTACTATCACTATTCTGGGTAGTGGCCTGGCCAATGCCAAATCTGTACTGCTCAATGGGCAGTCGCTGGCAATTAACACGCTCACCAACACGGCGTCTTCGCTGACCGTGACGGTGCCCGTGGCCGCCAGCACGGGCAAGCTGGTGGTGACCACCGCGAGCGGCGCGGTGGTATCGGCCACTCAGTTTGGCGTGACGCGCAGCACCTCTGGCGTTACATTTCCGCAGCAAACCACGAAGGGTAGCAGCTTCAACAGCATTAAGGTGGCCGCCGCTACCGATGCCACCGTGAAAACCAACTACGGGGGTACCAACGGGGCGACGCCAGTGTATTACTCGACCCCCACCATCGCCGACCTCACCGGTGCCGGCCGCACCGACCTGCTCATTGGCAACGCCAACGGCAATATTGAATACTGGCCGCAGTTGGCGGTGGGTAGTTCTTCTTTCGCCAAGTCTGGCAACCTGAAACTGAGCTCGGGCACCGACATTCGGGTGGCCGATTTTGCCAAGCCCACCGTAGCTGATATCGACGGCAACGGCTTGCTCGACCTGCTGGTGGGCACCGGTGATAACCAGCGCATTGCGCGCTTCGAGCAAGCGGGAGCCGGGCTCCTTACGTTTACGTCGAAGGGTAATATCCAGCTTGCGGCCGGCGGCGACCTGGTAACGGGCAGCCAGTTTCCGCGCCCCGCCATTACGGACCTCGACGGCAACGGCAAGCTCGATATGCTGATTGGCGACTACTCGGGCCTGATGAAGCGCTACGAAGCCAGTACCGTGGGCGGCACCACTTTTGTGGCCGATGCGGGTAACATCCAAGCCGATGGGGCCAACATCAAGGCCGATGGTGCCGCGGCCAACGGCACGGCCAAGCCACTGGTGTTTGACCTCGACGGCAACGGCCTGCTCGACTTTGTGGTGGGCAGCCAGCTGGGGGCCATTACCCGGTACGAGCAATCGGCCCGCTACTCGCTCACCTTCACCAGCAAGGGCAACCTGACGACCAATGGCAGCACGGCCGTCAACATGGGTAGCACCGGCAATGCGGAGGGTGGCTTTGCGGCTCCCATCATCACCGATATCAACAACGATGGCCGCCTCGACATGCTCATTGGCAACCAGAACGGGACTATCTACCTCTACACGCAGTCCCAGCAAACGCCGCTTTCCGCCTCGCCGCTGCCCGTGGTACTCACCACCTTTACTGGCCAGGCCACCAGCGCCGGCAGCCTGCTGAGCTGGGCCACGGCCACCGAGCTCAACAGCGCCCGCTTCGACATCGAGCGCTCGGCCGACGGCCAGGTGTTTGCGCAGGTAGGCAGCGTGGCCGCCGCCGGCACCAGCCAGGCCGCCCACAGCTACCAGTACCTCGATGCCGCCGCCCCCGCCGGCCCCAGCTACTACCGCCTGCGCCAGCTAGACCAGGATGGTACCAGCGCCTACTCGCCGACAGTGGTAGTGAGCCGCACCAGCAACCTGAGCCGCACCGCCCAGCCGCTGGCGTTCCCCAGCCCCTTCACCGATGCCCTGCAAGTAGCCCTGCCCGGTGCCGATGCGCCCCAGGCCGCCACCGTGGCCCTGCTCACCCTCGAAGGCCGCACCGTGTATAGCCGCGCCGTGCAGCTGGGCACCACGCCCCAGGCCCTGGCCGACTTGCCCGCGCTGGCCCCCGGCCTCTACGTGCTGCGCACTACCACGGCCGCCGGCACTACCAGTCAGCGCGTTAGCCGCAACTAGCTAAGCATCAGGCTTTTTACTGAAAAGTCCCTTGGGTTTGCCACATTGTTTGTGGCAAACCCAAGGGACTTTTCAGTAAAAAGCTTTTGGCGAAGAAGTTACAGCGATAATACCCGCGTGCTCTCCTCGCCAAACTGACTGATGACGCGCACGGCCACGCGCTTGCCTTTTTGGAGGGCGATGGGGTGCGAGCGGAACCCGTAGAGCCGCTCCCAGGCGTCCTCGTCCAGCTCGATGCGCAGGGTTTGCTCGGCTTTTTGCTTGGCCGTGGCGCTGGCCTGGCCGTCGAGCTTGGTGCGCCATTTTTTGAACTCGCCCTTCTCGCCGCCGCAGAAAAACACCTGCCGCACCAGGAAATTGGAGCCGTCGTAGTCGTCGTCGAGCATCCAGTAGGCAATGTCCTCGACCGAGCGGGCGGCCAGGCGGTTGTTGATGGGGTCCCAGATGTCGAGGCCCTGCACCTCGACTGTGACGGTGCCCGCTTTTTCGTCGCGCAGTAGCCCGATTTCGGGCTCACCGATGGTCACGAACGAGGCGGCTTTCTTGTCCTTCTTCAGCAAGCCTTCCTGCAACAAGTCCTCGCCGATGCGCGCCCGCGTGACCTGGAAGGTGCCGGCATTCATGGTCTGTTCGCGGTTTTCGATGGCATCGTCGAAGGCGAAGCCCAGCACCACCAGCCAGTCGGCATCGCCGAGCTGCCGGCATTCCTTCACCGCGTCGTTCACCTGGCTTTTGCTGACGGTGCCGAAGCGCGGGCCCAGCAGGAAATACGCCTTGCGCTCGCGGCCCTCGGCGTCGCGCCAGTAGCCCTCGGCGGGCAGGGCGGGCGAGGCGCGCCGCTCCACGCGCAGGAACACGGCCTGCTCGTTTTTGGCCCCGTTGCGCACGCCCGAGGCCGTGAGGCCGGCAAATACCCGGCTCTCAAACTGGGCCTGGCTTTCCAGCTCTTGCTTGGGCGCTTCGAGCTCTTCGGGGGCCACGGGGTTGAGGCTTTGCAGGGTTTCGACGGTGAAAGGGCCGGCTACGCGCAGGCGCTTTTTGTCTTCCTCGGGCTGGTCGTAGAGCTTTTCGGTGGCGGGCGGCTCGTCGTTGGCCAGGCTCTTGAGGGTGATGTGCGGCACCTCCTTGTAGCGGAAACCCTGGCGGATATCCTGCCCCGCCTCGTCGTAGAGGCGGTAGTAGGGGAAGGAGGCCGTCATGAGCCGCGTTTTGGCGATGTTGAGGGCAATGCGCGAGGTGTCCATCGTAATCCAGCGGCGGCCCCACTGCTCGGCCACGTAGGCGGTGGTGCCGCTGCCGCAGGTGGGGTCCAGCACAAGGTCGCCGGGGTCGGTGGTCATGAGGATGCACCGTTGGATAACCTTGCTGGTCGTCTGCACCACATACCGCTTGTCTTCGCCACCGCCGCTGGCAGTATCATCCCACAAGTCCGCGATGGGCATTAGCGGAAAGTCATCCAGATACCGCACCAGGTTGATGGAATTGCCCTGCGCCATCAAACGATTTTTGCGGGCCAGATTTGGCAAGCCCCGGTCGGGCGAAGTGCTCCAGAAGCGCGAGCCCGGCCCATACATTTTCCCTTCAAACTCAAACAGGTCTTTGCCTTTAGAATAGCCTTTCTCCGAAGTCAGAATAACTGGCCGGAGCAGCTTGCCTGCTATGCTGCTGGGGTCGCTGTATTCTTCTTTCGTGAGCCGTCGCCGGCCCTGCGAGGTCTCAACCAGGCTATATTGGGCCAGCAGCTCCCGGTTAATCTCCCGGTCTTTATAAATAGGGCGAAACTTAATAGTCTCCTTGTTTCTGGCGTACCAAACGATGTAGTCTGATATTCCGGCCAGTAACTCTGCGCTTCTGGCCGACGTCTTTTTGACGGTTATCAAGCTCACGAAATTCTCGCTGCCAAAAATCTCATCCATCAGATTACGAACGAGGTGCACGTTCTCATCCGAAATCTGCACAAAACAAGACCCTGATTCCGTCAGTAGCTCCCGCGCCACCAGCAGGCGGTCGCGCAGGTAGCTGAGGTAGCTGTGGATGCCCAGCTCCCAGGTGTCGCGGAAGGCTTTGATTTGCTCGGGCTCGGAGGAGAGGTGCTCGTCCTTGCCGTCGGTGACGGTGCGGTTGTTGAGCTTGATTTGCCAGTTGGAGCCGTATTTGATGCCGTAGGGCGGGTCGAGGTACACCATCTGCACCTTTTTGTCGAGGCCTTCGCGCTCCAATAGCGAGGTCATTACGGAGAGCGAATCGCCGAGGATGAGGCGGTTTTCCCAGGCGGCGTGGTGTTGGTAGTAGCTCAGGGGCTTGTCGAGCTCGTCCACCTGCTGGTAGTCTTGGCCGAAGAGGCCGAGCTGGGCATTGGCTTCGGCGAGGCGCTCGCGGTAGAGGCGCGCCATCAGTTCCTGCGGCCGGATGTGCTCGTGGCGGTAGAGCGAGCGGATGTCGAGCTTGAGGAAATCGGGCTGGTTGTCGCCCTCATGGGCGTACTTGCCCAGCCACTTCAGCTCGGGGTCTTGGCCGCGGTGAATGATGGGGTTTTTATCAACCTCGCGCAGGGTGTGGGTTTGCACCTGGGGGTTGAGTTGCTCGGCCCCGGCCTCCGTTTCGGACGGAATGTAGCGGCGCTTGTCCTGGTGCAGGTAGGCGGTGGGGTCGGGGGTAGGCGGGGTGGGGGCAGGTTTTTTAGCCATGACGGGGGCGCCTCACCCCCCGGCCCCCTCTCCGAAAAGGAGAGGGGGAGCCACGGCGGAGCGGGCGTCGATAAAAATTGTTTTACAGACTCTTGCTAGTCGATTTCGTGTTGCTAGCGTTAGGCTCCCCCTCTCCTTTTCGGAGATAGGGGGGTGAGGCGCTACGGCTGACCCGTCACAGCGTCTTAATCTTGTCCACCAGCTGGTTGCGAAAATGCTTCTCGCTCTCGCTGATTTCGACAAAGGCCCAGGGCTCATCCACCGGCAGGTCGAGGGCGGCAAGGTCGCCGTTCACGGCGGGCAGCCAGTAGTTTTCGGTGTAGAGAATTTTGGCGGCCTTGTCCTTATTCATGCCCGTGACCTCGATGAGTAGGTTGACTATCTGGCCGGTGGGGGCGCGCACGCGGGCCAGGAAATCGGGCAGGTAGTCATGCTTGCGGCCTTCCTTTAGGTAGGGGATTCGGAGGTCGAGAAAGGCGTTTTTGACGTAGCTCAGCACCTCGGGCAGGTCTTCGAGCACCTTGGCGCAGATTTGCTCCCAGCTCTCGGTATCGGCCACCACGTAGTTGATGTGGCTTTTGGTGGTGGCAAAAACGGGGCGCGTGGTTTGGCCGTGCACGAAGCGCGTGCTGCCCAGTGGGTTGTAGTAGTTGGGCACCGGCCGGATGCGGCGCTCGGCCGCCGGCTGGCCCACCGTAATGGCCTGAAAAATGTGGCTGGCCACGGCCTGCGCATCCCAGTACTTCACCAGCCGCTTGAAGGCCGGGTCGGTTTGGTGCACCAGCGTGAGGCACTGCTGGTACCACTGCGCCACGATGCGCTGCACGGGCCCGAAAAACTCAATTTTGGGCTCGCCCGCCACGTTGGAAAAGTGGTAGCGCAGCACCTCCCGCGTGAGGTAGTACACCACCTCGCCGTCGCGCAGCAGCTCGTGGGCTTGCAGCGTCATCTGCTCGGTGCTGCCCGAAAACGCGGAGGCCAGCTCCGTGTGGGTGGGTATTTTGGAGAAGTCCAGCTCAAACTTGCCCACCGCCGCGAAGTCGGCCACCAGCTCGCCGGGCCCCAGCTCCTCGCGGTAGCCCAGCAGGTTGGGAAAGCTGATTTCCAAGGCACTACGCTCGGGTAGCGCCCGAATAGCCGTCACTTCATCGCCCTCGGGCCCCGCCCCGCCGCTGGCCTTACCGCGCTGAAACGCCTTGAATGGAATGCCGATAATGCGGGCGTACTCGGGCGGAAACTTGTACTCGGTGATGCGCGCTTTGTCGGCCTTGGTGGTGCCGGTTACGGCCTCGCCGTGCTTGTCGTAGGCCACCAGCTCGTAGTAGCGGCGGCGCAGGGCGCGGCCGGCCACCTGCTCGCACAGCAGCTGCGAGCCAAAGGCGCGCAGGCCCACGATGTGGGTCACGGTGTTGGCGTCCCAGCCCTCGGTGAGCATGCTCACCGATACCACGCAGCGGATGTGCGCGCCCAGCTTGCCGGGCCGGCCCACGGTGTTCACCACCTCGCGCAGCAGGTCTGCCTCGGTGAGGTCGTCGGCGGGCCGCTCGGGGTAGAGGCGGCGGTACTCCTGCCGAAACTGCGCGATTTCGTCCTGGAAAACCCGCCGGAACTCCTCGTTCACCTGCCCGCTGTTTTCGAGCGCATCGGAGTCGATGAGCAGGGTGGGGGGCCGCTGCCGGGCCGAGCCATCGGGCAGGTAGTTGGAAAACACGGCGTGGTGGCCCTGCGCCACCCGCCGGCCGTGCTTGGGGTCGTGGTACTCGTAGCCCGCCAGGTGCTTGTACACCTCCTTCGAAACGCCGGTGTTGTTACACACTACAATGAGCACGGGCGGGGTGCTCAGCAGCTCGGGCCGGCGCTCGCCGCGCGCGCGCATGCCCTGGTCATAGTCCTCATAATGAGCTACTAGCTGGTCGAGGGCCGCTACCAGCAGCTGCGGCAGCTCGGGCTTTTTCTCCACGTAGGCCGCGCCCTGCTCCTTGCGCTCGGTGGCCTTGCCCATCTTGGGCAGCTGCGCTTTTACGTGCTCGTAGAGGTTGCGCAGCACCGGCATATCCAGTTGCTGGGTGTCGTCCTTTTCGGGCAGGTAGGGTATCTTAACCAGCCCACTCTCAATGGCTTCCACCAGGCCGAAGTCGGTGGCAATCCACGGAAATAGGGTGTAGGGCTTGTAGCCCGAGCCCTGCAAGTAGTAGGGTGTGGCCGACAAATCGTACACGGCCGTGAGCTGGTAGCGCTGCCCCAATTCGCGCAAGCCGCTGAACCACACGGCGGCGCGGGCGTTTTCGTCGGGGCCGGCCTCGTCGCCGTTGCTGGCTTTGGCTTTTTTGCCAGGACTGGCCTGCGGCAAGTAGCAGTGGTGGGCCTCGTCGTTGAGCACCAGCAGGCGGCTGCCGGGCCGGAAGCTGCTCAGCAAGCGCTTGAAAACCTGCGCGTAGTCTTCGTATTCGTCCTGCTTCTTACCGTCGGCCCCGATTTTGCCGTCGAACACGCCGCGCTTGTTGCCTTGCAGCGTGCGGGGCTCAAACTGGTGGTAGTTGGCGATGGCCAGCCGGGCATTGAGGCCGTCGAGCAGGCTCTCGTAGGCCAGCGGTACCAGCTTGCGCTGGTGGTAGTAGTCCTGGGCATAGTGGCGGTCGGCGGTGGTATCGGCGCGTAGCACGCCCAGCCGGTCGCGGATGGTGACGCCGGGAGCCACCAGCAGAAAGTAGTCGGCAAAGCGCACGTCCTGGCGGTACTGCTGGCGGTTGAGGTAGTGGTAGAGGATGAGGGCAGCCATTACCACGGTTTTGCCCGAGCCGGTGGCCATCTTGAAGGCGATGCGCGGCAGGTGGTCGGCCGGGTGGGGCGATACCGACTGCTGGCCCGCGCGCAACTGGTTGAGGATGTGGCTGCCCGCGTTGGAGCGCCCGGCCACCTCGTTGAGCCAGATGGCGGTTTCGACGGCCTCGCGCTGGGCAAAAAACAGCTTCTTCACCGGCGACTCGTCCTGGTCGGGAAACCAGTGGGCCAGCAGCTCGCGCGTGACGCGGGTGGCGTCGGGGTAGTCCGCGGTGCGCCACTGGCCCACCTCCCGCCGCAGCAGGTTGATTAGGTGCGTGCCGTAGCTGGGGGCCGCCAGCTCGTTGAATTCGAACACCTCCTTCTGGCCCTGGTGCTTGCCGGGCATGGCCTGCACTTCGGGCACGAATAGTCGCCGGCCGGTCGCTATCTTATCATAGTCGAGGTTGCCCAGCAGGTCGGTGGCGTAGTGGCGCGCCGGCGCCTGGTAGGGGTTGTTGAGGATGGGGTTGCTCGGGGGCTGCGCGGTGGGCTGGTCGGCCGGAAAGTCGTTGACTTGCACTTTTTGAGACTGAATCATTACAAAAATGATTCAATAACCCGAAAGTAGGGCTAGAAAAGCCAAAAAACCGGAAATCTTGCCGAGACACAAACGTGCCACTTTTGTCTCACTCCAACTTAGTGCGTTATGGCCAAGCAACACCGGGGCGAAATCGTAGCCGCCGCCATCACCAAAAGCGGCATGAAGCTGGCTAAGCTGCACGCCGCGCTGGGCATCAGCCGCCCCACCCTCTACCGCCGCCTCGAAGACCCCAACCTGGATTTTGACTTCATCAAGCAAGTCGGCCAGCTCATCTACCACGACTTCGGGCAGGACTTCAAGGAGCTGGCCGCGCCCGCCTACCCCGTGGCCGCCGAGCCCACCGCCAGCTACCAGCTCGACTCGCTGGCCGACTGCAAAAACAAGCTCCTGCACGTGTATGGCCTCTACACCGAGCTGCAGGAAAAGTACAACGCCCTGCTGGCCGAGCGCGGGCGGTAGCCACTCCCTTTCTGTCAGCCATGAATTTCTACGTCGGCGTTACGGACTACAACTGGTTTGATTTTTTGCGGCAGGAGCCGCGGGAGGACATTAATTTTTGGAAGCCGCTGGGCGGGGGCACCCGGTTTGGGGCGGTGCCGCCGGGTGCGCCATTTCTGCTCAAGCTCAAGAAGCCGCACCACTGCATTGCGGGCGTTGGCTTTTTTACCAACCAGATTGACCTGCCCATTGCCACGGCCTGGGACATGTTTGGGCCGCGCAATGGGGCCGCCGACTACCCCGCTTTTGCCCACACCATTCAGAAGTACCGGGCGGCCAACGGCAAGCCGCCCGAACCCAATCCGCTCATCAGCTGCCTGGTGCTGAACGCGCCCATTTTTTTCCGCAAGCCCGACTGGATACCCGCCCCCGAAAGCTGGGGTAATTCCATCGTGACGGGCAAAGTGTATAGTACGGCCGAAGCGGTGGGCGGCCAGCTGTGGGCCGCCGTGAGCGCCACCATGCTGCGCTACCAGCAAGATGCCTTCACCCAGGAGCTGGCCACCGACAGTGTGGCGCTGGAGTCGCCGGGCATTTACCGCGAGGCGCTCACCAAGGTGCGCGTGGGCCAGGGGGCTTTTCGGGCAGTTGGTAACGCAGGCGTACGAGAAGAAATGCGCTATTTCGGGCGAGAAAACCCTGCCGGTGCTGGAGGCGGCTCACATTCAGCCCTTCTCGCAGGCTGGCCCCAACTCGGTGGGCAATGGCCTGCTCCTGCGCTCCGACCTGCACAAGCTCTTCGATAAGCACTACATCACCATCGACGCCACCGACCAGGTAGTGCGCATCAGCTCGCGCATTCGCGAGGAGTTTCAGAATGGCAAGGAGTACTACCGCTTCGATGGTAAGCCGCTACAGGTGCTGCCGAAGCTACTCGGCGACCAGCCGGCCAAGCAGTATTTGCAGCACCACAACGGGCTGTTTATGCCGTGATATTTTTAAAAGCACACGCCGCTTGAGTAGCAAAAAGCGCCTTTATAAAAATTTGCGCAGCTTGTCAAGCAACGTCTTGCCGGGGTTTTCGCCAACGCCACTGCCGGGCGGTGGCGGCAGTAACTGCCTGGCTACTAAGTCAAAGCCCGCTTGTTGAAATGCGTTTTGCAACTGCTGCTGAAACCCGGCCAGGGTGGCGGGCAACTGCGTGGCATCCGTGATGTGGGCCGCATCGTCGGTCGTCCCTATCTGGTAGCCGCGGTCGGTGGGTGGCCCGTGCCGCCACCATTGCCACGTGGTAGCCACGGGTTCTTTGGCAAACAGGGGTGCCAGGTCACCGGCCAGCAGCCAGCGCAGGCGGCCTGGGTCGGTGCCGTCGGCGCGGCACTCTTTGCGCAGGGCTTGCAGGGCCTGCTGCTGGGCGGTGGCGGTGAAGTTGGGGTGCCGCACCAAGTGCAGCAGGTCGAACAAGTCTTTGAAGCGGGGGCGCACCAGCGTTTGGTGCAGCTTCCAGGCTACTTGCAGGGCCAGGGGCGTGGTGTGGGCTACCAGAAAGGCATCGCCCTGCAACGGCCGATATTCCAAGAACTGGCTGGGGAGGTCGATGGGCAGGTTGAACGAGATATCAAGCCAGAGGCCATCGAAATGCTCCCCGTTTATCCAGCATTCCACATCGGTGCTCACGGTAGGAAAATCATCGGCCATAGCATAGTCGATGGAGCGCCAAAAGGCGTTTTCCCGAAAGCTGCGAAACACGATGCCATCAGGCATGGGCAGCTCCGTGATTTTGGTTACCCAGTCGTCGAACAAGGCGCGGGCAGTCGCCACGTCCGCAATCGGCTCCAGGTAAACCCAGTCCAAATCGTTTGGCACGCGGTCAGCTGGGTGCTCAAAGTATTGCCGCGTCACGTAGCTGCCCTTGAGCATAAAAGGCTGGTCGAGCTCGGCCGCCCGGCGAATAAAAGCCTCATAGGCCAGTACTTCGAGGCGTTTGTAGGGGCTGATGTTCATGGCGATTTAACGTGCAAGCCAGCCGGCATCCAGGGCTTGGTTGCTATCATACAAGCAGCATTCTGACTCTTGTTTCAGCAGCGGCCAGCGCGTCTGCAGGGCGGCGACGAGGGCGGCCACCCGGCGCTCAAACCCAGCCGCCGGGCCAAACTCGCGCAGCGTAACGAACCGGGTGCCCGACTCGCCACGCAATGCGTTGGCCGACAGGTGCGCCCCGTGCTGCTCGCAAAGCGCCCGCAGCTCGGCCGGCGCGTGGTAGGGCACCTTGCCGTGCCACTCGAAATAGGGGCCGAAGCCCGGCCCGGCCGCTGGCGTGGCCAGCTGCGGGTGGCGGGCGTCGGTTTCAATTTTGGTGCGCGTGGTGGGCAGCCCCTGCTGGCGCAGGTAAGCGGTATCGGCCTTCGCTGCGGCCAGGGCGGCGGCCAGGCTGGGGGCGTGTACCACCTTGCTCAGCATGGGCTGCGTGGGGCAGGCCCCGCGCGCCAGCTCAATCAGCAAGGGCTTGGCGTGCAGCTGCCCGCACGCCGCCACGAATGCGGCCAGCTCGGCGGGGGGCAGCACGGCCGTAGTAAGGTGAATCTCAAATGGATACATAAGGTCTTCAAAGCTACGTTGTTTCCGGGGTGGGCCCTGTGCAGGTGCAGCCTCTAACTTAGCGGCCTTACCACCTATCCGAGCTTCCCATGCCTGCTCCCCGCCCGCGCCAGCTACGCCGCGATAAAACTCTTTTTGCCCTGGCCATGAACGCCGTGCGCTTGCACCTGGAAGAAGCCGACCGGCTGCACCAGCAGCCGGAGCTGCGCGAAACCCCCGATGCTGGCCTGCAGCTCGTGCAGCAGGGCATCGACCAGTGGGTGGGCTTGGCCACGGGCTACGTGATGCGCAAGTTTCGGTGCCCCGCCCCGCAGGCCATGCAACTGCTGGGCGAGCTGCTGGCCGACTTGAAGTCAAGCATTCCGGTGGCCGAGCTGCGGCAGGTGCCGTTTCAGGAGGCGCTGCGCCTGCCGCCCGGGTTGCTGGAGAGCCAGCCGGAGCCGGCGGCGGCGTAACGCTGCTGTTAGAGGCCGGGCCAAGGCTTCTAATGGGGTGGGCTTAACCGAGGCGGGCTGCCGGCTTTTTACCGGCAGCCCGCGCAGAAATACCAACCTGGAAATCGACTAGTACAGCACCCGAAACTTGATGGTGTGCTCGACCTCGCGCAGGGCCTGAATCACTTCCTGGTCGTACTCGCGGTTGATGTCCGTAATTACGTAACCAATTAGCTCATTGGTTTTTAGGTACTGACCCAGGATGTTGACGTGGTGCTTGGCCAGCACGTTGTTGATGTTGGCCAGCACGCCGGGTACGTTGGCGTGAATGTGGATGAGGCGGTGCGCCTGCTGCAACGGCAGCTGAATGTTGGGGAAGTTGACGCTCTGCTGGGTGTTGCCGGTATTGATGTACTCCATGATGCGCTCGGGCACAAACTCGGCGATGTTGCGCTGGGCCTCGGCGGTGCTGCCGCCAATGTGGGGCGTGAGCAGCACATTGGGCAGGCCGCGCAACTCGTTCTCGAAGCTCTCGCTGTTGGTTTTGGGCTCGTACGGGAACACGTCCACGGCCGCGCCGCCGAGCTGGCCGCTGCGCAGGGCGGCCGCCAGGGCCGGCACGTCCACCACATGGCCGCGGGCGTTGTTGAGAAACAGCGCGCCCGGCTTCATGAGCGCAAATTCCTTGGCCCCGAAGAAGTCCAGGTTGTCGGGGCGGCCGTCGATGTGCAGCGTCACCACATCGGCCTGGGGCAGCATTTCCTCAAGGGTTTTGCACTTCACGGCGTTGCCGAGTTGCAGCTTTTCGGCCACATCGTAGTACACCACTTTCATGCCCACGGCCTCGGCCACTACCGACAGCTGCGAGCCGATGTTGCCGTAGCCAATGATGCCCAGTGTTTTACCCCGAATCTCGAACGAGCCGCTGGCTGACTTGTCCCACTCGCCGGCGTGCATCTTGGGGTTTTTAACCGGAATGCGGCGGGCCAGCATAATAATTTCGCCCAAGGCCAGCTCCACCACCGAGCGGGTGTTGCTAAAGGGTGCGTTGAACACAGCCACGCCCTTTTTCATAGCGGCGGGCAGGTCAATCTGGTTGGTGCCGATGCAAAATGCGCCGATGCCGATGAGGCGGTTGGCGGCGTCGAGCACGCGCTGGGTTACCTGCGTTTTCGACCGGATGCCCAGGATGCTCACGCCCTCGATGCGGGCAATGAGCTCGTCTTCGTCGAGGCCGCCCTTCACTTCTTCCACCTGGTAGCCTTCGTGGCGAAACAGCTCGGCGGCGCGGGCGTCGGGGTTTTCCAGCAATAAAACCTTGATGCGGTTTTTGGGGTAGCTCAGCGTCATGGGTAGTTTCAGTTGGTATAAAAACTCGTCGAAAGTGGGCAGCACCTCGTCGGCGTGGGCCACCACGCTGGGGCGGCTCACGTTTTCGGTGTAGGCGTAAAAGCGGTGGGCCAGGCCGGCCTCCCGAATCTGGTAGTCGGTGTAGCCATCGCCGAGCACGTACACCGGCCCGGCCAGGTCGAGCAGCACCAGCTGGCGGATTTTGCCGCCGTCGCGGCTCAGCACGTTGGCCGGGTCGCAGCCCGTGATGTTGCCCTCGGCGTCGAAGGTGAACGTATTGGCCAGCACGTGGTCGGCCCCAATGCCAAACTCGGCCACCACCGGCTCAATAAATTCACGGAAGCCGCTGCTTACCACGTAGATGCGGTCGGCGTGCGCCCGAAAAAAGTCGCCGTTGCGCCGGATGCTCTCGCTCACTTTGGTTTGCAGGTGGGCCACCAGCGGGGACAGGTGCCGCCGGTGGGCACCCAGCAGCGCCAGCCGCTTGGCCAGCGATTCTTGGAAGCCGATTTCGCCGGCCATGCCGCGGTCGGTGAGGGCTTTTATTGCGCCCACGCGCTCGGTGCGGTCGGGCTGGCCTTGCAGGGCAATATCGGCCAGCTCATCGAGGCCTTCGACCTGCGTGAAAGTGGAGTCGAAATCGAAAACGAGGTAGGGTAGGGGGGCGACGGCGTCGGGCATTTTGGGGTAGAGTTACATTGCCGTTACATAAAAAAACGGCTAACGCAGCGAATTAAGAAGGTTTTCTGAGCCACCAGTTACATAGCCGTTACATAAGAATTAACTCAGGACTGGTACATAACGGGCCTGCTTCTTTGACTTGTTATCGGGGTCGTAAGGTTTTATGAGACCTGCTTCCAGCGTATCGGCAATAATTCGGGAAGCCATAGGGTAGTTCTTTTCAGCAATACCCATTCGTTCCCGAAACGACTGGTTTGACATCGCTTCTCCGTTAGCAAACTTGAGGCAAGCATGCTGATAACAGGCCCGTACCTTATCACGGGAACTCATGTCGCGCAACGGTTTAGGGGCATATAAAATGGCTTGCGTGGAATTATCGCCTCGGATGAAGTCTGGAGCTGGTAGAAAGTGCTTCTCACACTCCTCCACGATACGGTCAACCCCGCTTCCGCGACGTTCACAGAAATTCAGCGTTTTCATAATGTCTGCGATATCTTCATTCCGACTGATTGGGGTATGATTTAAGAATTGTAGCACATTTATCAAGGGTGCACCAGGGTTAGTTACTTCAATTCTGTTGTCAAAAACTTCTACCATTGGCGACGAGCCCGAAGTGGTAAAGTCCTGGTGTATCAGCGCATTGGCTACTAGTTCACGAATAGCTTTTACTGGATAAGTAGGCGATTCTTCCCGGCGTGTTGCGGTAATCTCTTCTCGACTTGGTAGGCGCTCATTCAACCAGGTAAGCGCTTTTACAAAACCTATAGCGTAACCTAAGCGGCCCGTCTGTTCGCGCCCGCCATTTGTTCGGCCCGTACCGTTATAAATAATAATTCTTATACCCTTATACTCTAGGTGAGCAAACTGCTTAAGGTCTCTGGCAAAAAGAACAGCACCCATATTAGTAATATGAAATGTTCCTTGTTCGCGCACTACTACTTTGTCTTGTAAGAAATGGGCTACTATCGCTTGCGCATCAATCGGAGCTGGATAATCAAATAGCTTAAAATACTCTTGCCAGTCAAGTAATTCTAATATGTGTGAAGTACTGGCATTAGCAAACGCGATTGCTCGTTCAAAATTGACAATAGGCTGACCTTGGCGTTCAATACGGTGGCGCTCGTCAGTGTTAAGAGGACCGATACTTTCGCCATCGCGGCCGTAATAATGTCCTTTCCACGCAGTTGGTTGACCTAGTGTAGCCGGTGGAATCTCAAACAGTAGCACGCGCTTACCCTCGTGCGCAGCTTCGTGAATATCGCGAAAGGTCAGGCGATTGGAAGCGTGGTCGGCTATTTCTTTCTTAAGATTTTGCAGCTTGACCGGGTCGGTGCGGAAGGAAGTGCCAACCGCTTTTTGAGTGTCGTTGATACCAAAAACAAGCCAGGCCTCATCAGCTCCTTTCAGGTTGGCTTCATTACTCAAGGCACTGAAATATTCCCCCAATTTTTCGCTATCAAAGCTGTTTTTGGCCTCTTTGAATTCTACTAGTTCCGATTCGGCAGGCATTGCTAATAGCTTGCGCAATATCTCTGTCAAATCGTAGGCGGTCATTTGCGTATCAATGAAGAATGCGTAAAGGTATAGGCGAGCGGTAGTGACTGAGAAAAAGGCTAGGAAGCTTTTGGTAATACGGTAGCTGATAAGATGCGAGACCCTAGTGTGGATACACTTAGGTCTCAAAAGTACTTGGGTAGAATACTCTTGCCTCTAACTGAGACAACCAGTTTAATTTTACTTGTTAAAACAATGTGGGTACATGAAATGTATGTACATTTGTAGCGCGCCAGCTAGTAAGTAGCTGAGCGCCTCCAACACTACCCGCATCTCACCGGCCCCGTGGCCACTTCCTTTTTTACGATGAACATTCTCAACGTTATCTCGAGCCCGCGCAAAGGGGCTTCGGCCAGCATTCAGCTCGCCGACGGCATCATCGACAAGCTGCAAGCCGCCAACCCCGGCAGCAACGTAGTGGTGCGCGACTTGGCTACCAACCCATTCCCCCACCTGGAGGAAGCCAAGCTGAACGCCCTCTTCACGCCGGCCGAGAGCCGCACGCCCGAGCAGCACGCCGCCGCCAAGCACTCGGACGACGCCATCCAGGAGATTATGGATGCCGACGTTATCGTGATTGGCGCGCCCCTCTACAACTTCGGTATTCCTTCGACGCTGAAGGCCTGGGTAGACCACATTGCCCGCGCCGGCATCACGTTCAAGTATGTCGATGGCGCTCCGAAGGGCCTCGTTACCGGCAAAAAAGTGTACGTGGCTATGGCCAGCGGCGGCATTTACTCCGAAGGCCCGTCGGCCGGCTACGACTTCGTAGCACCTTACCTGAAGGCCGTTCTAGGCTTCCTGGGTATGACCGACGTGACCGTAGCCCGCGCCGAAGGCCTGGCTATCCCCGGCGTGCAGGACACGGCCGTGCAAAAAGGCCTAGACAGCGTGACTATCACCGCTTAGTTTAGGTAATTATCTGATTTATATCTAGTTATATTATAAAAGCCTTCCGCAAAAAGGGCTGCTGCTGAATGGTAGCAGCCCTTTTTGCGGAAGGCTTTTTGCGTATTATCTAGCTGGGTAGCTTAGCGCGACTTCGCTTCGCGCCAGCTAAACTCAGGCTCGTAGCCCAGCACGCGGCGGGCTTTGTCAATCGAGAGCAGCGTTTCGTGCTCACCCAGTGCCTTCTTCACGGGCACTTGGGGCAAGTATTTCTGCATCAGCTCGGTAGATGATTTTGTCATCACCGTATCGGCATTGGCGATGATGAAGGGGTGCATGCCGGTGGCCTCCCACTCAATGGCCTTGCGGATGGCTTGCGAGCCGTCGCGGGCGTCGATGTAGGCCCACATGTTCCACTTGCGCTCCTCGGGGTCGTCGTCGTAGGCCGGAAACTTGGCGTAGTCGGCCGGCTCCATCACGTTGCTAAAGCGCAGGCCCACGAGCTTCAGGTCGGGCGTTTGGTAGCAAAACTGGCGGGCCATGTCCTCCATCAGCACTTTGGCCAGGGCGTAGGCGCTTTTGGCGCGCAGCGGGTAGTCCTCGTCCACGGGGGCATAGGGCTCGCGGCCATCAAAGGGTTCGCCCAGCGTGGTTTCGCTGCTGGCCCAAATGACGTTGTGAATTCCTAATCGCCGCGCTGCCTCAAACACGTTGTAGGTACCCATGATGTTGTTTTGAAACAAGTGGGCATCGGGGTACTGGCGCGGGGTGGGGAAGGCCGCCAGGTGCACAATGGCGTCGAAGGCCGGGCCGGTGCCCACGCCGGCGTGAATATCGAAGCCCACCGACGAGAAGGCATCGAGCGTTTGGCCAAAATCGGAGAGGTCGGCGATGATGTGCGGAATGCCCTTTTCGGGCGGCACGGTATCGACCACGAACACGCCGTAGCCGTGGGCTTGCAGGTCGGCCACGCAGGCGCGGCCCAGCTTGCCGGTACCGCCAGTCACGAGCACGCGCTTGGCAGAAGGGGAGGTAGTTGGCATAAAGTAGGGCTTACTAAGAAGGGGCGGCCGGGGCCACCTGGCCCGCCGGCTGCGCCCCGTGCCCCTACTACGGCAGAACGTGGAAGGCTGCTACCGTTATTTTGTAAGTAATTACTGGTAAGTCAATAAATTAGCCTATTGTTGAGGTTGGCTCCAGAACTGGCCTTTTCCCCAAGCCCACTTTTGCCGCCACCGGCGCGCTAAAACCGGAAGCCCGCCGATATATACGGGTACACGCCTTCCTCCGAAAAGCCCACTACGGCCTGCACCAGCAGCAGTTGGGCGGGCAGGAAGTAGAGGCCGCCGCCGTAGCCGTTGTGCCACTTCTGCGACTGCTCGCCCGGCGACCACACCCGGCCAATGTCGTGAAACGCCACCACGCCCAGCGTGCCCGGCAGCAGATAGGACGTAAAGTCGAGCAGCTTCAGGCGCAATTCCAAGTTGTTGAACGCCATGCTCTTGCCCGTGAAGCGCCACAGGTAGTAGCCGCGCAGGTTTTGGGCCCCGCCCAGCTTGAGCTGCTGAAAATAAGTGGCGTCGCCGAGCGTGGTGCCGCCCCCGGTGCGGTTGGCAATCACGAGGCTGGAGTCGCGCAGCGGGTTGGCGTAGAACGTAAACTCGGTGAGGGCCTGCCCAAAGGTGTGGCGGTTGGCATCGAGGCGGTTGAGGCCGGTGAGGGTGGTGGCCCAGTACACGCCGCGGTGCGATACCAACTCCTTGTCGCGGGTGTCGAGGGTGGCGCTGGCCACCAGGCCGCCGTAGGCCTGGCGGGCGAATACCTCCTCGGTGGGGTGCTCCTGGGCGTAGAGGCCCAGGTAGCGCCGCTCGTTTTTCTCGTCGTCGGCGTTGTAGTACTGGGCCACCACGCCGGCGCTCACCCGCCACTGCTGGTAGGTGTGGGCTAGGCGCACATCGGCGCTAAGCAGGTTGTACACGCCCCGGTAGTAGCGAATGCGCCGGTCGCCGGAGTTGGCAAACTCGGTTTGGTTGCCCACCCCGAAGAAGTTGTTGTTGTAGTTTGGGCCTTTTGATAATATGTTCACCAGCAAGTCATTACCTGCTACGGCGCGCTTAAAGTCGCCGGTGTAGCCCAGCAGCAGCGAGTTGTTGCCAAAGCCGTAGTTCACCAGCAGGCTCTGGCGGGCGGCATACGGCTCTTTGCGAAAGCCCTGCTTTACATGAATAAAATTGCCAATCAGCTGAAAGCCATAGTCTTTGCTGTAGCCGGCCAGCAGCAGTGGCTGCAAGTAGCCGTAGCGGAAGCTGGTTTTGTTGAATTGGTTGACGGTGGTATCGCGGGAGGTGCGCAGGCGCGCCTGGCTGCCGGCGGGCAGCTGGTTGGGCTCGTCCGAGCGGTCGTACACCGTTAGCTTGCGGCGTTGCGGTACCTCGGGCGCCACCGCAAAGGCGTCGTTGCCGGCGCCCCCAATAAGGCGCACCCGCATGGGCGAGCGCGCCGCGCCCGCTACCGCAAAGCTGTCGGCCCCGCCCAGGCCGTAGAGACGCAGCTCGTGCGTGTCGGCCGGGTCAAAAGTGCGCTGGTAGCGCACATCGCCCAGGCCGCCGTCCTTCTTGCGCTTGCTGATGGTAACCGCGATGCGCCCCTCGGGCTGGCGCACCACGGCCACATTTTCCCGCTTGTCGGAGGCCGGAATATCCACCGTTTTGGCCAGAAAGCGGTAGTATTTCAGCGCCTGCGGCTCCAGGTGGTCGCGGCGGGCGCGCAGGTTTTTGGCCAGCTCGGGGCCGCTGAGCTGGTAGATGTTACGCGGCATGCGGGCCAGCGCGCTAGCAAGGAGGCTGTCGGGCAGGTGCTGCTGCACATAGGCAATCTGGGTGCGCCAGTCGGCCTCGCTCAGCTCATTAAGAAAGTAGCGGTCGAAGTACTTGGCCTTGTCGTTCCAGCGGTTGATGGACCGGATGTGGTCGCCGTAGCCCTGCACATTGGACTTGAATATGTGCCGCGACAAAACCCACGGCAGCGCCCCCGACGGCTTATAAAACACGTGGTCGCGGTCGCGCGGCACGGGCTCATACAGGCTGCCTTTGGCACCCTCGGTGCGCTCCCAGCGCCACTGGTCCTCGTGGCGGTCGTAGTCGCCGAGCAGCATGTCGAGTAGGCGGGCGCGCAGCACCGTCACCTGGTCCACGCGGTTGTCATTGTCTTTTTGCAGCCGGCTCTGGGCTTTCTCGGTGTTGTCAGTCTTATCAGCGTCCAGCGGCTCGCGCTCCTCAAACAGAAATACTTGGTTGGCGAAGTCCTTGCGGTACTCGCCCAGCGCGGGGTCGTCGGGCACGTACACCACCTGGGGGTTGGCGTGGGGCACGCCCAGCGCCTGGGCCAGCGGCGGCACCACCAGCGCGGCGTAGGGGTGGGAAGTCGATACCTGGTCCTGCAAAATATCCTTGGCAATGGTGGGCCGCAGGGCGGGCGGCAGGCCCCGCTCGGGATACTTCTGGATGGTGCGCAGCACCCACTGCTGGCCGCTGGCATCCTTCATGCGCAGCGACTTGGTTTGCAGGCCGCCGCCGCGCTGCACAATGGTGAGCCCGCCCTTGGCAGTGACCAAGTGAAATATGGGCAGCTTGACCGGCGCCGCCCAAAGCGCCCGGTAGCTTTCGCCAAAAATGCGCCGGTGCGCCTTCGATACCTCATTGTAGGTGGGCTCGATGGCCACCGTAATGCTGTCGGCGCGGGCCACGGTTTGGGCCGCCGCCCGCATCGAAACGAATAAAGAAACAGCTAATAGCAGACGGCGTGGCAAGATAGAATAACTGATAATAAAGGACATAAGAACAAGTTGGAAGCCACCAAAGTAGCGCTTATTGCGGAGCGTAATAAGCGGAATATGGGGTAGCCAAACAGGCTAATTTGAAGGCATTATGAAGGAAAACTGTGCAAAATTACTAGCTTCTCCCCACTCCCCAATTTATTATAAGCTCGCCACCGGTCAGGCCGGCCCCCCTGTGCGGCGTAACTTTGGCAGTCGATTGCTAGTGCTTTTGCCCTTCTTATGAAAAACCTGCTGTTCGCCGCTACTGCGCTGCTGCTCACGGCTGCCGCCCCAGCCACTGCTCCGGTTGCGCCGCGTAGCCGCACGTTTCAATTATTGTGCCGGGCCACAGTGCCCGTGCCGGCGGCCGGCACCAAAACGGTGGAGCTATGGATGCCCGTGCCCCACTCCGACAAAAGCCAGGACGTGCGTGACCTCCACATTGAGGCCGGCGCGCCCTACACCGTCGAAACCGACCAGTACGGCAACCAGATGCTGCACCTGCGGCCGGCCGCCGTGCCCACTGCCCCGCTGGTAGTCACGCTCACGGCCCGCGTCACGCGCCGCGAGCACCTCAACCTGCGCGCTACCGATGATCATGCCCCCGCCGAAACCGAGGCCCGCGACCCCAACCTCGCCCGCTGGCTGGCCCCCGACCGCCTCGTGCCCCTCGATTTCAAAATCAAGGCCCAGGCCCAGGAAGTGGTGGACAAGGCCGGGGCTAAAACCGACCTGCAAAAGGCCCGCGCCATCTACGAGCACGTGGTGAGCACCGTCACCTACGACAAAACCGGCCAGGGCTGGGGCCGCGGCGACATCTACTACGCCTGCGATGCCCGCCGGGGTAATTGCACTGATTTTCATGCCATTGTGATTGGCTACTGCCGGGCGCTGGGTATTCCGGCGCGTTTCAGCATTGGGCTGCCGCTACCCACTGAGCGCGGCAAGGGCGAAATAAAAGGCTACCACTGCTGGGCCGAGTTCTTCACCAAGCAAACCGGCTGGGTACCCGTCGATGCTTCTGAGGCCGCCAAAAACCCCGATAAGCGCAACTACTTCTTCGGTGCGCACGACGAAAACCGCGTCGAGTTTACCCGCGGCCGCGACCTGACGCTGGTGCCCAAGCAAGCCGGCCCGCCGCTCAACTACTTCGTGTATCCCTACGCCGAGGCTGACGGTAAACCCATGGACGATGTGGCGCGCACCTACACCTTTGAGGACATAGCCGCCAAGTAAGGCTGCAAGCACAAGGCAAGAAAAGACCGTCAGGCTCAGCCTGACGGTCTTTTCTTGCCTTGCTTCAGTGGTGAGAGGCCTACTGGCTAGCCTTGCAGCTCGGCCACGTCGGCGGTGCTTAGTTGCACGTCCATGGCTTTGGTCAGTTCCTGCACCTGCTGGGCGCTGGTGCCGCTGGCAATGGGCGCCGTGATGCCAGGGGCCTGCATGAGCCACGCCAGCGCCACCTGCGCCTGGCTGATACCATGGCGGTCGGCTACCGCATCGAGGGCTTTCAGGATTTGGAAACCCTTGTCGTTCAGGTACTTCTTGCCGATGCCGCCACCGCGCTGGCTTTTCTTCAAATCGGCTTCGCTGCGGTACTTGCCGGTGAGGAAGCCCGCGGCCAGCCCAAAATACGGGATGACGCCGATGCCGCTGGCCTGCACAATGCCGAGGTCGTCTTTTTCAAAAGTTGCGCGGTCGTAGAGGTTGTACTCGGGCTGGAGGCTTTCGTAGCGCGGCAGGCCGTTTTGGGTGGCATCGAGGGCGGCTTGCAGGCGTGCGGGCTTGAAATTAGACGCGCCGATGGCCCGGATTTTACCTTCTTTCAGCAGCTCGGCGTAGGCTTCGAGCGGCTCGGTTACGGGCAGGGTTTCGTCGTCCTGGTGGCTCTGGTAGAGGTCGATGTAATCGGTGCCCAGGCGCTTGAGTGACGCCTCCACGGCCTGCTTGATGTAGGCTTTCGACAGGCCCTTTTTATCGGGGCCCAGCTCCATGCCCACTTTGGTAAAGATGAGCACGTCGTCGCGCCGGCCGCGCTGGGCGAGCCACTTGCCGATTACGGTTTCCGACTGCCCGCCGCCTTCGTGGCCGGGCGCCCAGGCCGAGTACACGTCGGCCGTGTCGATGGCGTTGCCGCCGCCCGCCACAAAGGCGTCGAGCACGGCGAAGGAAGCCTGTTCGTCGGCCGTCCAGCCAAATACGTTGCCGCCCAGCACGAGCGGGGCGAGGTGCAGGCCCGAGCGGCCGAGTTCACGATGAGTTGCCATTACTTATGGAAAAGGAGTAGTTGAAAAGGCGGCAGCGCACGGCCGCCGCAGTAGTGTATAACTCCCCCATACGGTTTGGGTTAATTACCGCAGCGGGCCGTTAACTCGTATTGGTAAGCTGATAGAAGACAGGGGGCGTACTAAGCGCCTGAACTGTGGTTTGGCAAAAGCCTTATGGCTGGAATGGTCAGCTAGCCCGAAACTGACGTTGGGTTATTCATAACGCATTATTAATCAAAAAGAAAGCTAGCCGCTAAAAGATAACAGCTCATTCCTATGCCCGAAGCTTTTCGCGCGTTTCGCAGCCGCAATTTTTGCTTGTTTTTTGCGGGGCAGTCCTTGTCGCTGCTGGGCACCTGGATGCAGAAAACGGCGGTGAGCTGGGTGGTATATGCCCAAACGCAATCCAAGTTTATGCTGGGCGTGAGCGTGTTTGCCACGCTCTTTCCATCGGCCGTGTTTTCGCTGCTGGGGGGCGTGGTGTCCGACCGCTACTCGCGCTACCGGGTGCTGCTGCTCACGCAGGTGCTGTCGATGGTGCAGGCCGTGTTGCTGACGCTGGCCGTGGTGTGGCAGCACGATGGGGTGGCGGCCATCATTGCCCTGAGCGCGGTATTGGGCATTATCAACGCCTTCGACGTGCCGGCCCGGCAGTCGCTGGTGTACGACCTGGTAGATGACAAGGAGGACGTGCCCAACGCAGTAGCCCTCAACTCGACCATGCTCAACCTGAGCAAGCTGCTGGGGCCGGCCGTGGCGGGCCTGGCCATTGAGCGGTTGGGGGCCGCCGCCTGTTTCGGGCTGAATGCGGTCAGCTTCGTGGCCGTTATCGGGTCGCTGCTAGCGTTGCGGCTGCCGGCCTACGTAGCCGCGCCGCGCACGCAAGCCATGCTGGCCGAGCTGGCCGATGGCTTTCGGTACGTGCGCGACACGCCAGATATTCGGTTTATTATCAGCACGTTGGGGCTCATGGCGCTGCTGGTGCTGCCCTTCACCGCGCTCATGCCGGTGTATGCGAAGGATATTTTTCAAGGCACCGCCACCACGTTCGGTATGCTGGATGGGGCCATTGGGCTGGGCGGCCTCGGGGCGGCGTTGTACCTGACGTCGCTGCCGCCGAGCGCCGATTTAAATAAAGTAATGACCGTCAATACGTTCGTGCTGGGCGTGGGGCTGCTGCTGTTTGCCTACACGCCGTGGTACTGGCTGGCGCTGGCCTTTTTGGTGGGGGGCGCGTTCGGCATGATGGCCCAGATTACCCTCAACGTGACGCTGCTGCAAACTACGGTGCTGCCGGCCATGCGCGGCCGGGTCATCAGCCTCTACGTGCTGGTGTACACCACGGCGCTGCCGCTGGGCAGCCTGGTGGTGGGGGCAGCCGCCGCGCGTTTCGGCGTGCGGGCTACCGTGCTGGCTGAGGGTGTTTTAGCCCTGCTCATTGGCCTGCTCTACCTGCGCCATTTGCGCCAGACGCAGGCGGCCGCGCTGGCCCCTGCCGCTACGCTGGCGGCCCGGTAGGCGGCGCTCAGCGCTCCGTCAGCACTAGCAGCAGGCCTTGCAGCTCTTGGTTGAGCAGGCGCACCGCCGATTGCAGCTCGTTGAGCATGTTGGCGCGCACCGTGAGCTGGTCGGACGAGTACTCGCCACCGGTGCCAAACAGCAGGGCGGCCAGCTGCTGGCCCTCCTTGGAGTCGGGCTGGTCGAGCTGGCCGTAGTGCGTCCAGCGCTGGCGCGTGTTGTGGGCCAGGGCAGTTTGGCCCTGGTTGCTGAAGGCCGGCTCGGTGAGCAGGTACCACACGCTGGGCGGAAACACGGCTGAAGTCGGTTTCTCCTGCCACACCTCGGCCAGTAGGTTGCGCGGGTGGTTGAACTCGGCCGTGTGGTTGCCGGTGAGCGTGAGCAGCCCCAACCCCGCCGCCAGCAGCCCGCCCCCAATGCCAAAGGCATACTGGCCGGGCTGGTTGTCGATAACTGTGGTGCCAATACCGCTGGCCGCCCCCACGCTGATAGACAGCACGTTGAGACGCTGGGTGCGGTGGTCGTCCTGGCTCTTGAGGTAGCCGGCTACCTGGTCGGCGCGCTCGCCCTCGCAGTCGAGCTCGGCAGCTACGCTGGCCACGGTGGTGCTCACCAGCGCCACCTGCGCCAGGATGAGTTGGCGCTGGCGCAGCACGGCCACCTCGGTGGCCGGACCGGGCTGCTGGCGGGCCTGGGCCTCCAGGGCCAGCAGGGTTTGCAGCGCGGGCAAGATGCCGGCCGCGTTGGCAGTGAGTAGGTTGCGGCGCGGGTAGCGCGCCAGCAGCGCCGGCGTGAGGGCCGCCTCAAAATCGACTTTCGGCGTGTAGGCCGGGTCGTAGCGGTAGGGCAGGGGCGGGTCGCAGTAGCCAGCCGTCACGAGCAGGCGCGGGGCGGGGCGGCTGCCTGCGCAGCCGGCCAACGCCAGCGCCACCACCAAGCAGTAATTCTTCAGCATAAGTTAGCCTTCGTAAAGCTCTAGCGGCAGGTCGTCGGGGTCACTGAAAAAAGTGAAGCGCCGACCCGTAAACTCGTCAATCCGAATGGGTTCGCACGTAATCTGGTGTGCCTCCAGGTGTTGAATAGCCTGCGCCACATCGGGCACCGCGAAGGCCAGGTGGCGCAGGCCCGCCGCCTCGGGCCGGCTGGTGCGGGGCGGCGGGTTCGGAAAAGAAAACAGCTCGATAACGTACTGGTCGCCAATGGCTAGGTCGAGCTTGTAGGATTCGCGCTCAGCGCGGTGCACCTCACGGATGATTTTCAGGCCCAGTACCTCGGTATAAAACGCCTTCGACGCGGCGTAATCGGTGCAGATAATGGCGATGTGGTGCACGCCCGCCAGAGAAATAGCCATGGGGCGAATGTAGCGCGAAGCGCTACGTTATTCAGTCATCCAGCGGGTTTTGGACTGTACGGGGCCGCGCTTACCCGCCGAGCCCGGCGTGCGCACGTAGCCTAGGTGGAAGAACCCCAGCAACTTATCGGCCGGCCCGAGGCCAAAAAACGCCTTGGCCTGCTCGGTGTAGGTGACGCCGCCGCTGCTCCAGAAGCCGCCCAGCCCATAGGCGTGGGCCGAGAGCGCCAGGTTTTGCACGGCGCAGGCCACGGCCTCCACTTCCTCGATTTCGGGCAGGCCGTCGTCGCTGCGGTGCATGCCCAGGGCAATGATGTGCGAGCACTGCGGCGGCATGGCCAGCAGCTTCTCGTACTTGCCTTCGTTGAATTTGAAGCCGGCCGTTTCCTTGTACAGATTAGCTTGAAAATCAGCGAGTTTTTGCAGGCCGGTCCCTGTGAACACCGTAAAGCGCCACGGCTCGGTGCGCTTGTGGCTGGGCGCCCAGTTGGCGTTTTCGAGCAGCTGCCAAATAATGTCGTCGGGGATGATTTTGCCGGGCTCAAACTGCGGCACAAATACGCTGCGCCGGGTACGGATAAGCTCGTTGAATTGCTGAGGGTCGAAGGTCATGAAGCGTAATTTTTGGTAATTAACTAGGACTTATGCAAAAGGCGTTGGTCATTGCGAGCATGTTGCGCATTAAGTAAGGTCGCGGTAATCGCCCCAGAACGATGGACGAACGACCGGCGTGGGTGCCGTTCTAGTGCAATTGCTTCGCGCTGCTCGCAGTGACCAACGCCTTTTGTGTAAGTCCTAAACCAGTAAAACGCAGTTTCTTCACCCATACTTTTCGGCGGCTGCCTATTTTTGGCAAATCGCCTTTTCCTTTTTCATGAATAACTTTTCCTTTGCGAAGCTGCTGGCCAGCGCGGCGCTGCTGCTGGGCGCAAACCAGGCCCAGGCTCAGCTCAATGCCCCGCAGCCCCCGGCCAACCTGCCGCCCTACAACGCCCGGGCCCTGTTCAACCCCGATTACCTCAACCAGGTGGGGCCGGCCACCCGCACCGCCGGCGGCAAGCCCAGCGCCACCTACTGGCAAAACGCGGCCGACTACCAGATTGCCGCCAGCCTCGACGACAAGACGGCCCGCGTAACATCCAATGTAACAATAACATACACTAATAATAGCCCCGATGAGCTGCCGTTTGTGTGGGTGCAGCTCGACCAAAATCTGTTTCGGGCCGACTCGCGCGGGGCGGCGGCTACGCCGCTGGCGGGCAGCCGCTTTGGCAACGGGGCGCGCGGCTTTCAGGGCGGCGACTCGCTGCAAACCGTGACCATTGAGCTACACGGTAAGAAAATGAAAGCCACTTATCACGTGTACGATACACGAATGCAGATTGTGCTGCCCGAGCCGATGAAGCCCAAGGGCGACAAGCTCAAAATCAGCATTGCCTACGCCTTCAACATCCCCGAGTACGGGGCCGACCGCCTGGGCCGCCTCAAAACCCAGAACGGCGAAATATTTGAGGTGGCGCAGTGGTATCCGCGCATGGCCGTGTACGACGACGTGGAGGGCTGGAATACGCTGCCCTACATGTCGGCCGAGTTTTACCTCGACTACGGCAACTACGACTACACCCTCAACGTGCCCGCCAACTTTATCGTGGGCGGCTCGGGCGAGCTGGTAAACGGGGCCGAAGTGCTCACGGCCAGCCAAGTAAAGCGCCTCACCCAGGCCGCCGGCTCGGATAAAACCGTGCTGGTGCGCACGCCCGCCGAGGTGACGCAGGCCAGCTCGCGCCCGGCCGGCCGCAACGGCCGCCTTACCTGGCACTTCCGGTGCCAGCAGGCCCGCGACGTGGCCTGGGCTGCTTCGGCCGCCTTCGTGTGGGATGCCGCCAAAATGAACCTGCCCAGCGGCCGCAAGTCGCTGGCCATGTCGCTCTATCCGACTGAAGCTGCGCAGGATACGGCCTGGAACCGCAGCACCGAGTACGTGAAAAAGAGCATCGAATTCAACTCGAAGCAGTGGTACGAGTACAGCTACCCGGTGGCCACCAACGTGGCCGGCGTGGTGGGCGGCATGGAGTACCCGGGCATCGTATTCTGCGGCGCCAAGGCCAAGAAAGGCAGCCTCTGGGGCGTGGCCGACCACGAGTTTGGCCACAACTGGTTTCCGATGATTGTGGGCTCCAACGAGCGCAAGTATCCGTGGATGGATGAGGGTTTCAACACGTTTATCAACATCTTATCCACCAAGGACTTCAACAACGGCGAATACAAGGCGCTGGCCGACGTGGAGGGCCGCACTACGCCGGGCATCATCCGGGCGCTGCTCGACCCCAACGCCGACGTGCCCTACACCGTGCCCGACGTGACGCAGGCCCGCAACCTGGGCTTTGCGGCGTATAGCAAAACGGGCTTTGGCCTGTACCTGCTGCGCCAGGAAATCCTGGGCCCCGAGCGCTTCGACTACGCGTTTCGCAGCTACATCAAGCGCTGGGCCTTTAAGCACCCCACCCCGCGCGACTTTTTCCGCACCATGAACGAGGTGGGCGGCGAAGACCTGACGTGGTTCTACCACGAGTGGTTTTTTGAGAACTGGCTGCTCGACCAGGCCGTGAACTCGGTGGCCTACGTGAACCAGGACGCCAGCAAGGGCGCGCTCATCACCATCGAAAACAAAGGCCAGGCCGCCATGCCCGTAACGGCCGAAATCACGGAAAGCAACGGCAAGAAAACCACCGTGCACCTGCCCGTCGAAATCTGGCAGCGCGGCGGCACCTGGACGTTCCGGGCCAACACCACCACGCCGCTAACCACGGTGGTGCTGAACCCCACCAACATCCTGCCCGACGTGAACCGCTTCAACAACACCTGGCGGGCCATGAAGCTGCCGGAGTAGGCCTCAACCCTTATTCTCAATCCCCCTTCTCCAACGAGAGGGGGGATTT
Source organism: Hymenobacter arcticus (assembly GCF_054779975.1). Taxonomy (NCBI): domain Bacteria; kingdom Pseudomonadati; phylum Bacteroidota; class Cytophagia; order Cytophagales; family Hymenobacteraceae; genus Hymenobacter; species Hymenobacter arcticus. The sequence goes on from NZ_BAAGXF010000007.1 coordinate 80,550, forward strand.
CTTGTGACTCAACTTACAAAACAAGTATGCCGCCTTGCCTGGACGTGTACATCGAAACTGCGCGCAGCCAGGCCTGCCTGGATGATTTTCTAACCCGCTACGCCGACCTGGCAACGAATTCTTTATCTGGTAGTTACGTAGTTTGGCTTTGGGGTACAGAGGAGTACGTCAGTACGGGCAACCTCGCCGCTACTCTGGCCTACGGCCTGGCGGATAGCAGTTGCAGCTTTACGCTCTACTTACGGGGCCGGGCAGCTAGCCACAACCACGTAATGGTGCACTTTGGAGGGACTACGCAGTTGCTGCTGGGGCTGTCGGTTGAAGAAAGTATTTGGGGGATATCGAATACTCCTGCGGCCGAACGGATACTTGCTCAGTTGAAAGCAGAATTTGACGTGCAAAAAGGTTTAGTGGCCTTTGAACTGCCGCCCGTAGATGCTGCCGCACAATTATCGAATTCTTAGCCAGGCAGCTAGGCTACTTAGTGCCAGATTATTCCGAAAAACAGCCGCGGCGCCAGCGCCCCACTACAACGAGCGCACTACCAGCCAACACGCGCCAGCAGGATTACTGCTTGAAATAGAAAAGGCTGTTGCGTCCAGACTATTGCAACCATGCAGCTAATTCTCATACTCTTGTTGGAGAAGTACTTACGCTTACTCCCTGCACTATTATGCGTCGTCGCTACTCTGCCCTGTTCGTAGCCGCTTTGCTATCCCTGGCTTTCGGCTGCCAAAAAACCGCCGAAAATCCCGGCTGCGGCACGCCGGCCACCGTACGCAACCTGCGCCTCGATGGCTGCGGCTTTGTGCTGGAACTGGCCAACGGTAAGCGCCTGGAGCCGCACGGAGACCTGTGGCAGAACTACGCCAAAAAAGACGGTACCAAGGTGACCATCAGCTACGTTGATGAGCCAGGCTTCAGCATTTGCATGGCCGGCGATGGCGTGCGGCTGACCTGCATTCAGGAGTAGCCGCCGGCCCCGGCGGCCCAGCCCTCAGTGTGTCACCGTTTTAGAAAACAGCTGCATCACCAGCACGCCCGTCACGATGAGCGCGATGCCCGCCAGCGCGGGTAAATCGAGCCGCTGCTTGAAGTAGAAAAAGCCGATGAGCGTAACCAGCACAATGCCCACGCCGCCCCAAATGGCGTAGGCCACCCCCACCGGAATGGCCTTGAGTGAAAAGCTGAAAAAGTAGAACGCCAGCCCGTAGCCCGCCACGGTTATCAGGCTGGGCACCAGCTTGGAAAACTGGCCGGAAGCCGTGAGCGCCGTAGTGCCAATTACCTCACTGATAATGGCTAAGAACAAGAATAAGTAGGGCATGATGAGGTAGAAAAGTAGCTTGGACTTTGTAGTCCGAGCGTGAGCGCAGCGAGCATCTTACGTTTGCACAGACCGAAATAGCCAGCTCAGTGCCAACTGCCAGATGCTCGCCGCGCTCACGCTCGGACTACAAAGTCCAAGCTACTTTCTTTTAGTCGCGGGTGCGCAGCACGCGCCAGCCGTGGGCGGGTACCCGCCGCGTCTTGGCCTGCGCAAGGGTGAGAGCCTCGCCGCTGAACACGTCGAATAAGCCTTTTTGGGGCGATACCAGCATTTTTTGCCCCGGTAATTCCAGCGGCTCGGCGGTGGCATTTATCACCACGATTACCGCCGAGCCATTTTTCTCCCGCACGAAGCCGTAGAGGCCGGCTGGTGTGGTGAGGCGCTGGAAGTTGCTGGCCGGGTCGCCATTGCGCAATGCGGGGTGGCGCTTTTTTAGCTGCAACAGTTTGGTGTAGAAGTCTTGCAGCGGCAACGCGGCCCAGGTTATCGTATCGCGGTCGAAGAAAGCCAGGCGGCGATTTAGGCCGGCTTCCTGGCCGCTGTAGAGCAGGGGCATGCCGGGCAGCAGGGCCGTGAGCACGGCAAAGGGCTGGGCCAGTGGGCCCAGGCGCTCGGTTTCGGTGCCGTCCCAGCTGTTCACGTCGTGGTTGCTGGTGAAGTGCATGAGGTACACGCTGGGCGGGTACTTTGCGCGCTCGGCGGCCAGGTAGGTGTCGATGTCGGCCAGCGCGGCTTTGCCCTCAGCAATGTGGTCGAGTAGGTAGTGCAGGCGCAGGCCGAAGCTCATGTCGAACGCCCGTTCGAGCAGGTGCGTGTCGGCGTTGAATTCCTCCCAGGTCAGCCCGCCCGAGGGATACAGCTCATCCCACTCGGCGAGCATGAACACGGGCTTGATGGCCTCCAGCGCCGGGCGCGCCTCGTCCCAAAAGTCGGTGGGCACCAGGCCGGCCACGTCGCAGCGGTAGCCATCGATGTTGGCCTCGCGCACCCAGTAGCTGAGCGCTTCTACCATGTAGGCGCGCAGGGCGGGGTTGGTGTAGTCGAGGGCTACCACGTCGGTCCAGTCGGCCACGGGCGGCACCAGCTGGCCTTGCGCATCATGCTGGTACCAAGCGGGGTGCTGGGTGATGAGGGCGTTGTCGCGGCTGGTGTGGTTGGCCACCCAATCGAGTAACACCCTGAGGCCCAGCTCGTGGGCGGTTTGCACGAGGTGGCGCAGGTCGTCGAGCGTGCCAAACTCCTCATTCACTGCAAAGTAGTCCTGCACCGCGTAGGGCGAGCCCAGCGAGCCCTTGCGGCCCACCATGCCAATGGGGTGCACCGGCATCAGCCACACGATGACAACGCCCATTTTGGCCAGGCGCGGCAGGTGCGCCTCAAAGGCTTGAAAGGTGCCCTCGGGCGTGTAGTTGCGCACATTTACCTCGTAAATGGTGGCGTTGGCGGCCCACTCGGGGTGGTGCACGGTAAAGAGGTCAGACATAAAAGAAAAATGTAGCGTAAGCTTCAGCTTGCGAGTGAGCGCAGCGAGCAGGCGGGAACGGGCCAGGCGACCCGACCGCGAGCTGCCCGCTGGCGCTCGCTCGCAAGCTAAAGCTTACGCTACTTGCTACGGTTTGAGGGTGCTGAGCACGCGCCAGCCGTGGGCGGGCACCGTCACCAGGGTATCGGTCACGGGCGCGCCCACGTCGGCGAAGGCATCCGTGACGGTTTCGAGGGGGTGGGCCAGGGTTTGGGACCGGGTGCCCAGGTTGATGGCCACCCAGGTTTTGGCCTTGTCGTCGCCGCTGGCGCGCTCAAATACGAAGCAGTCGGCCGGGGCGGGCACGATGGTGAATTTGGCGCAGGCATCGCCGTTGCGCAGGGCCGGGCTGTTTTGCTTGAGGTGCAGCAGGGCCGCGTAAAAAGCGTTCAGCGGGTAGCCGTTCCACCGAATAGTATCCTTGTCAAAAAACCGCAGCTTCTTGGTGGAGGCTGCCTCCTGGCCACTGTAAACCAGCGGAATACCCGGCACCAGCGCCGTGAGCACGGCCATAGCCTGGGCATTGGCCCCGAGGCGCACGCCCTCGGGGTTGTCCCAGGAGTTGACGTCGTGGCTGCTGGTAAAATTCATCAGGTACACGCCGGCCGGGTACATCCGGCGCTCGGCGGCGAAGTAGCCCGGCAGCGCCGCCACGGGGCGCTTGCCCTGCGCCACGCTGTCGAGCAGGTAGTGCAGCTTGAGGGCGTAGGTGGCGTCAAAGGCCTTTTCGAGCAAATGGGTATTGGGGGTGAATTCGCCCTTTTTGAGGAAGGGCGGGTTATGTAATTCGTCCCACTCGGCGAGCATAAACACGGGCTTGATTTTTTCCAGCGAAGCCCGCGTGTCGTTCCAAAACTCGGTGGGCACCAGGCCCGCCACGTCGCAGCGGAAGCCGTCGAAACCTACTTCTTTGACCCAGTAGGCCATGCTCGCGGTCATGTACTGGCGCAGGTCGGGCTTGCTGTAATCGAGGTCAATGACGTCCTGCCAATCGGCTACGGGAGGCTGGAAGCCGCCCTGCGCATTCTTGGTAAACCAGTCGGGGTGCTCCTTGCTCAGGGTGCTGTCCCAGCTGGTGTGGTTGGCCACCCAGTCGAGGATAACGTGCATACCCAGCTTATGCGCCTCCGCGATAAGGTGCTGCAAATCAGCCACCGAGCCAAACTCGGCGTTCACGCCCCGGTAGTCGCGCACCGAGTATTGGCTGCCCAGCGTGCCCTTGCGCTTCACTTCGCCAATGGGCTGCACCGGCATCAGCCACAGCACGGTTACGCCCATTTTTTGCAGGCGCGGCAGGTGCTTCTCAAACGCCCGGAACGTGCCCTCGGGCGTGTACTGGCGCACGTTTACCTGGTAGAGGCTGGCGTTGGTAACCCAGGCGGGGTGCTGCACGGTGAAGGACGCGGGCGGGCGGCACGCAGCCGCAAGGGGAGTAGCGGCTTGGGTAGATGGGTCGGTGGGCGAGCAGGCAGCGAGCCCGAGCAGGCCCACTAGTAAGCTGCCAGGCAGCTGGCAAGGACGAAAACAGCGCATGGCGCAAGGTACTAGCCGGCCCGGCATGCAACTTCGGTAGCCCGCAAATACCCCGGTCGGTAGCCTCCGTACAACCAGCCAATGAGCGGGCCGCCCGGTGGATGAAGGTACCCCTGGCCTGCCCCCGCCAAAAGTAAGCTCCGCTATTACCAGATTATTTAATAATAAAGCCGAAATCTTACACGCTTATTGGCTAACAAGCGATGAGGTAAGGAGTTAATAAGCCACATCTTCACCTCCACCTTTCCTTACCCACCATGGCAGAATCCACCAGTCAACTCGATGCCACCCTGCAAGCGCTGCAAGGCGGCCTCACCAGCGCCGCCGGCGCGGCCGGCCCCAACATTCAGGGCTGGATTACCACGCTCCAAGGCAATCCGCAGCTCGCGGGCATCAGCTCGGAACTCAAAAAGTTGAACGATGCCATCGGCAGCGGCGACAGCAGCGCCATCGGCAGCAGCCTGCAAACCCTGGGCGAGCACACCACCAAAGCCGCCTCGTCGGCCACCGCCGACAGCAAGGACAAGCTGATGCAGCTTGGCCAGGCACTTAGCTCGGCCGCTAGCCAGCTAAAGGGCTAACTAACAATAAGCTGCCGGTAATAACCTGGTAGTTTATGTCAGGCTTTGCTAAGCCAGGGCCGCCGGCCCAAAAGTTAGCGACCAACAAAAAAGGACTGTTCGACTACCCTTGGGTAGCCAAACAGTCCTTTTTTTGCTTTCAAGAGAAGGTAAAAATCTACGGTGCAGCCAGTTCGTACCACATGCAAGCCGTGCCGCTTTCCTCAAACGTGGCCCCTGGCACCAGCCCAATCTTCTTCAGAATGCGGCGCGAGCCCGCGTTTTCCACGTCGGCGTAGGCGCAGATGCGCGGCAGGCCCAGCGTAGCGAAGCCGTAGGTCAGCCACGCCTGGGCGGCCTCGTAGCCGTAGCCCTGGCCCCAGTAGCGTGGCAAAAAGCGGTAGCCGATGTCGTAGAAATCGTGCTGGCCGTTGATGGGCCCGGCCACCAGCTTCAACCCGGCCCAGCCCATAAACTCGCCGGTGGCGCGCAGCACTACCGCCCAGCGCCCCAGGCCACCGGCCGCCGCGTAGTGCGCCTCGATGCGCAGGATAGCGGCCTCACTATCAGCCAGGCTAGCCGGGCGCGGGCCGCCAATGCCGCCCAGGTAGCGCTGCACGGCGGGGTCGCTGTCGAGCTCAAATAAGCCGGGCGCATCGCCGGCCCGCAGGGGGCGTAGCAGCAGGCGATTGGTGGTGAAAGGGAGCATAAGGCACGGCAGTACTTAGCATAAGGCACGGCAGTACTTAGGAGGGGCGAAGCTAGGCACGGGCACCCCACGCCCGGCTTTGCCGTATCTGGGCCTGCAACCTTGCTTTTCGTGTTATGGCAGCTATTTCGTTTGGTGCGCGCCGCTTGTGGCTGCCGGCCGCGCTGGCCTGGGGCGTGTTTGGTGCCATGGGCGCGCTGGTGGCCCGCTCCGGCCAGGCACCGTTCGACGACCCCGTGCTGCTGGCCCTGCACCGCCACGCCACCCCGGCGCTCGACGGGCTCGCCGTCTTTTTTACCATCGTGGGCAACACCGGGCCAATGCTAGCGGCCGGCGTGCTTACTGCCGCCGCCCTGGGTTGGGTGGGCCGCCGGCGCGATTCCCGCCTGTTTGTGGCCGGCCTGGGGGGCTCCATGCTGCTCACCCAGGCCATTAAGTTTTTCGCCACCCGGCCTCGGCCTAGCCTGTGGGTCAGCCTGCGGCCCGAGCACACGTTCAGCTTCCCTAGCGGCCACGCCATGGACACGGCGGCGCTGGCGGCGGCGCTGTTTTTTGTGCTGCCGCGCCACCGCCGGGCCTGGGCGCTGGCCCCGCTGTTTGCGCTGGGCGTGGGCTGGGCGCGCCTGTACTTAGGCGTGCACTACCCCTCCGATGTGCTGGCCGGCTGGGGTGCCGCCGTGGGCTGGGTGCTGCTGGTGCAGCTAGTGGCCGCCGCTGCGTTGCCCAGCCCCGATGTAGGGTAAGCTTTAGCTTGCCAGTAGCGGGAGCAGCTATTGCGTATCTAGCTGCTAACTAGTAATTTGCTCTCGACTCGGTGGCAAGCTAAAGCTTACCTTACCTCTCTGTTGCCTGAACCTTGTTTCAATGAAAATCCTGAATAAAAGCCTGTTGCTGGGGATGCTGCTGGGCCTGCTGGCCTGCACTCAAAATACTGCCCACCAAGTTGTTGTCAAAGAGCGCACAACTCAAGGAGGTAATTCATATGCAGTGTTTTATCCTCAAAACCTGGCTATTCAGGTAGTAACCGCACGCCCTAGCGCGGAGGATGAAAATTGCGCGCTAAGCGTAGCCGCCGCTTACACCGATTTGGAAACCAGCCAGCCGCTCGACCTGCTGGTAGCCAATGGCCGCCTGCGGCAAACGAAGGCCACGGTAGGATTTCTGAATGGTGTATTGACTATTATCGGTAATAAGCTCACTATCAACAAGATTGATAGAGGGAAGTCGCCGCCCAGCGCGCAGCTGGCGCGCGTGCAAAGTCAACAGGGCACCTTGCTCTTGCAGGAATTACTGGTGTTGGATAGCAAAAACCAGAAGCCCGCCGGTGGCAGCCTGTTCCAGCGCCGCGCCCTGGTCGAGTTTGCCGACCACCGGTTTGCCGTGGTAGAAAGCGCATCAGATGCTATTGGAATGCAGCAGTTTGGCGACGACTTGGTGGAGCTGGGGGCTAAAAACGCCCTGTACCTCGACATGGGCGACTGGGACGCCGGCTGGTACAAGCGCGGCAGCCAGGTAGTGACGCTGGGCCACCGCCGCACCGAAACGCCCCGGCAGTCCAACTGGCTGGTGTTTGCGCAGCCTGCTTCTTCGCCTAAGTAGCCCGGTAGCTAACCCAAGTTGCGCGCCAGCGCGCCGCCCAGGAAAGTTTCAGTTTGAGGGGCCAATTGGCCGGTCCGCCGGCGCGAGCCGGCCGACCGGTTGTCGTTGGCCGGCGCGGGCTGCGCAACGACAACCGGTCGGCCGGCTTGCGTCGGCGGACCGGGGAGCATGGCGCGCAACTTGAGTTAGCTAGAGCTTTACGCCAAACTTAGCCCCGGTTGTTACAAGGTCCTGTACCACGGCGTCGAGCAAGGGCAGGCCTTCGAGGAGGCGGTGGGCGGCCATGTGGCGCTCGGGGTCGCCGGGGATGAGCACCTGCTTGCCTTCCACCGCCTTGGCGTTGCGGAAGGTGGTTATCCAGTTGTCCATGTGGGCTTTAAACTCGTCGGCGGGCCGGAAGGCATCCACGCGCATGGCCCCAAAAAAGTGCCCGATGCCCTGACCCACCGGGTCGGCCGGCGGCTGCAAAAACGCCACGAACGGCGGCACCCACGGCCCGTAATTAGCCCCGCTGAGCACGGCCGAAAAAATATCAACCACCGCGCCCAGCCCGTAGCCCTTGTGCGAGCCCGTAGCGCCGCCCAGCGGCTGCAACGCGCCCCCGTTTTTCACGGCGTTGGCATCGGTGCTGGGCTGGCCGGCGGCGTCCTGGGCCCAGCCTTCGGGGATGGGCAGGTTTTTGCGCTGCGCAATTTCGAGCTTGCCGTTGGCGGCCGTGGTGGTGGCCATGTCGAGCACGAAGTCGGGCTGCTCGCCGGCGGGTACGGCCACGGCTATGGGGTTGGTACCCAGTAGCCTATCGAGCGAGTGCGTGGGCGCTACCAGCGGCGAGGCGTTGGTCATAGCAATGCCAATCATGTCCTGGGCCAGGGGCAGCATGGCGTGGTAGCCGGCAATGCCAAAGTGGTTGGAGTTGCGCACCGATACCCAGCCGGTGCCCACCAGCGCGGCCTTTTGCATGGCAATGCGCATGGCCTGGGGGCCCACCACCAAACCCAGGCCGCCGTCGCCATCGACCACGGCGGTGCTGGGCGTTTCGTAGGTGACGCCCACGCGGGGCCGGGCGTTGATGCGGCCTGCCTCCCAGAGGCGCACGTAGCCACTTAGCCGCGCCACGCCGTGCGAGTCCACGCCCCGCAGGTCGGCCGAGAGCAGGGTTTCGGTGGCCAAGGTGGCATCGGCGGGCGGGCAGCCCATGGCTAGGAATACCTGCTCGGCGAAAGCGAAAAGCTGTTGGTAGGAGAACGTCATGGCGGTTAGGGGAGTGGCGCGAGCCACAAACCTACGCCTACGGCTGCAAGTAGCGCGAAGCCTCCGTTTCGTGCGCGAGCGCAGCGAGCGGCTAGTATTTGGCGCGGTACCGGCTGCTTGCTGCGCTCACGCACGAAGCGGAGGCTTCGCGCTATTGGAAAACCGTACTAATAATAATTAGCACATTATCAATGTTTTATCTATTTTCAACGTAAATATTAGTTATGAACTAAGATTTACGTTGAAAAGCTACGTACTTCGCATTATCAACTCAGCCAATTAGTTATGCAGCCGCCATTTCCCGAACTCACCCGCGCTGAAGAGCAGTTGATGCAGCTGCTGTGGCAGCGCGGCCCCAGCTACGTGAAGGACCTGCGCGAGGCGCTGCCCACGCCGCTGCCGGCTCTCACCACGGTGAGCACCATCGTGCGCATTCTGGAGCAAAAGGGCTTCGTGGGCTACGAGCCGGTGGGCCGCGGCTACCAATACCACGCCCTGGTGGCCCAGGACGACTACCGGCGCTTTTCGCTGCGCAAGCTGCTGCGGGGCTACTTCGGCGGCTCGTTCGGCCAGCTGGTTTCCTTCTTTGCCCAAGACGAAAACCTTGATGCCGCCCAGCTCGATGCCCTGCTACGCCACGCCCAAGCCGAGGAGCCACCCGCCGAAAATGCTGCCGATGAAAGCCAGCCCCCAGTTTAGCAGCAGCGTGTGAGGTATGCGTAATACACTGTCAGTAATTGTCTTAGCTTCAGCTGTAGCGGCCTGCACCGCCACGCGGCCCGCCGACCGCCTGGGGCAGCGCCAGGGCCGCCACCGCGCGTACTACGACGATGCGCACACGCAGCTGCTCACGCGGGGCCGCTACCGGCACGGCCGCCCGGTGGGGCGCTGGCGCTACTACGCGCTGGCCGGCGAGCTGCAACGCCAGGAGCGCTATCGCCGCCACGGCTTCAGCGACATCAGCTACTACTACCCCGGCGGGCAAGTGGCGCGCCGGGGCCGGGCGCGGGTGGTAGCCGAGCCCGGTGGCCCGCACTTTTTCTGGCTGGGCTAGTGGCAACACTACTCGCCGGCCGGCACCCTCGACAGCGTGCAGCTTTATTAGTTTGGTAAGCACGTAAGCACCCGCTACCCGACTAAGAAGTAATAAAGTATTGACTAATAGATAATTATTTGCTACCAGTTTCACCCTTCAAGCCGATTGCGTATGGATGCGTTCTTTCTTTTGCCCTGGCTGGCGGGCACGCTGCTGCCGCTGGGCGGCCTGTGGCTGCTGTTTCGGGTGGCGCTGCGCGGCGAGCGGTGCTTTGGCTACAACCGCGCGCTGCTGCTGGCCCCAGTGCTGGCTGCCGGGTTGCCACTACTGCCGCAGGTGGCGCTGCCCAGCTGGCTGGCCGCCAGCCGCGAGCCGGGCGCGGTGCTGGCCGTGGTGTTGCCCGCCCTGCAAAGCGCCGCGCCGGCTCCGGCTGCTAGCGTGAGTTGGAGCTGGCTGACCTGGCTCTACGCCGCTGGGGTGGGGGTGGGGCTGGCCCGGCTGGCTTACCGCGGCTGGCAGCTGCGCCGCACCACGCGCCGGCTGCCGCGCGCAGCGCGGCCCGGCTACGCGCTGGCCTACACCGGCGGGCGGCTGCCCACCAGCTCCTTCGGCCGTACCGTTTTTTGGGATGAAACCGCGGCCCTCACGCCCGCCGAGGCTACGGCGGTGCTGGCCCACGAGCTGGCCCACGTGCGCCAGGGCCACAGCTACGACGTGCTCTGGCTCGAAGCGTGGCGCATTGTGCTCTGGCCCAACCCATTCGCCCACCTGCTGCTGCCGGCCCTGCGCCTCACTCACGAACTGCTGGCCGACCAGGCTGCCAGCCCCGCCGTGGCAGTGCAGCCCTACGCTACGCTGCTGGCCCGGCTGGCCCTAGGCCAGTCGCCCCGGCTGGGCTATTCAGCCTTGATTCAGTCGTTTACTTTTTCTTTCATACTCACCCGCATTGCCATGTTGCAGACCCAAACCCCCGTGCGCCGCTGGAAGTAGTGGCTGGTCCTGCCTGTGCTGGGTGGGCTATTTCTAGCGGCGTGCCAGACTGCTCCCGTTGATAAGCTGGCCCCGCCGCCTCCACCGCCGCCGCCCGTGCTCGGCACCGACCCCAAGCAACCGGCTGCTGACGCTGGCGAAAAAGTGTACACCTATGTGGAGCAGATGCCCAGCCTACCCGGCCAGCCCGGCATGGGAGCCATCGTGATGGCTATTCAGCAAAATCTGCTGCGCACGGTGGCCAATATCACCCCCATGCCCGAAGGGAAAATATTCGCCAGCTTCATCGTGGGGGCCGATGGTAGCGTGCGCGACACCAAAATAGTGAAGGGCCTCGACCCGGCCTACGACGCGGCCGTGCTGGCCGCCATCCAGCAGCTGCCGCGTTTCGTGCCTGGCAAGCAAAGCGGTACAAATGTGGCCGTCAGCTTCACGGTGCCTATTCAGCTCAAGCCGCAGTAGGGTCGGTAGTTGCTCCAAAGGCCGACGTTCCTCTCAGGTGAGGAGCGTCGGCTTTTGGGGTTGTAACGGCTGGTATGCTGGCCGCTCCGACGGGCAGGCAACCGGCTGGCTTGAGGCTGTTATTGCTGCTGCTGCTGCTGCTGCTGCTCCCAGTCCACGTACTTACGGTAGGAGTTGGTGGGCGCGGCGGGGGCGGGGGCCTGCTGCACGTACACGGGCACATCGGGCAGGTTGTCGGTGGGCAGGGGCTGGCCGTTTTCGATGTGCACCGACACCTCCAGGGTGTGCGCGCCGGTGCCTTTGTAGGTGCCCTTTACGGGGGTGCAATCGGCAAAATTGCGGCCGATGGCCACCCGCACGTGCCCGTCGTTGACGATGCAATTGTTGGTGGGGTCGAGGCCCAGCCAGCCGTAGAATGGCACGTATACCTCGACCCAGGCGTGGGTGGCGCCTGCTCCGCGCACGCCTTCTTCGCGGGGGCACACGTAGCCGCTCACGTAGCGGGCGGGCAGGCCGTTGAGGCGCAGCAGGTGCAGTAGCAGGTGGGCAAAGTCCTGGCACACGCCCGCCCGCAGCCGCCAAATGGCCTCCAGCGGCGTTTCGATGCTCGTTACGCCCTGCTGATACTGAAAGTTATCGTGCACATATTCAGATAGTTCGAGGGCGTGCTTGAGTGGCTTGGCCCCGTAGGTAACGATGCCGCCCAGCGCCTGCCGCAGCTCGGCTTCTACCTCGGAGTGCGGTAGGCGCAGGAAGTCCATAAAAGCTACATCCTGGCGCAGGCTGGCCAGGTTGCTCCACTGCGCCTCGGCCGATTCCTCATCCATCGGAAACTGAATGGCGTGGGTTTCTACCTCGGCCTGCGACTCAATCACGAGCTCGGTATGCGGCTGAATGAGCGAGAACACGCCCACCTGGTTGCCAAAGCAGTCGGTAAACAGGGCCACCTCGGGGTGCTGCGAAATGCGCACGGCGTGGCTCTTCACCGTCAGCCGCTCATCGGGCAACGGGTACACCATCAGTTGATTAGCACAGTCGATAACCGGCGCGGCGTACACGTAGCGCGTGCGGTGCTGAATTTTATAAGAAGCCATTTTTATCAGTTATCAGTTAGCAATGAACAGTGAGCAATTATACTGAAGCCAGCAGAACGTCATGCTTATCTGGCGTCCGCTTGCCGAAGCATCTCGCTCGCCTCGCCTCGTCGAACGAACTCACAACGATGCGAGCGAGATGCTTCCCTACGGTCTGCATGACGTTTCAATTGCTCCCTGTTCATTGCTCATTACTAATTGAAATACGCGCTGCTGAGGGCGGCCGTGATGGCCACCAACTCGCTGCGTACCTGGGCCAGGAAGGGGGCCAGCGCGCCCGCTTGCTGGCCGCGCAAGTTGCTGTAGGCCACCGTAGTGCGCGCCTTGCCGATGAGGAAGCGCAGGTGCTCGTAGCTTTCGGGGCGGCTTTTGTCTTTGAGGCGCTCGCAGTAGCGCAGCAGCTGGCCCAGGCTATAGAGCAGCGAGTGCGGGAAGTCAAGGTTGTAGAGCACCAATTCCAGCACGCTGCCCGCCTCGAGGTTGCCCTGGTAGGTTTTCACGTAGAGCTCATACCCTAGTAGGCCGTAGAGCAGGTAGCGCAGCTGGTGGCTATCGGGGCCGCCCGCGTTTTCGGGCTCGAAGAGGTGCCGGTTGAGGCGCAGCAAATCAACCGTTTGCAGGGCACGCTCCAAAAACTTGCCCAGCTTGAGGAAGATGTAGCCTTCGTCGCGGGGCATGGTGTTTTGCACCGTACCTACGTATAATACGCTTTGCTGCAACAGGTTATCCATGCCCGAAACGGGGTCTTCGCCCAGCGTCTGGTGGGCCAGCGCATCGTGCCGAATGAGGTGGTAGTAGTCGTTCAGGCTCTGCCACACTTCTTTGGTGATGTGGTCTTGCACGGCGCGGGCATTCTCGCGGCCCTGCACAATATTGCGGTATGCCGAGGCCGCGTTTTCGCGGTCGAACAGCAGGTGGTAGAGCACCTGCGGCGTGTGCGGCGCGCGCTTGGCCAGTTCCGCTTCGCTGAGGTCGCCGTAGGTTTCGAGCAGTGGCTGCCAGCCCCGGTACTGCGGCTCATCTTGCGAAGCAATATACTGAATGCGAATAACTTGCAGCATGGCCTGGGTACGCTCCATGTAGCGGCCCAGCCAGTAGATAGTGTCGGCAACGCGGCTTAACATATAGTAATTAACAGTGAGCAGTGAGCAATTAGGCTCGGCCGCTAGTGCGGAGGGTGGCGAAAAGGATTTTACAGAGTTCCTGGCATTCACCGTGTAAAGAATCAAAGAGCCGTTCATCTAGGCAGTCGGCGGCGCGTAGGAGACGTAGCCAATAGCTGGTTTCGCGGGCCTTTTTGTAGGCGATGGAGATTTTGGCACTGAAATCGGCACGAGAAATAGCCCCGGCGGCTTCTTCAGCATTAGCCCAATGGCTGTGCCACTGCGAACGACTTGCTTCGACACGACAAACTCGCGCCGATGTTGCAAGTAAGAACCCAGTTTGAACATCCGCACACCGAGGGCAAACGATTTTTCCAGGAGCACATTAGAGCTAGAAGACATGAGCTAATCTGAAGTCTTTCATAAGGTCCTCAAGGTAATTGCTCATTGCTAACTGCTCACTGTTAATTACCTAAAACCCACGTATCCTTGCTGCCCCCGCCCTGCGACGAGTTTACAATCAGCGAGCCCTCGCGCAGGGCCACCCGCGTGAGGCCGCCCGGTACAATGTCGATGCCGCTGGGCCCGCACAACGCAAACGGCCGCAGGTCGATGCGGCGGGGTTGCAGCTTGCCGTCGATGTAGCAGGGCGTCGACGACAGGCTGATGATGGGCTGGGCAATGAAGCTGCGCGGGTCGGCGGTGATGGCCGCGCGGAAGTCATCCATTTCCTGCTCGGTGGCGGCGCTGCCGATGAGCATGCCGTAGCCGCCGCTTTCGTTGGTGCGCTTAATCACCATCTTCTCCATCTGGCTGAATACCAGCTCGCGGTGCTCGGCATTGCCGAGCTGGTAGGTGGGCACGTTCTTGAGAATGGGCTCCTCGTTGAGGTAGTAGCGAATCATGTCGGGCACGTAGCAATACACGGCCTTGTCGTCGGCCACGCCGTTACCCATAGCGTTTACAATGGCCACGTTGCCCTTGCGGTAGGCCCAGTACAGGCCCGGCACGCCCAGCGCGCTGTCGGGCCGGAACACCAGCGGGTCCAGAAACTCATCGTCCACGCGGCGGTAAATGACGTCCACTTTCTCCAGGCCGCGGGTGGTTTTCATGTACACAAAGTGGTTGTGCACAATGAGGTCGCGGCCCTCCACCAGCTGAATACCCATGAGCCGGGCCAGCGTGCTGTGCTCAAAATAAGCCGAGTTGTAGATGCCCGGCGAGAGCAGCACCACCGTGGGGTCGCTGGTTTGGCGGTCGGCCAGGGCCAGCAGGTTGCGGTACAGCAAATCGGGGTAGTCCTTCACGGGCAGCACGTTGCTCTTGGGCAGCAGGTCGGGGAAGATGCGGTACGTGATGCTCCGGTTCTCCAGCATGTACGACACGCCGGAGGGCGTGCGCAGGTTGTCTTCGAGCACGTAAAACTCGCCGTCGTGGTCGCGTATCAGGTCCACGCCCGCCACGTGCGTGTACACGTCGTGGGGCACGTCCACGTTCATCATCTCGCGCAAGAACTGCGGGCACGAGTATATCAGCGCTGCCGGCACCACGCCATCTTTGATGATAAACTGCTGGTGGTAAATGTCTTTGAGAAAGATATTGAGCGCCTTCAGCCGCTGCTTAATGCCCGCCTCAATGCGCAGCCACTCGCTATTAGAGATGATGCGCGGAATAATATCGAACGGAAAAATCTTCTCAATACCCTCGCCGCTGCTGTACACGGTGAACGTAATACCCTGGCTCATAAAGAGTTTCTTGGCCAGCTCGTCTTTGCGGGTCATCTCTGAGCCCGCCAGGCCCTCAATGGCCGCCACAAAGTGCTGGTACTCGGCCCGCACGCCCTCAGCCCGAAACATCTCATCCCACACCTGGGGCTGATTCTGGTAGGAAGTCAGGAGCGGATTGGCCATAAAATAGTCGGGTAAGAAAATTAGGGGGTAAATCAGCTTAGCTAGTAGATTGACTAGTTATTGGGGCTAAATAAACAACCAAAAAAACTAAATTATCCATCTTTTTTATAAAATACCCTTCAATTTGATAGGCTTACCGATTTATAATTGTTTTGGGTAAAGAGCTGCCTGCGCCAACCCCGCGGCCCGTCGGCCCGTTGAGTGAAGCTGATTTTACACCTACTTCCGTGAAGCTATTTTCTTGCACGCATTGCGGCCAGGTGCTGTATTTTGAAAACAGCCGCTGCGAAAAATGCCAGTATCTGCTAGGATTTGAACCCACCCGGCGGCAATTGCTGCCGCTGGTGGCCGAGGCCGACGACCGCACCTACCGCCTCTACGGCGAGCCGGAATGTACTACCTATGCCTACTGCGCCAATCATGCGCACGGCGTTTGCAACTGGTTGGTAACCAGTAATATTGATACAATATTCTGCGCCGCCTGCACCCTCAACCGCACCATTCCAGACCTGGGCCACCCCGGCTACCTCAGCCGCTGGCGCAACCTGGAGGTGGCCAAGCACCGGCTGGTGTACAGCCTGCTGTGCCTGCACCTGCCCGTGGTGAGCAAAAGCGTGTACCCCAAGGAAGGCCTGCAATTTGATTTCAAGGCCGATGAGGGAACCAGCGATGAGCAACGCGTGCTCACGGGCCACGACAACGGCCTGATAACCATTAATATAGCCGAGGCCGATGACATTGAGCGCGAGCAGGCCCGGCAGTCGATGAACGAGGTGTACCGCACGCTGCTGGGCCACTTCCGGCACGAGGTAGGCCATTATTACTGGGACCGCCTTATCGACGACGCCCCGCCCCTGGCCGAGTTTCGGCGGCTCTTTGGCGACGACCGCGCCGACTATAGCGAGGCGCTCCAAAACCACTACGCCCACGGCGCGCCGCCCGACTGGCCGCAGCACTACATCAGCTCCTACGCCAGCAGCCACCCCTGGGAGGACTGGGCCGAAACCTGGGCCCACTACCTGCACATCCTCGATACCCTGCAAACCGCCCACGCCTTCGGCCTGCGCCTCAACCCCCTCGATGCCGCCCCCGAGCAGGGCCTGCGCGCCGCCATGCAAGACCCTTATCAAGTAGCTGACTTCAACCAAGTTATTGCCATGTGGCTGCCGCTCACGTTTGCTATGAACAGCCTCAACCGCAGTATGGGTCAGCCCGACCCGTACCCTTTCATCATCAGCCCCGAAGTAGCTGGCAAGCTGGCATTTATCCACCGCGTAGCGGGCGGCCGGGCCGGCGTGGCCTCAAAGGAGAGGTAGCGTGGACTCTGTGAGTCCGCGCGTGGTAACGTTGTTCAACGAACCCACGCGCGGACTCGCAGAGTCCACGCTACCTCAGGCTACTGCGCTAGCAGCTCGGCCAATAAGCCTTCTTTCAGCGCGAAAGCCGAAGTCGTAATCTGCGTTAACTCGTAGGTAGTCAGCACATACTTGATAATGACGCTGGCTACCACCAGCATGTCGGCGCGCATCGGGAACATGCCCGGTAGCGCCACGCGCCCATCATGGTCGAGTAGTAGCAGCTGCGCGAAATGCTGCTCAAACTCGGCCACGGGCAGGGCGGTGCTGGGCGGCAGGTCGGCCTCGCGGCGCACCTGGCCCACGCTCAGGTCGGCCAGTGTGTCGAAGCTGCCCGAGCTACCCACCATCCCAGCCAATGGCGCGTGCGCTGCCACGGCCTTCGTGAGCGGGACCAGTATATCCGCCAGGTATTCCAGCTCGGCGGCCATCTGCTCGCGGGGGAAAACGCCGCTGGGCTCCGCGAAAAACTTGTCGAGCAGGCGCTGGGCGCCGATTTCGAAGCTGTGCTTCCAGAAAATAGTGTCCTCGTTGGCAATAATAAACTCGACCGAGCCGCCGCCGATGTCCATCAGCAAGTGCTTGGCCTGGCCCAGCGGCACGGCCTGCCGAATGCCCTTGGCAATGAGCTCGGCCTCGCGGTTGCCGGCAATTACTTCCACCTGAATGCCGGTGGTGGCCAGGATATCGCGCACCAAATCGGGGCCGTTGCGCGATACGCGCATGGCGCTGGTGGCCGTAGCGCGCACCTCCGTCACTTGGTGCAATTCTATTTCTTCCTTAAAGCCACGCACCGTTTGCAGGGCGCGGGCGTAGGGCGCGGCCGCAATTTCGCCCTGGCTGATGCCGCCCTCGCCCAGGCGCACGCCTACCTTGGTGCGCACCAATATGTGCGGCGGCTGGCCCGGCCGGTCCTCCACTATCAGCAGGTGGAAGGTATTGGTACCCATGTCGATAAGGGCCAGGCGGCGATGGTGTACGGGGGCGTGCATAGTGTTTTAAATACTTGTTGTTATAAATCGTTTGTCCTTGCGAGCGCAACGCAGTGGAGCGTGGCAATCGCATCTGAACGACCGGTGTGGGTATCGTTCAGGTGCGATTGCCGCGCTCCACTGCGTTGCGCTCGCAAGGACAAATAGAAACTAGTTGGCAAACCGGCAGAACGTGCCCAGCGGCAGCTTGCGCTGGCCGGCGTCGTGCAGGTAAATTTCGCCCAACTCGCGCACGGCCTTTGGGCCGGGAAAAATGGCCTGCGTGAGGTTATCCAGTATCAGCGCCGAGAAGCCCAGCGAATACAGGTTCACCACAAAAAAATGGTCCTCCGGGTCGAGCAGCTGCTGGCTGAGCTTGAGCAGCTCATTCAGCTCATCTTCGAGCTGCCACTTTTCGCCGTTGGGGCCGCGGCCGTAGGCGGGCGGGTCCAGGATGAGGCCCTGGTACTTGCTGCCGCGCTTCACCTCGCGGCGCACGTATTTCATGGCGTCTTCCACCAGCCAGCGCACGCCGTCGAGCTGGCTGGCTTCCATGTTGTCGCGGGCCCAGAAATTGACTTGCTTCACCGAGTCGAGGTGCGTGACGTCGGCCCCGGCGGCGCGGGCGGCCAGGGTGGCCGCGCCGGTATAGGCAAACAGGTTGAGCACCCGCGGCAGCTTGGCGCGGCGCTTACGGGTCTGGTTATAAATAAATTGCCAGTTGGGGTCCTGCTCCGGAAACAGCCCCACGTGCTTGAACGACGAGAGGCCCAGCCGGAAGCGCAGCTTGAGGCCGTCGGGCCGCTCGTAGGCAATTACCCACTGCTCGGGCATGCCCTTTTTGAGGCTCCACTGGCCTTTTTCGGTGCTGCCGGGGGCGCGGGCAAAGGTGGCATCGGCGCGGGCCCACTCGCTGGCGGGCAGGTGCGCATCCCAGATGGCCTGGGGCTCGGGGCGCGCCAGCACGTGGGGCCCGAAGCGCTCCAGCTTCTGAAAATTGCCGCTGTCGAGCAGCTCGTAGTCGGGCCAGGGGGAGGTGGTGAGAAAGTCGTACACGAAGGAAAAAAGCAAATGAGCGGCCCCGCAGCCAGCGCCGCGGCGGGCAAAGGTCGGGCTACCCGCCGAAAGATGCGGAATAATGCCTGGTTTTTAAACCAGCCCCACCCGATTGCGTAAACAGGTAAGGATGCCAAGCTTGCTCAGCAAGCAATTGATTGTCAAAAACTTAATCTAACATTCATTTTATGCCTATCACCGCCAAAGACCAGCCTACTTTGCTGCACACGCCCTCGGACCTCGACGAGCAGGGCCGCGCCAAGCTCAGCGACAGCCTCAACCTGCTGGTAGCCGACTACTTCGCCCTGTACATCAAGTCGAAAAACTACCACTGGCACATGAGCGGCCGCCATTTCCGCGACTATCACTTGCTGCTGGATGAGCAGGCCGACCAGATTTTTGCCGTAATCGACCCCATTGCTGAGCGCGTGCGCAAGCTGGGCTTCCCCACCATCCACTCAGTGGGCGAAATCGGCCGCAAGCAGCGGGTAAAAGACAACGATGACATCTACGAGAATCCCCTCGACATGCTCATCGACCTGCAAAACGAGA
Source organism: Hymenobacter arcticus (assembly GCF_054779975.1). NCBI lineage: Bacteria > Pseudomonadati > Bacteroidota > Cytophagia > Cytophagales > Hymenobacteraceae > Hymenobacter > Hymenobacter arcticus. The sequence goes on from NZ_BAAGXF010000007.1 coordinate 99,583, forward strand.
ACCGCGAGCTGGTGAAAAACCTGCGCGCCTCGCACGAAATTGCCGACGACGTGAACGACGTAGCCACCGCCAGCCTACTCGAAAACTACATCGACGAGGCCGAGCGTCGCGCCTGGTTCCTGTTTGAAGCCACCCGCGACGTAAACTAAGCGGTTGCTTGAGTAAATAAAAAAGGAACGCCCTGCGCAGGGCGTTCCTTTTTTATTTAAGTGACAGTTAATAAGCTGGTTATCTAGCCCCAGCGGGGCGCTATGGCACTAGAAAACCCACTCGGCTGCTACCAAGCTCCGGAGAAGCTACACGCCCGCAAGCGCAGGCGGTGGGTATCGCCCCTCCGGGGCTGGGTGACGTTCGGCCGAGTCTTTCTAGTGACGTGCCGCCGCGCTGGGGCTATTTAATAAGCTGATAATCTGATGTGTAGGTTAATGCTTACTATTATTTCTTGCTGGTTTTCAACTGAAGCTCGCCGGCTTTCAGCCCATCGGCGGTGGCTTGCAGCTTGAGCGTGCCCGCCGCCTCACCGGCTTGCACAATGGCCACGAGCTGGCCCTGAAACGCGTGCATCTGCGGCTCCTGAAAGGGCTCCAGGCAGGTGGGGTCGCCGTTGCTCACGGCCCGGAACTTGCCCGCGCCGCTCACCGTGAAGCGCAGCTGCTGGGCGGCGTTGGGGCAGAGATTGCCCTGCGCGTCTTCCACGCGGGCGGTTACGTAGGCCAGGTCTTCGCCATCGGCGGTGAGCTGGGGGCGGTCGGCCACGAGCCGGATGTGGTGGGGCGCACCAGCGGTGCGCACTTCTTCGGTGCCGGCGGGCTTGCCCTGGGCGTCGTAGGCCACAACCTTGATACTACCGGGCTGATACACAACGTCTTTCCACTCCAGGCGGTAACGGGTTTGCGGGTCGGTGGTGGTGGCTTTGGTGCGGCGGCCCTGGCTTTTGCCATTCACAAATAGCTCAGCCGAAGGCGAGTTAGTGTAACAGAACACGGGCGTTACCTGGCCCTCGCGGCCGGGCCAGGTCCAGTGCGGCAGCAGGTGCACGGTGGGCTGGCTGGGGTTCCAGCGGGCGCGGTAGAGGTAATAGCGGTCCTTGGGCTGGCCGGCCAGGTCAAACAGGCCAAACAGCGAGCTGTGCGAAGGCCACTTCTCGTCGTAGGGCGTGGGCTCGCCGAGGTAGTCGGAGCCAGTCCACACAAACTCGCCGGCCACGGCCGCGATATCGTCCTGGGCCGCAAACTCGATATCCGGAATCTGCGACCAGTTGCAGGCCTCCAGGTCGTAGGAAGATGACTGATTATCAGCATATTTCACGTCTTTGCCCAGCACCGCTGGAAACTTATACACGCCCCGCGAGCTAACCGTGGAAGCGGTTTCGGTGCCCAGCAAAAAGCCCTGCGGCAGCTTGGCCAGCGCCTCGGGGTAGCGGTGGGGCTTGTAGTTGAAGCCCGGAATATCGAGCACCGCCGCGAAGCCATACTTAAAGTCGTCGTCGAAGCGGTCCATGCCCGCCGTAACGGGGCGCGTAGGGTCTTCGCGGTGCACAATGTCCTGCAGGCGCTTGGCAATGGCGGGGCCTTCGGGCGTGCTTTGGTCGGGCACCTCGTTGCCGATGCTCCACATAATGGCCGAGGGGTGGTTGCGGTCGCGGTGCACCATGTTCACCAGGTCCTTCTCCACCCACTGGTCGAAGTACTGGCTGTAGCCGTTCTTCACCTTGGGGGCCTTCCACTCGTCAAACGACTCCACCATCACCATAAAGCCCATCTCGTCGCAGAGCGTCATCAGCTCGGGGGCGGGCATGTTGTGCGAGGTGCGGATGGCGTCGCAGCCCGCCGCCTTCAGCAGCGTAAGCTGGTGGCGCAGGGCCGCCACGTTGATGGCCGCGCCCAGCGGCCCGAGGTCGTGGTGGTTGCACACGCCCTTAAACTTGCGCGGCTGCCCATTCAGCGAGAAGCCTTTGCCCTTCTCAAACTTGAAAGTGCGAATGCCAAACGGCGTTTTGTAGGTGTCCTGCACCGCCTTGCCAGCCAGCAGCTTCGACTCGGCCGAGTACATAGCCGGCGTTTCGGGCGACCATAGCTTGGGCGACTTCACCACGAAGCTTTGCTCCGTTACCTGGCCCGCCGTTACGGCGGTGGTGGCAGTGGCCACCACGCGGCCGGCGGCATCGCGCAGGTCGGTTTGCAGGGTGAGGCCGGTGGTGCCGGCGGGTGCCTCCACCTGGGTTCTGAGTTTCACCGTGGCCGCCGCGGCCGACACCTCGGGCGTGGTGAGGTAGGTGCCCCACACCGGCACGTGCGCGCCCTGCGTAGTGATGAGGTGCACGTTGCGATACAAGCCCGCGCCGGGGTACCAGCGCGAAGCTTCGGGCTGGTTTTCGAGGCGCACGGCCAGGGTATTGGGCCCGCTGGCGCGCAGAAAGGGCGTGATATCGACCGAAAACGAGTTGTAGCCGTAGGGCCAGAACATGGCTTCCTTGCCGTTGATGAACACCCGGGCGTTGCTCATGGCCCCGTCGAATAGCAGCACGGCCTGGCCGCCCGTGCCCAGCGTGGGCACGGCCAGCGGGCGCCGGTACCAGCCCACGCCCACAAAGGGCAGCCCGCCGGTGCGGCCCGCTTTCAGGGTCGCTTCCTTCTCGTTATTCTGCTCAATCTTAACGGCTTGCAAATCATTCTTGCCATCAAACGGCCCGCTGATGGCCCAGTCGTGCGGAATGCGCACGGTCTGCCACTTAGCATCGTTCAGCTCGGGCTTGGCCCCGTCGGGCTGGTCACCTTTGGTGAATTTCCAGTCGGTATTGAGCAGGGTTTCCTGGCGGCTTTGGGCCGCGGCGGGCAGGCTGGCGGCCAGCAGCAGGGCAGTGGCGAGGGAAGGGGTGAGGCGCATAAAGGAGGAGGTGAGCCGCTAAAAAGGGCTCTTCATAAGGGTAGGCAAGTTACGGCAACTGGGCCGAGGCTGACCCCGGCGGGCCGGGGCAGCCATTGGGCTAGCCAGGCCCGGGGTTGGGCGGGTGGCCCAGGCTAGCTGCACAATTAAGGACTTATTTTTACACAATGCCCGACTCGTTACGAAGAAAAATTATCGGTTTAGTAAGTGGTCTGCTGGCCGCGGGGCTGGCGGCGTGCTCGTCGCCCAGTGGCCCCACCGCACGGGCCGAAAACTACTTGCAGTGCCGCGAAGTGTACCGGCCCGTGCGGGGCAACCTCTACGACCGAAAAGATAAATTATTGGTAGACAATAACTTATCGAACACGCTCAGCTTGCCCCACCTGGCCGTGTTCGATACCATGGCCTTCAACCAGCTGATGGGCTGGCCCACGGGCGCGTTGCAGGCGCGGGTGTTTGCCGCCCGGCTGCCGGCGGGCCCGCCGCCCCGCCGCCCGGCCCCGGTGGCCGACTCGGCGGGCGTCATCGCCCCCGACACCGCCCGGCCCAAGCCCGCCCCGCCCCGCGTGCAGCGCTGGCCCATCGAGCTGGCCCTCACCCGGTCCGAGGCCGACAGCCTGCGCCGCCACGCCCGCGAGTGGCCGGGCCTAGTGGTGCGCCGCCGCCGCGCGCGCACCTACCTCACCGCCGTAGCCGCCCCGATACTGGGCTACCAGCCCGCCGCTGCGCAGGAGTTTCTGTACCTGGCCCAAAAAATGGACCGTGGTCGCTACTACCGCTTGCGCAACAACGGGGTGGAGGGCTACTACAACACCCTGCTGGCTGGCCACCGCGGGGCCTACCACCCCCTCACCGACGGCCACGGCCGGGTGCACGGCCGCTGGGCCGCCGATACCACCTTTCAGCAGGGCCAGAGCTTGCACCTGAGCATCGACGCCGACCTGCAAGCCTACGCCGAGCGCCTACTGGGCGAGCGCCGCGGCTACCTCGTGGCTCTCGACCCCACCACCGGCGAAATCCTGGCCTGCGTGTCGGCCCCCACCTACGACCCCGCCGTGCTCACGGCCCCCGGCCGCACCGCCGCGCGCCGCGCCCTGCTGCGCGACGACGAGAACCGCCCGCTACTCAACCGCCCCGCCGTGGCCGCCAACCCGCCCGGCTCGGTGTTCAAGCTCGTGAATGCCGCCGTGGCGTTGCAACTAGGTGCGGTGCAGGCTACTACCTCGTTTCGCTGTGACCAGTCGCTCATCACCTGCGCGCACCCGCACCCCCAGGCCCGCAACCTGACCATGGCCCTGAAATACAGCTGCAACCCCTACTTCTACCAAGTGCTGCGGGCCGTGGTGGAGCCCCGGCCCGATTCGGCGGCCACGCTGGCCGACACCGTGGCGGCCCGCCACGCCCACCTGGCGGCCTGGCGGCGGCAGGTAAAGTCGTTTGGCCTCGACACGCTGCTGGGCGTGGATATTGCCCGCGAGCAGCCCGGCTTTTTGCCCACGCCCGCTTACTACGACAAGGTGCGCCGCACCAAAAACTGGACGTTTGCCTCCATTTACTCGCTCAGCATCGGGCAGGGTGAAATCAATATGACGGGCCTGCAAACAGCTAACGTGCTGGCTACTATTGCTAACCGGGGCTGGTACATCACGCCGCATTTTGTGCGGGCCATTGGCAAAGGGGGGCCGCTGGCACGCTTCACCACCCGGCACCGCACGCTGGTGGACAGCGCCAACTTTGCGGCCCTGGTGCCCGGCATGGTGGCCGCCATGCAGCCCGGCGGCACCGCCGAGCTGGCCAGCCTCGCCGACGTGGGCATCACGGTGGCCGGCAAAACCGGCACGGTGCAAAACGACGAGGGCGACGACCACGCCACCTTTGCCGGCTTCGCGCCCGCCACCAAGCCCAAGATAGTGGTGGCCGTGTACCTCGAAAACGCCGGCTTCGGGGGCCTCTCGGCCGCGCCCTGCGCCGCGCTCGTCATGGAGAAATACCTGAAGGGCCACATCGCGCCCAAGCGCAAGCGTTGGGAAAAATGGCTGCGCTGCGGCGACCTGGCCAGCCAGGGGCATTAGTTGAAATGGGGTGGCCGGCCCGAACTTTACGGCCCGGGTTACCCGCCCGGCCTTCCAACCCGCATTCGCATGACTTTTCATAAATACCAGGGTACCGGCAACGACTTCGTTATCATCGACGACCGCGCCGCGCAATTTGATACTGCTGACCACGAGCGCATTGCGCACCTCTGCAACCGCCGCTTTGGCATCGGGGCCGATGGCCTGATGCTGCTGCGCAACCGCGCCGGCTACGACTTCGAGATGGTGTACTTCAACGCCGACGGTCACCCCAGCAGCATGTGCGGCAACGGGGGGCGCTGCCTGGTAGCCTTTGCTAAGTACTTGAACATCATTGAGAATAAAGCGTATTTCCTGGCCGTGGATGGCCCGCACGAGGCCCGCGTGGACGCCGACGGCACCGTGCGCCTCAAGATGATTGACGTGGATGCCGCCCAGCCGGCCGGGGTGGGGGAGGAGGACATTTTTCTGCACACCGGCTCGCCCCACCACGTGCATTTTATTGACCCCGAGGAGCATCCTAACCTGGCCGAGTTCGACGTGTATGGCGTGGGCCACGACATTCGCTACGACCCGGCCTACGACCCCGGCGGCATCAACGTCAACTTCGTGGAAGTGCCCGCCGACCCCACCCACCCCTGGCCGGTGCGCACCTACGAGCGCGGCGTGGAGGCCGAAACCCTGAGCTGCGGCACGGGCGTCACGGCCGTAGCGCTGGCCGCCTCGGCGCGCGGCGCGGTGTCGCCGGTGCAGCTGCAAGCCGCCGGCGGCCTGCTCGAAGTATCCTTCGACCACCGCCCCGATGGCGGCTTTGCCAACGTGTGGCTGAGTGGCCCCGCCGAGCGCGTGTTTGGCGGTGAAATCTAGAGCTGGCTAACTGGTTAACGTTCTGACGAAGTGATAATTGTATACGATAGCCCAGCGCTGGCGTGGCCTTGCCCGGCAACCGGCCGGGCAAGGCCGCAGTAGAGTAGTTATAGAGGCCAGCGTATCTTGGGGGCTTTCTATTGCGTTGCTTCTATGTCATTTTACGCGCAGCTACTCGTTCAGGACGAGCTATTTACCCTCCGGCAATTTAGTTGGGCTATCAGCCAGCAGGCCGATATGCTAGGGCGGCCCAGTGCCCGCATGCAGGGCGGCACCCTGGAGCTGGAGCTGGAGCTGGAGCTGGACGCGCAGCCGAGTGATGCACAATTGGGCCATCGACGATACCAAGCGCTATAACGGGGTAGTGAGCGTGTTGGAGGCCGACAGCGAAACCGTGCGTGATAAGCTGGCGTTTTTCGATGCGCAGTGCGTGCACCTGGGCAAGCACCTGCAGCCCGGCAGCTCGGCCGGGAGCATGACCATGCGGCTGACTTTATCGGCCAATAAGCTGCAGTTTGGGGAAGCAGAGGTGCATAATCACTGGCCCGACGCGGCGGAGTAATCTTGGTTTCCATCTGGCCTGCGGGCTACGCTCTTTTCTGTTTGTCTTTTCCTATCAACGGCTTCCTTTTCCGCCGAATTGCGCGTGGCCGGCCGCGTGTATCCCCTGCTGCGCTGCGACTACCGGGCCTACCAGTCTACCGACGCCCGGGGCCGGGTCAATGCCAATGTTTGCCACAGCCCCGTCGAGCTGCTGCTGACGGCACCCCGCGACGGTTTCCTGGCCGCCTGGGCGGCCAACGCCTACAAGCAGTGCGCCGTCGACATCGTATTTAGCAATGCCAACGGCGGGCAGGCCATCGAAACCCTGCACATGGCCGGCGCGCACTGCGTGAGCTACAACCAGGTATTCCGGCAAGGCGATGCGCGCGCGGGTAGCTACGTGGCCCACGTGAAGTTAACCGACCCGGCCGGCTTCACCTGGAAGGCGGGCGGCCCAGGGGCCTACGCCACCCTGGCCGCCGGGGAGCACGGGGCGCCGGCGGCCGTGCCGCTGGCTACCCCCAACCCAGCCGCGGTGGCGGCCACCGAGCTGGCCGCCAAAAAGCAGCGCTATGCCAAGCGCCTGGACCTGCTCAGCCGCTCGCGCACGCAGCTGGCGGCCACGGCCCCCGTGGCGGCCGGCCGCTCGCTGGCGCCGGCCGATGCCACAGCCGTGGCTACCGGCACGGCCCCCCGCATAGCCGAGCAGCGCCACCGGGCGCAGGAGGCCGTTGACCGGCTCGCCTGCAACAACGTGGCCGTGGAGCGCGCCCGCCTCAGCGAGCACGTGTACCATAGCGATAGGGTGCCGCCCCTGCCCGAACCCGTGGGCTGGCACATGCTCACTGACAAGGAACTGGCCCGCAAAGGCATTACGAAGGCCATGCTGAACGACCCGAAGTCGGGCTTTAAGGCGGCGCTCTATGAGTCTAGCTTTGAGCGCCCGCCCAAAACGGTTGTTGCCTACGCCGGTACGGAGGATGGGGCGGACTGGAGCACTAATCTCCAGCAGGGGATTGGCATTGAAACAAAGCAGTACAACAGCGCGATGCAACTGGCTAAAAAAGTCACGAAGAACTTTGCCAAGGGCACAGTAGATATTACAGGGCACTCTTTGGGTGGGGGCCTGGCCTCGGCGGCTGTAGTCGTGACAGGGGCCAAGGGCTATACCTTCAACGCGGCGGGCCTGCATCTGGCTACCGTAGGGCGCTCGCCCTACAACGTAACGGCCGCTAGCATGTCGGCAATGGGTGCGCGCATTGATGCCCTCCATTCTACCTCCGACCCCTTGACGTTTATTCAAACTAATATGCGAAATACCCCGGCCGGGGTACTGGGCGATGCCGTGAAGTGGCCTTTAGGGCCTGAGGCGCTGGGTATTCCCCGCCCACTGGCCCCGGCCGCGGACTGGCAGCACGGGTGGGATGAGTTGGTTAAGCGTAATCCCTTCCGTTCAGCCCCGCGTATGGCTCTGGAAGGCCACGGTGTAGACCCTGAGATGGTTGACAACATCGAGGCGCAGAAAGACGAAGACACCGCCACCCTTACCCGGTTTGCCGGCCCCGGACAATGAGCCCGGCCCTGACTGCCCCGCGCCGGCTTGCGCGCGCGCTTGTACTCTCTTGTTTTTTTGCCCTCTTAGTAGCCAGTTGCCACATGCCCGACCCGACGAATCCTGTTTACCGCGAAGCGCCCGAGACGTACTTCCCCGCTGGGCCCGCCCTGGCCGTGGCCTAGGCCATTCGGGCCGAGGACGTGGCCGCGCTGGATAAGGTCTTCGCCCAGCACCCCGGCCTGAACCCCAACCAGCCGGGCAACAAGGGCGTGACCTTCCTGTTCTGGGCTTACGCTCACCACAGCGTGCCGCTGTTGCAGGCGCTGGTGCGGCACGGGGCCAGTGTGAACCAGGTGCTGCACCTGCCCCACGAGCGGCCGCAAAACCAGGGCGGGCCGTGGCTGGAGAACACGCACCTGCTCAATATCGCCACCGAGGGCCCGCAGGACGATTTGCTCGTGGCCCTGCTTGACCTCGGCGCCGACCCCAGCGTGAAAGATTACCGCGATATTCCAGCGGTGCAGAACGCTATTTACATCAACAAGTACGAGCGCATGAAGCTGCTGCTCGACCGTGGGGCCGACATCGACGGTACCGATAGTGCCGGGGCCACGGCGGCCAGTTTGCTGGCCAACCCCAACTATTTCGAGCTGGTGTACTACCTGCTGGAGCGCGGGGCCGACTGGCGGGCGGAAGATGGGTCAATTGCTTTCCATGTGCAGGAGAGCGAGGTAGGTAGTGAGGACTCTATCCGGTGGCAAATTAAGGTCAAGCACTGGCTGATGGCCCACGGGGTCAAGTTTCCCGTGCCCACGGGGGGGGCTAAGCGCTATCAAGCTATCACCGACCGCTGGGAGCGTACGCCGGAGGGCCACGCCTGGCGCGTTAAGCTCGATGCCCTGGGCAGCCAGCCCGACGTGGTAGGCGAGCGCTGGGTGCAGCAGGAAACCGAGGAATTTGCAGCAATGCAGGCGTGGATGGAACGTGAGGGTATCGCCGCGCCGCCGCTCTAGCTGCTATTTATACCGTTTGCTTGCATTTTTGGCGCGGCCGGGCGGCCCGCTCCTCTCGCCCGCGGTTGCTAATTTGCGCGCTATGCTTCCCGCTACCCTAGCCAAGCCCCCTTTAATTAGATTGCGGGCGCTGGAGCCCAGCGACCTCGATTTTCTCTACGCCCTCGAAAACGACCCCGTCATCTGGGCCGTGTCCGACACGCTGGCCCCGGTGTCGCGCCACGTACTGCGCGAATATTTGAAGCACGCGGCGGCCGACTTTTTTGAGGTGCGGCAGCTGCGGTTAGTGGTCGATTCGTACGACTGGGGGCAGCAAGTAGGGGTGGTCGACTTATTTAATTTTGAGCCCCTGCACCAGCGGGCGGCCGTGGGCATCACCATTTTGGCCACCGAGCGGCGGCGGGGCTACGCCGCGCAAGCCCTCGAATGGCTGGTGGCCCACGCCCGCAACGTGCTGCACCTGCACCAGTTATACTGCACCGTAGCCCAAAGTAACCGTGCCAGTATCAAGCTATTCAAAAAAATGGGTTTTCGGCAGGTGGGCGTGCGCCACCAGTGGCTGCGCGCCAATACCCCCTTAGGCTGGGAAAATGCCGTAGAAATGCAATTGCTCCTGTGAAAGTGAATGGCCCACGCGCCAAAAGCCTGATTTTAAGCCCAACCATATCCTTTCTGCGAGGCTTTTCGTAGAAGTATGCGGTTGCCGCCCACCGGAAGGTTTTGCCCGGTGGCAGAGGCGCTCAAAAGCTCTTTCCTGTCTTTATTTCATGCCGCTTTTTACTCCGGCGGAGGCCACCTTGCGTGCCTCTGCCACCGCCCCGGCCGCGGACCAAGCCGATGCTACTACCCTAACGTATTCGTTGCCCGACCTGGTCTGCTTTGCACACCTGCACTGGGATTTTGTGTGGCAGCGGCCCCAGCATTTGCTATCGCGCTTTGCCCAGCACGGCCGCGTTTTTTACGTGGAAGATGCCTTTTTTCACGCCGACAACCTTGTTGAGCCGCACCTCGAAGTGAAGGAGCGCCAAAACGGCGTAAAAGTATTGGTAGTGCACCTGCCCCACCGCCTGCGGGCCGACGAGGCCGCCGCCGACCAGGCGCAGTTTGGTGTGCTGAGCAAGTTTTTCAACGAGAGCGGCGTGGAGCAGTTCGTGGCGTGGTACTACACGCCGATGGCCCTGGGCAAATCACGGCTCTTCACACCCGCCCTCACCGTGTACGACTGCATGGATGAGCTCGCCCAGTTTAAGGGTGCGCCGCCCGAATTGCGCCAGCGTGAGCAGGAGCTTTTCCAGAAGGCTGACCTGGTATACACTGGCGGCCAGCGCCTATATGAGGCTAAGCGCGAGCAACATAGTGATGCCCACTCGTTTCCGAGTAGCATCGATAAAGCCCACTTTGGCCAGGCCCGCGACCCCAAGCTGGCCGAGCCCGCCGACCAGGCCGGCATTGCCCACCCGCGCGTTGGGTTCTTCGGCGTGGTCGATGAGCGGCTCGATATTGAGTTGCTGGGGCAGTTGGCAACGAACCATCCTGCTTGGCAATTTGTCATAATCGGACCAGTAGTTAAAATTGACCCGGCCACTTTGCCTCAGAATAAGAATATTCATTACCTCGGTGGCAAAAACTACCAGGAACTACCCGCTTACCTACGGGGTTGGGATGTGGCAACGCTGCTCTTCGCCCGTAACGAGAGCACCGAGTTCATTTCGCCCACCAAAACGCCAGAGTACCTGGCCGCCGGCCGGCCGGTAGTGAGTACCAGCATCCGCGATGTGGTGCGCCCCTACGGCGACCTCAACCTGGTGCAGATTGCCGACGACCCCAAGGAGTTCGGCCAGGCCATTACCATTGCCCTGGAGCAAGGCAAGGATGCCGACTGGCGCACCCGCACCGACGATTACTTGGCTACTATTTCCTGGGACCTCACCTGGCAAAACATGGTGAACCTGATGCAGGAGCGCTTGGCTGCCAAGCCCGTAGCTACCGCCGGTACTGCCAAAGCCTAGCGTCGCATCTGCCTGCCTACCAATAAGATACCAAACACGCATTAATTTCTAATTCCTACTTCTCCTCCTATGTTTGACTACCTCATCGTTGGGGCCGGCTTCGCTGGCAGCGTGCTAGCTGAGCGCCTAGCCACCCGCAGCAACAAAAAAGTACTTGTTATCGACAAGCGTAGTCACATTGCGGGTAATGCGTATGACCATTATAATGAGGACGGTATCTTGATTCACAAGTACGGCCCCCACATTTTCCACACCAACTCGAAGGACGTTTTTGACTACCTCGGCAACTTCACCGACTGGCGCCCCTACGAGCACCGCGTGCTCGCCTCGGTAGATGGCCAATTGGTACCGATGCCCATCAACCTGGACACGATTAATAAGCTGTATGGCTTGAGCTTGACCAGCTTTGAGGTAGAGGAGTTTTTTGCGTCGGTAGCGGAGGAAGTACCAGTTATCAAAACGTCGGAAGACGTGGTAGTGAGCAAGGTAGGCCGTGAGCTGTACAACAAATTCTTCAAGAACTACACCAACAAGCAGTGGGGCCTCGACCCCTCGCAGTTGGATAAGTCGGTGACGAGCCGGGTACCCACCCGCACCAATCGCGACGACCGGTACTTTACCGATACCTACCAGGCGATGCCGCTGCACGGCTACACCCGCATGTTTGAAAAGATGCTCGACCACCCGAACATCAAGGTAATGCTAAACACTGACTACCACGAGATTATGGATTTCATTCCCTTCAAGGAAATGATTTTCTCTGGCCCGGTAGATGAGTATTTCGACTTCAAATTCGGCAAGCTGCCCTACCGCTCGCTGGAGTTCAAGCACGACACGCTGAGCGAAGAAAAGCACCTGGCCGCGCCAGTGGTGAACTTCCCCAACGAGCACCCCTACACCCGCATTACGGAGTTTAAGGCCCTCACCGGCCAGCAGCACCCCAAAACGGCCATCGTGTACGAGTACCCGCAGGCGGAAGGTGACCCGTACTACCCCATCCCGATGCCAGAAAACGCCGAGTTGTACGCCAAGTACAAGAAGCTGGCCGATGAAACGCCGAACGTGCACTTCGTGGGTCGCCTGGCTACCTACAAGTACTATAACATGGACCAGGTAGTGGCCCAGGCCCTAACCCTTTACAAGCGCCTGACCGAGAAAGAGGAAGCCGCCAAGCCGGCCCGCCCCGTTATCTCGGGCAGCCCAGCACTGGTGGAGAAGCTGGTGAGCCGTTCGCCCGCCAAAGAGTAACCGGCTCACCCCTTGGTTCCGTATAGCAATGCCCCGCCCACCCGGCGGGGCATTGTTGGTTTAAACCCATTACTCAACCGCGTATGAATCGTTTAATCGTCATGTTGTTAACATTGGGCCTGCTGCTGGGCGGGGCCACTGCGCCCGCGCAAGCCCAGCGCGGCTACTACGGCCGGCCCGGCCGGGTGATAGTAGTGCCCCAGCGGCCCGTGTACCGCCAGCCCTACTACGGCTCGCGCTACTACCACGCCGCCCCCTACCGCAGCTACCAGGGCCGCAGCTACTACCGGCCCCGCGCCGCGTATGGTCGGCCGGGCTATTACCGCGGGTCTGGCCGCCGGGGCCGCGGGCGCTACTAGAGCCGGAGTCACCGAGGTGTACTGCCACTTTTTCCGCCTACCAAAACCCCGCACTCTTTTTGAGAGGGTGGGGTTTTATAGTTTAGGCCAATCGTTTGGTTCAGCGGGTAGGCCTTAAATTTGCTTTATTCGCGCTGTCTTTTTCAGTCAATTTGTTTACCCAATGTTAGATTTCTTCGGCAAAACCGTCGCCAAGCTGTTTGGCTCCAAAGCAGAAAAGGACCTCAAGGACGTGGTGCCCTATGTTGCCCTCATCAATGCGGAATATGCCAAACTGACCGGCCTGACCGACGACCAGTTGCGCCAGCGCACCCAGGAAGTCCGCCAGCAGATTGATGGCAAGCTCGCCGGCCTCGACGGGCAAATTGCCGGCCTGCAAGGGCAAATTGACTCGCAGCCGCAGCTCGACGTGGCCAAGAAGGAGCAGATTTTTGACCAGATTGACGTGCTGGAAAAGCAGCGCAACAAAGACCTCGAAGCCGCCCTCACCGACGCGCTGCCCCAAGCCTTTGCCATTGTGAAGGAAACCGCCCGCCGCTACGCTCAAAACGGCCAGCTGGTAGTAACGGCCACCGAAATGGACCGCGAAATCTCGCGCACCAAGGGCAACGTCACCATCCAAGGTGACCAAGCTACCTGGAGCAACAAGTGGCTGGCGGCCGGCGCCGAAATCACTTGGGACATGGTGCACTACGACGTGCAGCTCATCGGCGGCGTGGTGCTGCACCAAGGCAAAATCGCCGAAATGGCCACGGGCGAGGGTAAAACGCTTGTGTCGACCCTGCCGGCCTTCCTCAATGCGCTGGGCGGGCGCGGCGTGCATCTGGTAACGGTGAACGACTACCTGGCCAAGCGTGACTCAGAGTGGAACGCGCCGCTGTTTGAGTTTCACGGCCTCACCGTGGACTGCATCGACAAGCACCAGCCCAACACCGATGCCCGCCGCAACGCCTATTTGGCCGACGTGACCTACGGCACCAACAACGAATTTGGCTTCGACTACCTGCGCGACAACATGGCCCGCGACCCCGCCGAGCTGGTGCAGCGCAAGCACCACTACGCCATGGTCGACGAAGTGGACTCCGTACTGATTGACGATGCGCGTACGCCGCTCATCATCTCGGGCCCCGTGCCCAAGGGCGACGTGCACGAGTTTTTGCAGCTCAAGCCGCGCATTCAGCGCCTGGTAGATGAGCAGAAGAAGCTGGTACAGGGTTACCTGGTGCAGGCCCGCAAGGCCATTGCCGAAGGCAAAACCGGTGCCGAGGAAGGTGGCAAAAACGGCGACGGCGGCCTGGCTCTGTTCCGCGCCTACCGCGGCCTGCCTAAGAGCAAGCCCCTCATCAAGTTCCTGAGTGAGTCGGGGATGCGCGTGATTTTGCAGCAGACCGAGAACCACTACTTGTCCGACAACTCGCGCCAGATGCCGGAGGCCGACAAGCCGTTGTTCTTCACCATTGACGAGAAGAATAACCAGATTGAGCTAACCGAAAAAGGCATTGACTTGATTACGGCGCAGGGCGAGGACCCGCACCTGTTCATCATGCCCGATATCGGCATTGAGATTGCCAACATTGAGAAGGCCGACGCCCTCACCGCCGAAGAAAAGCTGGCTCAGAAAGAGCAGCTGATGAGCGATTACCAGGAAAAGAGCGAGCGGGTACACACGGTGAACCAGCTGCTGAAGGCCTACACGCTGTTTGAGAAAGATGACCAGTACATCCTGAGCCAGGACGGCAAGGTGATGATTGTGGACGAGCAAACCGGCCGCGTAATGGATGGCCGCCGCTACTCCGACGGCCTGCACCAGGCCATCGAGGCCAAGGAAGGCGTGCGCATTGAGGATGCCAGCCAGACCTACGCCACGGTGACCTTGCAGAACTTCTTCCGCATGTACCACAAGCTCTCGGGCATGACCGGTACGGCCGAAACAGAAGCCGGCGAGCTGTGGGAAATCTACAAGCTCGACGTGGTAGCGATTCCGACCAACCGCGTGATTTCGCGCAAAGACGACCACGACAAAGTGTACCGCACGGTGCGCGAGAAGTACAACGCCGTAGCCGAAGAAATCCAGACCCTCGTAACGGCCGGCCGGCCGGTGCTGGTGGGTACTACTTCGGTGGAAATCAGTGAGTTGGTAAGCCGCATGTTGAAGCTGCGCGGCATCAAGCACCAGGTGCTGAACGCCAAGCAAAACCAGCGCGAAGCCGAGATTGTGGCCGCTGCCGGCTACCCCAGCACCGTAACCATCGCCACCAACATGGCCGGCCGCGGCACCGACATCAAGCTGCGCGAAACATCGCGCGAGTCGGGTGGCCTGGCCATCATCGGCACCGAGCGCCACGAAAGCCGCCGCGTCGACCGCCAGCTACGGGGCCGCGCCGGCCGCCAGGGCGACCCGGGCTCGTCGCAGTTCTTTGTATCGTTGGAGGACAACCTGATGCGCCTGTTTGGCTCGGAGCGCATTGCCAAGCTCATGGACAAGATGGGCATGGAAGAGGGCGAAGTGATTCAGCACTCGATGATTACGAGCAGCATTGAGCGCGCCCAGAAGAAGGTGGAAGAGAATAACTTCGGCACCCGCAAGCGCCTGCTGGAGTACGATGACGTGATGAATGCTCAGCGCGAGGTAGTGTACCGCCGCCGCCGCAACGCCCTGTTTGGCGAGCGCCTGGAGCTGGATATTCTCAACCTGATTTATGACGTGAGCGAGGACATCGCGGCCGGCCACAAGCTTACCAACGATTACGAAGATTTCAAGCTGTCCGTCATCAAGGACTTTGGCTACGACACGCACATCACGGCTCAGGAATTCAGCGCCCTGCCCGCCGAGCGCCTCACGCAAAAGCTTTATGATGAGGCCGCTAACTACTACGACAGCAAGAACGAGCACATTGGCCAGAACGCCCTGCCGATGATAAACGACCTGCTAAGCCAGAACACGCCCTACGAGAACATCGCCTTGCCCTTCACTGATGGGCACAAGCACACCCAGGTTATTGCCAACCTGCACAAAGCACAGGCTACCAACGGCTTGGATATCGTACGCCAGATGGAGAAAGGGGCTGTGCTCTCGACCATCGACGAAGCCTGGACCCAGCACCTGCGCCAGATGGACGACCTGAAACAGGTAGTGCAAAACGCGGTGTACGAGCAGAAAGACCCACTTTTGGTGTACAAGTTCGAAGCCTTCGAGCTGTTCAAGCGCATGCTGAGCAAGGTGAACCACAGCACCGGGGCCTTCCTCTTCAAAGCCGACGTGCCGGTGGCCGCCGAAGCCGGCTTTGCCGAGCCGAATTCTTACTATGAGGATGATATCGTGGAGCCCCTGCCCAAGCTCAAAGCCGAGAAAGCCATCTCGGACGTGAGCCTCGGCGCCGGGCAGGAGGACCTGGACCAGGCCGCCGAGTTGGGCCTCGCCCCGCCCATCCGCCAGGAGCCCGCCCGCAGCCAGAAAGTGGCTAATCGCAACGACAAAGTGAGCGTGCAGTACATGGATGGCCGCGTGGTGCGCGACGTGAAGTACAAGACGGTGGAGGAAGACCTCGCCGCTGAGCGCTGCGTACTGGTCGATTAACCTCGGCTAGCTAAGCAAACAAAAAGGCCCGCGCAAGCGGGCCTTTTTGGTATAAAACCAGTAGCTCAAGCGGTGCGGCAATGGTATTGCGGCTTGGCCTACCAATTGAAGGGAAAGACCAATAAGTTTATCTTAACCGCAGAATAGCTGAATTTATGAGCTGCATGAACAACCTCTTTCAAGTATTGCTTGCAGGATTACTATGGGTGGCGGGTAGCAACTTGGCCTGGGCGCAGGCACCGGCTTGGCAAACGCTGGTGGTTGGCAAAGGTGAATGCGGCATAAAATGCTTAGCGTCTGATGCTGCTGGTAATGTGTATATGGCTGGTTCCTTTGACGATACTATGCAGTTGGGCAGCCTGACTTTAACTACGAGCGCTCCGGGTGGTGCGTTGTTTGTGGCAAAGTGGAGCCCGGTCTTGGCCCGCTTCTTATGGGCTCAGCAGGCCAGCGCGCAAAGCCAAGTACTAATATCGCACATGGCGGTGCAGGGAGGCAACGTGTATTTGCTGGGCAGTTTGTGGGGCGATACGCTACAATTGAGCAAGACGGTACTGGTTACTGGAGGAAGTGTTATAAAAGGAAGCAACTTTATAGCAAAGCTGGTGGATGAAGGCACCAGCGCGCATTTTAGTTGGGTTAGTCAGCCAGGTAAACTAGCTGATGACCAAGCTGAGATTAGCGCACTGGCCGTGCATGGAAGTAGCATATTCGTGGCGGGTAATTTCCGGGATTCTACTACCGTTTTTGGTAGTAAGATGCTACATGCTTCGGCAGGTAGGGACTTGTTTGTGGCTAAACTGACCGACGAGAAGGACATGCCTCACTTGCAGTGGGTGCAAGAGGGAGGCCCAACTCCATATAAGTATGCAGGAGCGCTTGCCGTGCAGGGTAAGTTTATTTATGTGGCGGGTAACCTCCCGAAAACGGCTAGTAGCTTCGGGAATAAGCTGGTGGTTCGAGCCGGGCAGCGCAATGCTTACGTTGCGAAGCTGCGCGATGAAAAAGACCACGCGTCTTGGGTATGGGCTCAGCGAATAGGCAGTGCTCAAAACAACCACGTGGATGCACTAGCGGTGCAAGGTGCCTGCATATATGTAGCAGGCAACTACTTCCGCACTGGCAAGGATAAGCCGGTGACTTCAGATTCTACCCAACTGGCGGGTGAGGGCATCTACGTAACTAAGGTAGAAGACTCTGGCTCTGCCAGCCGACTGGTGTGGGCAGCGCAGGCAGGGGGCACAAGGAGCGACTTTGCCGAGGCCTTGGTGGTACGAGGCAAGAATCTATATGTGGCGGGCAGAACCAACAGCGATACCATGCGGCTAGGTTCTATTAAGTTGGTTAATACAGACACTACGCATTATTTTGATAATGCACTGGTAGCCAAACTCACGGATATGGGCGAGCGCGGAATATTTGCGTGGGTTCAGCAGGCCGGTGGTCAGAGTCAGGATGCTGCTACTAGCTTGGCTATAAGCGGTAAGCGATTATACGTAAGCGGGGTATTTTGCGGCGGCCGTATTGGCCGTACCGATGCGCTGCATACAAGCGGATTTTTAGCAGCCTTGACTGATAAGTCGCTGTCACCTACTTCCAAGATTATGTACCGAATCAAGCCTGTTTCAAAAGCTGCCCCAACTTTACCACGTAGCTCTTTGACTGCGCCATCCCAGCCCGTGCTTCGTTTTCCGCGGCCTTAGTTATCGCCTTACCTTTGCCCCATGCCCACGCCCAACCTTGCCGCTACTCTTGACCACACCCTGCTGCGCCCCGACTGCACGGAGGCGCAGATAATTCAGCTTTGCCAGGAGGCGCGCACCCACGGCTTTGCCAGCGCCTGCGTGCCGCCCGGCTACGTGCCGCTGGCCGCCCGCGAGCTGAGCGGCTCGGGCGTGGCCGTGTGCACGGTTATCGGGTTTCCGCTGGGGTATAACAACCCGCGGGTGAAGTTCAAGGAAGCCGAAATAGCCCTGGCCGAAGGTGCTACCGAGCTGGATGTGGTGCTGAATATATCGGCCTTAAAATCAGGCCAATACGATGCCGTGCGGGCCGAGCTGGAAGACCTGGCCGACCTGGCCGACGTGCACGACGCGCTGCTCAAAGTCATTATTGAAACCGCGTTGCTCACCGAGGAGGAAATGGAAACCGCCGCCCGACTCTGCGCCGAAGCCGGCGCGCACTTCGTGAAAACCAGCACCGGCTTTGCCAGCCGGGGCGCGTCGGTGGCCGATGTGGAGCTGCTGCGCCGGGTGCTGCCGGCCGGCATCCGTATCAAGGCCAGCGGTGGCATTCGCACGCGGGCGCAGGCGCTGGCCCTGCTCGCGGCCGGCGCCGACCGGCTGGGTACTTCTAACAGTCTGGCTATTTTGCAAGAAGATGCTACTACGCCTGCGTAACGCCGTGCTACTCCTGAGTTTGCCGCTGCTGGCGGCCTGCGCCGCCACGGCCCCCGCCACCACCCGCGCCCAAACGCCGGCCGATACCACGCGCCGCCCCGTGACCGCCGCCGCGCCCACCGAAGACGTGGCCAAGTACCGGCCCGTATTCGCGCTGCCCGCT
The DNA here is from genome assembly GCF_054779975.1 of Hymenobacter arcticus. Taxonomy (NCBI): domain Bacteria; kingdom Pseudomonadati; phylum Bacteroidota; class Cytophagia; order Cytophagales; family Hymenobacteraceae; genus Hymenobacter; species Hymenobacter arcticus. The sequence goes on from NZ_BAAGXF010000007.1 coordinate 118,274, forward strand.
GCGGGCGCCGCGGTGCCGCCTACTGCTGCTAAGCCTGCCGCCGCTACGCTACCCGCCAAAACTGCCGCGCCCGCGCCCACCAACCAGGTGAATGCCTTGGTAGAGCAGCGCCTGCGCGACCAGGCTTTCACCAACCAGAACGTCAAGTATATCAGTGGGTTCCGGGTGCGGGCTTACCTGGGGCTAGAGCGCGACCAGGTGATGAGTATTCGCCGCCAGCTTATCAGCCGCTACCCCGACGAAACGGACTACATCACCTTCAAGCAGCCCGTGTACCGCCTCTACATCGGCGACTACGCCACCAAGCTCGATGCCGCGCGCGGCCTGGCCCGGGTGCGCCAGTTTGTGCCCCGCGCCGAGCTGGAGCCCATGCAGGTGCTGCTGAACAAGACACCGTAATCCCTTAAAAAATAGATAAGAACGTCATGCTGAGCTTGCCGAAGCATCTCTACCGCGCCGTTGGGGTTACCAATCCTCACGGCATGGTAGAGATGCTTCGGCAAGCTCAGCATGACAACGATTTAGCGCCGTCCTATGCTTGATACCCTCAAAACCCGCGCCGCTGCCCTGGCCCCTGAGCTCTCCGCTTTGCGCCGCCACCTGCACGCCAACCCCGAGCTTTCCTTCAAGGAAACCCAAACGGCTGCTTTCGTGGCCGGCAAGCTGCGCGAGCTGGGCCTGGAGCCCCACACCGTGGCCGGCACCGGCGTGGTGGCCCTCATTGAGGGGCAGCCGGGCGGCCCGGTGGTGGCCCTGCGCGCCGATATGGACGCGCTACCCATTCAGGAGCTGAGCGATATTCCGTATAAGTCGCGGAATGCCGGCGTAATGCACGCCTGCGGCCACGACGTGCACACCACCTGCCTGCTCGGTGCGGCCCAGCTGCTCACCGAGCAGCGCGCCCATTTCAAGGGCACCGTGAAGCTCCTGTTTCAGCCCGGTGAGGAGCTGCTGCCGGGCGGCGCGTCGCTGATGATTGCCGACGGCGTGCTCGAAAACCCCAAGCCGGCTGAGATTCTGGGGCAGCACGTGTTTCCGCGGCTGCCGGTGGGGCAAATTGGCGTGCGGTCCGGCCGCTACATGGCCAGTACCGACGAGTTGTACCTGACCATCAGAGGGAAAGGCGGCCACGGTGCCATGCCCGAGCTCAACCTCGACCCCGTGCTGGTGGCCGCCCATCTCATCGTGGCCGCCCAGCAAATAGTGAGCCGCCGCGCCAACCCCAAGCTGCCCTCGGTGCTCAGCTTCGGCAAAGTCATTGCCAACGGGGCCACCAATGTCATCCCCGATGAAGTGTACATCGAAGGCACCTTCCGCACCCTCGATGAAGCGTGGCGCAACGAGGCGCACGGCCATCTGCGGCAGCTCTGCGAAGGCCTCGCGGCCAGCATGGGCGCGGTGTGCGAGCTGGAAATTCGCCGGGGCTACCCATGCCTCGACAACAACCCCGCCGTAACGGCCCGCGTGCGCGCCGCCGCCGAGCAGTATTTGGGGGCCGAAAACGTGATTGAGCTCGACCAGTGGCTGGCGGCCGAAGACTTCGCCTATTTCTCGCAGGCCGCGCCGGCTTGCTTCTACCGCCTGGGCACCCGCGCCGTGGATGGCCGCTTTGCCGCCTCGGTGCACACGCCCACCTTTGATATTGATGAGCAGGCCCTTAGCCTCGGGGCGGGCCTCATGGCCTGGCTCACCTTGCAGGAGTTGGCCGGGCCCGCTACGGCGTAGTGGGGAAGTACTGTAGTAATGGGTTGAGTATTTTAGAATTGCCGCAAAAGCAGCTGTCATTGCGAGCGCAACGCAGTGAAGCGCGGCAATCTTTCCTTGCCGTTCGCTTCGTTAGGTTAGTAACCCGCCCGTGAAGGAAAGATTACCGCGCTCCACTGCGTTGCGCTCGCAATGACGGACATTCTGTATGAAGTACACGACTGTTAACTACTTGATAATATGAAATTTATACTAGCTGCGACCTTGCTGCTCGCCACCACGGCCGCCAGCGCCCAAAATGCCCGCGTGGTGCAAAATCTGCGGTTGTGGCCAGAAGTGCAGGGCGAGGTAGCGCTAAAAAATGGCGATTACCTGCTGCTAACCCTGCGCGGCGAGCGTACGCTGGCCGATGCCTCCGGCTACCAGCCCCCGCGCCACTTGGGGTTCGATGCCGGGCAGGTGCGGGTGGGCTACGAGCACTTCTGGAACGCTAACTGGAGCTGGGGGGCTACGGCGCGCTTCAATGGCGGCAGCGGGCAGCTGCAAACCGGGACTATAACCGGCGAAACCCTGACGCCTGAGCTGCTGCTACGCCACCGCGCGCCCATCTTTGGGGGCATCACGTTTGGGCAGCGCCTCGGCATCGAGCGCATATTTCCGACGACCAGCTACGTCGGCAGCTCGGGGCCAAATAGCCAAACCTGGACTCGCCTGCGCGTAGACTTGGAGAAGCTGCTGCCGCTTACCAGTGAGGCCGCGGGCCTGGCCCTGCGCCCCCGCCTAAGCTACGAGGCCGGCACCCACCTGCGCTTTCAAAAGGATGCCAGCGACCCGGATGAGCGTACCATTCAGTACACCAGCCTGCGGGCGGAGGTGGGCGTGCGCCTGTCGCCGGCCATCGACCTCACGCCCTGGTTTGCGTACCAAACGGGGTATTTGGAGACGCTGCCCCAATATGACAGAAACGGGGTACAGACTTCGGGTGGCAAGCTCAATATCGTGTATCCCACGCTGGGGCTGGAAGCGCGGTTTACCATCTTGCCCAGCGGTGGCAAAGCTGACCGCCAACAGTTGCCGACCCAGCACTGATAGCTACTACGTCATTTTGGCTTGTTGCAGAAGTATTTTTAACTACATACCAGTCATGTTATCAGGTAATTGACTCTATTTCATATACTGCCAGGCTAAATTACTAAGGACGCCAGCCAAAATGACTGACTGGTACATTCGGCATAGATTTTAAGGAAAGAAGGTAGCTCCGCCGGGACTGGCGGTCGGCTGATATACTTCCCTAACTTTTCTTATCATGTCTACGCTTTTGTATAATACCCAGCCCGCTGTGCGGCCCGCCCGCGCCTTCAGTTCCTTGTTGAATGAGCTGCTGCACGATGCGCAGCCGGCTGCGCCCCAGCCTTCTGCCACCTTCGTGCCCGCCGCCGATATTTTTGAAACCACCCAGGGCTTTGCGCTGCACCTGGCGCTACCGGGCGTGGCGAAGGATGCCGTGAGTATTGAGTTTGAAAACAACCAGCTGGTAGTGAGCGGCAACCGCCCTGCCCCGGCTACTGAGGGCGACAACGTGCCCCAGCTGCGTCGCGTCGAAACCCGCTTCGGGAAGTTTCGCCGGGCTTTCCGCCTGCCCGAAACAGTGAACGTGAAAAATATCACGGCCGAAATGGCCGATGGCTTACTGCGCGTGACGCTGCCTTTTGACACCGAGAAGGTGACCAGGCAGCATATTGAAGTGCGCTAGCAACCAGTGAAAAAGGCACCCTGGCGGGTGCCTTTTTTGGTCTGGATATTGCCCTGTCACATCCAGGATGCAACTGCTGGGCAATGCCACAACTCTTTTTTGCGTTGCGTTTGCTGAAAGCTAAACTCTTTTCTATTTTCACGGGTAGTTACAGTGCACGGCCCGGTGGGCAGGTGCCCTCCTTACATTACTTTCTTTCCTTCTTTAATTCAACCCCAATGCAAGCTAAAAACATGATGCTCGGCCTGCTGACTTCCGCCGTACTGGGCGGTGGCGTGGCCGTGGGGGGTTATAAGCTACTGGAGACTGCGCCGGGCAACGGCGTGCAGACGACGGTGGCTTCTGACCCGCAGGTTCGTTATACCTCGGCCTTGCGCAGCAGCACCTATGCTGCGCCCGAAGGTCTCAACTTTGTGGCGGCCGCCGCCGCTACCACGCCCGCCGTGGTGCACGTGATGACCGAATACAAGGCGGAGCCGCAGCAGCATTCTTCGCAGATGCAGATGGACCCCTTTCTGCGCCAGTTTTTTGGTGACCAGCTAGAGGGCCAGCTGCACGGCCAGCGCCAGCCGCAGGGCGGAGGCGAAGGCTCGGGCTCGGGCGTGATTATTGCGGCCAACGGCTACATCGTGACCAATAACCACGTGATTGACAAGGCTTCCAAGGTAACGGTGGTGCTCGACGACAAGCGCAAGTTTGACGCCGAGGTGGTGGGCGCTGACCCCAGCACCGACCTGGCCGTGCTGAAGGTAAAGGCTGATAACCTGCCGTTTATCAAGTACGGCAACTCCGACGAGGTGAAGGTGGGCCAGTGGGTGCTGGCCGTGGGCAACCCCTTCAACCTGAACTCGACCGTGACGGCGGGCATCATCTCGGCCAAGGGCCGCAGCATCGGAATCCTGAGCCGCGAGCAGAACAGCATGGGCGTGGAGTCGTTTATCCAAACCGATGCCGTGGTGAACCCCGGTAACTCGGGCGGTGCGCTGGTGAACACCAGCGGCGACCTCATTGGCATCAACTCGGCCATCTCGTCGCACACCGGCTCGTTTGAAGGCTACGCCTTTGCCGTGCCCAGCTCCATTGTGAGCAAGGTGGTAGATGACCTGCTGAAATACAAGGTGGTGCAGCGCGCCCTGCTGGGCGTGCGCATTCAGGAAGTTGATGCCCGCCTGGCTTCGGAGAAGAAGCTGAACACCCTGAACGGCGTGTACGTGCAGGGCCTGGGCGAGAAAAGCTCGGCGGCCGCGGCAGGCCTGAAAATCGGTGACATCATCACCGACATCAACGGTGTGGCCGTGAACACGTCTTCGCAATTGCAGGAGCAGGTGTCGCGCTTCCGCCCCGGCGATAAAATCAAGGTGGGCTACCTGCGCGGCAGCGACAAGCAAGTGGCCACGGCTACGCTCTTCAACGCCTCCAACACCACGGCTGTGGTGCGGGAACTGGCAGTGGCTGACGCCATTACTTACGAGGGTGCCAAGGTGGCCCCGGTGTCGGCGAAGCTTCAGAACCTGCTCGGTATTCAGGGCGGGGCCCAGATTTCGGGTATCAAGAGCAGCAACTTCAAGGAAACCGGCATGGCGGATGGCTTCATCATCACGCGCATCGACAAGAATACCATCAGCAAACCCACCGATGTGCAGGCCCTGCTCGACGAAGCCAAGGATAATTCGGGGGCCCTCATCGAAGGCGTGTACCCCGACGGCCGCAAGGCGTTTTACCCCATCGGCCGCGAATAAGCAACCGCTTTGAAAAATGCAAAAGCCCTCCTCAATTATCGGGGAGGGCTTTCTGTTTTTAAAGCGGTTTTTTGTTGCTTCTAAGTACCTTATTATCAATAAGTTGTAAATAAGGCGTGATTGAGCTAACCAATTGCTAAGCGCCGGCCGCGCGTAGGGTAGGCGTACCTTCAAGGAAATCACCATCTTACTTGCTGCGGCTATGCCTATTTTGCCCCCCGATGTTCTCTCGCTTACCCACGAGGAGCAAGCTGGTCTGCTCGTTTGCCGCTGGCGGCCTGACGCGCCCAGCGAAGAGCTTTCGCTTGTGTTTGATGCACTGCTACAAGCTGCTTTAGGGGCAGATAAATGCCGGTTTTGGCTGTTCGACATGCGGGAGCGGGCCTGGCACCCGCCTGTTCTTGACAAGTGGTTTGAGAGACTGCTCTCGCAGCAGGTAGTGCAGGTATTAGGAAAGCCTGTGTTTCTGGCCTGCGTGGCCACCGAGCAAAACAAGGCCGACATTGAGGGAATAGCCATGCAGGTGCGCCTGCGGGCGCAGGCCCAGCACGAGTTCTACCCCTATTTCTTCGCGGATGAGGCCGCCGCGCGCGAATGGCTGCGCTACTACCAGGGTTTGGAAGGCCGCTAAGCGGAGACCATTCCTGCGTGGTAGCCGCCAGGTTTGGTTACTCCAGGCTCCTGAACGTAGTTTTACTGCCCTTCTCCTGCCCTTGTGCGTATGCCTGCACCCCTTACTTATTCGCCCGATAGCTTCAGCATCGAGTACCGGGCCGAGCAGCACCTGCTCGTTGGCCGCTGGCTACGCCCCGTGCTGCTGGAGGAACTACAGAGCCACTACGAGGCCATGCTTGCCGCCGCCCTGGCCCACGAGAACTGCCGCCATTGGCTGCTCGATGTGCGCCGCCGCCCCTACCGCGACGCGGCCGCCGCGCAGTGGTTTGGCGACAAGTTTGGGCCTCGCCTGCCGCAGGCACTGGGCCAGCCCGTGGTCATTGCCTACTTCGCCATGGTGAGCCAGGAGGTGGCCCGCGAAGATGCCACGCTGTGGTCTAACATGGTGCAGGGTTCGCTGCAAGGCAGCCGCTACTGCTACTTCAACCAGGAAAGCATGGCCCTGGCCTGGCTGGGCCAGCAGCCGTAGCGGGCGTGGCCGGGGCTGCTACCTTTGGGCTACGTACCCACCCCACTCCTCCCATGAAGCAGGCCCTCGAAGAAGCCACGACCCCCGACGTAACCGTGCCGCACCCCCACGCCGACCCCCACGGCATGCGCGACGTGCTGCGCCTGCTCGGCATTCAGCCCGAGAACCCCGCCTACTGCACCGGCCGCACCTGGGGCGGCGCGGGCAACGCGCAGAAAGTAATTGTGTCGCCGGCCGATGGCCAGCGCATTGCGGCCGTAGCCGTGGCCAGCGTGGCTGATTATGAAGTAGTTGTGAAAGCCGCGCAGGCGGCTTTCCCGGTGTGGCGGCTCATGCCCGCCCCCCAGCGCGGCGAGATTGTGCGCCAAATCGGCAACGAATTGCGCCACCACAAGGAGGCGCTGGGCAAGCTGGTGAGCTACGAGATGGGCAAGATATTGCAGGAAGGCCTGGGCGAAGTGCAGGAAATGATTGACATCTGCGACTTTGCCGTGGGTCTCAGCCGGCAGCTGCATGGCTTCACCATGCACTCGGAGCGGCCCGCGCACCGCATGTACGACCAGTACCACCCGCTGGGCGTGGTGGGCATCATCTCGGCCTTCAACTTCCCGGTGGCCGTGTGGGCCTGGAACGCCATGCTGGCCGCCGTGTGCGGCGACGTGAGTATCTGGAAGCCCTCGGAGAAAACCCCGCTGGCCGCCGTGGCCGTGCAGCACATTATCGGTAAAGTGCTGGCTGATAATAATATCCCCGAAGGTGTGTTCAGCCTCGTGCTGGGCGGGCCCGACGTGGGCGCGGCCCTGGCCCACGACGAGCGCGTGCCGCTAGTGTCGGCCACGGGCAGCACCCGTATGGGCCGCGCCGTGGGCGCGGCCGTGGGTCAGCGCCTGGGCCGCGCCCTGCTGGAACTAGGCGGCAACAACGCCATCATCCTCACCCCGCAGGCCGACCTCGACATGGCCATGCGCGCCATCGTGTTTGGGGCGGTGGGCACGGCGGGGCAGCGCTGCACTACCACGCGCCGCCTCATTATTCATGCGTCTATCTATGAGGAAGTTACCCAGCGCCTGCTGGCCGCTTATGCCAAGCTGCCGGTGGGCCACCCGCTGCAAGCCGGCACGCTGGTGGGCCCCCTCATCGACGCCGATGCCGTGACGCTTTTTACCAATGCCCTGGCAAAAGTGCAGGCCGAAGGCGCCACCCTGCTCACCGGTGGCCAGGTGCTGAGCAGCGCCGAGCTGCACGGCGGCCACTACGTGCTGCCCGCCCTGGTAGCGGCCGAAAACCACTACCCCACGGTGCAGGCCGAAACGTTTGCGCCCATCCTCTATCTCATTAAATACCAAGGTGATGTGCAGGAAGCCATTGCCCTGCAAAACGGCGTGCGTCAGGGCCTTTCCTCAGCCATCTTCACCCTCAACCTGCGCGAGGCGGAGGCTTTCCTCGCCGCGCCGGGTTCCGACTGCGGCATTGCCAACGTGAACATCGGCACGAGCGGGGCCGAAATCGGCGGCGCGTTCGGCGGCGAAAAGGAAACCGGCGGCGGCCGCGAGTCGGGCTCCGACGCCTGGAAGGTGTACATGCGCCGCCAAACCAATACCGTTAACTACGGCACTGAACTGCCGCTGGCTCAGGGGATTAAGTTTGATATATAATTCGCTGCTACGCAAGTAAATGGAAGCGACCCGCCGGCCCCGCCGACGGGTCGCTTTTTTTGGTGGCTATGGCGTGAAGCGGATATCGCCGTGGCCTTTATAAAGCAAGCCAGCGGCGTTGGATACGATGTAGTAGAGCCGGTAATTTTGGTCGAAATTGTAGGCCTTTGGGGCAAATACCACGCTGTCGCCCGCCGCCAGATTATCAGCCGCGTAGGTATCGATATCGGTGTAGCGCTTGCTGCGCACTGATGCGTAGACCTGGCATGGGCAGGGGGCCGCCGGGCTCATCTTGAGCCGCCACCGCAGCTGGCCCACCGGGCCGGGTGGGGTAGGCCAGGTTGCTGCGCATGGCCCCGGGCTGCTGCGGGCCGTTGATGTCGAAGGTTGGAAAAGTAAAATAATTGAGCTCTTGCGCGTTCCAGATGCTGTCGGAGGTACAGTCGCTGGCATCCTGGCGGTGGGTGAGGCGGCCTTGGGCGTCGCGGTAGGTGATGCCCGCGCCGGGGCCAAAGTCGATGTCGGGACCTTCGTACTGCTTTTCGCACTGAAAAGCCAGCAGCAGCACCGAACCAATGGCGGCAAACGGTAGAAAGCGCTTCATAAACCTGGTGGCTAAGTTGTTGGTAGTAAGCTAAAGTAGTCGCCCCGTGCTGGTAGGAGCGGAGCCGGGCCAGTGAGGTTGCACGCGAGGCTAGCCCGCCGCCCGGCCCATCTTTGCCGCATGATGCACGCGATGTTTGAGGCGGGTTTTGCGCGGCTGGAGCGGCTGGTGGCGCACCGGCACTGGCGCTGGTGGCTGGCCGGGCTGTGCCTGCTGGTAGCGGCCACGTTCCAGTTGCCAAAAATAAACCACGCGTACGCCCAGCTCTTTGCGCATACCGAACTGCTGGATGAAAAGCTGCGCCGCATTGGCGAGCAGGCCGCCGCGCCCTTCGCGCCGCACGCCGACCACCCCAGCACGCACCTGGCCAAGATGAGCTTCCGGTTGGCGGTGCCGCTGCTGGCGCGGGTGCTGCACCTGTCGCTGGCGCAGCTGCTGGGGTTGCAGGTGCTGGCCGGGTTGGCGGTGTTCTACCGTGCCGCTACCCTGCTCGCCGCCAGCCTGCACGACCGCGTGGCCGCCACTCTGCTCACGCTGGGCCTCAGTTTTACGTACTTCGGCTACGAGTTTACTTATGACCTGACTGGCTACTTCGACGGCCTGGGCTACGCGGCGTTGGTGCTGGCGCTGGGCACGCGGCGCTGGCCCGTCGTTTTTGGGCTGGTGCTGGCCGGCGGCTTCGTCGATGAGCGCGTGCTGGCGGCCTCGGCGCTGCTGGTGTTTTGGTACGGCGTGCGGCAGCACGACTGGCAGGTGCCAGGCCTCGGGCGCTTCTTGTTTACGCGGCCGGCCACGGCCGTGTACGCGGCCTGGGTGGCCTACGCGGGGCTGCGGCTGGCGCTGGCCGCCCGCTACGGCCTGCACACGCCGGGTGGGCTGGTGGGGCCGTCGGCCCTGCTCCACAGCAGTTGGCACGAGCTACTGGCGCTGGGCTTCACCACGGGCCTGTCGAGCTACTGGCTACCGGTGGCGTTGGCCATAGCGCTGCTGCTGTACCAGCGGCGCTACGGGGTGCTGGCGCTGCTGCTGGGCAGCTTCGCGCCCATTTTTGGGGCGGCGTTTGCCGTTACCGATATCACGCGCAGCCTGGCGTTTGGTATGCCGGTGGTCTTCATTGCCCTCGACTTATTGGGGCGCTATACCACGCTGGCCGAGCAGCGCTACCTGGCGGCCGTGGTGGTGTTTTTCGCGCTGCTCATGCCGGCGTATTTCACCACGGGCTACCTGCAATATGCGGGCCCGGTGTGGCTGGTGGCGCTGCGGGCGCTGGCGGCGCACACGTATCGATGAGCAAGCGCTCAGCTCCCGCTACTTGTCGTAGCGAATATCTCCGTGGCCTTTACAAAGCAGGCCCGCGTTATTGTAGAACACGTAATACAGGCGATACCGTTCGCCGGGGTGCAGCCCAAGCTGGGCATAATCGAAGCCCCTGCCGATGTAGCCACTCGGGGCTTCGGCGGCCGGAAAGCGCTGGGCTACTTGAAAATCACCCCGCACAATGACGGCCATCCACGTGAAAGGTGCGTTGCCGCCGGCCGCGTTTTTGCGCGCATTAACCAACCAGCTGCTTTGAGCGGCCGGGTTAGGATACAGCCAGTTAGACTGTGTAAAGTCAGTTGTTTGGGCCGCGTTCAGGTCAAATTTTGCGTCGGCGAAGAGCGCTTTTTCCTGCTCACTCCAGGTCGCATCGGTGGTCCAGTCGGTCGGGTCCTGCGCGCCGGCCGGGTAGTTGCTGCCATCGCGGTAGGAGAAGCCATCGCCCGCCCCAAAATCGAGGCTCGGGCCGTCGTCCGATTTATGGCAGGCGGCCAGTGACGAAAAAAGCGTTGCAAAGAGTACTAATTTGCGCATAGGTCAGGCATTAAAATCTCGACCAAGATACGCGTCGGTTAGCCGCTCAATTCGCCTTCTTGAAATCGCCCCGCGCGAAGTATTTCTCAATCAGGCAATACACCAGGATGAAGAAGTAGCGGCTGCCCATCTCCTTGATTTTCAGCTTCGACTCGCCATACTTGCGGTTGGTCCACGAGTTGGGCAGCACGGCGTAGGAGTAGCCCCGCACAATGGCCTTGAGGGGCAGCTCCAGGGTGAGGTTGAAGTGGGGCGAGAGGAAGGGCTTGAGCCCATCCATGGTGCTGCGGCGGTAGAGTTTGAAGGCGTTGGTGCAGTCGTTGTAGCGCAGCCGGAACGCGGCCCGTACAATGGTGTTGGCCACGCGGTTGAGGGTCTTTTTGTGGGCCGGGTAGTCTACCACGCGGCCGCCCCGTATCCAGCGTGAGCCGAACACGCAGTCGTAGCCCTCCAGCAGCTTGCGGTAAAAGCGCACGAGGTCGGCGGGGTCATCGCTGAGGTCGGCCATCATCACGGCCACGCAGTCACCCTGGTAGCGCTCCAGGCCGTAGCGCACGGCGTAGCCGAAGCCGTTGGGGCCGGGGTTGGTGTACACGGTGAGGGTCGGAATGTCCAGGGCCAGCGCCTCCAGCCGGGCCAGGGTATTGTCCTTGGAGTTGTCGTTGGTAACCACGATTTCGTGGTCTATTCCTTCCGCCACCAGCGCCGCGTACAGCGTATGCAGCGTCTCGCCGATGCTTTCTTCCTCGTTGTAGGCCGGAATAACGACGCTAAGCTTCATGTAATAAGGTAGTTGTAATGCGTTCGCAAGGACGGATGATTTTAGTTTCTAACGCGCAGTTCCTCAAATATTTGCGTGAGCGTACTCACCAGGTCGTATTGCGGCTGCCAGCCGGGGTAATGCAGCGCGAAGCGGCTCACGTCGCTCACGTACCAGATGTGGTCGCCCACCCGGTTTTGGTCGGAATAAGAGTGGCTGATGCGGTTGCCGGTGATGGTTTCGCACAGCGCGATGGCCTCCTGCATCGAGCAATTGGCGAAGCGGCCGCCGCCAGCATTGTACACCTGCCCGCCGGGGCGTGGGGCCTGGTAAAAGTGCCAAAACATGCTCACCAAGTCGTGGGCGTGAATGTTGTCGCGCACCTGCTTGCCCTTGTAGCCAAACACCGTGTAGTGCTGCCCCGTGATGGCGCACTTCATCAAGTATGATAAAAAGCCGTGCAACTGCGCGCCCGTGTGGCGCGGCCCCGTGAGGCAGCCCCCGCGGAAAACGGCCGTTTTCAACCCAAAATACCGGCCGTATTCCTGCACCAGCACATCGGCGGCCACCTTGGAGGCCCCGAATACCGAGTGCGTGGTGTGGTCGATGCTCATTTGCTCGTCAATGCCGAGGGCGTGGTAGTGGTGCACCGGGTCAATTTCCCAGCGGGTTTCTAGCTCTACCAGGGGCAGCAAGTTGGGATTGTCGCCGTACACTTTGTTGGTAGAAGTGAAAATGAACACCGCTTCGGGGCAATGCAAGCGGGTCATCTCCAGTAAGTTGAGCGTGCCAGTGGCGTTGATGCTGAAGTCGGTAAATGGCTCGCGGGCGGCCCAGTCGTGGCTGGGCTGCGCGGCGGTGTGCACCACCAGGGCAATATCGGCGCCGTACTCTCGGAAAATCGTTTCCAGCGCGGGCACGTCGCGGATATCGGCGGCGTGGTGGCGGTAGTTGGCAAAGTCGGCCTGCAGGCGCTGCCGGTTCCAGTCGGTAGAGGCCGCCTCGCCAAAAAAATAGCGCCGCATGTTGTTATCGACGCCCACCACCAAGTCAAACTTATCGCTGAAAAACTCCACGGCCTCGCTGCCAATCAGGCCGCCGGCCCCGGTAATGAGGGCAACTTTCATTCAAACTTATAAAATACCCTCAAAGGTAAAAAGAACGGCGGCCAGCGCGTGCAGCGTGGTGTACCTGCGTGTAGCGTAAGCTTCAGCTTGCGAGTGCGCGCAGCGAGCGTCGTCGTGCGCGCCTCCCGGTGTCCCCTGCTCGCTGCGCGCGCTCGCAAGCTGAAGCTTACGCTACATCCCCAAAATGGGCTTCAAGTCGGCCTCATTGGCTTGTAGCCAAGCGTGCACGTCCTGCACCAACTGGCGCACTGAGCGGCGCGGCACCCAGCCGGTGGCGGCCGTTACGCGGGCATTGTCGGTGAGGTAGAGGGCGATATCGGCCGGCCGCGTTTCGCTTTCGGCGTGGATGGGCACCGTGTGGCCGGTTACTTCCTGGCACAGCGCCGTGAGCTCTTGCAGCGATACGCTGCCGGCGCGGCCACCGCCCACATTGTAAGTTTGGCCGCCGTGGCGGGCCAGGTCGGCCAGCTGAAGCTCCAGCAAGTCGTATAGGTCATCGACGTGCAGCACGTCGCGCACCTGCTTGCCGGTGCCGCCAAAACCGATGTAGCCCAGGCCCTGCTGCCAAAAGTGGCGCGCCACCCACAGCACCACCACGCCCTGGTCCACTTTGCCCATCTGCCAGGGGCCGGCCAGCACCCCGCAGCGGTTGATGATGGTGCGCAGCCCGTAAAAGTGGTGGTACTCCTGAATGAGGTATTCTGAGCACAGCTTGGTAGCGCCGTAGAGCGAGCGGTAGCCCTCCAGGGGGAAATTCTCGGCCAGGCCGGCGGCGCTCATGCCGGGCATGGGCTGCGCGGCGGCTACCTCGAAGCGCGTGGGACCCTCGGTGAGGGCAATCTGCTCAATCTGGTTGATGGGGTACACCCGGCTGGTGGACAAAAACACGAAAGCCGCGCCGTGCCGCCGGGCGTAGTTCAGGCAGTGCACGGTGCCCAGTAAGTTGGTATTCACCAGGTAATCAGGCGCTGACGTGAGGCCGGCCAGTACCGACGGCTCGGCCGAGGCCTCAATTACTACCTCCACGGCCGGGAGGGCGTCGAAGTCTTCCTGGTTGCGCACGTCGCCGTGCACAAACTCGATGCCCGCCTGACGCAGGCGGGGCAAGTTCAGCTCCGAGCCGCGTCGCTTGAGGTTGTCGAACGCAATAATGCGCGCCTCGGGGTGAGCCGCCTTGAAGCGCAGGGCCAGCGTGGCCCCCACAAAACCCGCCCCGCCCGTAATCAAAAAAGAAGTCAAAACAGCCAGCTGCTAAGTAAAACGTAGTGCAAAGTTGCGTCTGCGGGGTGGGAGTTAGGCTTAAAAGGCCAGAGAGTGGCCTCCAAAAAGAACGTCACGCTGAGCTTGCCGAAGCATCTCTACCGCGCCGCTAGGGATACTAATCCTCATGGCGCGGTAGAGATGCTTTGGCAAGCTCAGCATGACGTTCTCTTTGTTGAATACAAACCAAATGCAATAGGCTACTTACCAGCGGTTTGCTGCACCACTTCGGGCAGCACCTTACTGAGCGCGTCGGCCTGGGCGCGGGTGAAGTTGCCCTGTACCTGCACCAGCACAAACGAACCGAGCGCATCGGGCATGGTGCCGGTAGCTACCAACTCGCTCACCTGGTCGCCGTTGGCTTTCACCACGTAAGTATATGGGGCAGCGCCGGCGGCGTTGCTGGCCAGTGGGGTGTAGCGCTCGGCTTGCAGCAGGCCGCTTACTTCGCCGTTGAGGCCCTCGCGCACCAGGTTTTGGGCGCTGCCGCTGGTGGGCAAAAAGCTCATGACCCGCGCCGTGCGAATACCGGTGATGGCGTTGGTCAAGTCGTTGCCGCCGAGTAGCTTACCTACCCGCACCAACGCCATGCGCTGGAGCAAGTCGGCCGACCACTCGGTGGTGCGAAAGCCCGGCCGGTCGCGGTACTTAGAAAAGAAAGCCGCTACCGTGCGGGCCGGCGTGCCGGGCCCGCTGGCCCGGCAGCCACCCAGCAGCACCAGCGCAATGGCGAGGGCGAGCAGCTGCAAGCCCAGGCGGCTGCCCAGGGGGCGGTGGCTGGTGGGGCTGGTATCGAGGAAGTGCATGGGGGCTGTGGTTAGCTGTGCGCGCCGGCCGAGCCGCCTTTTACGAGGTCGTCGTTTTCGCCGCGGCGCTGGCCCTGGCTGTCGCGCGGGCCTTCGGCCTGCGCTATCTCGTCGTCCTCATCCGTCGAGATGTATTCGTTGGTGATGGGGCCAAGGCCGCCGGTTTTCTGAGCCAGGTCGGCTTCGGCCTGGGCAAACTTGAGGTTGAGCAGCGAATCTTCGGTAGGAGCGGGGGTGGGCTTCTTATCAGCCATAAGCGCTGAGCCGGGGGCCGGATGGTGAGTAGCCGCCGAGCTTCGGTACGTAATACGCGCCGGCTTGGCGTGGGGTTGGGGCGGGGCGGCGGCGGGGCGCGGGCTATTTTTGCGGGCACTCCGCTCGCTTTTCTTCGCCTATGACACCCACGCAGCCCCCCGCCGACCTCGATGAAACCCACAATCCCTGGCAAACCCTGAGCTCGGAGCCAAAGTACCAAAACGCCTGGATTCGGGTGCGCGAAGACCAGGTGCTCAACCCCCAGGGCGGGGCGGGCATCTACGGCGTGGTGTCGATGAAAAACAAAGCCATTGGCATTGTTCCGCTTGATAATGAAGGTAATACGTGGCTGGTGGGCCAGTACCGCTACACGCTGAACGAGTACTGCTGGGAAATTCCGATGGGTGGCGGCCCCGTAGAGCTCGACGTGCTGGAGTCGGCCCAGCGCGAGCTGCGCGAGGAAACCGGCCTGCTCGCCGCCCGCTGGACGCACCTAGCCCGGCTGCACACTTCCAACTCCGTTACCGATGAGGAAGGCTTCGTATTTCTGGCCGAAGGCCTAACCCAGGGCGACACCGAGCCCGAAGAAACCGAAGACCTGCGCCTCTGGAAACTGCCCCTCGCCCAGGCCATCGAGCTGGTAATGAGCGACCGCATCACCGATGCCATCAGCGTGGCGGGGCTGCTCAAGGCCGAGAAAGTGCTGGCGGCCCGGATAGTTGGTGAATGAGTGAATGGCGAATGCGTGCATGCGAGAGGTGGCAAATTAACTCACGCATTCACGCATTCGCCATTCACTCATTCACCAACTGCCTACCGTAAATTTGCCCTATGCCTGCTTTTCTGCGCTACCTCGGCCATCGCCTCTACACTACCTGGGCCACGTTCTGGTTTGTGGTGCCGTTTTTCGTGGGCTACCCCGTGCAGTGGGTGCTCATGCGCCGCCCCGAGTGGTTCCGGTACTGGCATGGCTTTAACCGGGGTTGGGCTAAGTTCTCCATTTTTATGTGGGGCGTGCCCCTCGAAATAATCCGCGAAAGCCAGGCACCCGTGCCGCAGCCCTGCATCTACGTGGCCAACCACGGCTCCTACGTGGACATAATGGTGCTTTTTCACACCATTCCGGGCTACCTCAACATAATGGGCAAGGACTCGCTGGCCAAAGTGCCGCTGTGGGGCCCCATGTTTGCCAAAGCCTACATCCCCATCAACCGCCGCAGCGCGGTGGGCCGGGGCCGGGCCATGGCGTTGGCGCGGCAGGGCCTCAAAGAAGGCCGGCCGCTGGCTTTGTTTCCTGAGGGCACCATCGGCCCCAAGCCTGGCGAGGAGCTTCAGCCCTTTCTGGATGGGGCGTTTCAGCTGGCCATTGCGACCGGCGTGCCCATCGTACCCGTGAGTATGCCTCTGAACCACAAATTCATGCCCTCCGTCAAAGGCCTGCGGGTGCGCTACGCGCCGTTGCGCATTATTTTCCACGCGGCCATCGAAACCAAAGGCCTCACCGACGCCGACGTGCCCGCCCTCAAAGCGAAGGTGATGGCCCAAATTGCCGACGACTTCGTGCCCGAAGGCCGCGGCATTCCGGAGGCTAGCACCTGGCGCTGAGCGTAAAGTGTAGGTGAGTAAATTCTCTTTACCAACTCCCACTTGTTGCCTCAGTGTTTCTTACTCAGCTACTTAATCACTCATTTACCCATATGAACACCGAAACCCTACGCGGCCTGGCCCACCTGGCCCGCCTCGAATTTGACCCCGCCCGCGAGGGCCAGATGCTCACCGACCTCAACAAAATTCTGGATTGGGTGGCGCAGCTCGAAAAAGTGGATACCGAAGGCGTGCAGCCCCTGGTGCATTTATCGCACGAAATCAACGTGTTGCGCGACGATGTGGCCAGTAACAGCATCAGCCACCAGGATGGCCTGCGCAACGCCCCGCGCAAGGACTCCGACTACTTCCGCGTGCCCAAGGTGCTGGATTAGCGTAGGAGCAACTCATTACAGAACAGAACAATACAGAACGTCATGCTGAGCTTGCCGAAGCATCTCTACCGCTTCATTGGATTACCAACCCAACGGCGCGAGCGAGATGCTTTGCTGTGCTCAGCATGACGTTCTGCTTGCTGCACAGTTTAATACTTCCTTTTCCCGATTTCCTTGCCTGATTTTACTCACCTGCGCCGCCAGCTAGGGCTGCCCTTGTTGCTGGCGCTGCTGGCCCTGGCCGGCGCAGTGTACTACTACTTTGCGGGCGAAAGCGCCGTGTTGCCCGTGCAGTTGGTGCCGCACTTGGCCCCGGTGCCCCTCACCCTCGACTCGGTGGCGGTAGGCCCGGTGCGGTTGCCGCTGCCCGTGAGCGGCTTCATCACCACGCTTACCCACGACATGGGTGGGCCCTACACCCAGCCGCTGGCCGCCGCGCTGTGGCTGAGCGTGTTGGCGCTGGCGCTGGCCGGTTGGCTGGCAGTGGTGAGCATGCTGCGCCGGCCGGCTTTTCTGGCTGGCATGGTGCCGGTTATCTTCCTGCTATTAGCGCTGAACGCCGATGCGTTGGGCATTTTTTCGAGTAGCCGCCAATACTTCCTCTACTTGAGCCTGGGCGGGCTAGGGGCGGCGGCGCTGGGCCTGCAAGCGTTTGGCGAGCGGGTGCGGGTGGCGTGGCGGGTGGTGATTTTTGGGACGTTGGTGGCGGCGCTGGTGGGCCTTATTGTGTTCAAAACCAAGCTGCCGCTTGCCGAAACCGCGCTGCACCTGGCGGCCTACGCCACGCCGGCCAGCGCCGTGCTGGTGGCCGCGCTGGTGCTGTGGGTGGGCCTCGAAAACGTGCGCGCCCTGCTGTGGTTCAACACCCAGGCCGAGCGGCCCGAAGGCCGGTTTGGCCTGCTGCCCTTTGTGGCCGCCAGCCTGCTCTACGTGGGCGCGCTGGGGCTATACTGGTGGAATGGCGACTCGCTGGCCCTGGCCGGTGGCCTGCACCTCGACCCGCTGGTACTGCTGCTGCCCGCCGTGGTAGTAAGCGGCCTGGGCTTGCGCCAGCGCGAAAACACGTATGGGGGCTGGCTGCCGTTTGTGGCGGCCCGGCCGCTGTACTGGCTGCTGGTGGCGGCTGCTTCGGCAGCGCTGGGCTACGCCCTGGCCACGGCCAATGCGCCGCTGCTGGCGGCGGCCCGCGGCTTTAGCGCGCGGGCGCTGGGGCTGCTGGGGGCGGCGTTTTTGCTGTACGTGGTTATCAACTTTGGGGGACTGTTGCAGCAGCGGCTGCGGGTGCATCGGGTGGTGTTTGAGCCGCGCCGACTGCCGTTTTATACCGTGTATATCATGGCGCTGGCCACGCTGCTGCTGCTGGAGCTGCGCAACGGCTGGCCGCTGGCCGACCTGGTGCAGGCCGGCCAGTACAACCAGTTCGGCGACCTGGCCCGCCAGCAAAGCGAGAGCCAGCCCGACAACCTACCGCTGGCCTTGCTGGCCGAGCGCTACTACGCCGAAAGCGGCGACGTGCTGGCCCGCTTCAACCGCTCGGCGCAGCTGGGCCGGGCAGCGCTCTACCGCTTTCGCGGCCAGCGCCAAAACGAGTTGAATGCCCTGCGCCGCGCTCTGTCGCGCCAGCCCGACGAAAAAATTAGCTTGCGCCTCAACTCCTTACTCAGCGACCCGGCCGACTTTCTGGACGCGCTGGAAGTGCTGCGCCAGGCCCGCCGCGCCACGCCGCGCAGCTTGGCTCTGACGTCCGATTTGGCCCAGTTGTTTACCCGCTCGGCCCTCACCGATTCGGTGGCCATTTACCTTGATAAAGCCGAGCAGCTAAAGCCCAAAAGCTACGTGGGCCGCACCAACCAGCTGGGCTTTTTGCTGAGCCAAGGCCTGGACTCGGCCGCCCAAAAGCTGGCCGCCGGCGCCAAGCCCACCGCCACCGAGCCCGCCCTTCTGGCCAACCAGGAGCTGCTGCAATTGCGCACGGCCACGCCCGCCGCCCCAGCCCCCATTGCAGATGCTGACCTCGATGCCGCTGCCTTCGCCCACGCTTACCAGGCGGCGCTGCTCACCGCGCGGGCCCGGCAGCCCGGCCCGGCCCGGCACCAGGTAACTGGGCTGGCCAAGCTGGCCGAACGCCCTGCCAACGCGCCCTACTACGAGCAATTACTGTTTTTGCAAGCCCTACTGCGCCATGCCGCCGGCCAGGAGCTGGCTGCCCGCCAAACGCTTGCCCCGCTCGCGGTGGGCACCACGGCCACAGCGGGCTACTACCAATATGTGCTGGGAATGTGGCAGTTGCAGCAGCAGCAATACGCCACAGCCGCTACGCAGCTGGCGCAGGCCGCCGCGCTCGGTGCTACCGATGCCCGCCTGCCGCGTGCCTGGGCCCTGGCCCTGGCCGGCCAAGCTGATTCAGCCCAGGTGGCCTACCGCCGGCTGGCCGCCGACAGCACCCAGCGCGCCGCCGCGGCCACGCTGGGTCAATATTTGCAACGTGTTGATTTAGTGAATATTAAGCCAAAAATAGAGCCGACTGGGAGCCAGGAACTGGCCAGTGCCCAACGCGCCGCTGGTAGCGGGCAGCTGCCCGAGGCCACCCGCCGCTACCAGGCGCTGGTGCAGCAGGCACCCTTCAACGAAGCGGCCGTGCTGGCCGCGGCGCGCTTCTTCACGCAGCAAAAAGCCTACACCGAAGCTTATGACGCGCTCAATAAGGGCTTGGCCGAAAACCCCACTTCCCTGGCGCTGTTGCAAGCCTACGCGCTGGCCGCCGCCGATGCTGGCCTAGCCGACCTCGGCCAGTCGGCGCTCGACCAACTGCGGCCGCGCCTTGGCCCCGCGCAGTACGCTACCTTGCTAACGCAATTTGCCCAGCGCCGCGCGGCCCACGCGGCGGCCTCCGCGGCGTTTGACCAGCCGCCTGTACCTGCTCGCTAATTTTCTTCCCTCGCCATGACCCCTGCGACCCTCACGCCCTTCGTTATCCAGACCACCAACATCGCCAAGGAATACGTGATGGGCACCGAGCACATCCACGCGTTGCGCTCGGTGAGTATTGATATCAAACGTGGTGAGTACGTGGCCTTTATGGGCCCGTCGGGCTCGGGCAAGAGTACGCTCATGAACATTGTGGGCTGCCTCGACACGCCCACCCAGGGCCAGTATATCCTCAACGGCCAGGACGTGAGCCGCATGAGCGACAACCAGCTGGCCGAAGTGCGCAACAAGGAAATCGGCTTCGTTTTCCAGACGTTTAACCTGCTGCCGCGCTCTACCTCGCTCGAAAACGTAGCCCTGCCGCTCATTTACGCCGGCCTGGGCAAGCGTGAGCGCAACGAGCGCGCCCTCGAAGCCCTGCGCTCGGTAGGCCTGGCCGACCGCGCCGGTCACCGCCCCAACGAGCTCAGCGGCGGCCAGCGCCAGCGCGTGGCCATCGCCCGCGCCCTCGTCAACACCCCCAGCGTGCTGCTGGCCGACGAACCCACCGGTGCCCTCGACTCTAAAACCAGTTACGAGATAATGGGCTTATTTGAAGCACTTTACGCCAAAGGCAATACCATCATCATGGTAACGCACGAGGAGGATATCGCGCATTACGCCCACCGCATCGTGCGCCTGCGCGACGGTCTCATCGAAACCGACGAGGTAAACCACAACGTTGCCAGCCCAGCCATCAATTCTTTATCAAGCTAATTAGAAGATAAATAACTGCTTGTTTATGAGATGGTTAAGTATATTGTCTGGTAATAGGAAGCGTCTTGTATAAGTAGTGTATCAACCTTCCGGCGATGCAAGCGCGCGGCTTTACTGCGCGCAGCATAACGTTCTAAAGTGCCTATCCCAACAAAAAAAACGCTGCCCAGCTAGCCGTAGCGCGGCGTCAACTGTTGCATCCGTAAAATCAGTAAGAATCTGCAATGAAGATTTACACCAAAACCGGCGACAAAGGCCTCACTTCTCTCATTGGTGGCACGCGGGTGCCCAAATCGAGCTTGCGCATTGATTGCTATGGCACGGTAGATGAGCTAAACTCTTATATTGGGGTGCTACGCGACCAGGAAGTGAACGCGCCGCGCCGCGACTTGCTCAAGGAAATCCAGGACCGCCTGTTTACCATCGGCTCGCACCTGGCCACCGACCCGGCCAAGGACCCGCGCCAGCGCCTGCCCGACCTGCACCCCGAAGACGTGGCCCTGCTCGAAACCGAGATGGACCGCATGGATGAGGTGCTCACGCCGCTGCGTGAGTTTGTGCTGCCCGGCGGGCACCAGGCCGTGTCGTTTGCGCACGTGGCGCGCTGCGTGTGCCGCCGTGCCGAGCGCCTGGTCATTCACTTGGGGGAGGAGGCACCGGTTGAAGACCTGGTGGTGATGTACCTCAACCGGCTATCCGACTACCTATTTGTGCTCAGCCGGGCTATGGCCCAAGACCTGGGCGTGGCCGAAGTGACGTGGAAGCCCCGCGTCGAACGCACCTAGTACCTTTGGGGGCCGGCCGGCGTAAGCTAGCCAGTTCCCAACGTTTTTAGTACCTCATTCTATGTTTGATACCCTCGCCCTCGACGTGCAGCCCACCTCCGCGTCCCGCCTTGCCGAGCTCGACCCCGCCAATATGGAGTTTGGCAAGCTCTTCGCCGACCACATGCTGGCCGTCGAGTTTATTGGCGGCGAGTGGCAGCAGCCACGCATCGTGCCCTACGGCCCACTGGCCGTGAGCCCCGCCAACTCGGCGCTGCACTATGGACAGGCCATTTTTGAGGGCATGAAAGCCTACCGCCAGACCAACGGTCAGGTAGCCATGTTTCGGCCCCTCGACAACTGGCAGCGCCTCAACGCCTCGGCCGAGCGCATGGCCATGCCTACCGTCCCCAAAGACGTATTTATGCACGGCCTGCGCGAGCTCATCAAGCTCGACGATGCGTGGGTGCCCCAGGCCGTTGGCACGGCGCTCTACTTGCGGCCCTTCATGTTTGCTACCGATGGCTTCCTGGGCGTGCGGCCCTCCGAAACCTACCACTTCGGTGTCATCACCTGCCCGGTAGGGGTGTACTACAACAAGCCCCTGCGCGTGCGCTTCGAGCAGAAATACGTGCGCGCCGCCCCCGGCGGAGCTGGCTATGCCAAAAACGCGGGCAACTACGGCGCGGCCATGCTGCCCAGCCGCATTGCCCAGCAGGAAGGCTACAACCAACTCATCTGGACCGATTCCTCGGCCCACCAATTCGTAGAGGAGTCGGGCACGATGAATATTATATTTGTCATTGATAACAAGGTAGTTACGCCTGCCATCTCCACCTCCATCCTCGATGGCATCACGCGCCGCTCGGTGCTCCAACTGGCCCGCGACTGGGGCCTGACCGTGGAGGAGCGCCAGGTATCGAGCCTGGAAGTGCTGGAGGCCCTGGCCGCTGGCCGCCTCCAAGAAGCCTTCGGCGTAGGCACGGCCGCCACTATTGCGCCCATCGCCACCATCGGCTTTGAGGGCCGCGACTACGACCTGCCCGCCGTGGCCGACAACGCCTTCTCGCGCCAAGCCAGCGCCGCCCTCGATGCCATTCGCACCGGCCAGGCCGCCGACCCACACAACTGGATGGTGGTGGTAAGTTAGTACTTGAGTAGATGAGTAAAAAAAGGCGTTGGCCTTTGCTGCGCGTACCACGCAGCAAAGGCCAACGCCTTTTTCATGCCGACCTTTGCCTGGTGAGAGTTGGCCGTTGAGGTAAGCTACTCAGTTACTCACTTACCCATTTACCATTATGACTCAAGACCATATAAAGGACTTGAGGGGCCGCGCAGAGGCCCTGAGGAGGTATCTTTGACTACGATACCCGTAAAGAGCAGGTAGTCAAGGCCGAAGCCGAAACGATGGCGCCCGATTTCTGGGACGATTCCAAGGCGGCTGAGCTAAAGCTCAAGGAAATCAAGAGCATCAAAACCTGGACCGACGACTACGAGGCCGTGCAGCAGGCCATGGCGGATACCGAGGTCCTTTACGATTTCTTCCGTGAGGGCGAGGCCACCGAAGCCGAAATCCAGGTGGAGTACGATGCCACCCAGGCCAAAGTAGAGGCCCTGGAATTCAAGCGTATGCTCTCCGACGAGGAAGACCAGCTAGCGGCCATCATCGACATCAACCCTGGCGCGGGCGGCACCGAAAGCCAGGACTGGGCCGAAATGCTCATGCGCATGTACATCATGTGGGGCGAAAGCAAGGGCTTCACCGTAAAGCAGTTGAGCTACCAGCCCGGCGAAGGGGCCGGCATCAAGTCGGCATCGCTGGAGATTGACGGGCCGTTTGCCTACGGCTACCTCAAAAGCGAGATTGGCGTGCACCGGCTGGTACGTATGTCGCCCTTCGACAGCAGCGGCCGGCGGCACACGTCGTTCGCCTCCGTGTTTGCCTACCCCGTGGTTGACGATACCATTGTCATCGACATCAACCCGGCCGATATTTCCTGGGATACCTTCCGGGCCGGCGGCGCGGGCGGCCAAAACGTGAACAAGGTCGAAACTGCCGTGCGCCTCACCCACGCACCCAGCGGCATCATCATCGCGGTCCAAATTGAGCGCTCGCAGCTGATGAACAAGGAGCACGCCCTGCGCATGCTCAAGTCGCGCCTCTACCAACAGGAAATGGATAAGCGCAACCTGGAGCGCGACAAAGTGGAAGCCACCAAAAAGCGCATCGACTTCGGCTCCCAGATTCGCAACTACGTACTACACCCCTACAAGCTCATCAAAGACCTGCGCACCGGTATAGAGCGCACCGATGTGCAAAACGTGCTGGATGGCGATTTGGACGAGTACATCAAAGGATTCTTGATGCAGAGTTAGGTAGTTAGTGTTAGAAGCTAGGTGAGTTTTGCTTGATAGATTAACACAAAAAATAAGGGCAGCCCAATTGGGCTGCCCTTATTTTTTGTGTTAAATGTTCGCTGATAGCTTAGTCAACCACATCCCAGAAGATGGGTGTAAACTGCGTAACGCCAGCTGGAATGTTAGCAGCGTTAGTGCTCACCTCAGTAAGCGGATACAGCAAGCGAGTAGGCAACTTGTCAGCACGAGACGAGGTCGACTGCGTGGAAGCCATAATCTTCGGCTGCGCAGTACGGCGGTAGTCAGCCCAACCTTCGGTGCTGGTAACTGAGTTCATTGCCAGGTATTTCTGGTAGATGATAACCGCCTGCTTACCTAGTGCGCCGTTTGCCGTTGCGAGGTCGTAATTCACTAAGGGATTAGCAGTATTAGCAGCGATGTACGTATTGTACTCCGTTACTCCAGCCGTAGAGTTGGTAACTGCAATAGTAGCAGGGCGGTAGTAGAACGTGAAAGAAGCTAAGATGCCATTTTGGAAGTCGGTCTTGGCAGCTGCATCACCACCAGTGAATAAGCCACGAGTTTCAGCTTCTGCCTTCGAAAAGAGTTGGTCAGCCAACAGCATAATCGGGGTTGGGGCAGTTGGGCCTTTCAGTAAGCCACCACCAAGGCGGAAGCTTGAAGCAGTTGGTACCGCAGTAAACGAGGCAGGGCTGCGTTCGCCTAAATCAGTGCCGACATACGCCGGGCCGGTAGCCGAAACTCCTAGGCTGTACAGCTGAGAAACGCGGGGGTCGTTGTTGCGAGTATACTGATTCAGAATATAGTTGGTAGGAATCTGGTAGAAGCGCTCCGTAGCCTGAGCTCCTGCTGCCGTTGCGCCAAACCGAGTATAGAAGGGGCTCTGCTGGTTAGTATTTTGGGTATAGCCAGGCTGTGCTACTACGTCAGTCGTGATGAAACCATCAGGAGAATTCTGCAAAGCACTCAATTGCGTTCTAACATAGGCCGTTAGCTCAGCATTGTTGGTTTGCGACTGGCGCAACAGAATGCGAAGTTTTAAGCTGTTAGCGAAACGCTTCCACTGCGTCATGTTGCCACCGAACACAATGTCTTCTCCCCCAACCGTCCGTGAACCGGTTACAGCAGCGGCGGCATTGATGTCGGCAATGGCCCCATCTAACTGCACGATGAAGTCGCGATAGATATCGGCCGCCTTGTCGTAAGTAGGAGTGGTAGAGCCAGCATTCCCTTTCAATGCATTGGTATAGGGAATGTCGCCCCACTCATCTACCAAGAGTTGAAAGTTAAACACCTTCATGATTTGAGCAATAGCCGCGTGGTTAGGATAACCACCAGTTTTGCCCTGCGTCTGAATGATATTGTAGTCATTCAGGTTATCGTACGTGCTGTTCCAAGCGCCTTGGTAAAAGGTATTGGAGTACGTATAGGTAGTTTCCTCTCCGTACCCGTTTACACCACCAGCGCGGCCCCAGTAGTCAGCTGCCCAGCTTGCGTAAGCGTTCAGCGAGTTCTGCGTGCTAGCCGTACTGGATGCGTAAGTTGAGGCAGTGGTAGCTAGCGCCGTTGCCAAAATAAAATTAGGCGTTACAGCAGATGGGGTCAGGCTGTTTGGGTTCGTGTTAACGTCAAGAAACGACGAGCACCCTGTGGATGCGGTAGTGAGCGCCGCCGCCGTAAGTATCTTAAAAGATAATTTCATCGATAGTGTGATTAGAAAGTTGCAGAGAGGCTAGCACCGTAGAACTTTGTAGGTGGCGTTTGCAGGTTGCTGTTGAGGCCAATTGCGTTGCCACCCAATGCGCTGAATTCCGGGTCGGTATACATGTTCTCTTTCGGTACCCACGTAAAAATATTCCGACCGTAAACGTTCAATGCAACGCCCTTAATGAAGCCAGCTTTTGACAACATAGTGGCAGGTACAACGTAGCTGAGGGATACTTCACGAATCTTAAAGAAGGTGCCCGAAGTAACGTAGTTCTCAGCTACCGAACGGTTGTAAGACGTGTTAGCCCAGAATTCCGAACCACCAGGAGTTAAACCAGCAGTGTTGCGTACATAGGTAGCGCCGCCATCATTGGAGATAGCCGAGTTCGGGTAGATGAAGTCTTGGCGACCATACTGAGCGCTACGCTGGGAAGCGCCGGTGAAGTCGAGGTCTTCCCCGATAACGTTGTAAATCACGTAGCCGGTGCGGAGTTCACCCTGGCCAGCCAGCGTCAAGCCTTTGTAAGCAATGCTTGCGTTGAAGCCGTACTTGTACTTGGGCTGCGTATTGCCGAAGTTAATGTTATCGGTAGCTTTCAGTGGTACGTAGCGGGCGGCACCCGTGATGGGGTCGGGCTGGCTTACCATCTTAACCAAGCCATCGCTGGTGCGGTCGTAGTGCGAACCCTGTAGCGTAGGATAAGGCAAGCCAGGGATAGCGTAAAGCTGAGCGTTGCCACCCGTCGAGAGAGCCAACTGGGGCAGGCCATCAGGCAGCGAGACAACCTTGTTGTTGTTGTAGTTGAAGTTGCCACCCAAGGTCACAGTCAAACCATTCTCCAAACGCAAAGGCGTAATGGTCAGGTCAGCTTCAATACCTTGGTTTTGTACCTCACCTGCGTTACGCAGCAAAGAAGTGTAGCCAGTGGTGTTCGAGATGGTCGATTGAATCGTTTGGCCAGTGCTTTTCTGTGAGTAGTACGTAACCCCACCAGCTACCCGACGCTTCAAGAAGCTTAGCTCGATACCAGCTTCGATAGAACGGGTTTCTTCGGGCAGCAAACCAGCTTGCACCAAGGCGTTACCAGCAGTGTAAGAAGCTTGTGTGCCGAAGGGGAAGCCAGTACCAGGGTTGAATACGGACTGCAGTCCATAAGCGCCGTTTGTCTGATACACGCCAAGGTTACCTACGTTAGCAGGTATACCCGCTGCAGAACCGAACGTGTTAGTGGGCAAGTTCACTTGGCTAACTTTGGTGATGCCACCGCGTAGTTTGCCATAGTCTAGGAAAGAAGCATCTTTGAGGGCCGGAATGGCATTGCTGAAGATGAACGAGGCATCAACACCGGGGTAGAAGAAGCTGCGGTTAGCAGGGTCAAGGACGGAGATGTTGTCGTTACGACCCGAACCGTGCACGAAAAGCAGGTCCTTGTAGCCCAGGGTTACGTCAGCGTAGAAGGAGTAGGAACGGGTTTGAGCACGGCCATCAAAAGCAACCGGGTTACCAGTGCGGTTTGAAAGGTTGAACAGGCCAGGAACGGCAAGTGCAGTAGAAGCAGCGAAGTTGTAGCGGCTATCGAACTGCTGCACGTTATTACCCAAGATGGCTTTCACGTTGAAGTCGCCAAACGTCTTGTCCATGCTCACGAAGAAGTCCGAGTTGATGCGGGTCAGGTCGGAACGCAAGTCCTGTACAAAGCCAGGGATAGTAGCGCCATTCTTATTGGTAGGACGACGGCCACCCACTGCCGTAGAGATGTAAGAACTGTAGTCGTACCGGTCCTGCGTAATCAAGCTTGACTGGTTGATGGTCGTCGTACCCAAGCGGTACTGCACCCGCAACCAATCGGCCACTTTGTAAGACAAGTCGATGTTGCCAAGCAGCGTATTGCGACGGTCGTTCTGTCGGTTATTATCGATAACGAAGTATGGGTTCTGGTAGAACGCGTTGTAGTAGCCATTCGGGTTAGCGAAGGGGTCGGTCTGCCAGTTCTTGTAAGAAGTGATGGGAGCCATCACGGTCGTGTTAAACAAGTTCCAGTATACCGAGGTCGATTGGTCGAGGTTAGACGTAGCATCAACCTTTTGCTGGGCATACGAAACGTTGAAGCCCACCGTTAGGCGACCCAACTCGCGCGAAGCATTGAAGCGGAAGGTATTGCGGTCGTACTTGTCTTTGGGGACAATACCATTATTGTGTACGTTTTGGTATGATGCAAAGAACTTAGTCTTTTCATCACCGCCCGAGAACGTAACGCCGTTCTGAGCCTGGTAACCAGTATTGAAAAACTTACGCTTCTCATCGGGGCGGGCTTCATAGGTAAGCAATTGCACGTCACCTGCGGCGTTGATGCGCTCGCCAAAAGGCCTCAAGGAACCATCGAAACGGGGGCCATACTGCTGGTTTTCAAAGCCCTGATATTGGGTGAGATAGCCAGCATCTGGACTGTTGTCAGAAGTGAAAGTCGGCAGGGACGACGTATACGTGTTGGCACCGGGGCCAAATTCGTTCTGGAACTTGGGTAGGAACGATACCGACTCAAACTGGGAAGTTTGCGAGAGCGTGATGACGGGCGTGTTGCTGCCTTTTTTGGTGGTGATAATCAATGCACCGTTCGAAGCCTGTGAGCCATAGAGTGCGGCGGCGTTGGCACCTTTTAGTACCGAAATATTAGAAATATCGTCTGGGTTGAGCGATACCAAAACATCGTTTGTAGAGATGACACCATCCACTACAATCAGCGCCTCGTTGTTACCAGTAAGGGAGCGAGTACCACGCAGAGTTACACGTACACTGGGGTTAATACCTGAGTTGAGTGTCTGAATTTGCAGACCCGAAACCTTGCCGGCCAAGCCGTTGGTCACGTTGTTTACGCGAGCCTGCGTTACCTCCTTGGTATCGAGCGTAGCGGTAGCATAACCAATTTCCTGCGCTTGGCGCTGGATACCCAAGGCACCAGTTACCACTACTTCTCCCAACTGCTTGGAGTCGGTAGCTAGGGCAACCGTGATACTATTGCCATTACCAATAGCTTGCGTAATAGTAGTATAGCCAATAAAACTAAACGTGAGTTCAGTAGCCGAAGCCGGAACGCCAGTCAGCGAGAAGGCACCATCAGCATTGGTAGAAGTGCCAACGGTAGTTCCCTTGGCCAGCACTGTAACGCCGGGCAGGCCCTGCCCGGAGGAGCGGTCCGTCACGCGACCCGAAATAGTTCTGTCTTGTGCTGCAGCCTGATGCCAGAGGCAACTGAGCAAAAAGACCATTAGTAAAGAAAAATGCTTCATACTATGAAGATTGGAAAAGGTGAAAAAAAGACTATCTCACGCAACGGAATGAGGTAAATCCGTCGGCAAGTTATTACATTATTACTAAATCTGAAAAAAGCTGCGATGCTGTCTGGTGTGAAGGGGTTTAGAAGGTAGCAAGAAGTAAGAATAACGTCCCGGTTTAAAACAGGGTAGCAGCACTTATACCTAGCTAAGGTAGGTTAGCAAAAGCCAATTTGCATAATTGGGTCAGAAATAGTGGTGGCTAAAATGAGCTTCTGCTCAAGGATATAGTTGCTAATATGACCCGTCATCCCAACGATGCATGCCTTGCTTGTAAGGGCTGCTAGTGGCCTAATTTATAGTTGCTACTAGCACGGGTGGCAATCCTACCAACCGGCAGAAAGTCTGCCGGACGATGCAAATGCTTCGAAGTGCACCTAAGACTTGCTAGGCGAAAAGGTACTTTTATCCAGAATAGGGAAAGATTATTCATAATTTTAGGGGGATTATGAACGAAGGAGTGTGCTACTCCCAAAAAACTGGGCAGGTTAGCGGGGTTTGTTAAGTAGTATGGTTATGGTTGGATAAATTAGGGCTGTGCGAAAATTTGGGCCGGCGTTTGGCCACTCAGACTTTGGTGAGGCCGGCGGTGATTGTAGTAGGCAAAGTACGCCGGCAATTGCTGGTGCAGGTGGTGGCCATTGTCGGCGGGATTGAGGTAGATGGGCTCCCACTTGACGGTGCGCCAGAGACGCTCGATAAAGGCGTTGTCGGTGGCCCGGCCCTGGCAATCGCGGCTGATGCGGCAGCCCGCATCCAGCAAGGCCTGCTTACAGGCCAGGCTCGTAAACTGGCTGCCCTGGTCGGAGTTGAAGATGTGCGGCGTCGGAGCGACCCGCAGGGCGGCGGCCAGGGCTAGTAGGCAGAAGCCCACGTCGAGCGTGTTGAAGAGCTGC
The DNA here is from genome assembly GCF_054779975.1 of Hymenobacter arcticus. Classification (NCBI taxonomy): domain Bacteria; kingdom Pseudomonadati; phylum Bacteroidota; class Cytophagia; order Cytophagales; family Hymenobacteraceae; genus Hymenobacter; species Hymenobacter arcticus. Next base: position 147,674 of record NZ_BAAGXF010000007.1, read on the forward strand.
CAGCTGAGCACGTAGCGCGAGTGCCAGTCGCTAGGTAGAGAAAGCCCTTGGCCCTGGGCACGTAGGTGATGTCGGTAATCCAGACCTCGTTGGGCGCGGTGGCCGGGCGTTCGCGCAGCAGGTACGGATAAGGTGTAACGCCTTGACCAGGTACGGTTAAGCGTGGTTTAGGATAAACCGGCTCGTGGCCCATCAAGCGCACTAGGTGGCGCACGCGCTTTTCATTGACCACGTGCCCGGCCAGGCGCGGGTAGTCGCGCAGGCCCAGCACACCCTTGAAACTATGCTGCGTAAATTCCTCGTCGAGCAGCCGCATCAGCGCCAGATTATAGGCGGTTTCTCCGCAGGACTGGTAGTGGAAGTTGCTGCGCGACAGGCCCAGGGCCTGGCAGCGGGCCTGTACCGAACTGGTCGGGTCGGCCTGCGCCACCAAGGTGCGTTGCTGGGCTACTGATATGGCCCCGGCATTTTTTTAGCAGCGCGTTTTCCATGTGCAGCCGGCCAATGGCAGCGTACAGGGGCTCTACGTTCAGCACCGCCGCGACGGGCGCAGGCGCTTCGGCAAAGACTTGGGCGGCTTGCTGGCGCAGGTGCAGCTTCTAGCAACTGATTTGGGCCGGGGCCAATTGGTATTGGGCAGCCAACTCGGCGAGGGGCTGACGCTCAGTGAGCGCAGTCAGCGCCACCTCAGCTTTAAACTTGGCCGTGTAGCGACGGCGGGTATGTTTGAGACTCATGGCGTTGACTAAGATAGCCCGCTTGAACTGTCCAGCTATTGGGGAGTACTACACCCTTACCATATAGTTCTGCTACTTCTGACGATATGGGCGTTGGCAGGCTGCAAAAAAGATTACCCCAGCAACGAGGTTGCACCAAAATTAGTAATCGTGTTTGACGATGCCATTGATAAAGTGACTAGTGATTACAAAATGGGCTCAACCCTGACGTTGAAGGTGGCCACCACCGGCACCGCTAGCATCAATATCACTACCACCTATACAACTGGCACTGCCAGAACCAACAACCTGGGGGCGTTTCCGGTAACCAATGGTGTTGCCACGGTGACTATTCCGGCCAATAGCCTGCGGGCTACCGCCGACGGTAGCCCTGCGGGAACTGGTACGGTATTGCCTACGCCAACAACACCGGCCTCCGCTCTCACGCGGACCAACAACACCTATTCACTCCTCGTTGATGCGACGGATGGCACGAATACTGAACGCCGCGTCTATACGGCAGTCTTGGTGCAATAACTTGTTTGTCAATTGCTTAGTATTGAAAGCAAAAAGAGAGCCCCGGCCAACTTGGCCGGGGCTCTCTTTTTGGTACTTAGCGAAGCGCAAGACTCACAGAATATACTGGCTCATGTCGCGGTTCTTCACCATATCGCGCAGGCGCTCTTCCACCAACTGGGGCGTCACAGTGAGCTGCGCGCCGGGCGCAATCTTATCAGGCACGTCGAAAAGTAGCTCGTTGAGCAGGCGGCTCATCACGGTGTGCAGGCGGCGCGCGCCAATGTTTTCAACTTCGCTGTTGACCTCAAACGCAATTTCGGCAAGTTTGAGCAGGGCTTCGTCCTCGAAGTCGAGCTGCACGTCCTCGGCGGCGAGCAGGGCCTGGTACTGCTTGGTGAGGGCGTTTTTAGGGTCTTTGAGGATGCGGTAGAAGTCGTCCTTGGTGAGGCTTTGCAGCTCCACGCGGATGGGGAAGCGGCCTTGTAGCTCGGGGATGAGGTCGCTGGGCTTACTCACGTGGAAGGCCCCGGCGGCAATGAACAGGATGTGGTCGGTGTTGACGATGCCGTATTTAGTGTTCACAGCCGAGCCTTCCACAATTGGGAGCAGGTCGCGCTGCACGCCCTGGCGGCTCACGTCGGGGCCACCGCTTTTGCCGCTGCTGCTGGTGGCTACTTTGTCGATTTCGTCGATGAAGATGATGCCCGAGTTCTCCGTCTGGCGGATGGCCTCTTCCTTCACCTCGTCCATATCGACGAGCTTGGCGGCTTCTTCGTCTAGCAACACCTTGCGGGCCTCGGCCACGGTCACTTTGCGCTTGCGCGACTTCTTGGGCAGCATATTGCCTAGCATGTCTTGCAGGCCCGACATGGTAGCCTCGTCCATCATGCCCGGCGCGCCCATGATGCCCACATTGGGGCCGCTCTGGGCCACGTTGATTTCGATGTGGCGGTCTTCCAGCTCACCGTTGCGGATTTTCTGGCGAAAGCGCTCGCGGGTGCGCTCGTTCAATTCCTGGTCGGAGCTGGGCATTTCGCCCTCGCCAGCAATGCTGTCGCCGCTGATACCCACGCCAAAGCCCAGGCCACTGCGGCTGGCGTTACCGCCATCTTTACCCGGTGCTTTAAGCGGCGGGATGAGGGCGTCCAGAATGATATCTTCCACGGCCTGAGCCGCTTGCACTTTTACTTCCTCCTGGCGGCGCTGGCGCAGGCGGCTCACGGCCTGCTCGGCCAGGTCGCGCACCATGCTTTCTACGTCGCGGCCCACGTAGCCGACTTCCGTGAATTTGCTGGCCTCTACTTTCACAAAGGGCGCGTCGGCCAGGAAGGCGAGGCGGCGGGCAATCTCGGTTTTGCCCACGCCGGTGGCCCCAATCATGAGGATATTGTTGGGCACAATCTCCTTTTGCATGTCGGCCGGGGCGTGCAGGCGGCGCCAGCGGTTACGCAACGCAATGGCTACGTGGCGTTTAGCTTCGTGTTGCCCAATAATATACTTGTCGAGCTCAGCTACAATCTGGGCCGGGGTGAGGAAGGTGGTATCTAGCATAAGGTAAAAATTCGCGCCGTGGGCAAACGCAGGGCCCCGCAGTGGGTACAGAACAGCCCGGCGGCACCCTGCGTTTGCCCACGGCAAAATATTGCGCGAAAAAAAGCTACTGCGCAGGCAATGAACTGGGGGCCGCCCCGAAGCGGCGGCTTAGCGTAAAGTAATTGCTGCTACCAGCGGCCTGCAGCGTGGCGTACGTGTAATCGAGCTGAAACTGCGAAATGCGCACCATCGCCCCAAAGCTGAAGCCCGCGCCACCGCCCACGTTATCTAATCGCAATTCTCTGGCTTGCAAGTGGTTATATCCAGCGCGCAAACTCAGGCCCTTGCCCAACAGCAGTTCGGCGGCGGCCGTAAAGTGTCGGGCCAGGTTGTCGCCAAAATTGAAGCTGGGTTTCACCTCCACGTTGTTGGCGTCGAGGGTGCCGCGGGCGTTGGGGTCGAGATACTGAATATTCCACTGGTGCAGGTGGTGCGCCGTGAGCGTGATGCGCAGCGGCATGTGCTCGGGCTTGATGGTGGTGCCGAGCTGCACATCGAGCGGCAGCGGCTCGCGGGAAGCGGCGGTGTAGGGCACCAGCATGTAGCCGGCATTTTTCAGCACTAGGCCCACCGTAAAATCCTTAGCAGAAGGCTTATAAAGCAGGCCCACATCGCCGGACAGCCCTACGGCGCGGTTGCCCGCAATGCCCGATACGGCCAGCTTGGCCGTGATACCGGCCGTGAACTTGCCCTTGGTATAGGAGTCGGCAGCGGCTAAGGCGTACTCATTCACTGAAAACGTACCTAGCGAATTGCCGGCCGCGTCGTAGCTCTGGAGGCTGCCATAGCTGAGGTAGGTGAGCCCCAGGCCGAAGCGGCCCCGCTTCTCGGTGTTGAAGGCGTAGGCGGCCGTACTCTGCTTGATATCACTTACATAGCTCACGTAGCTTACGGCGGCCACGCGGTCCATGTCGGCGTTGAGCAGGGCTGGGCTGGCGAAAAACTGCGTGGGGTCGCTGCTGCGGGCCGAGGCTGTCATGCCGCCCAGGGCCGCCACCTGCGCCGAGGGCGGCAGGGAGAGAAATGGGAAGGCCGCGCGGCCCCCGATTTGCGCTTGTGAGGCGAGGGGCAGTAGAAATAGTAGCAGCGCGGAGAAGTGCTTCATAGTTCGAAGGTAACGAGCGACCCGGAACAAAATTTTAGCGCGAGGTTTCGCAAGGTTAAAAGAGGTTTCGCGAAGTCAAAAGTGGTCGTGTAAACACTCTTTTTACCTCGCGAAACCTCTTTCAACCTTGCGAAACCTCGCGCTATTGTACCTCCACGCTGGGGCCGGCGGGTAAGGGAGCTTCGTCGCGCACGGGCAGCTTTTGGGGGCGGGCTACCAGCTCGGGCAGCAGGGCCACGGCCAGCACGTCATCGACGCGCTCAGCATATTTTATCTGCACGCCCTTGAGGTACTCGGCCGGGATTTCCTCCACGTCCTTGCGATTTTTGGGCGAAAGGATAATCATATCAATGCCCGCGCGGCGGGCGGCCAGCAGCTTTTCCTTGATGCCACCCACCGGCAGCACCCGGCCGCGCAGCGTGATTTCGCCGGTCATGGCCATGCGCGGGCGCACCTGGCGCTGGGTGTAGGCTGAGGCGATGCTGGTGAAAATGGCGATGCCCGCACTCGGCCCGTCCTTCGGAATGCCGCCTTCGGGGAAGTGAATGTGCAGGTCGTACTGCTCAAACAAGCGGTAGTCGATGCCCAGCTCATCGGCCCGCGAGCGCAGGTAGGAGAGGGCCGTAATGGCCGATTCCTTCATCACGTCGCCGAGTTGGCCGCTGAGCGTGAGCTTGCCGCGGCCGCGGCTTAAGAGGCTTTCTACAAATAAGATATCACCGCCCACGCTGGTCCAGGCCAGGCCCGTAACTACGCCGGCCGTGTCGTGGTCCTGGTCCTTGTCGCGCTCGAAGCGGGGGGCGCCCAGGATTTTCTGCACGTCGGTAGGTTCTATTTGAGCCGGTAGCGCCTCCTTGCTGGCCTTGCGGCGGGCCAGGTTGCGGGTGAGGGCGGCGAGCTGGCGCTCGAGGCTGCGCACGCCGCTTTCGCGGGTGTAGTCGTCGGCCACGCGGTGCAGCGAAGCGTCGCTGATTTTAACTTCCGTTTCGCCCAGGCCGTGCTCGCGCAACTGCTTGGGCCAGAGGTGTTTCTTGGCAATCTGCACCTTCTCCTCCTGCGTGTAGCCGGTGAGGTCGATGATTTCCATGCGGTCGCGCAGGGCCGGCTGAATGGTTTCGAGCGAGTTGGCGGTGGCGATGAACAGCACCCGGCTGAGGTCGTACTCCACCTCCAGGTAATTATCAGTAAACGTGGAGTTTTGCTCGGGGTCAAGCACCTCCAACAGCGCCGACGATGGGTCGCCCCGGAAGTCGCTGCTCACCTTGTCAATCTCATCGAGAATGATGACCGGGTTGCTCACGCCGGCCTTCTTTATCTGCGAGATGATGCGGCCGGGCATGGCGCCCACATAGGTTTTGCGGTGCCCGCGAATCTCGGCTTCGTCGCGCACGCCGCCCAAGCTCAGGCGCACGTACTTGCGGCCCAGCGCGGTGGCAATGCTGCGGCCCAGGCTGGTTTTGCCCACGCCGGGCGGGCCGTAGAGGCACAGAATCGGCGCTTTCAGGTCCTGCTTCAGCTTGAGTACGGCCAGGTATTCGAGAATGCGCTCCTTTACTTTTTCCAGGCCAAAGTGGTCAGCATCAAGGATTTTCTTGGTGTTCTTGAGGTTGAACTTGTCCTTGGTAGTTTCGCCCCAGGGCAGGTCGAGCAAGAACTCCACGTAGTTGAGCGTCACCGGGTAGTCGGGCGACATTTGGTTGAGACGGCTCAGCTTGCTCAACTCCTTATCGAAGTGCTTGGCGGTGGCTTCCGACCACTTTTTGGACTGCGCCCGCAGCCGCAGCGCGGCCACGTCGCCTTCGGGGCTGCCTTCGCCCTGGCCCAGCTCGTCCTGCAAGGTCTTGAGCTGCTTGCGCAGGAAGTACTCGCGCTGCTCGGCATCAATACCGGTGTGCACCTTAGTGCGGATGTCGTTTTTGATTTCCAGCAGCTCAATCTGGCGCAGCAGGGCTTCGAGCAGCAGGCGGCCCTGGGCTTCGGGGCTGGCTAGCTCCAGCAGCTGCTGCTTGGCGGGCAGTTCCAGCTGCACATTGGACGACAGGAAGTGAATGAGGAAGGCGGGCGACTGGATGCCGTCGAGCATGGCGCGGGCTTCCATCGGGATTTCGGGCGTTAGCTCCAGCACCTTGGCAGCGGCTTCGCGCAGGCTTTGCAGCAACACCAGCTCGCCATCTACCTCGGAGTCAAGGGCTTTTTCCTCAAAATACGTGACGCGGGCGGTGAGCTGGGGGGTGTAGGTGAGCTGCTCGCCCACCTGAAAGCGCACCTGCCCTTGCAGGATGATGGTGACCGTATCGTCGGGCTGGTCGATGAGCTTGAGGATGCGGGCCAGCGTGCCCACGGGGTGCAGGTCGTCGGTGTTGGGCTCGTCGGCGTCGGGGTGGCGCTGGGCCACTACGCCCACCAGCTTTTCGTTTTTGGCGGCCAGCTTGCGTACCAGCCGGATGCTTTTCTTGCGCGTAACGGTCACGGGCAGCACCACGCCGGGGAAGAGCACGGTGTTGCGCACGGGCAGCAGGGCCAGCACATCGGGCGCGTCGGCGGCAGGCAGCAGGTGGTCGGGGTCGGCGGCCATAATGGCAATGGCTTCGGAAGGGGAATCGGGGCCACCCGCGGCCAGATGGCCGGAGCGAGACAAATCAAACGACATGGGCAAAGCAGAAAAGAGGCCAACCAGCGCGGGAGCTAGCTGCCAGAGTGGCAGCCGACTTTCACTCAGCTAAGGTAGGGCTGGGCTACCCCGGCACGGCGGCAAGGGCCGTGCCAGCCCGGCCGGGGCCGCCAAAGCGGCGCACTTCGGCAGAAGCCGACATCGCAATTTGCTACTAATGGCTATTATGTAGGAACTTGCGAACCTACGCTGCTCTCTACTGCCCACCTATGCGCCATCCAGTACTTATTTGCTTGCTTTGCTGGTTGGTTTTAATAGGCGCAACCCGGCCGGCGCAAGCTCAGCGCCCGGTGTCTAAGAAGGCAAAAGCTACGTCGACTCCTGCCGCAACCCCCGCCCGGCCGGCCTACCAGCAGCGGGTGCTGAAAGGCCGCGTGAGCCGCCGCCTACGCGTGCGCAACGATGGTACGCTGGATTTCCCAAACGTCAATAAGCTAGCGTTTTACGAAGATAAAAAAGCGCTCAAAGCTATTCAGAAGGCCGAGCGGCGTATGCAGTACGCCATGGCGCGACGCTTGCTGACGCAGTACGTGGGTCAGTTTGGCATCGAGAACTTCTACCGGAACACCGACCTGCTTTGGCACTTGGGGCAGCTGGTGCAGCGCGATAGCAGTCAGCAAGAATTGGCCAAAGCCTACTTCCGGCTGGCTCTCAAGCACCACCGCACCGACATCAAGCGGGTGCAGCTCTACTACGACTCGCTGGAGGAAAAAACCGCCGACCTCTACGTGCCGCTCAAAGTGTACTACGACGTGGTGGAGTACCGCAAAAGCGTCAACACGTTTCACCCACCCAAAAACGTGTACACCAACATGGGCGATGCCGTGAACTCGAAGTTCCCGGACTACGGCCCCGCCCTAGGCGCGAGCGATACCATGCTGCTCTTCAGCTCGAAGCGGCAGCAGGGCAAAGGCGTACGTGTGAAGTTGAACGAAGATTTGTACGTGTCGCATAAGGAAGGCCCTATTTGGTCTGATGCTCAGCCACTTCCCAAGCCTATCAATTCGCAGTACAACGAGGGCTCGGCGTGCTTTTCGCACGATGGGCGTACGATATTTTTTGCCCGCTGCGAGTGCCCCGTGTGCCACGGCAACTGCGACCTATTCACGGCCACGCTGGGCAAAGACGGCAAGTGGAGCAACCCCAAAAGCCTGGGCGCGCTGGTGAACTCGCCGGCCTGGGACTCGCAGCCCACGCTTTCGCCCAAGGAAGACACGCTGTATTTCGCCTCCGACCGGCTCGGCGGCTTCGGCCTCAGCGACATTTACTACACCGTGAAGGGCAAAAACGGCCAGTGGGGCAAGGCCCTGAATATGGGGCCGGTAGTGAACACCCGTGAGAGCGAGGTGAGTCCGTTTTTTCACCCACTCTACCAGGTGCTGTACTTCAGCTCGCGGGGCCAGCTACTCAATTTTGGCGACTTCGACATTTATAAAACCTACCGCGTGGGCGGCCGCTGGCAGGAGCCGCGCAATATTGGCCCGCTCGTAAATGGCAAAGGGTCAGAGTATTACTTCACCATCGACAGCCAGAGCAGCAACCTCTATTATGCCCGCTCGGAGGCTCAGGACCTGGAAAACCTCGACCTGTTTTCCTTCCCGCTGCCCATGGAGGCCCAGCCGCTGGCCACCACCCAGGTAGCCGGTACGTTGCTCGACTCCGTGAGCAACCGGCCCCTCAAAGGCATGGTCAGCATCATCGACCTCGATAACGGGATTGAGGTGGCCAGCAAGTACTTGCGGCCCGATGGCTCGTTTGATTTTGAATTGATGGAAGGTTCGCACTACGCCATGCTCATTCAAAGCCCCGACGCGTTTTCAGTCGAAAAGAAGTTTGAGCTCAAGGGTGATACCGTGATGACAATGCTCACCAATAGCATTGACTATAAGCTGCCGCTCATCTTCAAGAACATTGAGTTTGAGGCCACTAAGTCGGGTATTCGGCCGGCCATGCTGCCCACGCTCGACCGCATTACGCTGTTTTTGGTGGACCACCCCACGTACCGCCTCAACATCACGGGCCACACCGACGGCCGCGGCGACCCCGAGGTGAACGAGAAGCTTTCGCAAGACCGCGCCGAGGAAATCCGCCGCTACGTGGAGCGCAAGGGCAAGCTGGCTCCCAACCGTATCGAAAGCTTCGGCTACGGCTCCAGTAAGCCCCTCAAAGACGAGCTAACCGAGGCCGACGCGCGCATTAACAGAAGGGTGGAGTTTCGGCTGGTAAAGCCAGAAGGGGAGAAGGGCGCGGGCGGGGCCGACTGGAAGTAGAAGAGTATCTAGCAAACTATTACATCATGCCCTCCGCAGAAGAAAAAGCGCGCCGCAAGCAGCTTGCGCAACAGCTACAATCAAAAAATGCAGAGTCCTTCTTAGCTGGGTTGCCTATACAACTGTCGCTCTTTCAAGGGCTGTTTAATTATCTGGACAAGACGCTCATTAACAACTGTGACGACACATTACGCTCGACCGAACAATTTTCAAAAGAGAACAACATCCAATTTGAATTGCTGAAAACGTGGCTAGGTAAGCAAGGCGGATATTGTGACTGCGAGGTCCTAGCTAATGTGGAAGAGAAATTCGAAGGTTTTCTATAATTACTCTGGCCACTCACGCTGCAAATTCTGCCCGCGCATGCACCTGAAATGCCCCTGCGGGCACTGGGCAAAACCAATTTTGGAGCACGGTCGGCAGCTTAGGCCTAGTACTTCAAGTACTTCAAAGCGAGTGCGATACGGGTACATGCCAAACTGCGGCACCGTGTTGCCCCACACGCTGTAAATCTCCTTTTTGAAGGCCGCGGCAATGTGCATCAGCCCCGTATCGTGGCTCACCACAAACTGCGCCTGCCGTAGCAGCGACGCCGACTGGTGCAGCGAAAACCGCCCGCAGCCATTGAAAATGAGCGACTTGGCGGCCAGCTCAATAACGTGGCCGGTACTCTCATCCTCGGGCCCGCCGAGCAGCACTACCGGGCGCGGGGCCAGGTTCTGCACCAGCTCCATGAGCTTTTCTACGGGCAGGCGCTTGGTGGCGTGCTGCGCGGCGATGGCCACCGCCACGTATTCCCACGGCCGAAAGCCGGCCGGCAAGTCGGCTGTTAAATCGACTTCCTGGCTGGCCGGAATAAAGTAATCGAGCCCCGCGCCATCGTCGCGGATGCCCAGCGGCGCGGCGGCCGCCCGGTAGCGGTCCACGATGTGCACGGGCGGCATTTGGTTGATTTTGAAGCGCACCAATAGGTACTTCTGCCAGTTCAGCTTGTCGAAGGCCTGGCCGGGCACGCCGGGCAACTGCAGGCGGATAAGGCTGGTGCGCAAGTTGTTATGCAAGTCAACGACGAAGTCGAATTGCTCGGCGCGTAGCTCGCGCACCAGCTCGCGCAGGCTGCCGCTGAGCAGGTGCAGCTTATCCACATAAGGGTTGGCCTCGAACAGGCTGCGGTAGGCAGGTTTGGTGGCAAAGTGTACCTGCGCGTCTGGCAGCTGGGTTTTCAGCTGCCGCACCACGGGCGTAGTGAGCACGATATCGCCGATAGAGGAGAAGCGGAGGACGAGAATTTTCATAAGGAGAAAGTGTAAAACGGAGTGGTACTCCGTTTCCGAGCGAACGACTTGTTCAACGGTAAACGGAGTGCCACTCCGTTTTACAAGCGCTGTTTCCGCGCTGCGAAGTACGCCGCCGCCTCGTCCACCGACTTGGTGTTAAACGTCATATCCTTGGTTAACATGCCTTTGCGGCCGGCCAGCACGCCGTAGCGCATGTCGGCGTAGCCGTTGGTGTGGTGGGCGTCGGGGTTGATGCTGAGCTGCACGCCCTGGCCGATGGCGTAGCGCACCCAGCGCCAGTCAAGGTCGAGCCGCCAGGGGTTAGCGTTGATTTCGATGATAACCTGGTGCTCGGCGCAGGCATCAATAACTGCCTTAAAATCAATGGGGTAGCCGGCGCGGCGCAGCAGCAGCCGGCCGGTGGGGTGGCCCAGCATGGTGCAGTGCGGGTTGGTAATGGCGGCCAGCAGGCGCTCGGTGGCGCGCTGCTCGTCCATCTTGAGGTTGGAGTGGATGCTGGCCACGATGAAGTCGAACGAGTCGCGCAGCTCGGCGTCGTAGTCCAGGCTGCCATCGCCCAGAATATCAGCCTCAATTCCCTTAAAAATGCGGAACGGGGCCAGCTCGGCGTTCAGCTCCTCAATTTCGCGCTGCTGCTGGCGCACGCGCTCCGGGCCCAGGCCGTTGGCGTAGTGCGCGGCCTGCGAGTGGTCGCAAATGCCGAGGTACTCGTAGCCTGCATCGCGCAGAAAGGTGGCCATCTGGCGCAGCGAGTGGTTACCGTCCGAGTAGGTGCTGTGGTTGTGCAGTGAGCCGCGCAAGTCGCTGTCTTGCAGCAGTATCGGAATCTTTCGCTCGGCGGCCAGCTCGATTTCGCCCAGGCCCTCGCGCAGCTCGGGCACCACGTATTGCAGGCCGGCTTTCTCATACAGCGCCTCCTCGCTGGCAAATACCTCGCGTTTAGCCCATTGGCGCAGCGTGGCGGGGGTGCCGGGCCCGGCCGAAGGCAAGGCCGCACCGAGGTGAGCCTCGTTGCCAGTAGCCACAAACAATTGATTAACAAAGTCTTCGCTGGCCACGGCGCGCACGGTTATGCCCACACCCGAGTCGGCGGCGGTGCCGCGCCAGGCCCAGGGACCCGAGCGGCGCACGTCGGCGCGCAGGCCGGGCGCCGCGTTGAGCAGTGCGTGCAGCGAGGCGGGGTCGGGCGTGGCCACCAGAATTTCCACGGTTTCCACTATTTCGAGGGCGCGGCGCACTTCGCCGGCGGCGGCGGCCTGGGTCACGCCGGGCACCTGGCGCAGGCGCTCGGTGAGGTCGTTGGCCAGCTGCTCGGCTTGTGAGAATAGCAGCTTGCCGGCGCTTTGGTCGGTGAAAGCTAGGGCTGCCAGAATGCTTTCCTGGGTTTTGGCCCCGAAGCCCTTGAGCTTGGCCACGAGGCCCGCCTCGGCAGCTTCGCGCAGCTGGTCGGGGCTTTCGATGCCAGCATCGCGCCACAGGGCCCGCACTTTCTTGGGGCCGATACCCTTGACATTCAGCAGCTCTACTACGCCGGCGGGCGTGGTGTCGAGCAGCTCTTGCAGCTCTTTGAAGGTGCCGGTGTCGAGCAGCTCGGCTACTTTGGCGGCCTGGGTTTTGCTCAGGCCGGTGCGGTCAGGTAGGCCGGGGCGCTCCACCTCCGCCACCGGAAACTCCAGCTGCTCCAGGGCCGTGACGGTGCCTTCGTAGGCCCTGATTTTGAAGGGGTTTTCGTCGTGCAGCTCCAGCAGCTGGGCCGTGAGCTTGAAGGCTTTGATGAGGGCGCGGTTATCCACTTTTCAGGTATCAGTTTAGCAGGGAACAGTTATCAATTTGGGCAAGCTATTGATTACCAGGCTTTCTGCTTAATAGTTGCTGGAAAGTCGTAATCTGCCCAAAGCATTGGCAGCCAAAGCGGCTGGCCAACGGCGTACTGGTTAACTGGTACGTCAAAAGTACGCCGTAGTAGATAGGCGGGCCGTTCAGAATTCGCGTACTTGCGCATCTCATGCGTTCCTTTTCACCCCTGCGTTGGCTGCTGGCTGGCCTGCTGGCCCTCGCCGCCTGCGGCAGCCCCGGCGCCGACCATCCGGCCCAGCTGCCCCTCGGCACCCTGGCGGCCCTGCGCGGCACGTGGCTGCTCGAGCCCGAAGCCAGCCGCGCCGACACGCTCACCTACCGGCGCAACACCTACCGCTTCCGCTACCGGCCGGGGGGGCGGCCGGGCTTCCGGTTGGGACCGGCGGGCCGCTTTGTGCGCTACGACACCGTGGCCGGCGGCGGCTTGGTGGCCCAGGAAGGCACCTGGATGGAAACCAGCACCGGCCGCCTGCTCATTCACCTGCCCGAGCTGGAGCCCGCCGCCCCCGACTACGAGCTGGAGCTGCTGAGCTACGACAAGCAGGTGCTCCGGCTGCGCCACCTCGGTAAGCGGCCCGCCGTGGAGATAATTCGCAACCAGGGAGCCGGTAATTAGGCTGAACTTTGCAGCCATGAACTATTGGCTCGTTAAATCTGAACCCGAAGCTTACTCCTGGGCCGACTTTGTGCGCGACGGCGGCACCGACTGGACGGGTGTGCGCAACTACCAGGCCCGCAATAACTTGCAAGCCATGCAGCCCGGCGACTTAGCTCTGTTTTACCACAGTGTGAGCGAAAAAGCTGTGGTAGGCGTGGCCCTGGTGCACGCTGCCCACGCCCCCGATGCCACCGCCGAGGCGGGCAGCCCCTGGGTGGCCGTGCACCTGCGGCCCCACGCCCCGCTAACCCGCCCCGTGTCGCTGGCCGCCCTCAAGGCCGAGCCCCGGCTGGCCCAACTGGGCTTGCTGCGCCAGTCGCGCCTCTCCGTCACGCCCGTGCGCCCCGAGGACTTCGACCTCGTGCTGGAACTCAGCGAGCGGTAGGCGGTGAGTAATTGGTAAATTGGTAAGACTACGCAAAAGCCGTTTGTCCTTGCGAGCGCAACGCAGTGGAGCGCGGCAATCACATCAGAACGATACCTGCACATCATCGTTCTGGTATTGTTCTGGGGCGATTGCCGCGCTCCACTGCGTTGCGCTCGTAAGGACAAACGGCTTTTGCGTAAGTCTTACCAATTACCCACTACTCATTACTTATCTTCGTAACAGCCCGTTAACTATTCGCGCCTGGGCGGCGTTGCGAGGCAAGCTATGAAACACTTCTTCACTTTTGGGTGCTGCCTTTGCTTGCTGCCGCTGGGGGTATGGGCGCAGCGCCCCCTGCCGCCACCCCCGCCCGATGCCCCCAAGCAGCAGGCCCGCACTGAGCTGCTGCTCGACCCCAACAACGACGAGGTGCAGGTGCAAGCGCTGCCCGCCGACACGGCCGTAGTACTGCTCATTCGGCACGAAGGTCCCGGCATGGCCCGCAAGCCCCAGTATGTATTTCAGCAGTACGGGGCCGACCTGCACCTGCGCCGCGAGGTGGGCGTAGAGATTCCGCCCGAGTACGAAGTGCAGCGCCTGTGCGCCGAGCCGGGCGTGGTGTACGCCCTGTTTCGGACGCCGGCCACGCCGGGCCGCTTGCTGGCCGTGGCCTACGACGCGCGCGCCGGTCAGGTGCGCGCCCAAACCTTCGATACCAAGCTGAGCCGCGACGTGGTGAGCCTCAAGGCCATGGGCGGCCGGCTGCTGGTCAACGTTACCCTCAGCGACCAGCTGCACCAAACCGTGCTGCTGCTCAACGTGGCCGATGGGCGCTTTCAGTTCCTGTCCTCGCTGTATGAGCCGCTTAACACGGAGCTTACCAGCGTGGCTGACCGCCCCGCCGGCCGCGCCGAGTTTGTGCTCAGCCAAAGTAACGGCCGCAAGCAGCGCCTGCTGCTCAAGCGCCTTTCGGCCGAGCACGGCCAGCTGCTGAACTCGGAGCTGGTGCAAACCGAGAGCGAGCGCAGCCTGCTCACCGCCCAGCTCAGCTCGCCCGAGGATACGACCGCGCGGCTGCTGGCCGGCACCTACGGCCTGCGCGGCTTGCAATACGCGCAGGGTTTGTTTGCCACCGACCTCACCACGCGCACGGCCGCTGCGCCCGACAGCCGGCCCGCGCTGCGCTTTTACGATTTCAAGCGCTTCCGGCACTTTTTCGACTACCTCAACCCGCCCCACGAAGCTCGCCTGCGCGGCCGCGCCGCCCGCCGCGAGGCCCGCGAGGCCAGCCCCTTGCACTGGCACTACCACCTACTATTGCACGAGCTGCTGCGCCAGCCCGACGGCGGCTACACGCTCGTGGCCGAGGTCTACACGCCCCAGTACAACTACTCATCGTACGGCGGCGGCATGCTGAGCCCTTACTCCGTTACGGGCCACAATTCCCTCGGGGCCTTCAACGGCTACAACCCCTATATCAACTACGGGTCCAACCGCACGTTCATTGGCTTTCGGACCACCCATGTGCTGGTGTGTGGCTTCGATGCGAAAGGTAACTTATTGTGGGACAATGCCTTCGTAACCGGCCCCGGCCTGGTGCGCTCCGAGCTGGAAGCCGCCGTGCAGCCCCTGCCCCTGGCCGATGGCCGCCTGGTGCTGGCCTACATGCTGGACAATGAGGTGCACTACAAGCGCATCAATCAGGGTGAGGAAGGCCCCAACGACACCAAGGTAGAGCTGCTCACCGGAGCCGCTGAGCGTGCCGAAAAGGTGCTCGATGTGCGCCAGCCCGACCTGTTTCCCTGGGTTGGTAACAAGTACATTGCCAGTGGTTTTCAAAAGATTAAGGTCGAGCACGGCCTGGAGCGCCAGGTATTCTTTTTGCAGGTGCTGCATTTCTAGCCGCGTAGCTAAGAGAAAGGCGAGCCGACCTTTGCGGGCATGCCCGCCTTTTGCTGTAGGGCGCCGGCTTCTATTACTTTTTGGCAACTCATTGTCTACTAAAACGAAAGCTAACAGCCAGCAGCTACAAGCTAACAGCTTACCACCCACGCTGCCGTTTCTGTCGGCCGAGCCGCTTGCGGCGGGCCTGCTGGCCACCCACACCGGCCACCCCCACGAAGCGGGCCTCGACGAGGCCGGGCGCGGCTGCCTGGCTGGCCCCGTGTTTGCGGCCGCCGTCATTTTGCCGCCCGATTTCAACCCGCCGTTTCTCAACGATTCCAAGCAGCTCACCGCCCGCCGGCGCGATGCCCTGCGCACGCTCATCTGCGCCGAGGCCGTGGCCTGGGCCGTGGGGGAGGCTTCTACGGCCGAGATAACGGCCATCAATATTGCGCAGGCTAGCTACTTAGCTATGCACCGGGCCGTGGCGGCGCTGGCTTTGCCCGCCGCTCACCTGCTGGTCGATGGCAACCGCTTTCGGCCCTACCCAGGCGTGGCGCACACCTGCGCTGTAGGCGGTGACGGCCGCTTTCGCCACATTGCGGCGGCCTCCATCCTTGCCAAAACCTTCCGCGATGAGCACATGCAGGCGCTGGCGCTCGAATACCCGGCCTACGGCTGGGCGCAAAACGCCGGCTACCCCACCGCCGCGCACCGCGCCGCCATCCGTGAGCATGGCCCCACGCCGCACCACCGCATGAGCTTTCGTTTGTTGTAAATAAATGATAGTCAACAAATTAATTACAAAAAAAGTAATTCCGCTGGATTAGTACTACTTGCCGAAGCGTGAGCAGTACCAATCCAGCGGAATTGCTTTTTATATAATCGACTGATTAGTTATTCTTTAACTTCAGTAAATCTAAAAACAAGCTAAAGCCATCTAGGGTGCCGCCCCCTTCGCCGCCAAACGAGTCGAAGGTAAGGGGCTTGATGATGTAGCCACTGATGCCTAGGTCGGTAGCCCCCGAACGGTCCACGTCGAGGTCGGAAGTGGTCATAATGAACACGTTGAGGTCGCTGAACTCGGGGTCGGCGCGTAGGATTTTGAGCAGCTCCAGGCCGTTGAGGCGGGGCATGTTCAGGTCGAGCATCACCAGGCTGGGGCGACTGATTTTGGGTTCGCCATTTTCGCCGCGCAGCATATTGAGAGCTTCGCGGCCGTTGCGGGCGTGCAGCATGGGTACGGCAATGTTTTGCTTGCGAAGCTCCCGCTGCACATTCATGACGTCCATTTGGTCGTCTTCGACAAGAAGAATGCTGGCTGAATCAGGTGAAGAAAGCGGGGACATGGGTAAACGGAAAAGCAACTTTGGCCAGTATAGGCAGCTCGCCATCTAACGAAAAGTAAGCTGGAAAGGATATGCCCGCTACTTGGCCAGTGCCGCTAGCTGCGCGGCCGGCACGGCCTGCGCAGCGCCCGAATTTTGCGTAGCGGCCGGCTTTTTGGGCCAGGTGAACAAGAACGTGGCGCCTTCGCCCTCGGCCGACTCAACCCAGATGCGGCCGCCCTGCCGCTCCACTATCTTCTTCACGATGGCCAGGCCCACGCCGGTGCTTTCGAGGGCATCGCGCTCTACCAGGGTCTGGAAAATGATGAAAATGCGCTCGTGGTACTCGGGCGCAATGCCGGGGCCATCGTCCTGCACCGAGAAGCGGTAGAAGTTGTCGTTCAGGTCTTCGCAGCCAATGCGGATGGTGCCCGCAGTAGGGTTGTCGTGGTACTTTATGGCGTTGGAAATCAGGTTGCTGAACACCTGGTGCAGCTGCGTGCGGTTGGTGGGCAGCGTGGGCAGGAAAAACGGCAACTCCATAATCATACCATCGGGCAGGCCTACGGTATCGGTGATTTCGCGCAGCAGCTGGCGCACAAATACGGCCTCGTTGGCCTCGGCCACCTTGCCCACCCGCGCCAGGGCCAAGATGCCGGTAATGAGGTTTTCCATGCGGTGCACGCGCTGCCGCATCAGGGCCAGAAACTCGCGGATGTGGGGCGGCAGCGTGTCCTTGCCCATGTCCTCCTCAATCCAGCGCGAGGCGCTTTCAATGCCCCGCAGCGGCGCTTTCAGGTCGTGCGATACCACGTAGGCAAACTGGTCGAGCTCCTGGTTGCGGCCTTCTAACTGGCTGATATTCTGGTCGATGGTGCGCGCCATGGTATTGAGGGCGGTGGTCAGTTCCGTTACCTCATCATGCTCGGTATCAACCAGTTGGGTTTTGTAGTTGCCCTCGGCCAGCTCGCGGGCCATCGAAATCATGCTGCGCAGGCGGCGGGCCAGCAGCCGCACAATGTACACGGCCCACAGCAGGCCAAATACCAGGGCCAGGCCGGTTATCAGGCCCGAGAGCCGCTGGGCCCGCGTAATGCTGTCGGTGAGGCGCTGGCGCTGCGTTTGGCGGTTGGCAAACTCGGTGGCATCAAAATTGGCCATCTGAAACCGGATGGCATCCATGAGCTGCTTGCCTGACATGCCCTCGGCCAGCCGGGCGTGGGGCATGCCGTTGAGGCCTTCCAGCTCGGGGTTGCGGGTGCGGGCGGCGCGTTTCTCGCTCACCATCAGGTGCGTATAGGCGGCCCATTGGGTAAATACGTGCTGGGTGGTATCGAGGCGCTGGCGCTGGAGGGGCTCGTCGGCCAGCTCTTCGCGCAGGGTGCTGAAGCGGTGTAGCAGGTCGCGCTCGCCGGCGTAGTAGGGCTCCAGCATCTGCTCGTTGCCCAGCAGCAAATAGCCCCGGAAGCCGGTTTCCATGTCGATGATGCTGCGCAGCAGCGTGGTGCCATCGGCCGAGGTGCGCTGCGAGGCCTCCACCCGCTGCGAATTGCGCAACACCTGGCCCGCCAAGCGGTAATTGATGACTACTACGGCCGAAAATAAACCCAGCAGCAGTAAAAAACCAGCGAAGAGCTTGGTAGTGAGGTTAATTTTCATGAGTAGCCCGGCGTGCTATCACGCCTGGGCAGTACGCAGTTTGGCTTCCATTGTTTGAAGCAGGGCCAAAATGCTGTCAGCCAGCACCTGCACCTCGCCAAAGCCTGAGAGCGCCTCCTCGGGCCGGCCCGAGAGGCGCAGGTCCATGAGCCGGTTGGCCTGCTGGTGAATGAGGTGGTGCTGGCGGTCGAGCTCCGCCATTTCGGGCAGGTGGCGGTACAGGCCCTGGCGGCGGTCGGCTATCCACTGGCCCAGGGCGCACTGGTCGGGGTCGCGGATGGGCCCCTCATCCTTGCTGTTGCCGTGCAAAAAGGAGCGTAGTCGGGCCTTGAACGAGAAGTGCTTGACTAGGGCAGACTCAAAATCCTGTTTAATAGCTTCGGGGCTCATATCAGCAAAGATAGGCCCGCCCACCCGGCGCATTGTGCGGGTGCGAAGTAGCTTTGTAGCCACCCCGCCCGGCCACCTGGCCGCGCGCCCACCCCCGCCTTTTTCATGGAAGATACCCCGCTCAAAACCGTTGCCTTGCACGCCACCCACCAGCAGCTGGGGGCCAAAATTGTCCCGTTTGCGGGCTACGCCATGCCCGTGCGCTACTCCTCCGACCTCGAGGAACACCACACCGTGCGCCGCGCCGTGGGCATGTTCGACGTGTCGCACATGGGCGAGTTTCGGCTGCGCGGCCCGCAGGCTCTCGACCTCATTCAGCGCACCACCAGCAACGACGCCAGCAAGCTCGTGCCCGGCAAGGCCCAGTACGCTTGCCTGCCCAACGCCACCGGCGGCATCGTGGACGACCTGCTCGTGTACATGCTGGCCGAGGACGATTACTTCTTGGTAGTCAACGCTTCCAACATCGACAAGGACTGGAACTGGCTGCAACAGCACAACACCCAGGGCGTGGAAATGGAGAACGTCTCCGACCGCCTCAGCCTCTTTGCCGTGCAGGGGCCCAAGGCCGCCGCGGCCCTGCGCACCCTCACCAATGTGGACCTCACGGCCATTCCGTACTACAGCTTTGTGCAGGGCGAATTTGCCGGCGCGCCGGGCGTCATCATCTCAGCCACCGGCTACACCGGGGCAGGCGGCTTCGAGCTGTACGTGCCCAACGAGCACGCCGCCCACGTGTGGGAGCAGATTATGACGGCCGGTAAGGAGTTCGGCATCAAGCCGATAGGCCTGGGCGCGCGCGATACCTTGCGCCTCGAAATGGGCTATTGCCTCTACGGCAACGACATCGACGACACCACCTCGCCCCTCGAAGCCGGCCTGGGCTGGATTACCAAGTTCACCAAAGACTTCACCAACAGCGAAGCCCTGAAAGCCCAAAAAGCCGCCGGCGTAACCCGCAAGCTGGTGGGCTTCGTGATGGACGGCCCCGGCGGCCTGCCCCGCAGCCACTACCCGCTGGTAGACGCCGCCGGCGAGCGCATCGGCGAAGTCACCAGCGGCGGTCAGTCGCCCAGCCTCAGCAAGGGCGTGGGCCTGGGCTACGTGAAAACCGAGCTGGCCACCCCCGGCACCCAGATTTTTGTGCAAGTGCGCGGCAAAAACCTGCCCGCTACCGTGGCCAAGCTGCCGTTGGTGCCCGGCACCGAGGAAGCATAGGGCGGCTTGTTTTTGACAGAAAATACCTGAAAATACAGAACGTCATGCTGAGCTTGTCGAAGCATCTCTACCACGCCGCTGGGGTTAGTAACCAAGCGGCGTGGTAGAGATGCTTCGACAAGCTCAGCATGACGTTTTTTTATAAATATCTACTAAACAGTACATTATGAAGCTCGACGTTTGCTTTTCGCCCGACTTATTACCGCTCTATGACCTGCGCGGCCGCGTGGCCGTTATCGTGGATGTGCTGCGCGCCACCAGCACCATCGTGACGGCCCTGGCGCAGGGCGTAACCGAGGTGTTTCCCACCGCCACCCTCGACGAGTGCGCCGCCCTGGGCCGCGACACGGGCTGCATCACGGCCGCCGAGCGCGACGGCATTGCCGCCGCCGGCTTCGACCTCGGCAACTCGCCCTTTGGCTTTCTGGATGGCAAAATTGCGGTGCAGGGCCGCGCCCTGGCCATCAGCACCACCAACGGCACCATGGCGCTGCGCCGCTCGCTGGCCGCCCAGGCCATTGTGTGCGGGGCCTTTCTCAACCTGAGTGCCGTGGCCGACTTCTGCGTGGCGCAGGGCCGCGACGTGCTGGTGGTGTGCGCCGGCTGGAAAGGTAGCTTCTGCCTGGAAGACAGCCTCTTTGGCGGCGCGCTGGCCGAGCGCCTAGCCCCGCTGGGTTTCGACATTGCCTCCTCCGATGCGGCGCTGGCCGCCCTGCACCTCTGGCAAGACGCCAAGCCCACCTGGCCCGAGTACCTGCTGCAATCGGCCGCCGTGCGTCGCCTCAACGCCCTGGAGGCCCACGACGACTTCACGTTTTGCATGCACGTCGATACCCATCCCGAGATACTACCGCTGTGGGACGGCGAGAAGCTGGTGAAGGGGTAGGGGGCAACGCTTTTTCAACGCGGCGCGTTATATTTGTAACACGAGCAAAAAGAAAGGCACCGGCCTCCCGGCCGGTGCCCATCCCAACTACCGGAGGAAATGAGCGATGAGGTAGAAGCCGATAGCTTTTGCCGCACCTTTCAAAATCTCCAGCAAAACTGGCTTACACCATTTTTGCAGTAGTTTGTTCGCGTTGTCCCGTGTCATGAGTATGATGTTGGGTTGTGTCCGAACCCCGCATCGAAACCCCGGCCGCGCCAACGGTCGGGGTTTCCTCTTTTCAGAGGCTACCGCCTGGCCATTGGGGACTACCTAAACGCGCTTAGCGTAAAGGTAGATGGTGGCTATTGACGCGCCTGGCCCCATTGGGCTTCGACATTGCCTCTTCCGATGCGGTGCTGGCCGCCCTGCACCTCTGGCAAGACGCCAAGCCCACCTGGCCCGAGTACCTGCTGCAATCGGCCGCCGTGCGCCGCCTCAACGCCCTGGAGGCCCACGACGACTTCACGTTTTGCATGCACGTCGATACCCATCCCGAGATACTACCGCTGTGGGACGGCGAGAAGCTGGTGAAGGGGTAGGACGTTTTACGTGTTGTAAATGGCCGCTCAAGCAAGCTCTAAAACGTGATATTAAATTGCCCTTGGCTAATCACTATGGCACGTATTCCTTCAACTCGGAAAGCAAAGGTGCCCGCCGCTATCCCGGCTTGCTTATCGAACTGCGTAAGGGTAATATCCCCAATGGGCACTGCCGAAACGGGAGTTAAATAGCGGTCGAAATCGCCTGATAAGAAGCCGCCTCTAAAGTAACGGTATACGCCAACCGGGCCGTATGCCCACGGTCCGACCGGATAAATACCTGCTCCCATAAATGGTGCTGCGAGTGGGTCAACGGTAGGAACGCCCAATTGCATTTCGCTCACATCCTTAGGGGCCGCGGCCGGTATAGCATTTCCTCTTAAGTAAAAGCCGTCGCTAAAGTTGCCACTGAATTGCGTCGCTACTTGTTTTTCTCCCTGAAGCACCCATGTCATGGTACCGCGAACAGTGCCATCATGGGTTAGGCGTGGCAGCTTGGCCTGGGTACTTTGGCCCGCTACGACCGTCACAGGTACAATCAACGGATTAAAAGAGGCGGGTATTAAGTCAAACGTAAGATTATAAGAGCCAGCTGGTATGGTTGCGAAAGAGACAAGGCCAGTAGTGGGGTCTGGTGTGGCAGTGTAGCTATGGCCGTCTGTTGCGGTGGCAGTCACGAGTTTCGCAATACCGAGCGGAATAATTGTCGTTGTCAGTGTACCGTATGGTGCTACCTCACGTCCACAGCCACTAACCAAAAGGCCGACAACAAAGCCCAAGGCTACGAAGAATGAACGAGTATGTAAAATAGCATTCATTGGCATGTGAGCAAAAGATGGAAGAGTAACTGTTATTGCAAATAACAATATGGCCTTGCAAGATAACGCTACAAGCTATTTTCAGGTCTAGTTTAATCGCCGAATAGACTTCGCTTTTCTTCCGCTGCTGCGCAATGCGCATGGCAGTTTCCAGCATATGCGGCTCCCAGGTTTCCAGCTGCCACTCGGTAGCAGCCAGGGCCGAGGCGCGGAGCTGCCGCTGCGCTTCCGCAAAGGAGGGGGCGCTTGGTTACCGGCCCGCCCGGCAGCCGCAGTATTTTGTGCGGGGCGGGCGCTTGGCGGCGGGCTTATGGAGGCGGCAGGCGGCCAGGGTGACCCCGGCTAGCGGGCGGCGTGAGAAAAACCTGGTGTATTCTGTCGTAATAATTTGCTAAGTAATAACTTAACCGGATGATGCGTTATTCCCACTCATCGGCTTGCAGGTTGAGGCGGGCGGCGTCACCCTCGTACATGAAGTAGGAAGGAATGGGCAGGTCGGGGCCGCTGGCGGCGGTCCAGCAGGCCGTAAACCAGTCGTCGAGCAGGTCGCGCACGGCTTCGTCTTCCCGAAACGCGCTTTGTAGCCGGGTGCCGTGCTGCTGGTCGTGGGCGGCCAGCTCGCGCAGGTAGTCGCCAAAGCCCTCGAATAGTAGCGAGTCGCCGGGGGCCAGCTCGGTATCGTCGGCCCGGCGGGCGTAGCGCATCAGGGCGTGGTCGAGGCCAAAGAGGTACTCGAACAGGAAGTGGTCGGCGGCCGGGTAGGCGGCAAAAAAGGTGCGGAGCCGCGCCGTCACCTCGTCGCGCTGGGCAGCCAGTCGGGTATTCACTACTTCTTTAAAATCAGCTTGTTGCATACTAAATTGGGGTTGGATGCTACCAGGGCGACCCGGCAGAATGAGGGAAGGTTCGGTAAAAAGCCGGGGTGCCCGCTAGCGTTGGGGCCGGCCCCGGTGGGCGGGCCGCCGGGGGCCGCGCCCGGTGCGGTGGGCCGCGGGAGCGGGGTGCCTGGCCGGGGGCTGAGGCCGCTGCGCCAGCTCGTAGCCGCCGCCCGGCCGGGCCCGCCAATACAGTTGGTCGAAGGGCGCGGCGGTGCCGGTGGTATCAGTGCGGGCGGTATCTGTGCCAGTGGGCAGGTTGAAGCGGCGGTATTGGCTGGTAAGCAGGCTCTTACAATCTGCCACGCCGGGGCCGCCGCCGGCCGCCTGATAGGCCCGCGCCACCCACTCCCGGTCGGGCGACCAGCGCAGCGACTGAAGTCTAAGCATTGCTCCATCTAACTCGGGCAGGCCCGTGGGGGTAGCCCCGTCAATTTGGGGCAGTGAGAAATAATGCGCGGGTGTCGCCAGGTCGATGAAGCGGGACGACCGGGGGCCGCCCTCCACATTGGTGAGGGAAGGCAGCAGCAGGCCCCGGCCATCGGGGGTAAGCGTGAGGGCCGGCTGGTCGTATTCGCGCCGCAGGGGGTCGGTTAAGTCGCAGCGGCCCAGCACGTATGTGCGCGAGCCGGTGGCCGTGGCCCGCAGCAAGTACAGCTCGTAGCACGTGGCGTTGACCGAGTCGGGGGCCAGGCGGCCCAGCAGCAGCCCCCCCTCCGGCAACGCCTGCAACCAGTGGAAGCGCGGCCGCCCGGCGGGCTGCGCCGCTCCGGCCGGCTTGGGGCCCTCGGCCGCCTGCGCGGCCTGGCCGGGCACGCCGGGCAGGGGCAGCAGCTTGCCATCGTAATACAAGGTGTAATCCAGGGCATCGTGGCGCGCGCTCCACAGCGAGGTAGACCAGATTAAGCCGGGCAGCAGCGTCCGCGAGGAGGTGCCGGTGGCCCGCACCTCAAACGGCGGGTAGCGGTGGCGCTCGTCGACGGGGTCCTTTTGGGTGCAGGCGCTCAGCAGCAGCATTGGGCTCAGCAGCAGCGGGTATAGCTTCATGGGGTATTAAAAATGGGGGTAACCCGTGCGCAAACTCATGGCCCGGACGCGTGGAGTCGCGCCGCAATATTCTCCGCATTACGTCTACCAAAAAACGTTTTTGCGCCTAAATTATAAGCAGCCTGACCGTCAGAAGCCAATGGCCTGGTAGCCGCCGGCCTACTTGCGCACTAGGCGGTAGGTGCCGCCGGCCGGCTGCCAGCGCAGCTCGGGGTAGAGGGTGGCCGTGTTGGCGGCGTGCGGGTCGGGAAGCACTTGCAAGTCGTGGTGCCGGCCGGTGCGGCGGTCGGTGGTTTCGGCCAGCTCCTTATCCCTGTACGGTATGGCTTCGCGGCGGGCGAAAGCGCGGGCCACCTGCCGGTGGTCGGGCGACCAGGCCACGGCCACCGGCTCCAGGATTTTGCCATCGGCTTGGGTGGGGGCGGCGGGCAGGGGCGTGAAGGTGGCCGGGGCCTGCAAATCGACGAAGCGGAAGGGCGGCTTTTCGGGCTTGTCGGAAAAATCGGGCGCGGCGATGAGCAGACCCAGCGTGTCGAGCGTGAGCCAGGTGCGCGGCTGGGGGCGGGTGAGCGGGTCGTCCATCGGGCAGCGGCCCAGCCCTTGCAGATGCAGCCGGCCGGCCGGGGCTTCCAGCAAATACAGGTGGTGGATGCAGGGGTTGGCCAAGCCATCGCGGGGCAGCAGGCCCAGCAGCAGCCGGCCGCCCGGCACCTGCTGCCACCAGTTGAAGCGCGGGTACAGCGTGTCGCCGATGCCACTCATTTGCAAAGGCTTGCCGTGGTAATACACGCTGGCCGTGGTAAACTGCTCGCGCGCCCCCCATACCGCCTGCGACGAGTGCCCGCTCACGCGCAGCGCAAACGGCGGGTAGGGCGTGAGGTAGTCAATGGGCTTTTCCTCCATGCAGGCCGTGAGGGCCAGCAGGCTGGCGCAGGCAAGAAGGCGGGTTTTCATGGATAATTGGGGAATGGCATGGGGCGGCACAAGGGGGCTGGCAATGGGTTTTCAAGACTTCACCGCTACGCCCTGGGCTTGCAGCAGGGCCAGCACATCGGCCTCGGTGGCGGGCGGCGGCAAGCGGCGCAGGTCGAGATAGTAGCAGGCGGCTTCGGTGATATAGCGCAGCAGCCAGGGGCCCAGCAGCCGGGCGTGCAGCAGCCCCGCCCAGCGGCTTTCGATAGCGCTGAGCTGGCTTTGCCCGCACAGGCCCGCGGGGCGCAGCTCGAAGCGGGCTGCGCAGGGCTGGCGTGCGGGCGTAGGCGCGGCGCAGCGGCCGGCGCGCAAAGGCCACAAATACCCCAATCACCAGGATGGCCGCCGTGTAGTAATCGGTGAGCGCATGGTGGGTAAGCACGTCGTGCCCCACGAAGCCCGCTACAAGGGTCAGCCACAGGGCCACCGCCCAGCCGGCCAGGCGGGTGCGGCCGCGCTGCCGCCACAGGCGGTATGGCAGGGCCACGTAGTCGGCCTCGGTGGGGGCAGTGCCGTCGATGATGAGTGGGTAGGAAGCCATGCGTGCAAAGTTGGTAGTGATACGGGGTTTTAGGATTGATAATCAATAAAATACCGGGCCTGTAAACCCTTTGTATACGCGCGTTTACTGCGGCTATTCTACGGTGTGCGTAACCTTGAGTGGCGGTGGTGCCACCTTGTTCTCCCCCTTTCATCCTCCCTTCTCCCATGGGCCTGCTCGACTTCGCCAAGTACCTCTTCAACGAGATTCCGATTGACTACCAGGGGCCGGAAACCGGCTACTACTTGGTGCCAAACTACAGCCAGTTTACTTACAGCAGCGTGCGCGGCGACTTCCGCCTGCTGCCGCTGGCCGACGGCTGCTTTGCCGCCTGCTGGCAGGATTTTATCCAGGTGCGCGATGCCGGCGGCCGCCCGCTGTGGCGCGCCAACGACACCGGCCATACCGTGGCCGCCAGCCCCGACGGCCGCCAGCTGCTCGCCTTCGGGGCCGATACCCGGCTGCTCACGCGCTTCGACGCCCGCACCGGCCAGGTGCTGGCCAGCGCCCCGCTGCCCGAGCTGCCGGCCGCCACCGGCAATGACGAGGACGATACCGACACCGTGCCCGGCTGGTCCGAGCAATTCATCTGGCTGCCCGATGGTGGCCCGGTGGCCGTGCTGCTGCGCGCCGGCGTGGGGCTGCTGGCCCCCGGCGGGGCCCGCTGGCAGGCCTACTACCACGGCTTCATGCCCCCGCAGGAATACCCCACCAACCTCGTGGGCCTGGTGTGGCAGCCGGCCCGCCCGCTTGAGCTGCTGGTGCAGGGCGACGGCCACACCGTGGTGCTGGACCTGGGCAGCGGGCGCGTGCTGCGGCAGGCAGCCCATGAGGCCTCGGGGCTGCTGCCCGGCCCACGCGGCCGGCAGCCTTTGCTTTACCACTACAACCCCGAAGGCTTTGTGCTGCTCGACCCGGCCACCCTGGCCGTGGCCAAGCGCTACCCCTTCGCGGGCCTGGAGGGCGTGCAAACCGAGGCCGAAAGCCAGCACCGGCAAAGCAGCACCCGCTGGGAAAAGCGGGCCGTGCTCAGCCCCAGCGGCAAGTACCTGCTGGCCGCCGACCACTCGGGCCTGGTCTGGCTCTTCGATGCCCAAAGCGGCTACCAGCTGCGCATTTTTCGCCGCGAGCTGATTAACCACGCCTACGACCTGCTGTGGCTCGACGAAAAGCAGTTCCTGGCCCTCACCAACCGGGGCCACGTCGTGAAAATAGATATCACGCAGCTCGACGGTATTTTCGACATCCCCGACTTCACTCCCGCGGACGATGCCCGCCACCTGCCCGACGGCGGCGGCGAGGCCTCCATGCGCATCGCCAGCACCGACGAGCAGGTGCTGGCCGCCCTCGACACGCTGGCCACCACCCCCGATGCCGCCGCCTACGCGGCCGCCTGGGAAGTTATCCATTTGGCTAGTAAAAAGTTAAATTGGCAGGCCCACCTCACGCCGGCCCGCCTCGATGGGGCCATGCGCCGCTACACCTGGATGCTGCCGGGCACCGGCTTCGCCGGCCTGGCCCTGTTTGCCGAGATGCGGCAGGCGCTGCTGGCCGTGCAGTACCACCTGCCTACGGCCCCGGTGGCCCCGGTGCTGGCCCTGCACGACAGCGTATTTGGCCCCCAGGTCACGTTTCAGACGCTGGAAACCGAGTCGAGCCGCGAAGAAATCGGGGGCCAGCTCCAAAGCGCCTACCAGCAGCTACGGTGGGCCCTCACCGATGCCCAGGCCGAGGACGTGGAAACCGGTGCCCCGTTCATCCTCTCCGACCACTTCGCGCAGTACGAGCGCCGCTGCGAAGCCACCGATGCCTTCCTGGACCTGACAACGGGCGGCTACTCCTGGGAAGCACACAACGTGCTGGAGCGCGCCTTTCCGCAGCTGGCTGGCTACTACGCCCAGCGGCTGGCTACCTACCCGGCCCCGGTGCAGCGCCAGCTGCTCGGGCCCGTGCGCTGGCACGACGACCCCACCGCCCAGGCCCTGCTGCGCCAGCTGGCCGCCACCTCGCCCCACCCCGATATCCGCGCCTTTGCCCGCCAGGCGCTGAGCGAGGCGGGGGCGTAGGCGTGCTGCCCTCCCCGGCACGAAACCAAGCCCCCACTCATCATTTTGCGTTGCCACATGGGCCTGTTTGATTTTGCTAAGTCCTTCTTAAAAGCGCCTCCCCGCCACCACCTGGAGCCGGCCCCCGCCGCCCGCACCCCGGCCGAGGTGCGGGCCGCCCTCGACACGCTGGCCACCGCCCCCGATGTCGCCACCTACGGGGCCGCCTGGCAACCCATCTATGAGGCCCCGGCCGATTTTGACTGGGCCGCCGCCCTCACCCCGGCCCGCCTCGACGGGGTAATGCGCCAGCGCGTCTGGATGCTGCCCGGCGCGGGCTTTGCCGAAGTGGGGACCGCCTTTGGCCACCTGCGCCAGCGGCTGCTGGCCGTGCAGCGGGCGCTGCCGGCCGCACCCGTGGCCCCGGCGCTGGCCCTGCACGACCGCGTGTTTGGCCCCAACCCCGATTTTGAGGACCTGCAAGCAGGCACGGTCGTCCACGAAATCGAGCGGCGGCTGGAGCAAGCCTACGATACCCTCCTCAACTGGCTGCGGCCGCCCAAGCCCACCGCGGCGCAAGACCCCGTCATAGTTGTTGAAACAACTGATTTTCAAGAATTTATTTCAATAAAAAACGAAGCTTTTTACTTGGTTTCACTCCTCGAAGACTACTACAGCGCGGCTATCTACCACGTGCTGCCGCAGGCATTTCCGCACCTGGCCGGGCACTTTGCCCAGCGCCTGGCCACCTCCCCGGCGGCCGGGCAGCGCCGCCTGCTCACGGTGGCGTACCTCAGCCCTGACCCCACCTTGCAGGCGCTGCTGCGCGAGCTGGCCGCCGCCTCGCCCCACCCGGATATTCGCCTGCTGGCCAGCGAGCTACTCACTGGTAAAGCTTCCTGATTCGCCCCATAGCCAACGGTTTTCTTCTAATGCCTGACTTACTCCTGAACCCCGCCCTGCACGACCCCGCCGCCAACCCTGGCCCCGATGCCGACTGGCACGTGGTGCCCGACGACTACCCCCTGCTCAACCCGTGGCTACTGACCGACTGCTGCGGCCTGCTGCCGCTGGCCGATGGGGCATGGGTGGCGTATTGGCCCCACCTGCTGGGCGTGTACGAAGCCGATGGGCAGTTTCGGGCGCAGTACCCGGCCGGCACGGCGGTGGCCGCCAGCCCCGACGGCCAGCAGCTGCTGGCCTGCGACCCCGATTCGTTTGAGCTGCTCGTGCTGAAAACCAGCACCCTAGAGGAGTTGGAGGCGTTTGGGCTGCCCGCGCCGGCCGCTGCCAACCCCCTGCGGCTGTGGTGGCTGCCCGGCAACCGCCTGCTGGTGCTCACGGCCGGCGAGCTGGGCGTGCTCACCCCCGGCCGGCAGTGGCAGTGGCGCTGGCCGGCCCCGGGCAGCACCGCGCATACCGCCGACAGCGCGGCGTGGTTGCCCACGCACCCCGGCCAGGTGCTGGTGGCCGACCGCGCCCGCGGCCGGCTGGTGGCCCTGGACCTGGCCACCGGCCGCGAGCGGGCCAGCCGCGCCGCCAGCTCCCCCACGCTGCCCAACCCCGCCGCGCCGCTGCTGGTGCTCGACAACCTGCACCTGACCCTGGTCGACCCCCTTACCCTGGTCGCGCAGTGGCACCTGACGCTGGGCGGCACGCCCGGCGTGCGCTTCGCCAGCGAGCACGCCCGCGCGCAGGGCGGGGCGCAGTGGCCCCTGCGCGGCTGGCCCAGCCCCGATGGCCGCTGGCTGCTGGCCGCCGATGTGTCGGCCCAGCTTTGGCTGCTCGACCCCACCGGGCAGGTGCCGCCCCGGGCCATTCGCCGCGCGGTGGTCGATATGGCCTTCGCGGCCGGCTGGCGCACGCCGCACCGGGTGCTGGTGCTCGGCAACCAGGGCCGCGCCCACCTGCTCGACCTCACCCAACCCGCCCCCGTGTGGCAGGCCGATACCCTGCGGCCCGCCGAAGCGGCTGACTATCAGCTCGACCCGCCGGCCCCCGTGCCCGCCCCCGCGGCCCTGGCCGCCGCCCTGCACGCGCTGGCCACCACCCGTAGCCCCGCCGCCTTTGCCGCAGCCCGCGCCGCCGTGGCGGCGGCCCGCGCCGCTACCGACTGGCCGGGCCTGCTGCCGGGCCCCGCGCTGCTGGCCGCCGGCCTGCGCCACTACCTGTGGTACCGGCCCGAAAGCGGCTTCGACCTGGCCCCCTTTGGCGAGCTGCGGCGGCAGCTGGCTCAGGCGCAGCCCCACTTGCCCGGTGCGCCCGTGGCGGTGGCGCTGGCCGCTCACGACCAGCTGTTTACCGCCTTTGTCGGCCCGCCTGTGGACTACCCCAGCCAGTATATGTACCGGGTGGCCGATGCCCTGGGCGCGGTGCAGGATTACCTGCTCGACCACCCCGCCACGCCCGATGCGGCCACCGGCCGGCCGTTTGGGGCCGGGCCGCAGGGGGCCAGCCTGCACGCCGCTACCGAAGCCGCCCAGCAGTGCTTGTACTGCTTTATGGGAGCTGCCGAGGACTACGCCCTGCTGCCGCTGCTGGCCGCCGCCACTACCCGGTTTCCGGCTGATTTTCAGCAGCTTGTGCTAGCCCTCACGCCCGGCGAACAGCTGCGCCTGCTCGATGTGCTCGATTTTTCGGGCGTGCCGGCGCTGTTGCGGGTGCTGGCCGCGCTGCCCGACGAAGCCGTGCAGCGCCAGGCGCAGGAACTGCTGCAAGCAATGGCCGACGAAAACATTGACAGTTAACTACTTAATTTATCAGCCATTAGCTTTAGCTGCTAGCTATTAGCTTCTGAATTGATTAACAAGGTGTTGTTGCCTACTCAATATACGTTTGCTTTTGGCCCATTACTTAAACTCATCGCTTTCTGTCTGTCATGCAAACCATCACCCGCTTGTTTTCCGCTGCCGAGGGCCCCGGCGTGGCCCTGCTCTCCGACGAGCTGCCGCCGCTGTGGCTGCCCACCGGCCGCCTCGTGGCCTGCGACCCCGCCGCCCACGCCGCACCGCTGCCCTTTGCGCACGCGGTGGCCCCCGGGGCCTACCCGGTGTTCGTGCACCGGGCGCCCGACTACGACTACGCGCTGGCCTACGCCGAGCTGCGGGTGCGCCCGGCCCCGGCCGTGCGCTGGGAAATGGCGCTCACGGCCGGGCAGGACGCGGCCACCCTCGGCCCCGAGGAGCTGTTCGGCTACCCGGTTGATACCGGCCTGGGCTGCTTTCTGGATGCGCAGACGCTGGTGCTGCTGCCCGCCCACGAGGCCGCGCTGGCGGCCCGGCTGGGGGTCCGCTCCGCCAACTATTATGACCATTTTCTGGCCCCGGCCTTGTCCCGCGCTGCGCCGGGCCGCCGGGCGGCTACCCTGCCGCTCTACCCCGGCGAGCCCGCCAACCTGGCCGTGTTCGAGGCGGGCGAGGGCGATGGCTACTACGCCACCTACGTGGGCCTCGATGCCGCCGGCCAGCCCGTGCGCTTCGTCACCGAGTTTCTCGACGTGGATGAGATTTGGGAAGATTAATTACTTGACAGGCAAAAATTTATGAAATTAGGTCATTTCGTAGCTCTGTGCTGCTTCCTGCTGGCCCTGGTGTTTGCGGGCGTTTTTTACTGGGATGTGCAGGACGGGACCTTCAGCCTGCGACTGCTGTACCTGCCCATCATGTGCGGTAGCATGGCAGTGGTATTTCTGCTGTTTCCGGGCGGCCCGTTCACTTTTCGCGAGGCTGCTACCGGCCCCGCTGGCCTCGGCGGCTGGCTGGATACCATTCCGCGCTTGCACCGGCGGGCGTGGGTGGCGGCGGCGGGCGTGGCCATCTACCTGTCGATAGGAGCCAGCGACCTCTTGGAAGGCAAGCCCTTCTTCACGCTGGGCACCCAGCTGCTGTACCTGTTCGTGGCCTTCGTGCTGTGGTTGATTTTCCGCAAACGGTTTCGCGGGCTTTGGGGCTGAGCTGCGGCACTTGGGTTACAACATGCTTTCTGTCAATAATTTATAGCCTGACTAATGTTTTTTGTTCAAGGCACTGGCTCGTCCGTTATCGGCACCTATGAGCTGGCGGGCGTGCGCTGCGCCAACTGCAACGCGCCGGGGGCCATGGCCGTCACCGTGTTTTCACGCTACGCGCACCTGTTCTGGATTCCGCTTTTTCCCTTCCCAGGACTTATGCAGGGGCGTGTGCGAGATAAAGTTCCCGCTGAGTTACGCGGAGGTAAAACGCGGAGGTTCGCTGAGCTTGCTTGCCGAACTTAGCGAACCTCCGCGTTTTACCTCCGCGTAACTCAGCGGGAAAGCTATCGTGCGTAAGTCCTGCCTTCCAGAAGAGAGCCGTGAGCCTGTGCGCCCGCTGCGGGCAGGCACTGGAGCAGCACCAGTGGCCGCCCGCCTACCAGGAGCCGGGCCAGGCCCTGAAGCGGCAGGCGCGCCTGCCGCTCACCAACTTCGCGGGCCTGCTCCTCATCGCGCTGCTCCTGCTCTGGGGCTGGTCGAAAAAGCGGCACTAGGCCGGCGTTATTCGCTTAATAACTACTTAAAAATCAAAAATATGCCTCCTGTCACTCTCGCCGCCGCCTTTGCCGAAATCCAGCAGTTCTGGCCCACGGGCTTGCCCTTTACCTTTGGGCACGGCGGGGCGGCGGCCCGGCTCGCCGCCGAATTTGGCCAGCCCCTGCCCGCCGAGCTGGCCACTTACCTCGACACCGTGGCCCCCGCCCACGACGTGCAGCTGGAGGCCGTGGGTAACCCCCTGCGCCTGTATGGCCTGCCCAGCCTAGGGTCCCGGCAGCCCGGCTACAGCTGGAACCCCGTGACCCGGCAGCCTCTGCCCGACTGGCCGGCCACATATTTCCTGCTCGCCGACGTGGGGGCCGACCCCGTGGTGCTCGACTTGGCGCAGCCCGCCGCCGGCATCCAGCAGCTCCAGCACGGGGCGGGCAGCTGGGAGTTTGGCGACACCCTGGCCGACACCCTGGGGCAGTGGCTGCTGTGCAGCGCGGCCCTGCACCACGCCCTGCAAGCCTTTGAGGAAGAGTCGGTTATCGACGATTACAACGGCTTCAACCTGGCCCCCAAGGCCGCCGCCTGGCTATTTCCGCGGCTGAAAAGCTGGGCCGGCGACTGCCCGCCGCATACCAGAACAATATGCCTGCTTCTGCACCACTACTTCACGCGGGCTTTGAGTAAATATGATTATTAATTACTGATGTTACGCAGTGAGCATCGCCCACTGTGGTCGCCTCACCCCCTAGCCCCCTCTCCGAAAAGGAGAGGGGGGGACTAGCTTTAATCTATAGCGCTAAAAATTAGTAATTTAGGCTAAATACTAAGACTAGTCTTCCCTCTCCTTTTCGGAGAGGGGGTTAGGGGGTGAGGCGAACGTCAGAACGACACGGCTGCGTAACATCAGTTAATTAAACAGCTATAAAATAGCATGTTACAGAGTTTCAGGTACTACCACCCTCTCCGCGCGCCACCAGCCGCACCAGCAGGTGCGGGTTGTCGCGCAATTGGGCCTGAAATTCAGGCAGGTGGGCTACGCTGAGGCGGTCGGCGGCGACGGGTGAGGCGGCCAGGGCAGCGCGGTGGGAATCTGCAAGCAGCGTGGGGTGGCCCAGCTGGAGCAACAGGCGCAGGGCGCGGTCGGTGGTGGCGGCGTGTTGCAGCAGCTGGGCGGCGACGGCCGGGGTGTAACCCTGGCGCAGCACCAGGTTGCGGTGCAGCGTGCGGTCGGGCTGGGCTTGCTCGCAGGCCCGGAGGTGGGCCAGCGCGGCGGGCGGGGTGGCGGGGTGGGCGGCCACGGGGTATTGGGTGGTTTGGCGCTCGTCGTGGGCCAGGGTAGCCAGCAGCGCGGGCGGGCATTGGGGGTGCAGCGCCACCAGGGCGCAGGCTTGCCAGTGGCCGGTGGCCGCCCGCTGGGCCAGCAGCTCGGGCGGGAAAAGGGGGTTGCGCAGGGCGGCAGTCGACACGGCGTGCTCCAGGTCGGTGGCCAGGGCGGCCAGGGTGGCGGGGGGCGTGGCGGGGTTGGCGGCGGCGTGGGCGCGGGTTTCCGGCTCGGGGGCGGCGGCCAGGGCGGCGAGCACGGTGGGCGGGGTGGCGGGGTTGGCGGCCAGGGCCTCGCGCAGTGTCGCGGTGGCCCCGGCGGCCAGGGCAGCCAGCTGGGCGGGCGTGGCGTGGGGGCTGGCCGCCGCCCCGGCCCGCACCAGCTGGGCGGCATCGCGCAGCAGGCGGGGCAGCTCGGCGGGGGGCAGGGCCGGGTGGGCGGCGGCCAGCTGGCGGAAGCGGGCAAGCTTCGAGTGGGCGGCCTCGGCCAGCAGCGCGGGAGGCGTGAGGGGACGGGCGAGGGCCTGGGCCAGGTGGTTGCGCAGGTAGGAGAGCCGGTCTTTCAGGCCGGGGGCTTGCAGCAGCAGGCGCAGGCCGGGCACGGTTAGGCCGGGGTTTTGGCTGGCTTTGGCCCGCAGCCATTCGTTGGGGTGGGTGAGCAGGGCGGCCAGCACGGGGGCCGGCAATTGGGGGTGCTGGGCGGCGGCATCGGAAGCCACCCGGCTGGGCGTGGCCGGGTAGGGCCGCTGCACCAGCGCAGCCAGCAGGGCGGGCGGCGCGGCGGGGTTTTGGGCCAAGCCCTGCAACACGGCTTCGCTCGCGTCGGTGGCCAGGGCTTCGAGCAGGCTGGCCGGCGCGGCCGGGTTGCGGGCCACGGCGGCGCGCACCGTCGGCTGCTCGCTGGCTGCCAGCCGGAGCAGCACGGCGGCCGGGGTGCCGGGGTGGGCCGCCAGCGGCCCGCGCAGCAGCTCTGGCACGGCCGCCGCCCCGCCCGCCGGCGGCGCGGCCAGTACCTGCCGCCCCAGCTGCGCCACCAGAGCCGGGTCGTGGGCTATGCGCTCGGCTAATAGGCTGTCCAGCTGTTTTTTATAGAGCAATAGCTTGTCTATGGTTGCCGCCGGCCAGCCACCGGGCGCGGCCCCGAGTAGCGCCAGCTCGGCGCTGGCGTACTGCACTTCGTGCTCCTGGGGCAGGCCCAGCTGCAAGCTGGCAGCGATGGCGGTGGGCACCTCGGCGGGGGGCAGGGCGGCCAGCGGGTGCTGGTAGGCGGCATCGCGCACGGCGGGGTCGGCATCGTGGAGGGCGGTGGCGAGCGCGGTGGCCCCCAGCGCCGGCAGGCAGGCGGCGGCGGCCCGCACGGCGGCGCTTTTGTGGGGCGTGGCGGCAGCCAGCAGCGCGGGCGGCGCGGTGGCCGGGCCGTCGGCCAGCGCCCCCAGCAGGGCCAGCAGCGCCTTTTCGGGCAGCTCGCTGAACCAGGCGGGGTTTTCGAGCAGCAGCAGGGGCAGCACGGGGTTGGCCAGCGCCTGGGCGGGGTAGCGGGCGGCCAGCCGGGCCAGCTCCTGGGCCGGGGTATCGGGGTTAGCGGTTTTGGAGGGAGGCATGGGGGAAGTTATGTTGTGGGAGGTTGTCCTTCACGTGCGCCTCATCCCCTAGCCCCTTCTCCGAAAAGGAGAAGGGGCTAGGGGATGAGGCGCACGTAGAGGTCAAAACGCAAAAGCCCCATTACTCCACCACCACGCGCTTGCCCAGCGCGGCGTAGGCGGGGTCGGTAGCAAAAACGGGGTCGAGGTGCGCCGCTTGGAGCATGGGTAGCAGCAGCAGGGGGCTGAGGTCGGGGAGGGCGAAATCGTCGGGTAGGGAGCAGAGGTAAATGGTTTCGAGGTTGGGGCAGTGCTCGATGCCGGCCAGGCTGGTGAGCTGCAGCTCGTCGCCTTCGCCATCAAAAAAGGGCATTACCTGGAACATGATGGTGTGGTTAGGGGTGCCGAACTCGAACCCCAGCACCTTCACCTGGCCCAGCAGGGTGGGGGTGAGGGGAATTTGGGCGAAGTAGGCCAGGGCTTCCGGAATGGGGGCGTAGCCCGCTGCCTCCACGTCGATTTTGCGGCCGGGGTAGGTTTCGGCAAACGCCCGCACGTCGAACCTGGGGCCCAGCAGCTCCTGCTCGTACATGAGCGCGCGGATGATGCCCAGGTGCAGCACAGGGTTGTCGAGGATGACGGCATCGGGGGGCGGCGGGGGGCAGCTCGGGCAGCGGCGCGGGGTGCTCGATGGCGTGCAGCAGCGCGGCCAGCCGGGCGGCCTCGGGGGTGGGGCGGGCCTGGGCGTGCAGGGCCTCCAGCACGGCCCGGCGGGCGGGCTGCCGCCGAAAAAAACAGCGCCGGGGCCAGCTGCTTAACGTATTTGCCGGTCTGCGCGTCCTCCACCTCCACGTACAAAACGGCCTCGCGCAGCAGCAGGTCGAAAGCGGCATCGGTCCAGGTAGGGGCGGCTTTGGCCAGGGCCTTGGCGAAGGGTTGGAGGCCGGCCGGGCTTTCCTGGTGCAGGGCCTGGTGGGCCCAGCGCAGCACGGCCCGGCGGGCGCGGGCGCGGGCGGGGTAGGGCCCCAGGGCCTCGCCCACCAGGGCGGCCAGGCGCTGGGGAGTGCGGGGCGCTTTTTGGAGCACCGGATACCCCCCCGTGCCGCCGTAGAGGCCATCGCGGCGCAGCACGGCGGGCAGCTCGTCGGCCAGGGCGGCGGCGATGGCCTTCCCCTGGTCGGGCAGGAAGCAGTAGAGCGTCCAGTTTACTTTCAAAAACCAGGTAATCAGCTCCTCCAGCAGCCGGGGCAGCGGTACATCGGTGTAGGCTGGCACGGGCGCGTCGGGGCCCACCGGCAGGGGCTGGGGCGCGGGCAGGGTGGCCGTCACGGCCCGGATGGCCAGCAGCCAGTCGGGCAGGCGGCGCTCGATGGCCTGGGCGGCGGCCCCGGCGCGGCGGCTCCTGATGGTATCGCCCGCCTTGTTCAGCCATTCGCTAAGCGCTTCATTATCAGCGGGCAGAGCGGTGGCCACCCGCGCAAAGAGCACGCCCAGCCACAGGTCGTAGGCCTCGGCCTCGCCCAGCTGGCGGGTGAGGTCGTCGAGCACGGGTTCGGTGGGGGCGGGCAGCCGGGCGGCCGAGTAGCCGGGTAGGGCCGCCAGGCGGGCGAGCAGGGCAGTATTCATGGCGGTGCGGGGCAAGGAGAAGGCGTAAAGCTGACGTCAGTTAGCGGGGCGGGTGGGGCCGGTGGCGGTGAGGGCCAGCCGGCGGGCCTGCGCCCGCGCCAGGGCCGCCTGGGTGAGGGCGGCCAGGGCGGCCGCGGTGGCCAGCTCGGCCAGCAGCGCCAGCAGGCCCAGGCGGTTGGGCGATGCGGCGTAGCTGTCGAGGGTTTCGCTGGGTGACCGGGTTTCGTCTGGTAGCTCTCTGATATGCAACTGCTTGAGTAATTCGGCCAGCTGGGGCTGGGTGAGCCGGCCCAGGTAGTAGCGCAGGTGCGGCAGGGCCGGCCCGAGCAGGGCCTCCATCGGCGCTTCGGCCAGCCAGGCCGCCAGGGGGTACCCCCAGTAGTAGTCGGGGTCGGGGTGGGTAAAGATGTCGTGCAGCAGGCGCGGCACCTCCTCGGCGGCCTGGGGGTGCGCGGCCAGCTGGCGCAGGTGCTGGCTGTCGCCCGGCCGCACCCGCAGCAGCCGGGGCAACACCGGCCACATGGCTTCCCGCGTGGGGCCGGGCAGCTGCATTTCCAGGGCCACTATCAGTAGCTGAATAGCCCGCAGCTAAACGACTGGCTGGCCAGCACTTCCAACCACAGCACGCGGGCGCGGCGGGCCTGGGTGGCCTCGGCCCAGTCGGTGGCGGCCAGGCGCTGGGCCAGCCACTGCCGAAACTGCCGCGCTGGGGCCAGCTGCGCCGGGGTGAGGGCGGCCGGGTCGGCAGCCTGCGGGTTGGCAATGCCCACTTCAGTGAAGCACAGCTGTTGAAACCGGCGGTTTACTTCAGCTATGGCTTCCTCTTGCCGTCGGCACCGGGCAAGGTCTTCATTACCAGGGTATTTAGGGCGTGCATCTTCTCCTGCCAGCCGGTGGTAGCCCAGGCTTTCACAAAGCGCATCCAGCCTGGCTGCAAATAAATTATCGAGCGTAGGAGTCATGCGTAGGGCTTGGGAGAAGGATGCGGGTTGGAGGTGGGGCTGCCCAATAAAACGTGCCGACTCGGCGGCCAGGTAGTGCGGCGCGCATTGTAACGCGGTAAACACGCCGTCGCGGCAGTCAATAGCATAGAAAAATGCTTTGTAAAGACTAATAAGTATTTGATAATAAGATAGCTAATTTAAATAGGGCAAGTTTATTGGGGCCTCGCCCCGCGCTACGAGGCGCACCAGCAGGTGCGGGTCGTGGCGCAGCTGGGCCTGATACTCGGGCAAATGTGCCACGGCCAGGCGGTGGGCCGGCAGGGGCGAGGCGGCCAGCGCGGCGCGGTGGGCGGCGGTGAGGGCCTCGGGCAGCAGCAGTTGCAGCAGAAAGCAGGCTGTGGGGTGGCTATCAGCCATAGCGCGCAGTACCACCTGGCGGCCGGTTTCGCTGTGCAGCAGCCCCCGGCGGTTGTCGCACGAAGCACCTTTGAGCAGGGCGGGCAGGGCCTCGGCGGGCAGGCGCGGATGCCGCAGGGCCAGCTGGCGCACCTGCTTAGCCGGGTGCGCCAGCAGCCGGGCCACCTCGGCGGGCGCGGTGGCGGGGTCGGCGGCGGCGGCGAGGGCGGCTTGCAGGGCGGGCCGGCGGGGGGCTGCTGCCGCCCCAGCGGGTGCAGGTGGACGGCTTAGTGCGTTGATGGCCAGCGATTCAGCTAGATGACTCGTATCCAAGCCAATCGCCGTGAACTGCGCCACCAGCGGTTGCAGCAAGGCCAGCCGTTGCGCGGGCGGCAGGTCGAAGCGGTGGGCTACCCGGTGGGCGTACTCGTAGTGGCGGGCCATGCACACTGCTTGCGCCGCCCGCGGGTACCACGGCAGCCGGCCCGGCGGCACCACGCCCGGCACCCCCAGCAGCTCCTCGTAGAGGTGCGGGGCATACGCGGGCAGTTCCTTCAGCTCGGTGGCAAAACCGGTGTCGAGGGTGACCCGCAGGGCGGCCGGCCAGTCGGGGGGCGGGGGCGCATCGGGGCGAAACGTGGCGGCGTTGGCCACCCGCGCGTCGGGCGACTGCCGCAGCTGCGCGGCCCCGGCGGGCGGCAGCTGCGGGTGGCCGGCCAGCAGCAGCAGCGTCAGCGCATCGGGCTGGTCCTGAGCTGCTTGCAATAGTGCCGGGGCCACGGTGGCCGGGGCGGGCGGCACGCGCAGCAAGGCCCGCAGTGCCGGCCGCGGCAGGCCGGCAAACCAATCGGGTTGCGCTAGCAGCAGCAGGGGCAGTACGGGGTTGGCTAGCACCTCGGCGGGGTATTTGGCGGCCCGCCGGGCGAGCCGGGCGGCGGAGGTAGCAGGGTGGGCGGCGGCCAAGGCCAACGCCGCAGCTTCGGCCGCCACAGGAACTTTCGCAGACATAGAAAGGGAGAAAAAGCAGGCGATGGGTAATGCGTGATGGTAAGCAAAAATGCAGCTGGCGGCGACGGAAACGAGGTTTTTTCAGCGGATAACCACTCCTCCGGGACCTAGCTTTCCCCTCACACCAGCCGCAGCACCTCGCCAAACGGAAACGTTGCGTCGGCCGCGCCGCCGGGGGCCACCACCCACAGCACCGGCCCGGCCGGGGCCTCGGCCGGGGCCTCGGCCGGGAAATCGCCGTAGCCATCGGTGAGGTACACCAGCACGTTGGGCGCGGGCTGCTGCCGGGCCATCTCGGTAAAAAAAGGCTCAAACGACGTGTCGCCGCCGCCCTGCGGCCGGGGCAAGGCGGCGGCATCGGCGGCTGTCAGCTCGTGGGGGCCGTAGAGGGCCGCGTCGGCGTACCAGAACTGGACTTCCAGATGCGGGTACGACCCCAGGATGCCGCGCACCTCGGCCAGCAGCTCGCCCAGCAGCCGGCTATCGACCGAGCCGCTGGTGTCGAGGCACACGGCCACGCGCACGGTTTCGCCGGCCAGCGTTTCGAGGTACAGCCCCCGCCCCACAAAGCGCCGGTCGAAGCCCCCAAAATCGACGGGCGTTTGCACCAGGTAGCGCCACAGCAGCGTGCGCCAGCTCAGGCGCGGCCCCAGGGCCCAGGCGGCTTCGCGGCCGTGGCCCAGCGGGTCGGGGCCGGCCACCAGCGAGCGCACGGCTGTGGCGCGGTGCAGGGCGGCCCGCCAGTAGGCCTCGGTGGCGCTGCGGCTGCCGGGGCCGGCCGGGCGGGGCGCGTCGGCGGGGCGCCCGGCCAGCAGGTCGGCCAGCACCCAGTAGCGGGCGGCGTCCCAGTCGTGATAGGCCCGGCGCAACCACTTGTCGGTAAGGGTATCGGGCTGCGTTTTTGGGGTGGCAGTACCGCCGCCATTGTTGCTGCCGTTGCCCTGGCTGGCTGGGCTGCCCGCGCCGGCCGGGCCTTTGGGCGCGGCGGCGGGCGGGTGCAGGCGCTGCCACAGCAGGCTGTACACCTCCTCCACGGTCAGCGTTTCGAGCGGGCCGTCCAGGAGGGCATCGGCGGGCAGGGCGAAGCCGGCGGCCCGCACGATGCCGTTGACCACCACGTCGGCGGCCACGTTCCACACGAAGGGGTGGCGCGGGCCCCGGCGCGGCACGTGGTGCAGGGCCGCGTGCAGCACCTCGTGCAGCAGCACGCCCAGTTGCTCGGCCACCGGGTAGCGCATGATGCCCTCGGGGTTAAAGAAAATATCCGCCCCGTCGGTGGCCGCCACCTCCACCGTGCGCGTGGGCAGCAGCCGCGCATACAGCAGCAGGGTGGCAAAAAACGGCGAGGCCGCCCGCAGTCGCAGCTGCACCCCGAGCAGGCGCTGCCCGGCGGCGTGGGCGGCGGCCAGCCACGCGGTTTCTGCTGCTGAAAGGCCTGCTTCGCTACTTGCCGCCAACGCCGCCCGCCCGAAGCGTGTGAATGGTGTGCCGGATAACTTCGTCCATAGCCGCCCGCCGGGCTATCGGGTACTCCCAGCTGAAGGTGGTGAGGGTGGTGCCCCGCAGCACCGTTTTCTCATAAAAAATATGGCTCTTCACCGTCCCCGATAGCACGTAGCCCGTGGGCAGCGCCTGGTCGAGGGTGAGGGTAGCGCGCTCCTTCTGCCAGCCCTGCCGGGCAATTTTCCGGACTTCATTGAGGCCCCCATCCAGCACCAGGTTGCTGCCGTAGGCCGTCAGCACGGTCTGCCCATCGGCCGATACGAAGCGCCGGCCGTCGCCATTGTCGGCCTCGGGCTGCGGGCGCAGGTCGGCTGGGTAGTCTAGCTGGTAGCCAAAGCGGGCGTTGGCGTAGGTGTGGTAAGTAGGTGGGGTCCACCAGGCTAGCAGCAGGTAGCAGAAGATGCTGAACATAAGAAACTTAGGGCGATAAGCGTTGGAAGGGAGTAGGGCCGCTAAAACAGGGTCAGGTCGATGCCTACCCCGCCAGCAGCTCCTGGTACTCCGTAAAAAAGCGTTGCAGCCGCTCGTCCTCTTGCAGCAGCCGGGCCAGCTCGCCCAGCTGCTTGCGGCTGCGCAGGTGGCGCAGGGCATCGGCCGCGAAGGCCTGCACCCATTCGGCCCCGGCCCGCTCCACGAGCCAGCGGAAGGCGTGGCCGCCCTCGCGGCCGTTCTGGATGCGCAGGGCCAGGCCCACCACCGTGGCGTAGCGGGCCGAGGGCTCGGCCGGAAAAGCCAGCCCCTCGCCCTTGCCCAGCCGAATGCGGTCGAGGTCGGGCAGTTCGGCGTAGAGGGCGCGGTAGGCGTCAAACTCGGCCGCCGCGCCCTCGCCCACGGCGGGGGCCACGGCCAGCCCGGCCGCCAGCAGCTGCCCCGCCAGCACCCAGGTGCGGGGCGAGGGCCAGGCCGGCTCGGCAGGGCTGACGCGGTGCAGCAGTTCGGGCCGGTACGAGAGAAATGCCAGCACCTGCTCGGGCACGCCGTGCGCAAAGCCGTAGGCCTTAAAGCTCTCAAAATCAATGCTTACTTGCAAGTGCAGGAAGCGGTTGGCCAGCGGCGCGGGCATGTCGAACACGGCGGCCCGGTCTTCCTTGCGGTTGCCGGCGGCCCAGACAAGCCAGCCGGCGGGCAGCACGTAGCTGCCCACGCGCCGGTCCAGCACCAGTTGCTGGGCCACGCCCTGCAAGGCCGGCGGAGCCAGGTTTATCTCGTCCAAAAACAGGATTCCGCTGCCTTCGCGGGGCAAAAACTCGGGCGGTAGCCAGCGGGCTACCTCGCCATCGGCCACCGGCAGGCCGCGCAGGTCGGTGGGGGCCAACTGGCTCAGGCGCAGGTCGATGCAGGGCAGCCCGTGCGCCTCGGCCACCTGCGCCACAATGCTCGACTTACCAATGCCCGGCGCGCCCCATATCATCACGCTCAGGGGCAAGCGCTGGGCGGTGAGGGTGGTGAGGTAGGCGGTGAGTTCGGTGGGGGTCATGAGCTACTTGGAGGAGGGCGCCCGGCGGGCAGCTAAGCGGGCGCTTGGCGAGAACTGCCCGCTTTATAACGCAAAGACAGGCAGCCAGAACGGTTATCGAAGCTGTTCAGAAGGTCTAAAAAACCAAAATTAACCGTCCTACTAAGCTTGCCGAAGTATCGCTGCCGCTCCGTTGAACGGCTCAACTGAGGCGGTGGAGATGCTTCGGCAAGCTCAGCAGGACGTTCTGACGGCTTCTTGAGCAGCTTTATTTCATGGCCGCAAGGAACGCCCCGCGGCCTGGCGGGCGGCCCGACGTTCCTTGCGGCGAATTATGCTAGTGCCGCCTACGGCAGTACCAGCATCCGTTTGAGGCCCAGCTGCTTGGTATCGGTGCGCTGCCAGGTTTTGCCCTGGTCGGCCGAGTACCAACTGCTGTTGTCGTCGCCGCAAAGTACCCAGTTTTTGCCCGCGTATACGACGTCTTCCAGCGCGCCGCCGTCGCTCATGCGCGTCATGGGGGTCACCTGCCAGTCCTTGCCGTTGGTGGAGGTGGCCACGTCGCCGAAGGCCGACACGCCCACGAACTTGCCCGCCGCGTAGGCCCCGCCGCGCAGCTGCGGCTTCACGTCGAAGGCTTCTTCCCAGGTTTTACCGCCGTCGGCTGAGTAGGCCGATTTCATTTCGGCCTCCGAAAAAGCCACCAGGTGGCCCTTGCCGTCGCCCACGGTTTCGCGCAGGCTCGACGTCAGCTTGTCGTGCACGTGGCTACTTTCCAGCAACTTGGGCTTGCCGCCCACCACCTCAAATACCGCCACGCGGCCGAAGTTGCCGGTGAGGTAAAACTTGCCGCCCACGAAATCGACCCCGTAGGTGTTGGTGTACTTGGTTTCGTCGCGCGGGTCGGTGTTGGTGTGGAAGCCCGCCGCGCCGGCCGCCGCCGGGGCCGCGCCGCTGCCTTTGGCCGAGGTGGCGGCCTGCCCCACCAGGCCGCCGCCCAGCCCGCCGAGCTTGCTGCCAAAGCCGCCCAGCTTGCTCTTGGCGCTCTGCTTCGCCTCGTTAGCGGCCGAGCTAGTGGCGGAGTTGCCGGCCACGCCGGGGGCGAGGTTATCGGTGCCCAGGCGCTGCCAGCTCACGCCATCGGCCGAGTAGGCGAGGGCATCCTGCTGGCCGGCGGCCACAAAAATGCCGTCGCCGTAGGCCACTCCATTGAAGCCGCTGTTGAGGCGCAGCGGGGTTTTTACGTCCTGCGCGGTCCAGGTTTTGCCCCGGTCGGCGCTGGTGAGCACCAGGCCGTAGTTGGTGACGGCCACCACTTTACCACCGCCGCTGGCCAGCGCCGTCACGAAGGATGGGTTGTCCTGGCCCTTGCGGGCCCCCTCGTACACGAGGCTCCAGGTTTTGCCCTGGTCGCTGGACGAGGCGATGCACGGGCTCTCGTGCACCCGAAACGACTTGCCGCCCGCCAAAATGGTTTGGGCCTGGGCCTGCGCGCCGCCCGCCAGCGCCAAGCCGGTCAGCAGCATTCCTGTTTTTAAGCTATTCATTTGATTATCGAGGGTAAGTAGTTAACTAAAAGCCGGCCAGCCAGCCGGGTAAGCGGTTGCTACTTGGCCTTGGCCAGCGCCGCCATGTCGTACAGTTTTTTGGCGGCTTCCTCCGAGGGCAGGGCGTAGAGCGGAATGGTCGAGAACATGTAGGTGTGCCCGCCCACCTTCACCAGCCGCACCGGCAGGTAGTTGCTGCCGCCCATCTGGGCAATGAAGCCGTCGGGCTGCTCCAGCACGAATTTCTCGAACACCATGCCGCTGTTTTTGGCTACGTCATCCTGCTGCCTTTTGAGAAAGTCGGCACCCTGCGCCGTCACGTCGTCCACGTCGAAGGCGCTGCCCTCGACCCCCAGCTTTACATCGCCGAGCGGGCTTTTGCCCACCACGGCATAGCCGGCGGGCGCTTTCACCACCAAGGGCATTTTGGGGACCGTGGTGCTCAGGTCAATGTCCACCCAGCCATCGGGGTCGGCGGCCGGGGCGGCGGCAGTGGCCGGGGCCGCACTGGTGGTTTTGGTGGCCGCGCCGGGGCTGCTGCAAGCCGTGCAGAGGATGCTGGCCGAAGTAGCCAGCGCAAGGGCGTAACGCATGGGTATGGGGGGTTGGGGAAAAGGACGAAGGCCGGCGCCCACCGCCGTGGCGAGCCGCTGGCCCCTTCTACCGCAAAAGGAAAAGGCCCGCCGGCAAATGCCAGGCGGGCCAGGGGTACAAGCGGTATACCGCCTCACTAACTAACTATCTATCAAGCAGATAAAATGAATTCGCGCAGGCTTTCGTCCTCCGGTAATTCCAGCTTTTTCTTGATGCGGTAGTGGCTAATCTTCACGCTGCCGGGCTCGATGTTGAGCAGCCCGGCAATGTCCTTGTTGGTCAGGTTAAGCTTCACGTAGGCGCACTGCTTGAGCTCGCCGGCCGTGAGGGCGGGGCAGCGCAGGCGCAGCTGGGCGAAGAATTCGGGGTGAATTTTCTCGAAGTGCAGCACCGCCCGCTCCCAGTCGTCGGCCACGCGCAGGTGCTGGCCGATGCTTTTTTTGAGCTCGCCCACCGGGACGCGGTGGGCCTCGGGCACGCGCCGGGCCAGCGCGTCGAGGCCCTCGGTGAGGTCTTCGAGCAGCCGGGTTTTTTGCTGGGCAAAGAGGGCAGCGCTGGCCTGCTCGCGCTGGCTGCCGGCCAGCTCCTGCTCCAGGCGGGCCCGCTCGGCGGCTTCGAGCTGGCGCTGGGTATGCTCCTGCTGGCGCTGGGCGGCTTCCTGTTGCTGGCGGGCATTTTCGGCCAGCTCCTGCTGGGCTGCCTGCTGCGCCCGCAGCAGCTCAGCCTGCTGGTGCACTTGCCCTTGCAGCCGCTTGGCCCGGTACACAAACGCGGCCGCTAGCAGCGCCGCCAGCGCCAGCGCCGCCCCCAGGCTGGCCAGCCAGCGGCTGGCCCGCACGCGCTGGCCCAGGGCCGCCACCTGCGCCTCGCGCCGCTCGGTGTCGTACTTAAACTGCATATCCTCCACCGTTTTAGCGTTGCTTTCGCGGGTGAGGCGGGCCGT
Organism: Hymenobacter arcticus; assembly: GCF_054779975.1. NCBI lineage: Bacteria > Pseudomonadati > Bacteroidota > Cytophagia > Cytophagales > Hymenobacteraceae > Hymenobacter > Hymenobacter arcticus. The sequence continues at coordinate 192,387 of NZ_BAAGXF010000007.1, forward strand.
GAGCGAGTCGGCCCGGCACTGCTGGGCGTAGGCGGCGGCGTAGTCGCCGCGCCGGGCGGCCACCTGGGCCAGGGCGGTGCGCACGTCGCGCTCCGCGTCGAGCATGCCGGCCGGCCGGGCGTAGGCCAGGGCCCGCTGGCCGGCCTGCTCGGCGGCGGGTAAGTTGTTTAGGGCCAGGTAGTCGCGTAGTAGCAGGTGCTGGGCGTAGGCCTGCTGCTGGCCTTCTTTGAGGCGGGGCAGCAGGGCCAGGCAGGTATCGCGGGCAGCGGCATACTGCCCCAGTTCGTGCAGGGCACTCACCAGGCAGAGGTAGGCCTGGTTGCCGGCCGGCCCCCCGGTGGCCTGGCGGCGGGCCAGCGCCACGGCCTGCTGGCTGGCTTGCAGCGCCTGCCTGGGCTGGTGCTGCTTGAGTAGTACCTGGTTGAGGTTGTTGAGGTCGTTGATAACGCCGGCCGTGTCGTGGGCGGCCGCGTCGGCCCGGCGGGCCTGGGTGAGCAGGCCAGTGGCCGCCGCGTATTTGCCCTGGCTATAATAGCTGTTGGCGATGTTGCTCAAAATGCCCGGCCGGCCGCGCAGGCTATCGGGCCGGTGCTGGCTGAGGCGCAGCTGGGCCAGAAACAGCCGCAGCGAAGCCTCGGCATTGCCGCGCATCCCATTCAAAATACCCAGCTGCCCGTAGCTGTAATACAGGCCATCGTCGGAGTGCTGCTGGCGGGCCAGGGCCTGCGCCTGCCGGGCATAAACCCAGGCGCTATCGAAGTTGGTGTACAGGTAGTGGTCGGCCAGCAGGCGCAGTAGGCGCGGCCGGGCCGAGTCGGGGGCGGTGGCCAGGCGCTGGCGCAGGGCCGCGGGCGCGGGGCCCGGCTGGGCTGGACTGGTGCCGGCGGCCAGCAGCACGAGCAGCAAGCCAAGCCATAGCCGAAAGCGTAAGCCAGTAGTGGTGGGAGGAGCGTGCGTTGGGATGCGGTGAGGGGGGCGCATTCGGGAAAAGCATGGCTGTTGAGGCTGCATTATACGGCCTTGCGGAGGGGATTGGTCCAGGTTGCCTGTTCGCGGGTTGTGGTGGGCGGTAACCTGCCACCCCAGCGCCTGCGTGCGGCCAAACCCCAGAATAGCGGTTGCTTTTCTAGCCCTTCCACTTCTGCGCGATGCGCATAGCGGTTTCCAGCATGTGCGGCTCCCAGGTTTCTGGCTGCCAGGCGGTGGCGGCGAGGGCCGAGGCTTGCAGCTGGCGCTGCGCTTCGGCAACGGAAGGGGCCGACTCCAGGATGCGCGAGAGCTGCGCTTGCTGCGTGTGCAGCTGGGCATCTTCGGCTACCGGGCCGGGCTGGTGGGGGTGCTGGGGCAAAAACGACCGCGCGGGCGGCGTGGGCCAGCCCCGGCGGCACTGCTTTACCAAGCGCGCCATGCGGCGGAAATCCTGACGAAACTGGGTGCGACTAGCCTCGGTTTTCAGGCCGGTGCCGAGCTGCTCCAGCACCACGTACTTCAGGTGCGGGCACTGGGGCATGGTGCGGTCCAGGAGCTCAAATACCTCTTCGGGTACGCCCGCGTCGTGGGTGTCGCGGCGGATTTTTTGGCCGGGCAGCAGCGCCGATTCTTCCCAGCTGCCGCCCGAAATATGGATTTCGCGCACCCGGTCGAGCGGGTACAAAGCCACCAGCGTTTCCGCCGAAACGGAGAAGTTATGCAGCTGACAGTAAAGGTTATGCAGGTCGAGGATGAGGAAGCCGTTGACCGGTTCCAGCAGCTTTTCCAGAAACTCGCCGTGGTGCTGCACTTCGGCCAGCGAGTAGGCGAAGGCCAGGTTTTCGAGGCCCACCGGGCACTGGCAGGCCTCTTGTATGCGCCGGAGCCGGTCTTGCCCGATGCGCAGCGTAGTAGGCGTGTAGGGCACCGGCAGCGGCGCGCCGGAATGAAAATTCTCACCCGTGAAGGAGCCGAAATGCTCGGTGATGTGGGCGAAGGAATACTGCGCTGCCAGCTGTTGCAGGTGCGTTAGCCACTGCTGCTGCTCGGCCGTCCACTTGCCCGAAAGCAGCGAGAAAAACACGCCGTGGCCCAGCAGCCTGTTTTGGGCCGCGTAGGTGCCCAGCAGCTCGGCAAACCAGCCGGGCAGCTGCTCGGCCCCGTAGAGGGTATCAAACGACCATTCGATGGCTTCCACGCGGCCTTCGGCCAGCAGCGGAAACGCCGCCGCCAGAATATCGGCATCGAGGTTGCAGGCGATGGCTGCTAAAATAGCGGGCTCTTTTGGCACTGGGAGTGGTGGGGTGGCGCGGGTGTTTTTAGCCCGCAGAGGGCGCAGAGGCTTACGCAGAAGACGCAGAAGCAGCCGGCCGCTGGCGGGCCAGGGCAGCCGGCTGCTTCTGCGCAATAATTAGCCCATGCCGCAGGCTGGGCAGTTGTCCGGTATTTTAGAAGTGGCGGTCTTTTCGCCCTTGGGCTTGGGGTCGCCGCCTTTGTTGCAACCCGTGGCCTGCACGGTCACGCCAACCAGAATGGCTCCGAGTAAAGCTTTCGACAGTTTCATAAGAAGAGGGAAAAAACGAATGGGGTCTTGGTGAAGTTATCTTCACAAGCAAGAGTTTGCCCCGGATAAGATGGTTGCAAACTACGCGTAACTATTAGTGCAAAGCCTTAGTTGCCAACAAAGTACCCCGCTGCTGGCGCTGAATTAGGAGCGTGAGCAGCGGGGCGATAAGCTTTGCGTAACAGCAGTTAGCAGCGTAACGGCCGGCGGCATCAGCCCGCCGGCATAAACTCCGTCACGGCTTCGCCCAAATCCAGCACCTGCACACCCGCCACCGCGGCCTCGATGATGCTGGCCCCGGCCGCCGAGCGGTAGCCGCCGGCGCAGTGCACCAGCACGGGCTTGTCGGTGGGGAGCTCGCCCAGGCGCTCGCGCAGTTCGGGTAGCGGAATGAGTAAGGCGTTGTCAAACAAGAGCTTGTGCGCCTCGCTGCGGTTGCGAATATCCACGATGGTGAACTGCTCGGGGTGCTGGCGCACGGCTGCCACATCCACGGTGGGGCTGGTGACGGGCTGGCTGGCGGGGGCCAGCAGCGCGCCCTTCACGTTGCCTTCGTAGCCGATTTTGGCGGTTTTGCGCAGCACGGCGTCGAGCTGAATCTGGGTGTCGGCGAGCAGGTAAAACTTCTCCTGCGGGCCCACCACGGAGCCGAGCCAGGTTTCGAACTTGCCGCCGTCTTGCAGGTTGATGGCGCCGGGCAGGTGGCCGGCCTGAAACTTGGCGGCCGGGCGGGTGTCAATCAGCAGCACGCCGGTCTCCAGGGGCGCGGCGGCGTGCAGGCGCGGCACCGCCCGAATGCTGTCCTCGAAGTTGGGCGCGCCCTGCTTGTTCAGCAGCACATTGTGGCCAAAGTACTTGGGCATAAACGGCTGGTCTTCCAGCAGCACCCGAATGAACTCGGGCTCCGACATGGGTTGCAGCGCATAGTTGGTAGCCAGCTCTTTGCCAATGGTACTGTCGAGGTCAGGGCTGGTGGTTTTGCCGCACAGTGAGCCGGGGCCGTGGGCGGGGTACACCTTGGTGGCGGCGGGCAGGGCCATCAGCTTCTGGCGCAGGCTGGTGTAGAGCTGGGCGGCGAGGGCCTCACGGGTATGGCCGCCGGCGGTAGCGGCTTCGCGTAGGTCGGGCCGGCCCACGTCGCCCACAAACAACGTGTCGCCGGTGAACACGGCGCGGGTTTGGGCCAGCTCATCCAGCAGCAAAATGCTGATGCTGTCGGGCGAGTGGCCGGGCGTGTTGAGGGCGTGCAGCTCCACGGTGCCCAGCTTGATGCGGTCGCCGTCGTCAAAATCCCGGTGGGCGTAGCGGGCCCCCGTGAGCTTGCTGCAATAAATGGGGGCGTCGGTTTCCTGGGCTATTTCCAGGTGGCTGCTCACGAAGTCGGCGTGGGGGTGCGTCTCAATCACGGCCACTATCTCGGCGTCGTGCTCGTCGGCAAAGTCGTAGTAGGGCTGGGGGTCGCGGCCGGGGTCGATAACGGCCACCTGCCGGCCCGCCCGCACGGCGTAGGAGGCGTGGGCGAGGCCCTTGTCATAAAATTGCTGAATCTGCACCGCGGGGGTGCTACTACTGGGAAGCGGCATGGGGGTTGTTGGCAGCGGATGAGCTAAAGGCCTGATAATCGGGCTGCCGGGGTAGGTGATAAGGTCAAATATAACAACCCGGCCCAATAATGTGGCTAGGCTTTGGCCCCACCGGCCCCTGGGCCGGCCCCAAAAAAAGCGCCGGCCCAGGGGCCGGCGCTTTTCGCAACGAGGGGCTGCGCCCGGGGGCTAGCTTTTGGCTTTCATTTTGCCGCCGTGCTCGCCTTTGTGGTGATGCTCTTTTTGCATGGCGGTCAGCTTGCCGTACTGGTCGGCGTTGAGTACGCCTTGCAACTGCTGCTGGTACTTGGCGTGGCCGACCTTCATTTCTTCGTGGCGGGCTTGGCGCTGCTCTTTGGCAGGGTACTTCGCCTGGATGGCCTGGCCTTCCTGGGCCTGGGCCAGCAGTATCTGGCGCACCTGGGGCTGCTGGGCGGCTGTGAGGCTCAGCTTTTTGGTAAGCATGCTGGTGCGGTGGTCGGCGCGCTGCTCGGGCGTTTTGTCGTGGCCCATGCGGTGCACGCGGTGGGTGGGCAGCTGGGTGGTAGTGGCGGCGGGGGCTTGGGCGAAGCTGGCGGTGGCAAAGGCCATAGCGGCCAGCAGAAGCATGGACTTTTTCATAATGAGGTAAGCAGAAGAATTTTAGCAGAAAAAAGGAAAGGAAAGCAGGAAGCGCGGCCGCGCTGGCTCCAGGTATAAGGCTAGTTGCAAGCAGCAGGCCAAAAGCGGCCCGGGCAGCAAAAAGGCCCTCTTCACGTCGATGAAGAGGGCCTTTTTATAGATGAAGCGATGTGATTCTCAAACTGGCGTGCTCGCCCTACGCGGGCAACCCCACCAGCTAGTTACCCACCCCGGCCGTGGTGTGCAGCTGGCTGATGCGGGCGGCTTTAAATTGCTGGTAGCGGGTGTACTGGGCCGGCGTGAGCACGCCGCGAATCAACTCGTCCGATTTGGCGCGGTCAAAGGCCATGGCCACGCGCAGGGCGGCGGGGTCATCCTGGTGGGCGGTGCGGTCGGCGTCCATGTGCTGGCGGGTGAGCAGCAGCACCTGGCGCAGGCGGGTGTTCTGGTCGGCCGAGAGGCCCAGTTCCTGGGTCATGCGGTTGGCCTGGGCGGCCACGGCGGCTTGCGCGCCCAGCGCGGTTTGGGCGTGGGTGCCGGCCGCCGTTAAGCTTAGTAAGACTGCGAATAGAAGCGTATTTTTCATAGCAACTGGTATAATAAACCGGTGAAAAGCAATAGAACAAAAGTAGGTTCGCGCCGCCGCAGTTGGCGCAGTAAACGGGCGTGGGGGAGGGGGTTGGGCCGCGCCGGCCCGGCTAGTGCAAAGGCCCGGCCAAACCAGGCCGCGCGCCAGTCGGGAAGTTTAGCGTATTTTCGGCCCGGCCGAACTGTTCCTCGGTGTTAATTCAACGCGAAAAAACCGTTACTAGTACCTCCCCCCACTCGTTCTTTTCCTCTCTCTTGCATGGCTAGTATTTTTGCCAAAAAACCGCTTGCTCAGCTTCTGGGCGAAGCAAACTCTACCGGGCACGGCACCCTCCAACGCACGCTGGGCGCGGGCAACCTCGTGGCGCTGGGCGTGGGTGCCATCATCGGGGCCGGCCTGTTTGTGCGCACCGCCGCCGCCGCCGCCCAGGCCTCGGGGCCGGGCGTAACGCTGGCTTTCATTGTGGCGGCCATTGGCTGCGTGTTTGCCGGGTTGTGCTACGCCGAGTTTGCGGCCATGATTCCGATTGCCGGCTCGGCCTACACCTACGCCTACACCACCATGGGCGAATTTGTAGCCTGGGTTATCGGCTGGGCCCTCATTATGGAGTACGCGCTGGGCGCGGCCACCGTGTCCATTGCCTGGAGCGAGTACCTCAATAAGCTGCTAGAAGTCTTTCACACCAGTATTCCGTATCACCTCAGCCACTCGCCCTTCGAGCACGCCGTGGTAAATGGCGTGGAGGTGCACGGCCTCATCAACCTGCCGGCCCTGTTCGTGATTGTGGCCCTGAGCCTGCTGCTGGTAAAAGGCACCCAGGAATCGGCTACCTTCAACGCCATTGTGGTGGTGCTGAAAGTGGCTATCGTGTTGGTATTCATTGCAGTGGGCTGGCAGTTTATCAACCCCGCCAACCACACGCCCTACCTCATTCCGGCCGACCAGCCGCCCATTGGCCCGCACTCATACTCCGACTGGAACAAGCACGGCATTGGCGGTATTCTGGGCGGCGCGGCCATCGTGTTCTTTGCCTTCATCGGATTTGATGCCGTGAGCACGGCCGCGCAGGAAGCCAAAAACCCCAAGCGCGATATGCCCATCGGCATCCTGGGTTCGCTGGCTATTTGCACGGTGCTCTACATCCTGTTTGGGCACGTGCTGACGGGCGTGGCCAGCTGGCGCGAATTTGCCGACCCCGCCATTGGCGGCGAGGCGTCGGTGGCCTACGCCATTCAGGCGCACATGCCCGGCTACGGCTGGTTAGCTACCGCCGTTACCATTGGTATCTTGCTGGGCTTCACCTCCGTTATCCTGGTAATGCTGATGGGCCAGAGCCGCGTGTTCTTCTCCATGGCCAAAGACGGGCTCATGCCCAAGGCGTTTTCCGAACTGCACCCCAAGTTCAACACGCCCTACAAATCCAACCTCATGCTGATGGTGTTCGTGGGCTTGTTTGCGGCCTTCGTGCCCGGCTCGCTGGCCGGCGACCTCACCTCGTTTGGTACGCTGCTGGCCTTCGTGCTGGTAAGCCTCGGCGTGTGGATTATGCGCAAGTCGGACCCCAACCAGCCGCGGCCGTTCCGCGCGCCGCTGTCGTCGCCCACCTTGCCGCTGGTGCCCATCATGGGCGCGCTCATCTGCCTGCTACTCATCGGCGCGCTCGATGCGTTCACCCTGAAAGTGGCCTTCGGCTGGATGTTCCTCGGCTTCATCGTGTATTTCCTCTACGGCAAGCGCAATTCGATGCTCCAGAAAGGCATCGTGGTTATCCCCGAAGAAATGGAAAAAGAGGCGTTTATCAAGCCCGACCCGAATAACCGCTAAGGTGGTTTAACCTAAAAGAAAGACCCCGCTGGCAAGCTGCCAGCGGGGTCTTTCTTTTAGGTTTTTGGGCAAGAATTATGACACACTATACAGAACGTCATGCTGAACGCAGGGAAGCATCTCGCTCGCAATCGGTAGGGCTTATTCAACGAAGCGAGCGAGATGCTTCCCTGCGTTCAGCATGACGTTCTGTATAGTATATTAAAGACTAATAAGTATCTTGTAATCAATAAATTATGGTTTAAGGCCCAAAGTAGGCCGAAACTGATTTAACCAAGTTTGAGCGATGGCTTCGTCCACAAACCAACCCGTGCGGTACGTGGGGGAGAGCAGGGCCGGCGCGGGCGGCGCGTAGTGGCTGGCTTGCAGCTCCTGCCAGAACTCGGCCTGCGCAATAAAGGCCAGGCAGGGCACGCGGCCCAGGGTGCGGTGTACGCGGGGCAAAAATTCTTCCGTCATCCACTCGTACACATCATTGGGCCGGCCCGAGGCATCGGCGCGGCCATCGAGCAGCCAGTAGGGGCACTGGTGGCGCTGGGCGTGCTCCAGCAGCATTTCGCACGCTTCCGTGAGCTCGGTGGCCGATAGTGGGTGCCGCACGGTACCCCGGATGAGGGGCGGCGCGGCCTGGTAGTGCACGGAGTAGTAGCGCAGCCGGCCGTCGGCAATGGTATCGGAAAGCGATGCGCCCACTTTATTTAGATTCCTCATTTAAAGAGCTTTAACCTCGCTTTTGAGCTTGAGTACGCGGTCACCGTTTTCCTGCACAATCAGCAGGGCGGGGTCGGTAGCCGAGCCGTTGCGGGTGATGTCGCTGCCCTTGAGCTTGCGGGTAATCGGCTCTTTATGAACGGATTCTATTTTGCCGGTGGCCGTGCCGGTACCGTATTTCCAGCTTACCTGGGTGCCTTTGCGCATGGGTGGGAAGTGGCTAGTAGAGGGTTGGGTTTGAACGCATAATAAAGCCAGAAGATTCGCGGGCGGTGCGGGCGAATAAACCAAAAACCCGGCCATTTCGGGCGGCGGTCCGACCTTTACCGTATGGTTAGAGTATTTTTCCTGTGTTTACTAGCATTATCGGCCGCGGCCCAGGCCCCGCTGGCCCCCGATAGCAAGGCGCTCTACGGCGTGATTAACCGTGCCAGCGGGCGCAGCCTCGACGTGGCGCGGGCCGCCACCACCAGCGGCGCGGCCGCCGTGCAGTGGGAGTTTACCCACGCCCTCAGCCAGCAGTGGCACTTGGTGCTCATTCGCGAAGGGGGCGAGTATTACCGCCTCGAAGCCAAGCACAGCGGCCTCTGCCTGACCCTGGAAGTGAACCCCACGGCCCCCGCCGGGGCCAACACGCCGCTGGTGCAGCGGCCCTTCACGGGCGGGCTGGGCCAGCAGTGGCGGCTGGTGCCCACGGGTATCGTGGGCTCGTTTCAACTCGAAAACCGGCTCGATGGCCGGGTAGCTACGCTGGCCACCAACGACAAATTTAACAGCACGGCCATTGTGGCGGCGCGCAGCGTGGGGCGCCTCAGCCAGCAGTGGCGCTTGTTTCAGTTGCAGTTGCGGCTGGCTACGGGGCCGCCCTACTTTGCCGCGCCCGAGCCGTTGCCGACCCTCAGCTCGCCGGCGGGCAATGAGCTGCAACCCGTGCCCGCCCCCGATGGTAAAAGCCTGTATTTCAGCCGTACGCGGTTTGCCGGCAACGTAGAAGGCGTAGCCGAAAGCGCCGATATCTGGCTGAGTGAGAGCACCGACCAAGGCCGCACCTGGGGCGCGCCCACCCACCTCGCCAGCCCGGCCGGCCTCAACACCGCCCAGAACAACGCCGTGCAGGCCGTAGTAGGCCCGGCTAGCAGCCCCGCGCTGCTGCTGCGCGGCACTTACGACGCCAGCGGCTTCCGCGACGAAAGCGTGTCGCGGGTGGCCGTGGGGGGCAGCGGGCGGCCCGCGCCGGTGCGCGTGGCGGGCTTCGGCTCGACCAGTCCGGCCACCAACTTCTTCATGACGCCCGATGAGAAAGTGCTGCTGCTGAGCCTAGAGCGCGAAGACTCGCAGGGGGCCAACGACCTGTATATCAGCCGGCCCGATGGGGCGGGCGGCTACACCGCGCCCCAGAGCCTGGGCGCGGTCGTGAACTCGCCGGGCTACGAGTTTGCCCCCTGGCTGGCGGCCGATGGCAAAACGCTGTATTTCAGTTCCTACGGCCACCAGGGCTACGGCTCGGCCGACATTTTTGTGACCCAGTGCCTCAACGAGGACTGGACCAAGTGGAGCCCGCCCCAAAACCTGGGGCCGCGCTTCAACGGCCCTGGCTACGACGCATTTTTTGCGCTTGGGCCCGATGGCACGGCCTACTACGCCAGCACCGGGGCCAAGGACACGTCGCCCAAAAAGCTGTTTCGCACCCCGCCCGGCCCGCCGCCGGTGATTGACTCCACGGCCATTATCGCGGCCGCCGCCGACCCCATGAGCCAGCCCCGCGCCCTGCTCACGGGCCGCGTGCTCGACGGCCGCACCAGCCAGCCTATAGTAGGAGGAGCCGAAGTGCAGGCCCTGATGATAGGCGGCCCCATCGACTTCCGCAGCACGGCCCGCGCCGATGCCGTGGGATTCCAGATGTCGCTGGCCCCCGGCCGCTACCGCCTGACGACCACCGCCGGCCTGCTCACCCGCATCGATACGCTCACGGTGCGGGCCGGTGAGTCGCGCCGCTACGAGCCGCGCCTCACGCCCGCCACCGTGGGCTCGCGCCTCGACCTGGCCGACCTGCTTTTTGTGCAGAGCAAAGCCCAACTGCTGGGCTCGTCGTACCCCACGCTCAACAAGCTGGCCGAGTCGCTGAAGGACAACCCGCAGCTGGAAATTCGGCTTGAAGGCCACACCTCCAACGAGCCGCCGGCCGATAAAAACCAGGTGCTCAGCGAAGAGCGCGTGGCCACCGTGAAGCGCTACCTCGTGGGCCGGGGCGTGGCCGCCAGCCGCATTACCACCGTGGGCTACGGTGGCTCACGGCCCAAGTTCAGCAACGACCGCGAGGAAACCCGCAAGCTCAATCGCCGGGTAGAGCTGGTAATTACCAAATAATCAATAAGTTAAGATATCGGATTGCTGGCTGGTCTAGGCCGGCCAGTAGCCTGATAATTCGCATACCAGGCCTAGGGCGCAGCCATCGGCCGGGTCGTAGGTGGCGTGGGTGAGGATGTGCTGGCCGAGCACTATTGCCTGTTGCGGCAGCCACCGCATAGTGGGCCGGCGAGGCACGGCGGCGGGTGGCCAACTGCCCGCGTAGGGCGCGGCAGTAAACTGCAAAATGGCCTGCGTAACGCGGTAAATCTGCTCGCCCAGGCCATCGAGGTAAGCCGCAGTGGCCCTTTGCAGGGCAGCCGCCTCGGCTTCCGCAATCTGGTACTTGGTGGCGTACACGGGTAGCCGCGCCGCAAACTGCTTGAGCCAAGCCGCGGTGCACAGGTCGCTGGTGGTTGGATAGGCGGTTTGCATGGCCGAAAAGTAAGCAGAAAGTAACGCTCTAATCAGCAATGAGGGAAACTTGTTTAATGCCTGTCAGTCTGAGGCTGCCTAATTTGAAGATTTCCCCTCGGGTAAGGATTGGTAGCTGCGTCGCCAAATAAAGCCATCGAGCACGTAATGAGTGCTTTGGGGGAGGGCCAGCAGCGGCACCAGCCACATTAGCAGGCCGGGCGCGGCCACTACGGGCAGGCTTTGAAACCAGCCGAAAACGGCGGGGTGCTCGCGCCACACCAGGCCGTCCCACAGGCCTTCTTCGAGAAACGCAAACAGCGCGAGGGCCGCTAGGAACAGCGCCAGCCCGTAGCGACCGGCCCACCAGCCACGCCCGGTGGCCCCGGCCGGCCGCCGGCTCCACACCAGCGCCAGGTAGGGCACGCCGTGCGCCACCACGTTGAGCAGCGTAAAAATGAGGTCGCCGTTGCAGAGCACAATGCCCACCAGCCACGAGCTGGCCGTGCCCGCCAGCAGCAGGTTGCGGGGCAGGTTGAACGTGCCGGTGCGGCGATAAAGCCAGATTTCGCGGCCGGCATAGGTGAGCAGCAGCGCCGCGTAGAGTCCGGTGGCCAGGTACCGGCCCAGCGGCCAATCGACCTGCACAAAGTCACCGTCCACAAACCAGTTGAAGTGGCGCGGGGGCGATAAGTGCCAGTACAACAAGGGGTAAAGCGTGGCGGCGTAAATGAGCACCGCGGGCAGCCACGCGCCGGGCAGTGCCGCCTCGCGCCGGGCATACAGCCGCAAAAACCCGTACTGCTGCCGCACAAAGTGAAACACGGCCAAGTAGGCTAGCGCCCGCCAAAACACCAGCCCGCCCGCCGCGTGCAAGGCCACGCCGCCCGCGTAGCAGCCCAGCGGCACCAGCAGTAAAAGCCCGCGCCTGCGCTGGCGCTGCGCTGGGTCGAAATACGTTTGGAACAGCGTGCCGTACACGTGCGCCACGTCGATGAGCAGCACCACGCCCACCCAGGCCAGCAGCGGAAACGCCGCCGACTGCCGGTAGCTGGCCGGCAACAGCGCCACCACGGCCAACGCCAAAAACGGCGGAGCCAGAATAAACCAGCCGTCGTAGCGCGGCGAACGAAGCCAGGGTTGTGAGTTGAACACAGAAAGGGGCATGAGCGCGTGCAAAGTAGCACCGGCTCATGCCCCTTTTCTCTTGGTGGCGGTTAATTAGCGCCGGTGCCGTTGGTGGTGCCGCTGGGGCCGGTGCCGCCCTTGGGAGCGGGCATAACCCCGCCCGTGGTATTGGCCGTGTCGGTGGGCATGCCGCCTACTTTGGTGGCGGCCGAGTCGGTGCCCAGCGTACTGGTGGGCGTGCTAGTGGAGGTGTTGCTGTTGCCGCCGCAGGCACCCAGTAGCAGGCCGCCCAGCAGCAAGGCTGCCACGGTGCGGCCAAAAAATGCTTGTTTCATAAAAGGAAAAGCTGTTGGTGAAGCCTACTTATACGGCCCGCCGCCCGGCGATGGCAAGCAGAAGCCTCAGATTTTCAGCTCCTCAGCTAGCCAGCGGCCCCGCCAGCACCGCCCGCGCCGCCCGCAGGCCCTGGTGAAAGGCTTCCTCAAAAAGGGAGATGCCGCTGAGGTCGGTGTGGGCCAGGTGCACGCGCCCGCTCAGCAGCGGCTGGCGGGCCTGCTGCCGCGCCGCGCCCCACACGTAGCCGGGCGTGGGGGCCACCATGCCGTGGCCCCATACCCAGAGTTCGGCGGCCTGCACCTGGGCGGCCAGACCGGGGTGCATGAGGTCTAATTCGGTGAGCACCAAGGTGCGCCAGTCGGCGTAGGTGCTGGCCAGGGCGTGGCGGCGGGCGGCCACGGCATCGAGTGGGTCGGTGGGCAGGGCCCAGTAGAAGGTGAGGTGGCGCGGCTCGTCGCCCTCGAAGCCGCGCAGGGCCTGGTGCTCGGCGTCGATGTAGCCCAGAGCCGGGCTGCCGTAGCGCACGTTGTCCCAGCTCAGGGGCTGGCCGGGGCCGCCGGGGTAGCCGGCCACCGTGAGGTTGGCCACCAGCCAGGGCGCGTGCAGCGGGGCCAGCTGCGGCAGGCTCACCGGCGCGGCCAGCAGGTGCTTGGTTACGTGCCAGGGCGTGGCCAGCACCACCTGCCGGGCCAGCAGGCGGGTGGTTTGCTGCGTGGCGTTGTCGAAAGCGAGTACTTCAACCCGGTTATCAGCGGCTTCCTTTATGCTGAATACCAGTGCATTGGCTTGCACCGGCCCGCTGCCGCCCTGGCGGCGCAGGGCCGCGGCGAGGTAGTGGTTGCCCTGGGGCCAGGTGAGCACAGCATCGGGCGGGGCGTTGTGGGCGCGGCCTTTACGGGCGGCGAAGTAGTGCAGCCCCGCCCAGGCCGATACCTGCGCGGCCGGCACCCCAAAGTCGTCGCGGTACGAGTAGTCGAGGTACCAGCGCAGGTAGGGCGAGCGGTAGTTGTGGCGGGTTAGCCAGTCGGCCATCGACTCGGCATCGAGCTGCCGGGCGCTGGCATCGGCCACTGACCAGTCGAGCGGTAGCCGGAACAAGTCGCGGCCGTCGGGGCCGGCGGCGCGGCGCAGGCGCTCCATCTCGGCTAGGAAGCAGGCAATTTCGGCGCGGTCGGCGGCGGGCACGCCCGCCTCGGGCACCAGGCCAGCCTGCCAGTGGCCGTGCAAAAGCAGGCGCTCGGCGGGGTCGTGGCAGAGGGCGGTTTCGTCGTAAATGGGTAGGCCGGTGGGCCCATAACCGGTCAGAATACCAGCCTCTTGCAGAAAGGCTAGCAGCTCGGTATCGCGGGCATCGGGTAGGGGCAGGTAGTGCGCGCCCCAGGGGTAGGCGGTGCGGGCGTTGTGGCCGGCGGCGGCGTTGCCGCCCGTGTCGGCCTCCATTTCCAGCAGCAGCGTGGCGCGCGCGGGGGCCAACTGGTGCAGCGCGCGCCGAGCAGCCAAGCCGCTCACGCCGCCGCCAATAATCAGGATATCAACCTCCTGGCTGCGCGTGGGCGCAGGTAGGCCGCCGGGCGTGCGCAGGCGGTGCCCCAGCGCGTGGCCAGCCCCGCGCAATTTGCCCTGCACGGCCGACTGGGCGGGCGTGCAACCGGGCACGCTGCCCACCAGCCCCGCCAGCAGCGTGCCCGCCACGCCCGCACTGGCCTGGGTAATGAACTGGCGACGGGGGAGGGACATAGGTTAGTATTTGAAAGATAATTAGTTGTATAATAATCGTTTGTCATTGCGAGCGCAACGCAGTGGAGCGCGGCAATCGCCTCAAAACGACTGACGAACGACTGGCGTGGGTATCGTTCTGGTGCGATTGCCACGCTCCACTGCGTTGCGCTCGCAATGACAGACTGTTTTTTGCTCACTACTCACTGCTCACTGCCCATACGGTCCCCATTCTTCCTCAAAATACCGCACCAGCGCCTGGTTATTCAGCTGATTCACCTCGGTGGGCACCTCAGCCATATCGGGCGGGAAGCTGCGCATGAGGCCGATAACCTGGGGCGTCACGTAGCGCAGGCCGGCGGGTAGCGGGCTGCCGTGGGGCCGCCAGGAGCCGGGCTGGGCCTGGGCCAGCACGTAGCCCCACTCGCCAAACGACGGCACGTAGGCGTGGTAGGGCACCGGCGAAAAGCCGCTGGCCGCCAGCGTGTGCACCACGCACCAGTAGGCCTGGCGCGCCACGTAGGGCGAGGTGGCCTGCACCACCACGAGCCCGCCCGGCCGCAGCCGCTGGCGCAGCGTTTGATAGAAAGCGGTGGTGTAGAGCTTGCCGATGGAGTAGTTGCCGGGGTCGGGAAAATCGACCAGCACTACGTCGTAGCGGGCGGTGTCCTGGCGTAGCCAGGTGTAGGCGTCAGCGTTGTGAATCTCGACTTTGGACGAGTGCAAGGAGTTGTGGTTGAGCTCGCGCAGTAGCTGGTTGCTGCGAAACAAGCGCGTCATGGCTGGGTCGAGGTCGATGAGGCGGATGTGCTGCACCTGCGGGTACTTCAGCAGCTCGCGCACGGCCAGGCCGTCGCCGCCGCCCAGCACTAGTATCTGGCGGGCGCGGGGCCGGTCTTGCATGGCCGGGTGCACCAGCGCTTCGTGGTAGCGGTACTCGTCGGCCGAGCTAAATTGCAGATTACCATTGAGAAACAAGCGCAACTCGCCGCGGTGGTTGCCGGTGAGCACCAGCCGCTGGTAGGGCGTGCTGAGGGCGTAGATAACGGTGTCCTGAAACACCTCGCCCTCGGCGTAGCGCTGAATGCGCTCGGCCCCCACCACGCCCGCGCCCAGCGCTAGCAGCGCCACCACAATGGTGGCCAGGTAGCGCCGCCGGTAGGGCCTTGTCTCCTCAAACGAGAGCAAGCTCACGCCCGCCACCACCACGTTCAGCGCCCCAAACAACAGCGCCGTGCGCACCAGTCCCAGCCGGGGCACCAGCACCAGCGGGAAAATAACCGCAGCCAGCAGCGACCCCACGTAGTCAAATGTGAAAACTCTGGCTACCAATTCTTTAAATGCAAGCCGGCCCTGCAAAATGCGCAGCAGCAGCGGTATTTCTAGCCCCACCAGCGTGCCCAGCAGCCCCACCACCCCATAGAGCAGCACCCGAAACGAACTCACGTGCGCAAACAGCCCAAACAGCAGCGGGGCCGACGCCCCGCCCACCAGCCCCACTAGGATTTCGAGCCGGATAAACCAGCGCAGCAGCGACCCGCCCAGGTAGCGCGAAAGCCACGAGCCCACGCCCATGCTGAACAAATACACCCCGATAACGGTCGAAAACTGCGTCACCGAATCGCCGAGCAGGTACGAGGCCAGCGTGCCCGCAATCAGCTCATAAAGCAGCCCGCAGGTGGCAATCACGGCCACCGAGCCCAGCAAGAGCGCCGGCCGGGGTGCCCCTTCGGCGGTGGTAGCGGCGGCCCGCGCCCGCCGCCGGCGCGTCAACACAGAACCCTCAGCCATGAATGGCGGCGCTAATGATGAGGGCCACCGCCAGCATGAAAGCCGCCGCAATAATGGCCAGGGCCGTGTTGTGCTCTTCCAGTATTTCGCGGCGCAACGTGCCGGGCGTCAGCTTGTTAAAGATATAAAAGCTGATTACCAGGATGAGGATGCCCAGCAGCGCGTACACAACAGAGGCGGTGAGCGCCTTGGGGGTGAGGTATTCCATGAGCGAGGTATCAAGGAGTGAATTGTGAAGGAGTGAGTTGCGAAGGAGTGAAGTAGTGTTTTGTGGTAAGCTTGCTCCTTCGCAACTCACTCCTTCACAATTATTTATGATTGAAGCCGTGCACGTAGCCGGCGTGGCTGCCGGCGCGGCGCGGGCCGGTTTGCTCGGTTTCGCTGCTTTCGTTGTCGTCGCCGAGGAGGCGGTAGCCGCGCAGGCCCATCACCGTGAACGCCGTGAGGCCCAGCACGCCCAGCACCGTATAAAGCGGCCACTGACGCACGGAGGGCCACAGCTTCGTGAAAAAATCAAACATGCTAGCGGGCTGAATTCAGGATGTGAGGCCAAAGTTGCTGTTTTCCCAGCGGTTGCTTTCAAACGAGCTGTAGCGCCACCACTGCAACAGCGGGATGGCCAGCACGAATAGCAGCGCCAGCCAGAAGTTGGTGGTGAGCTCGGTGTTTTGCTCGATGGTTACTTGCAGCGCAGCGGGCTCGGTGGTGGGCTCGGCGCTGGGGTAGAGGTTGAGGTGGTAGCGCCCGGCGGGCACGTTGCTGAACACGCCCCCGGCCGAGCGGCTGCCCTCGCCCCAGCTCTCGCCGCCTTCCACGCCGGAGTAGTATTCGATGGAGCGCGTAAACTCATAGCCCCGGCCGTTTTCTTCGTTCACGAGGCTGGCCGTGACCTCCACCCAGCGGTTGGACAGGCTCGGGATGGTAAGCTCGATTTCCAGCGCCGTGGGTTCCGTCAGGGTAAAAGAGTTGGTTACCAGTATGGTGCTGGCGGGGGCAGCCGCCGGGGCTGGCGCGGGCGTCGGGGTGGCGGCGGCTGGCGCAGGAGTGGCCGGCAGCGAGTCGTAGGCTACAATGCGCGGTAGCGCGTCGTTGGGCACCGCAAAGGAATTGCTTGACTGCGGGGCCAGGGTGGCGGGTAGCACCAGCTCTTGCGTGGTAGTAGTGCTGGGCCGTAGCAGCCCCACCAGCGCGCGCAGCCCCAGCAGCGCCAGCAGCAGCAGCACGGTTATGCGCAGTAGCGCCGGGCCGGCCACGGGGTTGGGCTGCGCCGCCCCCACGTCGAAGCAGCTGGGTAGCTGGTCAGCCGGCAGGCCAAAGGCCGTGGCCACCGCCTCAAGCTCCAGGTGCTCGGCCAGGTACCAGACGGGCGGGCCGCTGGTAAGGTGCTCGCTCACAAGTACGTAGGGCGGACTGATAAACTCGGTGATGAAGAGCTTTTCATCCTCCAGAATATCCCAGTCAAACTCGCCCTCGGCATCGACTACCTCGGGCTGGTAGCGGTGCCACAGCTTGTAGCGGCGGCCGGTGGTATCGTCGCGCCAGGTGGGTTCTTTGTAGCCCTTTTTGCCGCTGGATGCGGGGTGGGCGGCTGCGCGCCTGATGAGCAGCCAGTGCCCGTGGTACTCGGCCAGCTGCAGCGGAAAATTGGCCGGCTCCGGCTGAGTGGGCTGGAGCTCGGCGGGGCGCAGCTGGTACTCGCGCCAGGTAGCCGATTTGTCGTTTCGTTCGGTGCGCACTTGGTAGCCGGTTACGCGGCAGCGGTAGCCGCCCAGCGTGGCTACTGTGCCCAGCGGCAGGCTAGGGCCGGGCACCAGCTTCTTTCTGAATTCGGTTACGGTGCGGGTCGAGGCTGCCGGGGTGGCCGGGTTGGTGTAGAAGTACGTGCGGCACTTCACGCAGCCAAAGTAGCGGCTGGCGGTGGGGTCGTAGCAGGGGTGCCGGGTGCCGCACTTGGGGCAGGGCACGGTGGCCGGGGGCGGGGTGGGGAACGGGGTAGCACTCATCGCAGCACCTCGGCGTACGTGCGCTCGTCGCCCTCAAAAAACGCCAGCGTTTCCTGGTATACCTGGCGCACGGTGGCGTGGTTGTCACGCCGAAAATTCGATAAAAACACGTCGAACGTGGCCAGCCCGTGCTCGGGCCAGGTATGAATGCTGAGGTGCGACTCGGTGAGGGCTAGCACCGCCGTGAAGCCCGCGTTTTCGGCAAATGCGTGGTACACCTCGCCCACGCTGCTGAGGCCCAGCCGGGCCACTAGCGCCGCAAAGAACCGCTGGCTGCCCGCCGCGTCGCGCAGCCGGGCGGCAGGTGCCCCGAAGGTGGCCAGCACGTGCAGGCCGGGCGAGTACGCCGCGGGCGCGGCGGGCGGAGGCAGGGGGGCAGTAGTCACGGCTGCAATACTACGACTCAGACTACCAATCTGAATGCCGCGTAATTGTGGACTTTATATCGGAGTAGGGGCGCAAGGACCTAACTTTACGGGCTTTTATTTCAGCCAGTTTTTATGCAGCCCCGCGCCCAGGAAACCCTTTTTTTTGAAAACCAGGCCGGCCGTTTATACTACCGCACCGCTGGCTACGTGCACTTGGCCTGGGGCAGCGAGCGCCTGCCGCTGGCAACCATCCAGGCGTATTATGAGCAGGCGCTGGCCTTGCTGCGGAGCACGGGCAGCCACCGCATCTTGTCGGAGCACGGGCAGCGCGCCCCCCTGCCCGGCGACGCGCAAACCTGGCTCACCGGCAACTGGATACCCCGTGCCATTGCCCTGGCCGGTTTCCGGCATTGCGCCATTGTGGAAGGGGCCAATCCCATGCACCGCCTCTCCACGCAGTCAGTGGTGAGCACCTCACCCACGGAGCTAATCTACAAGCGCTTCGACAGCGTGAAGGATGCCGAAGTCTGGCTGGTTGGCTTGGGGGTTTAGGGACGTAAAGTATTGTCGATAATAGATTTGCGCAAAAGTGTTTGTCATTGCCGCGCTCCATTGCATTGCGCTCGCAATGACAAACGATTTTGCGCATTAAAAACCTATTGTACAACGTATTATCTGAAACGCAAAGAAGCCCACCGATTGGCTTGCCCTCACCGCCAGGAGCTTTAGCACGCACCTCTAGCTGCGAATAAAAATCAGCAAAAAAGGGGTTTTACTACTTTGAAAACCAGTTATAATTTTCGTTTTCGCCGCGAGAGCAAGTAGTAGGTCAGCACGCTCACAATAAGGGCAAGTATGGTAGATGCTGTCGTTGGCATATGAGTCTGGCTAACTCCCTTCACGACGAGGATGGCCCCAAGTGAGTAGCAAACTCTTTCTGCAATAACACGATTTGCCTTGAACCCATAATGGCCAACTAGCACGAACAATCCCATCGCACCTACTGAAATAAGGAGAAAAGCTGATAGTGCAATAAGTATTCCTCTCATTGTTAACCTGTTAAACATGGTGTCTGACGCAGCATAGACGGGTAATGTAAAACCGGCTGTTAATAAGCTGCATATCAGACCAGTGATACGGAAGCGGGCACTCTTTCTTAGGGGCATAGTGCAAAATACTACTAAGCCCTTGGTGACTACCACCCTTGTGCTTACCGAAAACTCAAAAGCCCTTCCGGCCACATGGCCGGAAGGGCTTTTGAGTTTTCGGTAAGCACAAGCCAATCGGCCGGGCTTCTTCAGTTATCAGGCAAAAGCCGCGTGCGCGCTTATTGCTTCACGAAGCGCTGCACGAAGGTTTGCGAGCCGCTGCTGGCGCGTAGCAGGTAGAGGCCACCGGCCAAGCCCGACACGTCGAGCTGACCGTTGCCCTGGTAGCGGGCGGTGCTCACCGTTTTGCCCAGAGCGTCAAGTACTTCTACCTTAGTTAGTTCCTCGTTCGAGCTGAGCGAAAGCGTCAGTACCGAGGCGGCGGGATTGGGGTAGAGGCTCAGTACGGCATCGCCGCTTAGCACCGTGCCGGCGGTGAGGCCGTTGGGAGTAGCCGAAGCCGCCGCAATGGCCGCGCCGCCCGTGATGCTCACGCTGTAATCCTCGGTTTCGCCGTAGCTGTAGGTGCCGCAGCTGGTGGTGGCGCTGGCATCGCTCACGATAACGCGCAGGCGGGTTTTGCCGGTTTTGGCCGTGCTGGGCACCGTGAAGGTGCCGGTGAGGGTGGCCGCGCTGCTGCTGCTGCCACTCACCACCAGCTCGCCGGTGTCGGTAAACACGCCGTTCTGGTTGTAGTCGATGTATACTTTCCAGTACTCGGTGTAAGCCGTGCCCGTGAAGCCGGCCGAGAAGCTCACCGTCTGGCTGCTGCCGGCGGCCACGCTGGCCGAGCTGGCGGTGCCATCGTAGTAGCCGCCGTCGGCCCCACTGGTGCGGGCAATGCCGGTGCCCAGCTTCACGTAGTCGATGTACTCATACGCCTGGCTGGTGCCCTTGCTGGCGCAGTAGTTGGAGGTAGCGGGCGGCGGAGTGGTGCCGCCGTAGGCCGCGCCCACGCCCACGGCGTACCAGGCGTTGGTCACGGCCTGCACCTGCGTCGAGCCGGCCCCGTACAAATCGGTAGCCGCCTGAATGGAATAGGTGCGGGCCTGGGCGTAGGTGGAGGAGGCCGTCATGTACACGCTTTCCATGCGGAAGGTGATTTTGGCCGCGGCCGACAAGCCCAGCGCGGCTACCGAGTAGGCGCTACCTACTTCGTTGGTGCCGCTTTTGCCCACGCTGATGAGGTAGTACCAGTAGTTGAGCACGCCCGAGTTGGTGTGCACGCCGCCCTGGTCGTTGGCGTTGGAAGGCGACGACGTGGTAGCCGCCCAGTACTTGCCCTTGTACAAGGCCGGCTGGCCGTACAGGTTGGGGTTGCTCATGGAGCGCAGCGCGCCGCCTTGCTTCATAATGTCCTCGCCAATGTCCCAGGTCGATTTGGTGATGCCCAGGTTGTCGCAGGTGTACTTCTCCACGCTGGCCCCCCAGATGTCGGACAGGCCCTCATTCATGGCCCCCGACTCGTTGGCGTAGGTGAGGTTGGCCGTTTTTTCGCACACCGCGTGGCCGATTTCGTGGCCGCACACATCCAGCGCCGTGAGGGGCTTGAAGGTGGTGGCCCCGTCGCCGTAGGTCATTTCGGTGCCGTCCCAGTAGGCGTTCTCGTAGCCGGCGCCGCCGGGCACGTCATCGAAGTGCACGTAGCTCTTGATTTTGGCTCCCGCATTGTCGTAGCTGTTGCGGGCGTGCACGCCCTTCCAGTAGTCGTAGGTGGCCTGCGCGCCAAAGTGCGCATCACCGGCTACGTTGTCGTAGTTGGCGTTATTGTATTCGGCGGACGTCCAGTTGTTGTCGGCGTCGGTAAAGTCGGTGGCGGCAGTATAGCTGTTGCCCTTCTTGCAATTGTACGTTTCAATGCCCAGGCCGCGAGTATACTCGCGCAGGTGGTAGCCGCCAGTGGCGGTTTCGGTAGCCAGCGAGCGGGTGCCGCTATACGCGGTAGCAAACGTGGCCGTAGCGCCCGTGGCGTGCTTGATGATGGCATCGCGCAGTACTACCTCGCCGGTGCGGGCATCCACGTACACGTAGGCACGGCTCACCGGCAGCTGCGCGTAGATGTTGAATTTCCAGGCCAGCACCAGCGGACCGGTTTCGGCGCTCTGGCGGGCATCGCGCACCAGTACCAGCTCACCAGTAGGCTTATAGCTGGCGCTGGCATCCTGGGTCAGGGTTTTGAGACCGGTTTCTTCGCGGGCATCCTGCCACATGTATTTGCGGGCTCCCACGGCGGCCAGGGCGCGGCCCAGGGCAGCGTCGGCGCTGAGGGTGGGCGTCACGCTCAACTCACCCACTTTCTCAAAGTCGCCGCTCAGGCTCTCAATCTGGCCGCCGCGGGCGTGGGCCGTGTACGTGGCGTGCTCCACCTTCACGCCTTTGTAATACTGTTCGAATTTTTGGTGGCTGAAGCCGAGCTGGTCGGTTTCAGTGCGGGCAGGCCGCAGCTGGTCGTTGGCACCCAGCGCCAGTTGCCGGCGGATAACCTGCTCGCCTTCAGCGGCGCGGGCAGTGAGCTTGCCGGCCGGCGAAAACTGGATGAGGGTGGGCTGGCCGTCCTGGCCCAGGCTTTTTTGCTGCACGAGGGCATCCTGGGCGTGGGCCAGGGTAGGTAGGGTAGCGGCAGCCAGGGCAAGCCAAGCCGCTGCATAGTACTTGTGGGACATAGATTGTTGGTTTGGTAAAAGAGAGAGTGTGGGCAAAAATTCCGACTTTCACCGGAAGCGGCGCAAGGTAGGTAAATCTTTAACACCGCCAAATTACCCATTTATGAACACCAGATGAAGGTTGTGAAGCATCTCATGCCCCTGAATTTCAAAGCGCTTGCGCAGTAGTTTCCAGCTAAAACCCTTTTGCACTGTGTAAGCCAGGCTTTTGGTAGTGAGCCAGCCCGGTAACTACCAGCCACGGCGAGATAATCGCGGCTTTGGTCCAAAAATTGATAAGGCCAAAAATAGGATAATAAGAAGAATGTAAATTGGGTGAGAAAGCCGAAATCTTATACAATTTCGCACTCAGCCGGGCGGTTGTCAGTTGTATTTTTGCTTTGCCAGGACCACTAAGCAGGCGCTTCCGATGGGGTGGCGCTGGGCCTACGGCCCGGTAATTCAACTCACCAAAGTGAGAGGCTTTACTAATGCAGGCGGGTGGCAAGGAGTGCGGCGGCCGGGCAGCGTGGGCAGCGTGGGCGGCAGGGCGTCAATCCGCCAACGGGCGTAGTACCGTAACTTGGCTCCGGTGCCCGCCGTTACGGCACGGTGCTTGTTTACCTAATCCTTGAAGCTCCCATTCCCAGCTTTCTCTGCATCATGAAAAATCGTCGTTTTTTCCTCAGCTTTTTAGTGTTAGCTACCCTGTTGGCTGGCACGTTCTCGGCCCAGGCCCAGCGCTTTAGCCCACAGGCCAAGGGCGCCGTTATTGGCGGCGGCAGCGGGGCCATTCTCGGGGCCGTTATCAACAAGCGTAACCGGGCCGTGGGCGGCGTTATCGGGGGCGTGGTAGGGGCCGGCGCGGGCTACGCCGTGGGCAAGCACGTGGATAACCGCAAGAAGAAGCGCGCCGCTGCGGCCGCCTACGCCGCCCAGCAGCGCGCCGCCGCCAACCGCCAGGCCCTGGCCAGCCGCACCACCACCCGCGAAACCATTGTGCGCAGCTACGGCCCCGCCGCCGTGGGCACCACGGCGCTGGTAGCCTCGGCCGCCGCCGTGGGTGCCGCCCCGGCCACCGAAGCCGGCTACCTGCCTAACCAGGCCCCCGGCGACCCCGCCAACCCTTACGGCACCACCGCCTACCGCCAGCGCAGCTGGTAGTAGCTGCCCCTTTCGTTCGTTATTTTGCCGAAACCCAGGCCAAGCGGCCTGGGTTTTTAGTTGGCTTCTTTCACCCTCCTAATCACCTGATACTATGCGTATTTCCCTGGCCCAACTCGTTTTGCTGGGTGCGTTGCCCCTATTGGCGGCGTGCAGCAAGTCGGCCGACGCTGGCGCGGCCAGCGCTACCAGCGCCGCCGACCTCGACCGGGCCTTCCTCACGGCCTGGAACAACAAGGACCTCGAAAAAACCCTCAGCTACCTGGCCGATGACGTGCAGTTTTTGCAGGGCAGCGCCCACTTCAGCGGCAAGTCGGAGGTGAGCGACAAGTGGGTGCGCGCCACCCAGTCGAGCACCAACAACCTGAAAATAAGCACGGTAAGTGCCACCTCCACCGATAAGCTGGCCTATGAGGCTGGCACGTTTTCGGTTGATGTGCAGCCTGCCGCCGGCCAGCCCGCTGGCTTTGGCGAGGGCAACTTCCTGCTGCTGTGGAAGCCCGCCGCCGATGGCACCTGGAAACTCAGCTACGCCCAGCTCGAAGACCTGCCCGTGCAGCGCCGCTAACCCGCGCTGCGTGCGGTAAGCTTTAGCTTGCCGCTATAAGCACCATCCCCATGCTAAAGCCGCTGGCCCCACCCAGCGGCTTTTTTATGCGTAATACGTAATAATCGATGGGCCAAAAGCAAACGAGCAGCCTTTTTGCAACTAATTGTTAATCAGAACAAAGGCTAATAGCTAACAGCTAGAGGCCAACAGCGACTATATGATTTCGACTCACCACCCCAACCTGCCCGCCCCGGCCGATTTGCAGCGCCTGTGCCAGGCGCTGGCCGCGCTCGACGCCATCAACTCGCCCGATGCCGAGTACCGCTACTACACCTACATCCCCGAGTGGGGCGACCACGAGGCTGTGTTTGAGATGAGCGACGGCGAAGGCGACCAGGTGCTGGTGCTGTTTCGGCCAGAGGGCTGCGTACTCAACGGCTACCTGCTGGACTACGACGAGCCTATCAAAACTGACCTGGTGCGGGGCCTGCCCGCTGCTTTTCAAGAGTTTATGCTGGGCGAGCCGGTGGCTTCCATTGGCACCACGTTTTGCCTGTGGCACACGCCCGCGGGCGGCTGGCAAACCGGCACGGTCGAGGACGAAGACAACGGCTCGGAAGAGCTACTCGATATCTTTGATAACCAGCCGGCTACTTACGCCGAGTGGGCCACCGAGTACTACACCGACGAAACCGACCGCGCGCCCATCACCGCCGCCGCCGTGGCCCCCGTGTACCTGCACGAAACGCTGACCAGAACCCACGTGCTGGCCCTCAATGCCGAGTTGGAAGACTGGGCTGCCCTAGCCGCCGAGTTGGAGGTAATAGGTTATCCGTACGAATTTTAATTAACATGTTAATTACCAATAATATAAACCTAGAAGAACGTCATATTGGGTTTGCCGAAGCATCTCGCTTGTATCGTTCAACGATTGAGTTACTGCTGCACGCGAGATGCTTCGGCAAGCTCAGCATGACGTTCTTCTAGGTTTATATTATTGGTAATCAGATTTTAATCTAACCCATGCGGTACCTGCTTCTACTATTCGTGCTGTGCGTGATGCTACCCGGCCGGGCGCAGCCCACGCTCGCTTTTACGGTGGTGCCGTTGGGTGTGAAGGGCGGCTTGGCCGAAGGCAACCTCTCAGCCTACCTGGTGGCAGCGGCCGGCAGCGCCGACTTCATCGCGCTCGATGCGGGCAGCCTGCGCCCCGGGGTAGAAAAAGCCGTGGCCAATCATGTCTTCACGGTCTCGGCAGACGAAGTGCTGCGGCAGCAAATCAAGGGCTACTGCCTCTCGCACCCGCACCTCGACCACGTGGCCGGCCTGCTGCTCAATGCCCCCGACGATGCGCCGAAGCCCATTTATGGCCTGCCCGCCTGCCTGGCCACCCTGCAGCAGGACTATTTCAACTGGCGCGCCTGGCCCAACTTTGCCAACGGTGGCACCCCGCCCGCGCTGGGCAAGTACCAGCTCCGCGCCCTGGTGCCGGGCCAGGTAACGCCGCTCGAAAACACGCCGCTCAGTGTGCAGGCTTTTGCCCTCAGCCACGGGCCGGGCGTGCAAAGCACCGCCTTCCTGGTGCGGAGCCAAGGCAACTACCTGCTGTACCTGGGCGACACGGGCACCGACGAGTTGGAAAAATCGCACTGCCTGCGCGACCTCTGGCAAGCCATCGCTCCCTTGGTGCAAGCGCACCAGTTGAAAGCCATTTTCATCGAGGCTTCCTACCCCAATAGCCAGCCAGCGGCCCAGCTATTTGGCCACTTCACGCCGGCCTTGCTGCTGCGCGAACTGGCTGCGCTGGCCCAGCTCGCGGGCGGCGCTGCGCTGCGCGGGCTGCCTGTGGTCGTCACGCACATGAAGCCTACGCCGGGTAGTGAGCAGCTTATTAAGACGCAGCTTGCGGCAGGTAATGTGCTGGGACTGAAACTGCTGTTTCCCGAGCAAGGTAAGGCGCTGACGTTGTAGTATGAACTTCGCTAAACCGCGCGTGGGTCGTTCTATATGCGAACTCACCAAGCATAGCTTACATCCTGCCTTGGCCTCTCGCCGAGCCACGACACTACCGGTTAAGGGCTAAACGTGTAGTCGTTTTCGGACATCCACTTAAACTGCTACTCTTTTAGCATGAAAACCAAGGGGTATTTGTACAAAGAAATTATTGCTTCGGGCCTGGGGCAGTTTGAGTTGCAAGTAGCTTTCACGGGGGAGGGCGCGGTTACAAAATCGGCTGCTTTTGCGACAGTTATCACCTCAACGGCCCATACTATTCTTATTAAGCGTACGGTAGCTCCTGTTGCTTGGCTACCAGCGTATATGAGCGTAGATAAAGCACAGGCTTGGCTGTTTTATATTACCAAGCATAGTACTGAGCCAGAGCAACTTACTGTGTCGCTTAGCTTAGCAAATAAATTGTCTTTTACTGAATCTGGCGCCGATACTGGCCAGTATTTGACGGCAGTAGAATTTGAGAACGGCGTCCGACAGGTGCACCTTGGTACCCAGGATGAAGATTGGTTTGCCTGCTATAACGAAAAAATAGGAATGCCTAGCCGGCTTGTGCCCGCGCTGACCAGCTACAAGCTCACTATTACTACGATAGAAGAAGCTGGCTTGAGGACGCAAGTGCCGGATTTACTGCTTAATGAGCAGTTCTATTTTCACTATATCCTGGCAGAAAGTTCGCGTCGTAAATCTATTGAATATCCAGCTGAATGGGATGTGTCTACTTGGTATGCCGTAGACCAAGATAAGCAATCGTTGGAGGAAGCCTGGAGTAAACAAATCAACTAACCTCGAAATAAAATAATAATAACCTGCTGATTGTAAGAAGATTATACATAGTTGTTTTATGCCATTCATTTCAAATGAAGGAAGCTTTCAGCCTACTTGCTAGCCGCCACTTTGCGCAGCTGGCGTCGGAGCTTGGCCAGGTCTGCTGGCGAGAGGTACTGCCCGTCGGCCAGCACGCCGGTAATCCGTTGGGTATTCGCAATATCCAGGAGCGGGTTGGCGCTGAGCAGCACCAAGTCGGCGAGCCGCCCAGCCTGCACGGAGCCAAAATCCTGGAGTTGGTTGAAGAAAATGGCCGGATTGCGCGTAGCCGTTTGCAGCGCTTCGAGGGGCGTGAAGCCGGCCGCCACAAAGCGTTGCAGCTCCAGGTGCAGGCTGATGCCGGGCACCAGGTCAACGCCGGCCGGCATGTCGGTGCCGGCCAAAAAAACCACCCCCGCCGCGTGCAGCCGGCGCACCATCGCCAGCTCGTGGGTGACGAAGCGGGCGCGCACCGGCAGCGGGTCGGTGTCCAGGTTGCGGGCAATGCTGAGCTGAGCCTTGGGCCACCGCTGGGCTACCCAGCTGCGGCCCGCGTAGGCCAGGGCGGGGTCTTGCTGCCACGCAATGCTATCGACCAGCCACTGGCCCCGCTCCCAAAACAGAGTGGGACACTGCCACACGTGCTGGGTGGCAAGTAGCTGATTAATAGTAATTTCGCGCGCCGGGTCGTAGGTGGCTAATAAGCTAGCCGGCGACTTGGGGCGGCCCGTCACGTAGGCATCTTCATCGGTTGAGCTGGCTTCAAAAATGCCAATCAGGTGCTCGAAGGTGCGCTGGCCGGCGGCTACGGCCTCGGTGGCGCGCACCGCGTCGGGCACGTGCCCGGCCAGGGGCAGGCCCACGGCCTTGGCTTCGGCCGCAATGGCAAAATAGGCCTCCCGCGGCACCAGCGACTGCACCTTAATGAAATCGACGCCCCGCGCCTTGAGCTGGTCCACGGCCCGGCGACCGTCCTCAGGCGTGGCAATGGCAATGGAGGCTTTGTAAGGCGATTTAGGGCCGTCAAGCATGGGGCCGCTCACCACCAGGCGCGGCCCCAGCAGCCGGTGGGCGGCCACGGCTTCCCGGGCGCGCAAAATGGAGTCCAGCGCGCTCCCCATATCGCGGATGCCGGTGACGCCGCTAGCCACGAGGGCCGGCAAAATCAGGCGGGTGCCCGCATTGGCCGTGCCATCAAAATAGACGTGGGTGTGCATGTCCCACAAGCCCGGAATGAGGTACTGCCCGGTGGCATCCACCACCCGGCGGCCCTTGCGCGGGGCGGCCTGCCGGGCGGGCCCCACCCAGGTAATTCGCCGGCCCGTGACAATAACTGTCTGGTCGGGCTGAATCTGGCCAGTAGCCACGTCCACCACGTTGGCATGCACCAGGGCCAGGTCTTGCGCAGGCACAGCCAACGTGCTGCCTAGCACGGTTAGGAGGAGCAGCGATGAGGTATGAATTAACTTGCTAAGCATTAATAAATTACGGATAATGTACCTGTTTGCGCGGGCAGCTGGTGATTGAGCACCGCTAGCCCGAATAATCGGGCGTGGGTCTTCGGGTGGCAACTGGTGATAAACGTTACTAAACTTATAACCCTTTGCTAGCCAGTGCATAAGCTCTTAAAAAAAGAGTCGGCGATGCCTGGCACCCCGGCAGGGCCTCTTTTTGCCACGCATAGAGTCGCTTGGGGTCACCATTGAGCGCCCGCGGAGTGGCGGCCGAACGGCTTGTGGCCGCCAGGCGCAGGGCTTCGGCACGGAAAGCGGCGGCGTAACGCCTCCGGATTTAATGGGTTGTCTTCTCCATGAGTGAACCAAGGTAAGGCTAGATTCTCTCCCGGTTTAGCCAACCACCTCACAGCGCCAACCTGTGCCAATGGTAGCATCGTGGCCCACTGACCATGGCACGATGTGGCAGGTAACGGCGGGCAGCAGCGCGGCCCCCTCGCACATCCGCGATAGCTCGAACACACGCCCGGCCCCGTCCTTTGTCATTGGCGAATACACCTTGTCCACATGATTGATAAAATAGCCTGGCTGCACCTGCACAACGGCCAACTGCTCAGCACCCGCAGCCACGGCAAGGACCGCTACTACCTGCCCGGCGGCAAGCGCGAGCCCGGCGAAACCGACACCCAAACCCTGCTGCGCGAAATCGAGGAAGAGCTCACCGTCGTCCTCGACCCCGCCAGCCTCACCTACGCCGGCACGTTCGAAGCGCCCGCCCACGGCCACCCCGCCGGCGTGCACGTGCGCATGAGCTGCTACTGGGCCCCGCGCTACACGGGCACCCTCCAGCCCGCCGCCGAAATCGCGGAGGTCGTCTGGCTCACCTACCGCCACCGCTCGCAGGTGTCAGCCGTCGACCAGCTCATCTTCGACTGGCTCTACCACCAGCAACTCCTGGCTGCGTAAAAGGAGCGTACCCTACCGCCTGAACTTGCGCGGGGCGACTATGTTATGGTCACAGTTTTCGGTTCGGTAGCGGCTCCTGCTGCTAGGCCCCCTATTTCTGAAATAATCCGCTAATAACTCTCACTCAGCCGGCAGCAAAACAATGAAATTCACGCTTCTCCTCACGGCCGCGCTGGCGGCTCTTGCAAGTCAGGCCCCGGCCCAAACTACCCCCGCCGCAACCACCGCCCCGCGCGCGGCTCCCGACCAGATTTCGACCAGCAAAGGCCCCCTCACGGTGCAGCCCATCACCCACGGCAGTGTGGTGTTTAGCTGGAATGGTAAGACCATTTACGTGGACCCCTACGGCGGGGCCGCGGGCTACACCGGGCTGGCCGCGCCCGATGTTATCCTTATCACCGACATCCACGGCGACCACCTCGACCCTAAGACGCTGGCGGGCCTCTCCGTGGCCAAGGCCCTGATGATAGTGCCCCAAGCGGTAGCCGAGAAGCTGCCCGCCGAGTACAAGTCGCAGGTCCGCATCCTGCGCAATGGCCAGCGACTCGACACGCTGGGCATGAGTGTATCGGCCATCCCGATGTACAACCTGCCCGAAGCGGCCGACGCGCCGCATACCAAAGGCCGGGGCAATGGCTACGTGCTGAACCTGGGCGGCAAAAACGTGTACCTGTCCGGCGACACCGAAGACATCCCCGAAATGCGCGCCCTCAAGAACATCGACGTGGCCTTCGTGTGCATGAACCTGCCCTACACGATGGACGTGAACCAGGCTGCGCAAGGTGTATTGGCGTTCAAGCCGGGCATTGTGTACCCCTACCACTACCGCGGCCAGAACGGCCTGAGCGACGTGGCCGCCTTCAAAAAAACGGTGAACGCGGCCAACAAGAAGATTGACGTACGGCTGCGCAATTGGTACCCGGCGGCCCAATAAGGCAGCGCAGTGCAAACGAGAAGAGCGAGCCAACTGGCTCGCTCTTCTCGTTTATACCCTACACCTCGAAGTGCGGCCGGCCCTTAAAACCCAGCCAGTCGCTACCCCAACTGTGCGTAGCTCACGATGCGCCTTGGTCACGCGCTCCGCTAAGGCATCCAACTCATCATTCGCATCTTGGTAACCCATGAAGAATTTACGAAACCTGCTTTTCTGCGCTTGCCATTTAGTGGCTATGCACCGTTCCCCGGTATTAATTGCGCAAGCGTTGGCCGTCGAAGTAGGCCCGTAGGTGAACTAAGCAGCGCCCAGCGGCATCGGGCTGGTCGGCCCGCCGCTCAAATCTGATGGTCATAACTGAAAAAGTCAGGAATACTGGGGGCGTTGCTGGGGGCGCCAGTGGGGGCGTAAATACCGTAGTAAATCGGTTTGCGACCCGTAGCGGACCAAACGCAAAAACCCCCGAAAAGTGGCTTAAACGATGTTTAAAGCTACTTTTCGGGGGTTCCCGTTGTATATCCTAGTACCCGGAGCCGGAGTCGAACCGGCACACCTTGCGGTAATGGTGTTTGAGACCATCGCGTCTACCGGTTCCGCCATCCGGGCAAGAACGATTCCGTCTGTGCCGGTAGGTCACGAGCGGGCCGCAAAGGTAGCCAATTGCTGGCGAAGCCGCAAGAGGTAGCGCTTTTTTAGGTAATACGTTTTTACTTGGGCCAAGGCCGCCGGGCGGTGGTCGGCGGGCAAGCCTACGTAGCCAGCCAGAACCGGCTGAATGCCAGCATCAAGGGTATCGGCCAGCGCCGTTACTTCGGTTTCGAGGGTGGTCGTGGCGGCGGGGTCAGGCTCAAACTCCAGCTCCATGAGCTGCTCATTGAGGTCCATTACCTCCATCAAAAAATCGCTGGGAAGCTGATTTTGGGCGCTGCCCTCCTCCAATAAGCCGTGCTGGCCGAGCAGGTAGGCCATGCGCTGGTCGGGGTTGGCGAGGGTGCGGTAGGCGTCGGTGTTCAGCGTCGAGAGGCGCAGGGCCTCGGCCTGGGCGGCGGGGGTGTCCTGGGCGTGAAAATCGGGGTGCAGCTCGCGGCTGAGCTGGTAATACTTGGTTTTGAGCGCTGCTTCGTCGAGCAAAAAGCCTTCGGGCAAGCCGTAGAAGGCGAAATAATTGGGGGTAGTAGCCATAGGAAAAAGCCAGCGAAGCGCCCTGCCGCGCTGGTACCTATCAGTACAACCGGCAGCGGGCGTTGGTTGAGATAATTGCTGAAAACTACGCGTTTTCCGGAGCTGGTATTACGGAAAAGGCCTGGGCTGGGGCGGCTAGCAGGCGCTTGGTAGCCGGCCACACCTCCCCAAACAGCGCCGAGCGCCGGTAGGCATCGAGCGCCGCCGCATCGGCCCAATGGCTGTGGGTGCAGTAGATGTGGGGCTGGTCGGCATCCTGCCACAGCTCGAGGTGCTGGCAGCCGGGCTGCTGTCGAATGCGGCTTTCCGATTGCCGGAATAAAGCCAGGAAGTCGGACACGCGTTCGGGGCTCAGCGTGAGGCGCACTATTCGGATGAGCAAGGTAAGAAGCTGATTTAAAGTTTGTTACTGAAACAAGTGAGTTGCAAAAGTAAGCTCGGGCTTAACCACTTAGCGGGCTGCTCGTACAAAGTACTTCTTTTTAATAATTCACTTAAGTTCTTCTTTACGTATGCGTTATGCTCCCCGTGCCCTTTGGCTAGCTGCGCCAGCCCTAACGGCTTTGTCACTGCTTGCTTCGTGCAACAGCGCGCCCACCACGACCGAAACCGAAAAAACGGCCGTAGTTGTGCCCGCCGAAGCAACATCCGCCTCCGATAGCTCCGCCGTAGTGGCCGACTCGACCAAGGCTCCTAAGTAAGTCACCCGCATTTTAAAGCTACCCGACCGCCCTGGCTGCCTCGCAGCTAGGGCGGTCGTGCGTATAGTGGCTGCTGCTAAACTTCCGCAAAGCGCACATCTACCTGTGAGTCAAAGTATAAGCCCAGTAGCTCGCTGGCATGGCCCTGGTTGATGGCCACGCACAGGCAGCCCTGGGGGTTGAAGGTGCACACGATTTCGCCGGGCGGCGCGGCAGCAAAGTGGGGGCGAAGCTCGCGCACCACCTCGCGGCCAAAGTGCACGGTGGCCGGCCGGCCCCGGCCCACCACCTCCACGGCCTCGCGCGAGATGTTGGTGACGAGGTTGCCATAGTGGTCTACGTGCGCCACGTGGCCGGTAATGCGGTTGTCCTGCAAGCGCAGCTGGCGGTTGGTGAGCAGGTATGGGTCAGTCACGGGCGGCCCTAAGGCGCTGAGCGGGTGGCCCAGCGCCAGGCGCACGGCGGCCGGGGCCAGCACGTCGCGGGTGGGGTTGAGCGATACCGGCTGCAAGCTGCCGGCCGGCAGGGTAGCCGCCGCGGGCACAAACGGCGCGCTCGCTTCCAGCCGCACCAACTGCGCGGGTACGCCATCGCAAAGCAGCGGCAGCAGGCCATTATCGGCGGCCACGAAGAAGTGGCCCTCGTGCTCGGCGGCGTGCCAGGCGGGCGTGGCCACCGCGCCGGCGTCGCTGGCGCCGTAGTCGCTCACCGTAATGAGGTGCGTGGTGCCCACCGGAAAGTCGCGAAATACGGCCCGTAGCACGTGCACGGCGTGCGCGATGTTGTAGGGCTCCACGCCGTGGGTGATGTCCATCACCGGCAGGGCCGGGGCCAAATGCAGCAAACGGGCTCTGAGCGCGGCCACGTAGTGGTCGCGGTAGCCAAAATCCGTAAGCAGTGTCAGTACCCCCATGCCCGCAGTTGCCAGGTTCTTCGTAGTATTGTTGAGTAGCCGACTAGCTAACCGGCGCGGCTGCAAAAGTAGCCTAGTTTCCGGTAGTTGGTGGGGAGCTTTTCGCCCGCCCGGCTGTTAGTAAAAATGATGCCAGCTGCCAACTCAGGTAGGCAGGTAGTTACGTTTCTGTTTCTTTTTTCTCTCTTTCTCCCCGCCTACATTAGCTTGGTCGAAAAAGTCATCACCCTCGAAAACGTGTCCCTGGTTGACTTCCTGGGGGCCGATAATCAGAATATCCGTCGTATTTCGGCTGCTTTTCCGGGCAGTAAAATCGTGTCCCGGGGCAACGAAATCAAGATTCAAGGCCCCGCCGAGGTCATTTCGCGGGTCAACGACATCCTTAGCTCGCTGCTGGAGCACTACCACCAGTACGGCGTCATCACCGACCGCGACGTGAACCAGTACCTCTCCGCCACCTCCGAGGAGGCCGAGGGCCGGGTGCTGGCCGCCTCGCCCGATGTGATTCTGTTCGGGGCCAAGGGCGGCATCATCAAGGCCAAAACGCCCAACCAGCAGAAGCTGGTGGACACCGTGATGAAGCACGACCTCACCTTCACGCTCGGGCCCGCCGGCACCGGCAAAACCTATATTTCGGTGGCGCTGGCCGTGCGAGCCCTTAAGAATAAGGAGGTTAAGAAAATCATCATCTCGCGCCCCGTGGTGGAGGCCGGCGAAAGCCTCGGCTTTCTGCCCGGCGACATGAAGGAGAAAGTAGACCCCTACCTGCGCCCGATTTACGATGCCCTGGAGGACATGATTCCGGCCGAAAAGCTGAAATTCTACCAGGAAAACAAAATTATCGAAATCGCCCCGCTCGCCTACATGCGCGGCCGGACCCTGAACAACGCCTTTGTGCTGCTGGACGAGGCCCAGAACACCACGCCGAGCCAGATTAAGATGTTCCTGACCCGCATGGGCCCCTCGGCCAAGGTGATGGTCAACGGCGACCGCAGCCAGATTGACCTGCCCACCCGCCAGAAATCGGGCCTCATGCAAGCGCTTGATATTCTGAAAGATATCCCCGGAATCGGTTACGTCGAGATGACGGCCGACGACGTGGTGCGCCACCGCCTAGTAAAAGACATCGTGCTGGCCTACGATAAGCATGACGTAGCCGAGCAGCGCCGCGAAATCGAATACAAGCAGCGCCGCCGCGAGGGCAACGACCGCAGCTACGATGCCCGCGACCGCCGCCCGCCCCTCGATACCTCCGACACGGAGCTGCCTGTGAACCACGAGCAGGCGCTGTAAGCGTCAGTCAGTAAGTTAGTTAAAAAGAGGAACGTCCTGCTAAGCCAAGCTTAGCAGGACGTTCCTTTTTTTAACGCTCAACTCCTAAACCACTTCCTCCGCATCGGGCTGAAACAGCCGCCGCTCGGCGTAAAACGCCCCGAAGGGTATCACGGACAGCACCAGGCCCAGCAAAAACTTGCCCGCCGACCAGCGCCGCTCGATGGTATTTTGCAGCAGTAGCAGCACGTAGCCCACAAACAGCACCCCGTGGATAAGCCCCACTATGCGCACCGCCGCCGGCTCGTGCGCCAGGTACTTGAGCGGCATAGCCACGCCCAGCAATAGCAGCAGCGACGCGCCCTCCAGGATGCTGACGGCCCGCAGCCGGGCCAGTGAAGTGGCTAAAAACTGAAACATAAGTAGTTACTAAAAATAGGTGGCTGAATAGTAAGGCAAATATCGGCCTGAGCGCGGGGCCCGCCCGGCGGCGGGGCAATTGGCCGGGCGCGGTCCGCGCCGGATATTTGCACATCACTCCCGCAGCCTACCAATGCCCGCCATGCTCACCGTTCACCAAATCACTGACCTGCGCGACCTCGACGCCGCTTTCACCATCCGCGAAAAAGTGTTTGTGGGCGAGCAAAATGTGCCCGCCGACGCTGAATACGACGCCCACGACCGCGCCGCCACTACCCGCCACTACCTGGCAACGGTAGATAGCCAGCCCGCCGGTGCCGCTCGCTGGCGCCCCACCTCGGGCGGCGTCAAGCTGGAGCGCTTCGCCGTGCTGGGTGAGTTTCGCAACCAGGGTGTGGGCGACGCCCTTGTGCGCCAAGTGCTGGCCGACGTGCGCGCTCAAGCCCCCGACGCGGCCCAGGTGTACCTGCATGCGCAGCTACGCGCCATCCCGCTCTACGAGCGCACAGGCTTTCACAAAGAAGGCGAGCTGTTTGAAGAGTGTGACATTCAGCACTATAAGATGGTGCTGGGGTAGGGGGTAGGTCAGAACTACGGACTAAATGGCACTTTTCGTCAACCGTTAATGGATGGAATTGGAGCCGTCAGGTGGAGACTTAGTGCTTCTCTCAAGGCTAAGGCAGCATGCGTCTGGCAACTGACTGCCTGGCTTGAGGTCAGCTGTGTAAAAACATATCTACATTTGGTCGTCGGTTTTTAGTAAATACAAAAGCCGCTATACCCTGAGCGGCCTACGTTCCCCGGCAGCTACCCGTGGAGGTGAAGGCAAGGGGAGAGCGTGTGAATGCGGTGGTGCAGACAAATAATCAGTAGCAGCATACTTGCAAAAGCGTATTATGGCAAATTTTGGACAGAGCCTCCGTATTTATTTGGCCGACGGAGTGCCAACGGGAATACGGCTGGCTGAAATTGTGAACTGGACCGGGCAGGCAGTGGCTTGCCCCCGAATAAGAATAGTAGAATTAGCTCAGTGGGAAGAAGTGGCTCGCCCGGGCGTTTATTTCCTGTTGCAAGGTGGCCTGGGTATTGACCGTGGCCAAGTGTACATTGGCGAGTCGGAGCACGTTCGGAAGCGGCTGGGAGAGCAGGTAAATGCGTACGACTTCTGGACGGAAGCGATTGCCTTCACTAATAAAGACGCGAACCTTACCAAGGCGCATGTACGCTACCTGGAGTCCCGATTGATTGCACTGGCGAAGGAAGCTAATCGGTATGATGTAATGAATGGGAATAATGGTACCACAGACCCCCTGCTGCCCCGGCCCGATAAAGCCGCGATGGAGGAGTTTTTGAGTAACCTTCGGGTAGTGCTCAGTTCGCTTGGGCACCGCCTGCTGGAGCCTTTAACCGCGAGTGCCGCAACGATTACAACGGCAAGCCAGGCAGCAGGTAGTGATATTCATCCTAATCCGTTGGCAGCCACTTTACTTCATTTTGCTACTCTTCCGGCAGTTGCTTCTGGCTACGTGACTGATGAGGGATTTACATTGCTCAAAAACTCACGAATAAAGCTTGAGCACACGGCTGCGACCCCTAAAAATGTGATAGCACTGCGAACCGCCGCGATAGCTGCCGGAGAGTTGGTGCAACGGGAAGGTTTTTATGAGTTGCTCACCGACAAAGCGTTTTCATCTTCGTCGGCGGCTATCTGCTTCGTATCGGGTAATAGTCGTAGCGGGCCGGACGGCTGGAAAAGTAGCGTAGGCCTTACGCTGAAGCAACTGGAACAACAGTCTTTGCAAAGCAGTCTTGAATTGACAGCGGAAGGCCCGGCAGTATTAAGTAACCCACCAAGCGCTGAGGCCGAAGCCGGCGAACAGGAAGAAAATAACCCAACTAATATATGACAATCGAAACCGAACGCGAAGCCGACGGCCGCTGGCTGGCCGAAGTGCTGGAAATAGCCGGGGCCTTGTCCTACGGCCTCACCCGTGAGCAGGCCATTGCCAATGCGCAAGCCTTGGCGCTACGCACTATTGCTGAGCGCCTGGAACACGGTGAGACAGTGCCCGATTTGGCGGGCGTATTTTCCATTGCTGCATGAGTCAGTTTGGCTCGGCTAAAGCGCGGCAAGTGCTGGCGGCGTTGCTGCGCATCGGCTGGATGCAAAAGCGGCAATCTGGCTCTCACCGAAC
Organism: Hymenobacter arcticus; assembly: GCF_054779975.1. Taxonomy (NCBI): domain Bacteria; kingdom Pseudomonadati; phylum Bacteroidota; class Cytophagia; order Cytophagales; family Hymenobacteraceae; genus Hymenobacter; species Hymenobacter arcticus. The sequence continues at coordinate 228,708 of NZ_BAAGXF010000007.1, forward strand.
CTTGGCCTGGTCAGGGTGGGATGACTATACCTTTGCGTTCCACGATAGTGAAGAAATTGGCCCTGCTATGCTAGGTCGCATTGCCAAGAAAACAGGTTTGCAGCCGGCGGACCTTTAGCGTCATCTTTTCAATGCTTACCTGGTCCTCGGCCCCTTTTTTGCGCGTGGCGCTGGCTTTTATCGGCGGCATTGCGGGGTATCTCTACCTGGGGCAGGCGTGGGCAGGTAGCGCAGCACCTTGGTGTATAGGGTTGGTAGTAAGCTACTTGCTAGCATGGCTGTGGAGCCAGCGCCAACCCAGCCCGGCCGCCACCGATGCGGTGGGTATGGTAGGCTTGCTGGCAGTGGCGGCCCTGGGTTTTGCCCGCAGCCAGGTCGCTACCGAAAGCCGCCGGCCCGACCACATTGGGTACCTGGCCCCGCGCATCGAGTTTTACCGCGCCACCGTGGACGAGGCCCCCGTGGTGCGGGCCAGCACCTTTGCCACCACCGTGCGGGTGCAGGCAGTGCGGGTGGCCGGGCGCTGGCAAGTGGCCACGGGCGGCATCCGCATCAGCCTGCCGCGCCGCGAAACGGCCGACTCGGTGCGGGCCCCGCGCTACGGCGAGGTGTGGCTGGTGCAGGGCGCGCCCGAGCCGAGCAAAGGCCCCGCCAACCTGGGCGAGTTTGACTACCGCCGCTACCTGGAAACGCACCAGGTGTACCATTCGCAATACGTGCACCAAGGGCAGTATAAAGTGCTGGGCTACGCGCCGTTAAGTGCGGCGTTGGCTGTCAGCCAGCGCACGGCGGCCGTGCTCGATGGGGTGCTGCGCCGCTACGTGCCCAGCCTACGCGAGTACGCGCTGGGCACGGCGCTGGTGCTGGGCTTTAAGGACGATATTGACCAGGAAACCAAGCAGGCCTACGCCAACACGGGCACCACGCACATCATGGCCGTGAGCGGCTTGCAGGTGGGGCTGCTGTTTGCGGCGTTGCAGTGGCTGCTGGCGCGGGTGCCCTTGAGCAGTTCCGGCGGCGCGGTGTGGCGGCGGCGGCTGGCCACGGCCGGGCTGGGGCTGGCCCTCATCTGGAGCTACGCGTTCCTCACGGGCCTCTCGGCGTCGGTGCTGCGGGCCACGGTCATGTTCACGCTCGTGATTGTGGGGCAGGCCTGGGAGCGGCAGAGCAGCTTGTTTAATACGCTGAGCGCGGCAGCGTTTTGCCTGCTGCTCTGGAATCCCTACCTGCTGTGCGACGTGGGTTTTCAGCTCTCCTTCTTAGCCGTGCTGAGCATCGTGTACTTGCAGCCGCGCATTGTGCGCTGGTTCGATGTGCGCAATTTCTTCCTTGACCGCCGCCGTAGCTGGCACGCGCCGGCCGTGCAAAAAGCCTGGCGCGCCGCCGCCTGGCTGGCCGAGGCCAGCTGGCAACTCACGGCGCTGTCGCTGGCGGCGCAGGTAGCTACGTTTCCGCTGGGACTGTATTATTTCCATCAGTTTCCGTTTAACTTTCTACTATCCAACCTAATAGCCGTGCCCATTTCGAGCGTGGCCGTGTACGTGGGCGTGGTACTGCTACTGGCCAAGGGCCTGGTGGCGCTGGTGGGTTTGGTGCTGCCCGCGGCGGCCGTAGCGGCACTCGACTGGCTGCCGCGGCTCATTGGCTACCTGTTTCAGAGCCTTATCTGGCTGTTTAACGAGTACATCTTTCTCATCGGCCGGCTGCTGCCGGGCGCGGTAGTGGGCGGCGTGCACCTCAGCCAGGGCCAGACGCTGCTGGTGTTTCTGCTCATCGGAGCGTTTTGCGTGTTTGCGGCCTCGCGGCGGCTGGCGTGGGCGGGCTGGTGCGTGGCGCTGCTGGCCCTCTACGGTGGCAGCCGGGTGGCCGAGGCGCGGGCCGTGGCCCCGGTGCGCGAGTTTGTGATATACAGCATTCCGCGCCGCTCGGTAGTGGGGTTTTGGCAGGGCGCGGCCGTCGAGTTTGCCACCGTCGATTCGCTGCCCCTCTCCGAAACTGAGCGTACTTATCGCCTCAAGCCCAGCCTGATACTGCGCCGCGCGCGCGCGCCGCGCTACTGCGTGGGCTGGGTGGGTTCGGCCGTGCCCACCCGCCAGGTAGCTCCGCCCGACAGCGCCGAGGCCGCCCACCGCTACCCACCCGCGCCGCTGGTGCTGGCCCAGTGGCGCGGCCTGCGCGTGGCCTTTGTGAGCGGCAGCCTGCGCAGGCTGGCCGGCGGTGCCCCCGCCCAGCCGGCCGACGTAGTTGTGCTGCGCCGTAACCCCTACCTGTACCCCGACGCCCTGGCCGCCCACTTTGGAGCCGGTACCCAAGTGGTGTTCGACTCGTCGTGCAAGCGCTGGTACATCGCCCGCCAGGATTCGGCCCTGCGCGCCGCTGGCTTCCGCACCTGGGACGTGAACGAGCAAGGTGCTTTTACTTACCAGCTGCCGCCCGGCCGCTGAACAACTCAGCGTACCTCAGCGCTTTACCACCGCGTACCTCTGCGGTAACTTCCCGCGCCGCCCTGATGCAAAATATCCCGCCCGCGTCCCCCGTTTAGTCTACCCGCCTGCTTTTACCGTATTTTACCGCACTATGACCGACTCTATCTCCCCGGAACTCGATACGCTGCGCTTCCTGCAATACGAAGTGCAGGACCGCCTGGCCTATATTACTCTTAATCGCCCAGCTAAGCGCAATGCGCTCAGTGCCAACGTAGTAACTGAGCTAAAGCAAGCCTTCGAGCAGGCAGAAGCCGATGATAAAGTGAAAGTAATTATCCTGCGCGCCGCCGGCGACGTGTTTTGCGCCGGGGCCGACCTCAAGTACCTGCAAGAGCTGCAAGACAATACCTACCAGGAAAATCTGGCCGACAGCACGCACCTGATGCAGCTTTTTCACCAGATTTATACGCTCAAAAAGCTGGTTATTGGCGAGGTGCAGGGCCACGCCCTGGCCGGCGGTTGCGGCCTAGCCGCCCTCTGCGACATCACGTTTGCCGTGCCCGAGGCCAAGTTTGGCTATACGGAGGTCAAAATCGGCTTCCTGCCCGCCGTGGTGAGCGTGTTTTTGCTGCGCCGCATTGGCGAGGCGCGCACCAAGCAATTGCTGCTAAGCGGCGACGTTATTACGGCCCAGCAAGCCCTTGAGTATGGCCTCATTACGTTTATTGCCGAGAAGGATAAGCTGGCCGAAACCGTGCGTGCCTACGCCCTGCGCCTGGCCCGCGAAAATTCGGGCCACAGCATCGAAATCACCAAGGAAATACTGGCCCGCCTGCCCGAGCTGGCCCTCGAAGATGGCCTGCGCTACGCCGCCGAGCGCAACGCCGCTACCCGCGCCTCCGACGATTGCCGCCGTGGCATTGCCGCGTTTCTAAACAAAGAAAAGATTGATTGGTAGTCCTTTTAACCCTGTCCTTGTGAGCGCAACGCAGTGGAGCGCGGCAATCTTTCTTTTGCTGTAAGGGTTACTAACCCGCTTGCCAAGGAAGGATTGCCGCGCTCCACTGCGTTGCGCTCGCAAGGACAAACGTTTTTCGCCATGTCAATTTTTGCTGCCATTCTTATCACCCTCGCCACGTTTGGCTTCATGGAATTTTGGGCGTGGTTCATGCACAAGTACGTGCAGCACGGGCCGCTGTGGGTGCTGCACCGCTCGCACCACGTGCGGCCCAGCCCGCGCCCGTTTGAGCGAAACGACTGGTTCTTTGTGATTTACGGGGCTATTTCAACGGTATTGTTCATCACCGGTGATAATGGCCAGCGGTGGTGGTTTTGGGTGGGCGTGGGCATTGCGGCCTACGGCACGGTATATTTCTTTGTGCACGATGGTCTGATTCACGGCCGCCTGCCGTTCTGGAAAAAGACCGACAGTGTGTACCTACGGGCCCTCAACATGGCCCACAAAATGCACCATAAAACCCAGGGCCGCGACCATTCGCAGGAATTTGGCCTGCTGTGGGTGTCGCCCAAATACTTGCGCCTAGCCCGTGAGCAGGCCGCCAAGCGGGCAAACTAAGCTGAGCCGTGGGGCGCTGGCAAACTATTTGTAGGGTTTGTGAATTAGTAATTAAGGAAACGTGATGAGGATATTCGGTAGATTATAACTTATTCAAGTAGGCGTTTCCCGCTGCTTGGCCACCCGGCCGGGGGCGGGATTCTTATTTATTCTTCTCTAAAAAACAAACTAGTGGCCCATTACTCTATCAGCGACTTGGAGCAGCTTTCCGGCGTGAAAGCCCACACCATTCGCATCTGGGAGCAGCGCTACAACTTGCTCAAACCTAGCCGCACCGCCACCAACATCCGCACCTACGGGGAAGCGGACTTGCGCCGCCTGCTCAACGTGGCCACGCTGTGCGGGCGCGGCCAGCGCATTTCGCAGGTGGTGCGCCTGAGCGAAGAAGAATGCCAAACGGCCGCCCTGGCCCTCTGCAACGAGGTGCAGCCCGCCGATGGCCCGCGCCTCAACGCCCTCATGAGCGCCTCGCTTGACCTCGACGAGCCGCGCCTACACCGTCTTTTCGACGAGGCCATTGGTGAACTGGGCACCGAAGACACCCTGCTGCGCTTGGGTTACCCGCTGCTCCAGCGCCTGGCCGTGTCGTGGAAAGCCGGCTCGCTGAGCCTAGCACAGGAGCGCCTGGTGGCCCAGCTGCTGCGCCAGGAGCTCATGGCCTCGGCCGATGCCCTGCCGCTCATTCCGCTTTCCCAGGCCGATGCACCGCGCTGGCTGCTATTCTTGCCCGAGGGCGAATGGCAGGAGCTGGCGTTGCTCTTCATGAACTACGCCCTGCGCGCTCGCGGCCGGCAGGTGCTTTACCTGGGCCCCAACCTGCCGCTGGCCGACGTAGTGGCCGCCGCTAAGGCTTTTCGGCCCACGGTGCTGGCTACGGTGCTCACCACCGCGCCGGCCCGCGGCCAGGTGCAAAGCTTCGCCACCGAGCTGCGCGCGCAGTGCCCCGAGGCCACTGTAATGCTGTTTGGGTCGCTGGCAGTGCAAACGGCCGGTCTGCCCGAGGGCTGCCTGCCGCTGGCGTGCCTGCACGAGTTCCGGGATTTGATTCCCTTTATAAATCAGCAAGTTAAGGTAGAGGCAGTAGAAAGATAATGTGAGAAGTTGCCTTTAGCTAATCCTTGTACGTACATAGGTGCGCCTTTGCCAGCCGACTAGCGGGGCGCCAACAAAAGCTGAGAAAACTACCGGAAAGTGAGCCGTATTTCTTGCTTGTGGATTATCTTTGTTTAAGATTCTGCTACGAACCCTTCTACAATATGACTTCTCTGGAATTCACCTCCCAAGTGCAGAAAATTTCTTCCTCGCTCCGTCCCGTGGCCATGAACCTCACCCGCGATGCGGATGATGCCAAGGACCTGGTGCAGGAAACGCTGTTGAAAGCACTGCTCAACAAGGACAAGTTTAAAGCGGGTACCAACTTGAAGGCATGGTTGTACACCATCATGCGTAACACCTTCATCAACAATTATAATAAGATAACCAAGCGTAGCTCCAACATCGACTCGACGGAGTACTTCCAGTACTTCAACACCGATGAGAACTACATCACGCACAACGGCGCTACTACCGACTTTGTGGTGCGCGACATCAACGAGGCGATTGCCAGCCTGGGCACCGACTACCGCACGCCCTTTATGATGTACTATATTGGCTATAAGTACTTGGAGATTGCCGAGAAGCTGCAAATCCCGATTGGCACCGTGAAAAACCGCATTCACATTGCCCGTAAGGACCTCAAAAACGCTTTGAAAGTATATGCCCCCGCCGGCGCCGACCGTGGTGGTAGCATACTGGCCGAAGAAGTAGAGGATTAACCGGCCGCTTCCCAAACCGAAAGCCGCGCCTGCCGTTCACTCGGCAGGCGCGGCTTTTTTATAGACTGGTTTGACCGGAGCTAGCTTGCAGCTTCGCAGCTCATAAGGCGTTGGCTACTAACAGCGGAGTGCTAAACTAGCCCGCTTGCTCACTATGAACCCCAACTATATCACTACTATCGAGGGCAATGAAGCGGTGCTGGCGAAGTACGTGGAAGCTGTTTTTACCGGTACGTGTACTGCTACCAAGGCTTACCCTAACCCGTACCGGTTACCCGGCTACCCAGATTGCCTGGATAGCCCACTGATAGCCTATTATCTTCAGCAGCAGCCGTTTGTGTTGGTTGAAGCCATAGAGTTTGTTGAGCAGTTGCGTAAAATCGATATCGATGGGTTCAACGGCATTCACTACCCGCTGGATAAGTGGCTGGAAGCTACCATTCGTGACCCGTTTTTTACGAATGCCGGGAATAGGTGGAACGTGCAGTATGTACTGAACCCTGGGGCTGACTTGGCGAGCGTCAGCCCCGACCACCTAAAGTTTATGTGCTACGTGGCGGTTTGCAACTTGAAATTTGGCCCCAGCTACGCCAGCGTCACGGCCAATGAGTATTTCGACATGGCAACTGCCCTTGGCTCGGGTGAAGTGGCCCAACTCAAGAAGTTTGGGAGCGGCACCTTGCCCCGCGAAGTAACTGAGTACAAGGACTCAAGCGTGAGTTGCGTAGCCAATGATGCCTTTGCCACCATAAAAATCGTGGTGAAGCAGGAGGCGGCCGAAAGCTACCAGCTGGCGCTGGTCTTCCTCGATAAGCTGCTGCAAACCGACTTTCCGCGCAGCTACACCATCGAGTTTTCGGCCCCCGAGAAGCACTGGCTGCCCATCAAGGGACTACCTAAAAAAGGAGTTAATGCGCTGTTTGGCAATGCGGTGCGCTACGAAAGCCTGCACCCGTTGCTGGTAGACTACGCCAACCTGGCGATGAAGCCCCACGAGTGGTATAATAATCTGAGCGCCGAAGAGTGCGCAATGCCCTCGACATTTGCTGTGTTTGCGCTGGGCTTGGTGAGTGAGGCGTACTTTGGCCTGGTAACCAAGTATATGCGCACGGTGGACGAGGAGCACCAGTCCATCCAGGAGAAGTTTACGCTGGCCTTCGTGGCGCAATTTGGTATTAACAAGACGACGCTGCCCGTGTTTATGCACTGCCTGCTCTCCACGCAGTCGCATAAGCACTACAAGCTGTTTGCGGAGCAGTTCAGCACCCGCGAAAACCTGGAACTGCTGCTGGCCTGCAAGCACAATTTTGTGCCCTACCTGCCTGAAGAATCACAAGAACCAATCGACCCGGATTTTCTAGAGGATGGCGTAGTTACCGAGCAGCAAAGCCTGATTGCCTACCTCTGGGAGGACGTACTGAACGCTATTTTTGGCTCTTCTACGCTAACTCCCAAGCTGTTGAAAGCCGCCAATGAGGAGCTGCGGCCGTTGTACGCCGAGTTGTTTAAACAAGATAAATAATTGTTGCTCAATACTTTTTGCAAGTATTGATTAAATTTATAGTTACCCCAGAATGCCCCACGCAGTAGTAATCGGAGCCGGTTTTGCAGGCTTATCGGCCGCCAGTAGCCTGGCCCAGGCCGGCTGGCAAGTCACGCTGCTCGAAAAGAATAGTGGCCCCGGTGGCCGGGCCCGTGTGTTTGAAGCCCAGGGTTTCACCTTCGACATGGGCCCTAGCTGGTACTGGATGCCGGGCGTGTTTGAGCAATACTTTGCCAAGTTTGGCAAGAAGGTGGCCGACTACTACGAGCTGGTGCGGCTCGACCCCTCGTACCAGGTCATTTTTGAAGGCGATGATGCCGTGGATATTCCGGCCGGCATGGCCGAGCTGCGGCAGTTGTTTGAAAGCCTGGAGCCGGGCAGCGCGGCGCGGCTAGATGCCTTTCTGGCCCAGGCCAAATACAAATACGAGGTCGGCATCAACAAATTTGTGCAGCTGCCCAGCCGCTCGGTGCTGGAGTTTGTGGATTGGGAAATCGTGAAAGGCGCGGTGCGCCTCGACCTGCTGCAAAGCATGGCCAAGCACGCCCGTAAGTTTTTCAGCCACCCCAAGCTGCTGAAGCTCATTGAGTTCCCGGTGCTATTTCTGGGCGCTACGCCTGAGAACACGCCCGCCCTCTACTCGCTCATGAACTACGCCGACCTGGCGCTGGGCACCTGGTACCCCAAGGGCGGCATGCACCAGATAGTGCGCGGCATGGTGAGCCTGGCTCAGGAGCTGGGCGTGAAAATCGAGTATGACCAGGAGGTGCGCGAAATAGTGGTGGAAAACGGCCGCGCCACCGGCGTGCGCACCGCCAGCGGCTTCTGGCCCGCCGATGCGGTGGTGGCCGGGGCCGATTACCATCATATAGAGCAGCAAGTGCTTGCGCCCGAATATCGGCATTACTCGCCGCAGTACTGGGACTCGCGCACCATGGCCCCGTCGTCGCTGCTGTTTTACCTGGGCGTGAACCGCCGGCTGGACCGGCTGCGGCACCACAACCTGTTTTTTGACGAGGATTTCAGCCAGCACGCGCACGAGATTTACGAAGCGCCGCAGTGGCCCAGCCGGCCGCTGTTCTACGCCTCGGTGCCCAGCAAAACCGACCCCACGGTAGCGCCCGAAGGCCAGGAAAACCTGTTTTTGCTGGTGCCCGTGGCCCCCGACCTCGACGACCCCGAGGCCACCCGCGAAAAGTATTATAATCTGATAATGGACCGGCTTGAAAAACACTGCGGCCATACTATTCGCGAGCACGTGGTGTATAAGCGCAGCTACGCCCACCGCGATTTTGTGGCCGATTATCACTCCTTTAAAGGCAACGCCTACGGCCTGGCTAATACGCTGAAACAGACTGCTATCCTGAAGCCTTCGCTGAAAAGTAGCAAGGTTAGTAACTTGTATTTCACGGGCCAGCTTACGGTGCCGGGGCCGGGCGTGCCGCCCTCGCTCATCTCGGGCCAAGTGGTGGCGAGGGAAGTTTTGAAGGAAATTAAATAACTGCCAGTTGTCATTGCGAGCGCAACGCAGTGGAGCGCGGCAATCTTTCCTTGACGGTCGTGTTAGTAATTCTGACGTTGAGGACGAAAGGAAAGGGAAGATGAGCAGGAAAGATTGCCGCGCTCCACTGCGTTGCGCTCGCAATGACGAATGATTTTTGATAGCTAAATGGACCAACAGCAACTCTTTACCGATACCAGCCTGGCGTGCGCGCAGCTCATTACGCGGCGGTATAGCACGTCGTTTTCGCTAGGTATTCGCACCCTCGATAAATCGCTGCACCGGGCCATTTACGCGGTGTATGGGTTTGTGCGCTGGGCCGATGAAATCGTGGATACGTTTCACGCGCAAAATAAGGCGGCGCTGCTGGCCGAGTTTGAGCGCGATACCTACGCGGCCATTGCGGCGGGCTTCAGCCTCAACCCGGTGCTGCACGCCTTTCAGTGGGCCGTGAATGCGTATGCTATTGACCACGAGTTTATTGATGCTTTTTTGCGGAGCATGGAAATGGACCTGGAGGACCGCAACTACCGCCAGGAACTGTATGAGCAGTACATCTACGGCTCGGCCGAGGTGGTGGGGCTGATGTGCCTGCGCGTGTTTTGCCAGGGTGAGCCGGCGCTATTCGAGCAGCTCAGGGCCCCGGCGCGGCGGCTGGGCGCGGCGTTTCAGAAGGTGAATTTTTTGCGCGACATCCGCTCCGATTACGAGGAGCGAGGCCGCGTGTATTTCCCCGGCCTGCGCTACGAGCAGTTTGACGACGCCGCCAAGCGGGCCGTGGAAGACGATATCCGGGCTGATTTTGAGGCCGCGTACGTGGGCATTCAGCAGCTGCCGCGGGCGGCCCGCATGGGCGTGTACTTGGCTTACATCTATTACCTCAAGCTGTTCCATAAGCTGCGGCGGGCCCCGGCTACGCAGGTGCTGGCCGAGCGCGTGCGCCTGCCCGACAACACCAAGCTGCTGCTGCTGGCCGGCTCGTGGTTGCGCTACCGCCTGCGGGCCGTGTAGGCCGGCGCGGGGCACTTTGCTTATAACAGAGACGTTGGCGGGGCTCGGCGCTGGCCCTATAATTGCCTTCTCCCTAGCTTTGCGCCTATGAAACGACTGCTTGTTCTTGCGTTGCTGAGCGCGCTGCCGGCAGCTTCCGGTGCGGCATCAAGTCGCCCTTTACTTCGAATTTCGTCCATGTCGCCCTACCAGCCCGCCACCCTGCGCCACCACTACGAGCAAGCCGCCGCCGACAAGGAGGCCGGCGAAAAATTCTATAAGCTGCTGCAAGGCTACGCTGGCCAAAATGCGCTGGTTCTGGGCTATAAGGCTGCCTCTGAGGCAATTAAGGCCCGCGATGCCTCCATGCTCAATAAACTCACTTACGTGCAGCAGGCCGCCCGCACCTTCGAGCAAGCCGTGACTTTGGACGGTGACAATGCCGAAATTCGCTTCCTGCGCTTTTCGGTAGAAAGCAACCTGCCGCCTTTTCTGGGCTTAAGCAAGCATGTGGACGAGGACAAGGCTTTTTTGCTCGATGCGGCCCTGCAACACCCCGGCTCGGGCATGGATGCTGAGGCGTTTCAGACGGTGCGCGGCTTTTTAGTAGACCGCAAGCACGTGAGCGACGACGATGCCCAGCGCCTGGCCCGCGTAAAAGGCTAGGCGAAAACCACTAAAAACAAGACGTTACCGTTCAAAATTTGGACCTTGGCGACAACCTTGTAGGCTGGTTTGTGGTTAGCTTCGCGCTATGCCATCTGGTTTGTATCTAAGCGTTCGCATCGACCCCAACTCCGGCTTTTGCTTTGGCGTGATTTACGCCATCCAAATGGCCGAAGATATCTTGGATGAACAAGGCTACCTATATTGCCTGGGCGACATCGTGCACAACGACGAGGAAGTGCACCGCCTGGAGCAAAAGGGCCTGCGCATCATCGGCCACGAGCAGTTCGAGGGCCTGCGCAATGAGGCCGTGCTTATTCGGGCGCACGGCGAGCCGCCGAGTACCTACCAGCGGGCCATGGAAAACAACCTGACCCTCATCGACGCGAGCTGCCCGGTGGTGCTCAAGCTTCAGAACCGCATCAAAACCAGCTTCGACCGGCGCGAAAAAATATTCATCTACGGCAAGCACGGCCACGCCGAAGTGCTGGGCCTGCTGGGCCAAACCAGCGGCGAGGCTGTCGTGTTTGAAAGCCTGGATGAGCTGCTGCGCCACGAGCTGCCCGCCAATATTACGCTATACAGCCAGACGACCAAAAGCACGGCTTCGTTCTATAATATTAAGAATGAGCTGATTAGCCGCGGCTATAACATCAATGCCAACGACACCATTTGCCGGCAGGTGAGCAACCGCGACGAGGCCCTGCGACGCTTCGCGGCCCAGTTCGACCAGGTGGTATTTGTATCGGGCACCAAAAGCTCGAACGGCAAGGTGCTGTACCAGGTGTGTAAGGAAACTAACCCGCAGACGCACTTCGTGTCGAATACCGAGCAAATTTGCCAGAGCTGGTTTTTGCCGGGCCAGTCGGTGGGTATTTGTGGGGCCACCAGCACGCCCATGTGGCTGATGGAACAGGTGCGCGACGCCCTGGAGCGTTTCTAGAACGCGGATTTATCGGATTCTTCGGATTGGTCGGATTTTGGGGCTGGTTCGGGAATTTAGCTTGCTGACCGGGCTTTTTGAATTAATTGGATTTTGGGGACGACTTTTTGGGGCGTTCGGGGGTTACTTGGTTTACTGATACCAATCGGCTACGAAATCTGTGCAATCCGTTCAATCTGAAAAAATTGTGGGTCGGGTAGTGCGCCCCGCGCCGCTGGCGGGCAAGGGCGTGGCCTCGGCGCTACTCATTATGGTGGCCTGGGGCGGGCTCCTAGTATTTTTGCTGGCGGCTTATGAGCCCGACTGGCGCTCGCCCGCGCCCTACCTGCTGCTGCTGCTGCAAACGCACCTGTACACCGGGCTTTTTATTACGGCACACGATGCCATGCACGGCGTGGTGAGCCCTAATAAACGGCTGAACAACGCCCTTGGTACCATATGCGCGCTGCTGTTTGCCTACAATTGGTTTCCGCGGCAACTGCCCAAGCATCACGACCACCACCGCCACGTGGGCACCCAGGACGACCCCGATTTTCATCCCGAGCATCACCCTGGCTTCCTGCCCTGGCTGCTACGCTTCGCCTGGAACTATGTGACTTGGTGGCAGGTGCTACTCATGGCCCTGACCTACAACGTGTTGAAGCTATATTTTCCGCAGGCCAACGTCATTGCCTTCTGGATGATACCGGCGGTGCTGGCCACGTTGCAGCTGTTTTTCTTCGGTACGTATTTGCCGCATCGGGGTGAGCATGAGTACGATAACCAGCACAAGGCGCGCAGCCAGCTGCGGCACCATGTGTGGGCCTTTGTGAGCTGCTACTTTTTCGGCTACCACTACGAGCACCACGACCAGCCCTACCTGCCTTGGTGGCGCCTGTGGCGCACCAAGGAGACTGCTAGGTAGGGTAGATTTTAGGAGAAAGCTAGAAGAACGCCATGCTTCGGCAAGCTCAGCATGACGTTCTTTTAGCCTGTTCTATCCCAAATTAGCAGTCAGCGCACACGTGAAAGCGGTGCGGCCGTTAGCCCCAGTTTCGAGGCGGAAGGCGAAGCCGTGGGCCCGCAGAATGTCGCGCACCAGCAGCAGGCCGAGGCCCTGGCCGCTGGGCTTGGTGCTGAAAAAGGGCGTGAACAGCCGCTGGCTGACCTCGGGCGTGAGGGGTGGGCCGTCATTTTCGATAGTAAGCGTGGGCGGCTCGGCGGTGGTGCGCACCCACACGTGGCCGCCGCTGGGGCCAATGGCTTCGAGCGCGTTTTTGGCCACGTTGAGCAGGGCTTGGGTAAGCTGCTGCGAATCGGCTGCTATAATTGGCATGTTATCAGCTAATTGCCAGTGCCACTGAATGTTGTGCGCGGCGCTTTGGGCAGCCAGCAGGTGGCCCAAGTCGCGCAGCAGCTGGTGCAGGTCGAGGGGGTGGGGCGCGGGCGGGGGCAGGCGCACCAGCCGCGCGTAGCCGGCCACGAAGTCGGCCAGCTGAGTATTGCGGGTGATGCTCACCTCCAGAGCCTGCGCAAAATCGGGCTGGTCGGCCGGGTCGAGCTGCGGCGCGTAGTAGCGCAGGCTACCCAGCAGCGAGTTTACGGCCCCGATGGAGTTGTTGACCTCGTGCGCCATGAGGCGGATGAGGCGCTCATAGGTGATTTTTTCCTGGGCTTGCAGCTCCTGAGTCAGCTCCTCCAGCACCACGAAGCGGCGCTGAAAGCCCCGGTCGAAGAAGTGCGCGGCGGCGGCGCGGTAGGTTTGGCCATTGGGCAGGCGTAGGGTGTGCAGCTGCCCGGCGGCCAGCATGGCCAGCGCCGCACCCCAGGGGGCGGGCAGCGTGGCCACGGCTTGCCCAGCTAATGCGGCGGCCGGCTGGCCCAGGGCGCGGGCGGCGGCGGCGTTGGCCTCCGTGATGGTGGCGTCGAAATCGAGTAGCAAAATGCCCGCCGGCGAGGCCTGAATGAGCCGCTTCAGCAGCACACCCTGCTCGTGCTGGCCCAGGCGCTCCTGGCGCAGGGCGTCGAGCATGTTGTTGTACACCGCTACGAGGCGGTCGAGGGCAGGCTGGCCCACGGGTAGGAATTTCAGGCTGAAATCCTGCGCTTGCAGCGCCGCCGTGCCGGCTTCAATGAGTTGGATGGGGCGCAGCAGGCCCCGGTAGAGCGTCCAGGCCAACCCCAGGCTGGCTACCAATGCTACCTCGCCAGCGACAAACAGCAGCGGGCTACTCGTGCGCACCTGCACCAGTAGCGCCGCTAGCAGCCCGTAGAGTAGCAGTAGGAATAGGGCGAGCTGAAAGCGAAGTGGCATGAGGTGGAGTTAACCGTCCGCGCTATTCGCTATACGGGATGCCAAATTTATCGAGCCGCCGGTAGAGCGCGCCGCGGCTGAGGCCGAGCGCCCGCGCCACCTGGCTTAGGTTGCCTTGGTAATGGGTCACGCTTTGGCGAATCATTTGTTCCTCAAGGGCTTCCAGGGTCATGGAGCCGGGGGCGGGTAGAGTGGAAGCGGGGGTTTGGACCGCAGGGGAAATCGTGGCTTTGGCCTGGAAGTCGGCGGGCGTGAGCTCATCGTGGGGGGTGGTGAGCACGGCGCGCTCCACCAGGTTTTTGAGCTCGCGGATGTTGCCGGGCAGCGGCTGGGCTTGCAGCCAGTGGGCGGCGGCGGTGCCCAGGCGCAGACCGGGCCGCTGGTAGGTGGCGCGCAGCTGGGCCACAAAGTGCCGGGCCAGCGCACCAATATCGGTGGGGCGCTCACGCAGGGCGGGCAGGTGCAGCGTGATGAGATTGAGGCGGTAAAACAGGTCTTCGCGGAAGAGGCCCTGGGCCACCAAGTCAGCCAGGTTTTTATTGGTGGCAGCCACCACGCGCAGGTCGAGGCGGCGGGGCTTGCTGTCGCCGAGCACCTCGTAGGTGCGGTCTTGCAGCACGCGCAGCAGTTTCACCTGGCTGGCTAGTTCGAGCTCGCCAATCTCGTCCAGGAAGATGGTGCCGCCGTTGGCCAGCTCGAAGCGGCCCACGCGGTCGGCGCGGGCATCGGTGAAGGCCCCGCGTCGGTGACCAAACATCTCGCTTTCAAATAGGGAAGACGAAATGCCGCCGAGGTTCACCTTCACGAAGGGCTGCTGGCGGCGGCGGCTGTTGTGGTGCAGGGCCTCGGCAATCAGCTCCTTGCCGGTGCCGCTTTCGCCCTCTATCAGCACCGAGGCATCGGTGGCGGCCACCTGGCCCACCTGGCGTAGCACGGCCAGCAGGCGGGCATCCTCACCCACTATATTGCTGAGGGCAAATTGCTTATCGAGCGCCTTGCGGCCCGCCAGCGGTGCGGCCTCGGTGGGCGCCTGAATGGCCAGCACGGTGGCAATGGTTTGGAGCAGGGCCTCGTTCTGCCAGGGCTTGGTCACGAACTCGGCCGCGCCGGCTTTCATGCCGGCCACTGCCAGCGCAATGCTGCCCCAGCCCGTGAGCAGGATAACGGGCACGGCGGGGGCCAGCGCTTTTAGCTCGGCCAGCAGGGCCAGGCCGTCGGCCCCGCTAGTGGCGGCCGTAAAATTCATGTCGAGTAGCACCAGCGCGGGTGGGGCCGCGCGCACGGCGGCCAGCGCCTCGGCGGGGCCAGTTACGGCCGTGGTGGCGTAGCCGGCCTGCTTGAGCAGCAGCCGCAGGGAGGTGCGAATGGCTACGTCGTCGTCAATAACCAGAATCATGGGGTAGTCGAAAGTACGGGGTGCGCCGGGCAAAAGTCGGGTGTTGGGCTAGCGCGGTTTGAAGAAGCTGTTTAAGAAGAAGTCATGCTGAGCTTGCCGAAGCAAGACTTCTTCTTAAACAGCTTCTTTATATAGAAATTAATGCTAGGTTAGTAGCCGCCTACGCTGCCGCCGCTGCTGGTGTGCTTGGCCACCGTAGGCGAGCCGGCGTAGCTCACGCTGCCGCCGCTGCTGGCTTTGGCCGACAGCGTTTTTTGCACGGCCACTGTGATGCTGGCACCGCTACTGGCTGAGGCCTGGCAATCAGCCGCTTGCAGGTTTTTACCGGTGAAGGACGCGCCGCTGCTCGTGTGTACCTCCAGCCGTTGGGTGCTGCCGCTCACCACGGCCTCGGAGCCGCTGCTGAGGCGCGCCTGAATGGAAGTGGCGGCAAATTCACCCTTGAGAGTGGCGCCCGACGATACTTCGAGCTGCAAGTCGGTGGTGGGGTAGGGGCCGGCTACTTCCAGCTCGGAGCCGCTGCTGGCTTGCAGGCCGGTGAGCTGGGCGGCCGTTACATAGGCCTGGAGCCGGCCGCGGTGGTCGCGGCGCCAGGGCTGTGACTTGAGCACGTCGAACTGCACGCGCAGCACGCCGCCCTCCACGGTGGTTTTGATGCGGGCCTGGTTTTCTGGGGTGTCGGCGCTCACTTCCACGCGCTGGGTGGGGCCGGCTACCAAGTGCAGCTCGATGCCGCTGCTCACTTCGAGGGCGTGGAAGGTGGGGACTTCGCGCACTTCGCGGCCGGTTTGGGCCAGGGTGGGGGCGAGGGCAACGAGCCAAAGGGCGGCGGCAAGCAGCAGGTTTTTCATGGCAGTAGCGTGAAAAGTGGCGTGAGGAAAGGAGGTTGCAGTGGGTACCGGGCTGGTAAGGTGTTCGTTACGGCGGCGAAGAATCTTTTTCTGCGCTCGCCGGCATTCCTCGTCAGATGAAGCGCTAGCCCCAGCGGTTGCCCCACGGCTTTATTATTCTTCGCGCAGGGCCACTGCGGGCTGGATGCCAGCCGCCAGCCGGCTGGGGTAGAGCGCGCAGGCGGCGGCCAGCAGGTAGAGGCCGGCGGCGGCCAGCGCCATGGCGGTGAGGTACACGCTCGTTTTTACATTGAACACGCCCAGCAGCGGAAACTGGGCTGCTACCAGCAGCCCCAGCCCCAGCCCAAACGTGGTGAGTACCAGTATCTCCCCCACAATTTGCCCGCTGATGGCCGCACCGGTAGCGCCCAGCGCCCGGCGCACGCCCAGCTCGCCGCGCCGTTGGCTAATGTTGAGCCACAGTACGCCGAAGAGGCCCAGCATTACGTTCACAATCAAGAATACGCACACTACCCCCAGGATAGCCGGCGGAGTCAGCTTTACTTTCAACTGCGCAATGCGCATTTCGGTTAAATAATCGACACTACTGTGCCAGAGTGGATTAATAGCTCGAATATCATCGATAATTCGCTTTTCCAATACTGCCCCGGCCCCTGGCCGCACCCGCACTAGCAGCTTAAATAGCGCGCGGGTGGTGTCCTGTGGGTCTACGTAGCGAAACAGGCCCGGCTTGGGCTCGCTTAATTCGCCGTCGGCCCGGTAGGGGCCGCTCACGCCCATAATGCGCCAGCGCTCGTTGCCGCTGCGCACTACCTGGCCCACCGCTGCCTGCCCCGGCTCGAAAAGCTGCTCGCGCAGTCGCTCGTCGATGACGATGGGCGTGAGGTTGGCTGCCTCGTCGCGGCGGTCGAACCAGCGGCCTTCGTGCAATTGCACCTCCATAACGTCGCGCAGTTCGGGACCAGCGCTGTAAATATTTATATCGCCGACTGACCGCTTGGCGGGGCCCTCGCCGTATTCCAGGTTGGTGGTGTTGTTGCTGAAGGCAAAGGGCGTATTGTCCTGGCTGCGCGATACGGCTACCACGCCCGGCGTGCTGCGCAGCTGCGCCAGCACCTGCTGCAAGGTGCCAAATTGCTCGGCGTGGGGCTGCGTGCCGGGGCTGAGGCCAATCTGCCACGCGTTTTCGTAGGCAAACCCTAGCGGGGCCCGGTAGTTAGTCCAGTAGAATACGCCTATGCTGCTCACGGCGAAGAGCACCACGAAAGCCAGCAGAATCTCTAGGGCCAGCAGGGCGTTGGCCCGCCGGCGGTTCCACATCAGGGTGAATAGGTGGCGTATCATGCGCTTAAGTCTCCTTTTAAGGCCTTTACGGCGTGTAGCTTCGACATTTTATGGGCTGGGTAAGCCCCCGACAAGATTCCGAAAAACAGGGCTACGCCCAGGGCCGCCACAAACACCCGCCCATTCAGCTCAAACGTGGCGTAGGGCACCAGGTGGCTGCTATTAAGCAGCGCCAGTACCCCGGCCGCCAGCCCAAGGCCTAACCCGGCTCCGCACAGGGTAAGGAAAATATTCTCGATGAGAAACTGCCCCACTAGCCGCCGGCCCGTGGCCCCGAAGGCCTTGCGCACGCCAATTTCGGAAGAGCGCTCCAGCGTGCGACTCACATTGATGTTGACCAGGTTGAGAGCCGGCAGCAGCAGAAACAATAGGCCTATGCCCCCCACCAGCCGTAGAAAGGGGCCCGCGGCGCCTTCCTCTTCGGTGGCGTTTTCGTTGCTGCCCAGCGAGGAAGCCAGCAGCGTTTGCGCCCGCGAATTGACTTTGCTATAGACCTTGGGGTCGGGCAGCGGCACGCGGTTGATAGCCCGCAGGTATTCCTCTTTAATGAGGGGCACATCGGCCGGGCGGCGCGCCAGCACAATGGCCTGGTAGCTGCCCAGGTATTCGGGGTCGTGCAGGTTGTCGGCAATGGCCGAGATGGGCAACCACAGCTCGGCATAGGTGTGCAGCCGCACCAGCGATACGTCGTGCACTACGCCCACCACGAGGTAGGGCACCGCATCGAGCACTATTTCGCGCCCCACTACCCCCGCAGCGGTGCCAAAGTAGCGCCGGGCGGTGGTGGCGCTTAGTACTGCCACATGCGCTTCTTGCTGCACTTCGCGCTGGTTGTAGGGTCGGCCTTCCAAGAAGTCAAAATCCAGCACTTGCCAGAACGCGCCATCCGTGCGCTTGCGGTCAAACTTCAACACCTGCTGCCCTACGTAGGCCACAGCCGTACCCCAATTAGTCTCGCTGATAGACACTTTTTCGGGGGTGCGCAGGGTGCGGGCGTGCTGGTCCAGAAATGAGTAGCCCAGGCTGCTGTTGCTGTTGCCCCCATCGTGATACATCAGCTGCATGCGGTTGATGAACAGCAGCCGGTCGGTGTGCAGCTCGGGCCGGTGCGACCCCGCGGCGTAATCAACCAGGGCGTACACGACCAGCAAAATCATCAGCGTAAAGCTGATGCCGAACAGGCTGATGGCGGTGAAAACCTTGCGCCGCAGCAAGACCTTCCAGGCGATTTTTAGGTAGCTTAAAAGCATGATTTTTGAATTTTATAATCGGCTGTCATTGCGAGCGCAACGAAGTGGAGTGTGGCAATCTCTCCTTGGCGCAAGAGCAACTGCGCGAGCGAAAAGGAAAGATTGCTTCGTCGTTCCTCCTCGCAATGACAAGCGTTGAGTGAGGCTACTAAAAGCGGCTCACGCCACCTGCCGGCCGTCGAAGAAGCGGATGAGGCGGCCGGTTTTGCGGGCCTGCTGCTCGTCGTGGGTCACCATTACCAGGGTGGTGCCCTGGCGGTTGAGGCCCAGCAGCAGGTCCATTATTTCCTCGCCCATTACCGAGTCGAGGTTGCCGGTGGGCTCGTCGGCCAGGATAATTTCGGGCTGGCCGGCCAGGGCGCGGGCAATGGCCACGCGCTGCCGCTGCCCACCCGAAAGCTGCGCCGGAAAGTGGCCGGTGCGCGCATTGAGGCCCACCTGGTCGAGGGCGGCCAGGGCGCGGCGGCGGCGCTCGGCTCCGTTCACGCCGGGCCGGTAGAGCAGGGGCAGCTCCACGTTATCGACCACCGAGAGGTCGTTGATGAGGTGGTAGCTCTGGAAAACGAAGCCGATTTTGTGGTTGCGCAGCCCCGCCAGCTCCTTATCGGAGTAGGAGGTAACCGGCCGGCCGTCAATCTCAATGGTGCCGGAGCTGGGCTCATCCAGCAAGCCCATGAGGCTGAGCAGCGTAGACTTGCCGCAGCCGCTGGGTCCCATAACGGACACGAACTCGCCCCGCGAAATGCTGATATTAACCTGGCTAAGGGCCACGGTTTCAATGGTTTTGGTTTGGTACACCTTTTCGAGATTGGTGAGGCGAATGACGGGGGGAGTGGGTTGCATAAGGAAGGGGAAAGAAGTGAGTAGCGCGAAGCTCTGCTTCGTGCGTGAGCGCAGCGAGCAGGCGGGGCCGGGCGGCGCGAACGATGATGCTCGCTGCGCTCGCGCACGAAGTGAAAACTTCGCGCTACGGGCCGGGCGGCGCGGGCGATGATGCCCGCTGGCGCTCGCGCACGAAGCAGAGCTTCGCGCTACTGTTATTCAGCCGCGAGCGGCTGCTGGGTTTCAAAGTCAAATAACGTGAGGCCGCGCAGGCGGTAATAGCCTACCCAGCCGGCGCGCAGGGCCAGGATGTAGCTGCGCCGGGCCAGGTCCTTGGCGGCCGAGGCCAGGGTTAAGTCGGTGAGGCTGAGGCGGCCGGCCTCGTAGGTGGCGCGCGTGATGGCGTAGCGGCGCTGGGCCAGGGTGTCGGCGCGGGCGGCGCGGGCGGCTTGGGCGGCCAGGGCCGGTACCTGGCTGGCCTGGGTGAGCACGGTTTGCTCGAAGCTGCGCGCATCCTGGCTCACGGCGGCCTGGGTTTGGTCGCGGGCCAGCTCGGCGGTGCGGATGGTGGCGCGGCGGCGGCCCCAGTCCACGAGCGGCAGCGAAAAGGCCAGCGCCACCTGCTGCTGGTTTTGCAGCGCGAGGTAGCTCTCGCGTAGGTATGGCGCCTGATTGACGTAGCCCAGGTTGGCTGTGAGCGTGGCCAGCAGGCCGGTGGTGCCGCGCGCCAGGGCCACCGCGCGGCTGGCTTGCAGCTGCCGCCGCTGGAAGGACAGCACCGCGACCCGGTGCTGCCGCGCCTGGGCCAGGGCCTCGGTGGGCACAACAATCGGGGTAGGCGCGGGGGTGGGCACGGCCAGCGGCGGGGTGGCATCCGAAGCCCCAGCTTCAGCGGCGGGCAGGGCGCAGTAGGTGCGCAGGCTCACGGCGGCGTTTTCGGCGTCGAGCAGGGCCTGGGTTTGGGCCTGCTGGGCGTCGAGCAGGTTGAGTTCGAGCTGAAGTAAGTCGCTCTGCGAGAGGCGGCCCAACTTGTATTTTTCGCGGCCCACGCGCAGCAGCTCGGCGGTGGCCTGGGCATTTTGGCCGGCCACGGCGGCGTTTACCTGCTGCAAGAGCACGTCGAAATACAGCTCCGTGACGCGCTGGGCAATGGCCTCACGGTCTTCGAGGTACTGGCGCTGACTTTCCTGGTACAGCAGCGGCTCGATGCGGCGGTCCCACTTCAGGCCGTTGAAGTAGCCCAGCGGCTGCGTCAGGCTAAGGTTAAAGGGCTGGGTATTATACTGTTTGGTGTTGTCCACAAAGTTATCGAAGCGCTGTACCTGCGAGCCCATCACCACCTGCCCCCCGGTGAGGCCGATGTTTTGGGTCATGGTGAGGCCCAGCAACGAGTTGTTGTTGCGCACCGGTTGAAAAGCGATAGTACCATCGGGTTGCTCCACGGGCTTAATGAGGTGGTTGAAATTGGGCACCGTGCCCGCCAGCGCCAGCTGCGGCCGGTAGCTGGCCTGGTAGGCGCGGTAGGCCCAGTAGCCGCCTTCGCGGGCCGCGCGGGCTTGCAGGCTCGGGGCTGCCGTGGCCAGCGTTTGCTGGATGAGGGCGGGCAGGGTGAGCGCCGCCTCCGCCTGGGCACGGGCGGGCACGGATAGTCCTAGCCAACCGGCAGCAAGCAGCAAGGCACCGTAGAAAGCTTTCATAACGAGCAGGTTAAGATTGAAAACTTGCTTACTGCGCCTTGCCCGTGGTAGCCAGCGCCTGCTGTAGCTGCTGGCCCAGCTCGGTGAGGCGGTCCTGGCTGATGTTATCATTCACGAGCAGCACCACGGCCGCATCCTGGCCCGGGTAGCAGGCTAGCCAGGTATTGAAGCCCGGGAAGTGGCCGCTGTGGAAGACGCGGCGCTGGCCAGCGGCCACGGTATCGAGGCGCCAGGCCAGGCCCACGGCGTAGCCGGCGGGCAGCGTGGTAGTGGGCTGCTGGGCCAGGCGCACGGCGGGCTCGCGGGCGGCCAGGTTGGCGGCGGCGTAGCGCAGCAGGTCGGCGGGCGTCGAGCTCAGGGTGGTGCCGCCCCAGTAGCCGGTGTAGTTGATGGGAGACTGGGCAACCTGGTGCTCGTCGTAGCCAGTGGCGTAGCGGCGCCACTCGGCGGCCGAGAGCACGCGCTTGGTGTCGCGCATCCCATAATGTGCTTTCACATAGCTGGTTACCATTTGCTCGTAGGGCTGCTGGTACACGCGCTCCAGCAGCAGTTGCAGCAGCAGCGGGCCCAGGTTGTTGTAGCGATAGGTAGTGCCCGGCTGCGTGGTGGGCTGCATGTGGTGCAAGTCGGCCAGCAGGCTGTCGGCCGAGTAGCGGTTGTAGTAGGCTAGCCGGGCGGGCAGGGCGAGCTGGTCGAGGCGCGCCTTGGTGGCGGCGGTGTACACGTGGGCCACGCTGGGCAGGCCCGAAGTGTGGTTGACCAAATCGACGAGCTGCACGGGGCGGCCGGCTAGCTCCAGGTTGGGGTACTGGCCGGGCAGGTAGCGGCGAATATCATCGGTGAGCGCCACTTTTTTGTCAAGCACTGCCTGCGCTAACAGCGTGCCCACGAAGGTTTTGGCTACCGAGCCCATGTTATAGTACGTGTTGGCCGTGGGCCGCCGGCCGGTGCCTTTTTCTACCTCGCCATAGTTGTAGAAATATTCCCGCCCACCCTGGTACAGGGCAATAGACAAGCCCACCGCCGTAGGCTGCGCCATATACTGCGCGGCGGCCTGGTGCACCGCGGCATCAAGCGGCGTGCGTAAGTGGTTGTCGGTGCCAACGGCCGGGCGCTGGGCTGGGGCCGGCGAGGTTTGGGCCGGAGCTTGAGCCAGGGCCACCGGGCCGGTAGCCAGGGTGCAGGTGAGAACGAGCGCGGTAGTCAGCAGAAAAGGCAGCATGGGCGGAAGAAAAAAGCGCGTGAAGGAGGAAGAATGCCGATGGGTAGCCCGGCGCGGCTTTACTGGCTGATGCTTAGCGCCGACGTGTCCACAAAAGCTTTAGTGTCGGAGATAATTACCTCATCGCCTTTAGCTAACCCGCTCACTACTTGCACGTAATCGGGGTTGCTGTCGCCGAAGCGCACCACCCGGCGCACGGCCCGGCCGCCGGCCAGCACAAACACTGGTTGCTCTTGGCCACCCTGGTAAAAGGGGCCGTTGTGGAGGCGCAGCACGCCGCGGTGGGCGCGGGTTATCACCAGCACGTCGGCGCGCAGGTTGGCGCGCAGGGCGGCGGCGTGGTCGTTTTCGAGGGTGGCGTAGAAGGTGACCACGCCCTTGTCTACGGCGGGGCTGATGCTGGCCACGGTGCCGCGCAGGTCGGTGCCGGGGCCGAGGCGCACCAGCACGGCATCGCCGGGGTGCAGCTGGTCGGCGTAGCTATCGGAGAGCGTGGCGCGCACCCGAAAACGGCTGAGGTCGGCCACGCGGGCCAGGGCGTCGCCGGCCTGCACGGTGCTGCCCAGGTTGTCGTTGACCCAGGTGAGCACGCCGGGCAGCTGGCTGCTGATGTCGGCCTGGCGCAGCTTGCTGGCTTGCTCGGCAATGCTGCGCTGCTGCATCGACACGGTGAAGCCCAGCTCGCGGCGGTCGGCGGCGCTGGCCTGGCGCTGGTTGGCCAGCTGGTGGCGCAGGCGGGCGGCTTCGAGGCGAGCGGTGCGTAGGTTTAGCTCGGCCTGGCGCACCGCCTCGGCGGTGCCGCCCCCAATGCTGAGCAGGTGCTGCTCGTCGCGCAGGGCCGACTCCAAGCTGTTGACTTTCAGAGCCTGGCCCTGCTGCTGGGCTTGCAGGTCGGTGAGGCTGCGCTCCAGGGTGAGTTGCAGTTGCGAGTTCTTGTTTTGGTTGCGCAGCTGCTCGTCGTCGAGCTTGGCCAAGGCTGAGGCGGCCAGGTCCTTATCCAGCTCCAGGATGGGCTGGCCGGGCTGCACCCGCGCGCCCACCGCCAGCAGCACCCGCCGCACGGTGCTCTGGATGGGGCTGGTAATCACCGCTTCGCGCCCCGGAATGACGGTGCCCGCGGCCGTGAGTGAGGCGTCTACATTGCCGGTTTCCACGGTGGCCGTCAGAATATCTACCCGTCGCAGGCTGGGCTGAATGGCGGCGCGCAGCCCCAGGCCGGCGGCCAGCAGCGCGGCCAGCGCCCCCAGGCCCAGCAGCCAGCGGCGCAGCTGGCGGCGGTGTTGCGTAGAAGTAGAAATGACTCTGTCCATGAGTGGGCAAGCAGCAAAGGATTACCCCTTACCTAAGCCAAGCCCCGTGCCAGTGTCATAATTTATTGTTAATCAACAACTTGTGTGTATACCCTGAAAAAGAGCTGCCCGAAAATGTGTCCATTTTCGGGCAGGGTGTCCGGTACCGGGCAGGCGCGGTGGGCGCTACTTGCGGGCGGCCTTTACTTGCTCGTAAGCCACTTTTTGGAGCTGCACGGCTACTTCGGGCGCGATGCCGAGGGCGGCGGCGGCTTGCTCCTGGCGGCCCAGCTTGCGGGGGTCTTTGCCCGTGATTTCGGCCAGCAGCACGCAGGCGTTGAGGTAAGCGCCGTAAATACTGGGGTGGTAGTGGTCGCGGCCCCAGAGGTCCACTTTGCCGGGCTCGGCAGCATCGTAGGGGTTGGGGTCGGCTACGCCCTGGCGCACGGCGCGCAGCCAGGCATCGCCGGCCGGCGCCACGCCCGCAAAGCGCTTATCCTGAGCAGCTTCCTGGTAGTAGGCGCGGTGCAGGTCGGCGGTCATCGAGTCGAGGGGCAGGCCCGCGTAGGGCTGGCCGGCGGGGTAGGTGAGGTCGGCGCGGGCCCAGGTTTGGTAGAGGTACACCTGGGTCTTGGGGTTTGCCGTGTGCACGGCCTGCTCCAGCTTGGTGGCGTACTCGAAGAAGCGTGCCGGCTGGCCGCTGTGGCGCGTGGGCACCGGCCCGGTACTGTAATCGTGCATAATGACCTTATCCCAGCGCGGCTTCTGAATAACGGCCAACGCGCTGTCGTAGTGAAACTTAAGTGTTTGCCCGCTGATGGCTTCCAGGTGCACTTCGTAGTTCAGCCCGGCCTCGTCGGTGAGCTTCTTAAAAATGCCGGGGATGCCGCCCCACGGGCGCTGCTCGTGCTCATACTTGCGGCGGCGCTGCCCCGCGCCATCGGGCTGGAAGTTTTCGTCGGTAATCGCCTCGTTGTTATAGCTCAGTACCGGCTGAAAAGCGCCGTGAAAAAAGCTGTTGCCGATGAAGAGGATGACCGTGGGTTTGGGCGGCGCGGGCGGTTGGTGGGCGGTGGCGGGGCGGCTGGCTCCCGCCGCAAGTAGCGCAGTGAGTAGAAATAGGCGAAGTAGCATGAAGGTGATAGGTAAGTGATTGTGCTTACTCATTGAGGCTTAAGAAAGTTAGTCGGGGATAAGGTTTTTTAGCGCCGCTACTTTTGTAAACTTCGGCCAGCGTGATGTAGCGCGAAGCTCTGCTTCGCGTGTCGTTGAACGAGGAGCAGACGGGCCGTTCAACGATACGCGAAGCAGAGCTTCGCGCTACACCGCTACGTGCATGTGCCGTAAGCTACTACCTAAAAATCGAGGTGCTGATTGAAGAATGGCAGTACCTGCTGGTACACGCGGCCCGTGGGCCCCATAATGCGGCTGCCGTGGGTGCCTGCGTATTCCTGAGCCGTGTGCCGGATGCTATATGCAGTTAGTAAATTACTGAAAATCAGGCAAGTGGGTGGAATATGCTTTACCTCATCCTGCGCGCCCCAGTCGAAGGCCAGCGCCCGCAGCTGGCGCAGTGCCGCCGGGTGGATGGGTAAGGTATAGGTGGGCGTGGCCAGCACCCAACGCGCCAGCACCGCATCGCGCCGGGCCAGGCTATCGGCCCCCAGCGAGCCCGGAAAATTGGCCCCGAAGGGTGGGTTCTTAGGATTGGGCGAAAAGGCGCGGGCCAGCGATACCTCGGCCAGGGCCGGGTAGCTACGCAGCACCTCGGCCGGGGCAGTGGCGCGCAGGGCTGCCAACAAGCCCGCTCCCGGCACGAAGCTGGGGTGCGGGCCAATAAAGGCCGGACTCAGCGCGTAGGCGGCGGCCCAGGTGCCGGGGTAGGCCAGGGCCAGGCGCAGGGTGCCGCCGCCGCCCATCGAGTGGCCGGTCAGGCCCCGGCTGCCGGGCCGGGCCAGGGTGCGAAACTGATGGTCGATGAAGGCGATAAGCTCGCGGGCGGTGAAGTCGGCCCAGGGCCCGTTGGTGGCCGAGTTGACGTACCAGCTGCCGCCGAAACGCGTTTGCTCATTGGGCACCACCACAATGAGCGGGCGAATTTGGCCGGCAGCAATGGCCTGGTCGAGCAAGGTTTTCAGGCCGTCCTGGTTGAAAACCAGGCTGTCGTTACAGGTGAAGCCGTGCAGGTAGTACAGCACCGGGTAGCGTTGCGCCGCGTTGGCGTCGTAGCCGGCCGGCAGGTACACGCTCACGCGGCGGCGCGGGTTTTCACCGCCGGGGTTGCCGCGTAGTAGTTTGGAATCGAGGTAGGTGACGACTACGCGCCCGGTTGGTGGGGTGGTTTGGGCCGATAGGCGGAAGCTCGTAAGGAGAAATAAGAGTATTAAGTGCTTCATAAATAGAAGATTATAATTCAGGTAGTCGTTCTGGCGGGGCGCCTCACCCCCCGGCCCCCTCTCCGAAAAGGAGAGGGGGAGCCAGCCGACCACAAACGTTCGCGCAAAGCCGGTGTCCCCTCTCCTTTTCGGAGAGGGGGTCAGGGGGTGAGGCGCCCCGCCAGAACGACTACCCAGTTACTTCTTCAGCTCTGCCTTGAGCGCCTCGATAGTCTCCGGGTTCGGCACGCAGTTCTTGAACTTGATATTTTCCAGAATAGCCGGCAGCTCGGCGGCGCTTTTTACATCGACTAGGTAAGGCGGCTTGATGCGCAGCAGGGCCGCAATGGGCTTGTCGTTGAAGCGCTTATACGTCCAGCTGCACCAGCCGATGCCGGCGCGGTTGAGGTTGCGGGCGGCCTCGCCCATCCACTGCGGCGTGTTTTCGCCGGTTTCGCCTACCCACACCGGCACGTTTTGGGCTTGGCGGAAGGCCAGCAGGTTGCCAATGGTGCCGAGCTGGTTGGCGTCGGGGTTGCTGGCGTCGGGGGCGTTGCTGAGCGGATACTTGGGCAGAATACTGTACCGATGGGCGTTGTACACCAGATTCTCGGGGTGCGTGAACGTCTTCTTTTCCAGTGCATTGTAGTTGTTGCCGTAGCCGTTACCCTCCAGCAATAGCAAATGCTGGTCGCCGGTGGCGCGCACCGTGTTGATGAGCCGCTCCAGCATAGCCTGGATGGGCGGGTTACCGCCGGGCACGTTGTTGGGCTCGTTCACGAGGTCGTACATGGCAATGCGTCCGTCGTTTTTGTAGCGTTGGGCCAGGGTGGCCCACAGGCCGTTGGTAATGTCCTGGTACACGGGCTCGTTCCAGAAGTCGTTGGGCTGCAAGGCATCGGCGATGTTGGAGTCGGTGCCCTGCGCGCCGGGGGCGGCGTGCAGGTCGAGTACCACGTAGAGCTTATTGGCCGCGCACCAGGCCAGCGTCTTGTCAATCAAGCGGATAGCTTCCAGCTGGGCTGGTTCCCTGAATAGCTCGCCTTGCTGTTGCCATTCCTTTAGCTGGGCTACGTAGCTGGCGTAGGGCACGGTGCCCCGAATCACGCTGTTGCGCACGGCGCGCTGTGTGGGGGTAAGGAACAGGTCGTAGTGCAGCGGTAGCCGAATGCAGTTAAACCCTTGCTGGGCAATGAAGTCGATATCGGATTTCGTGATGAAGTTGTCGCGGTACTGCTGGTAGAATTTCTCCACGGCCGCGTCGCTCAGGCCGGCTTGGTAGAGTACTTTTTTTACCGAGCCCTGGGTGCCGCCGTAGTTGGGCTTCATCATGTAGCCTTCTTGCAGCAGCCAGCCGCCCAGGTTCATGCCTTGCAGCAGCACTTCGTGGTGCTGGGCATCCACTATTTTGGGGCCTTCGGCGCGCAGCAGTGGGCTGGTGGGCGTTTGGGCCAGGGCGGGTAGGGTGAGCAGGCAGAGTAGGAGCGTTTTCATATAAAACGGATTGTAAAGCGTTAAAAAAGAACGTCATGCTGAGCTTGCCGAAGCATCGCTACTGCGCCGTTGGAGTAGTAACCCTGGCGGCGTGGTAGCGATGCTTCGACAAGCTCAGCATGACGTTCTGGTTTATATTATAATTAACAGATAGTTAGTTGATTACGTACGTGGCGATGGAGTGCGGCGGGCTGGTAGTAGTGGCCGCCTGGCCCTTCACCCATAGCTGAAACTCCTGGGACTTGTCGCCGCTGTTCATCACCACCACGGCTACTTTGCCGTCGGGGTTTTGGAAGGCCGTGCTCGAGAGCCAGTCGCGGTTAGTGGTGGCGGCAATGCGCTTGGCGCCGGGGCGCACAAACTTGGAGAAGTGCCCGATGTAGTAGTAGGCGTTGGTGTAGATGAGCTTGCCGGTGCGCGTGTCGGCGATGATGGGGGCGAAGCAGAAGTTGCCCACGTGGTTGGGGCCGCCGGTTTCGTCGAGCAGCACGTTCCAGTCGGTCCAGCCCACGGTGCCGGCGTTGAAGTCGTTTATCATCGAGTTGCCGTAGCGCTCGCCCAGCCGCCAGTCGGTCACCTGGTCGAACTTGAAGTTCTCGACGCAGCCCTCCGTAAACATCAGGTTAGTAGCCGGATACGTTTCGTGCACGCGCCGCTCGTTGTCGAACAGCGGGCCGCTGGTAGTCCAGGTTTCGTACCAGTGGTAGCCGATGCCCCACACGTATTTGGCGGCCTCGGGGTCGTCGAGCACGGTGCTGGCCCGCTGAAACAGTAGGTCGCGGTTGTGGTCCCAGGCAATGAGTTTTTTCTCGCCCATGCCGCCTTTTTTCAGCGTGGGCCCGAGGTATTCCTTGATGAAGTCGCGCTCTTCCTCGGCCGTGTAGAGGCACGATTCCCACTTCTGGGTGGCCATCTCCTCGTTTTGCACCGTGAGGCCCCAAATGGGGATACCCTGCTTTTCGTAGGCCTGAATAAACTTGACGTAGTAATCAGCCCACGGCTGCCGAAACTCAGGCAGCAGCTTGCCGCCGTGCAGCAAGTCGTGGTTGGTTTTCATGAACGCGGGCGGCGTCCAGGGGCTCACGAACATGGTGAGCTTACCGCCCGCCGCCGCCGTGGCCTGCTTGATAAACGGAATGCGGTACTTCTCGTCGGGCTTCACGCTGAAGCTCTTGAGGCTGGTATCGCCCTCTTTAATATACGTGTAGCTGGCGCTCGAAAAGTCGCAGCTGCCGATGCTGGTGCGCGCCAGCGTGTAGCCGATGCCCGCCGTGGGGTTGTAGTAGGCCTGCAAAAACTCCTGCTGCTGGGCTTTGGGCAGCTTGAAAAACGTTTCGGCCGAGGCATCGGTGAGCGCCCCGCCAATGCCGAGCAGCGTCTGAAACGAGTGCGTGGGGTCTACAAACACGCACACCTGCGTTTCGACGGGCTGGCCCGAGGGCGCAAAGCTGAGGGCCGCGCCGGCCGTGAGGCGCTGCGTAGTGCCCTGGGCCGTGGTGTACACCTGGGCTTTTTTGCCGGCGGCCGAGTAGGTGGTTTGGGCCGTGGCGCGGCCCAGGCCGAGCGTGGAAACCAGCAGCACGGCCGGCAATAGCTTGTTGGTCATCAGAAAAGAAACGGGTGGGGAGGGGAGCGGTAAATCGGACAGACTACCAAATGTAGGTAGCCACGGCCCCGCCGTAGAGCGAGGTGTTCACCACTTTGCCTTTGTATTGAATATTAAAGCTTTGCAGCGTCGAGCCGGTGTTCACTACCACCAGGCAGCGCTTGCCGTTGGGCGTTTTGTAGGCCACGTTTTGCAGGTTGCCGGGCACGTTGGTATCCACGCGCACCGAGCCGGGGCGCACAAACTTGCTGCTGTGGGCAATGGCGTAGTAGGCCGGGTTGCGGGTCACCACATCGCCGCTAATGGTGACTGCGCCCAGGCACTCGGTGCAGCCGCCGGGGGTGTGGGGGCCATAGGTGGCGTCGTTGGCCAGGTTCCATTCCAGCACGTTGCGGCTCCAGTTGCGGGCCGCCCCTATTTCGAGGTTGTTCACGTGGTAGGGCAGGTCGCCGGCCAGGTTGCCGGGCGACTGCGTCCACTGCTCGGTGAAGTACACGTTCTTGGTGGGATTGGCATTGTGCACGTCGCTGAGGGCGCTGATATTGCCGCCGTAGAGGTGGAAGGCCGCGCCATCCACGTAGGGGTTAGCCCCGGCATCGGCATACACGGTAGCGGGGTAGTCGGGCCGGTCGGCGTTGTGGTCGTAGGCGATAATCTTGGTGGTGATGCCCGCCGCCTTAAAGGCCGGCCCCACGTTGTTCTTGATAAAGTTGGCCTGCTCCTGGGCCTGCATTACCAGGCTGGGGTTGTTGTAGGGGTTGAGCGGCTCGTTTTGCAGCGTCACGGCGTCGATGGTGATGCCGGCCGCCTTCATGCCCTGAATGTATTTCACAAAGTACTGGGCATAAGCCCCGTAGTACTCCGGCTTGAGGCTGCCGCCCACTGGGCTGTTGTTGGTTTTCATCCACGAGGGGGCCGTCCAGGGCGAACCCAGGATTTTGATGCTCGGGTTCACGGCCAGAATCTCCTTCAGCACCGGGATGAAATAGGCCTGGTCGGGGGCCAGGCTAAAGTTGGCCAGCGTGGGGTCGGCGGGGCCATCGTCGTAGGTATACACCTGGTCGTTGAGGTCGGAGGCCCCGATGCTCACGCGCAAGTAGCTCACGCCCAACGACGTGCTATCGGTGGCAAACAGCTCTTTGATGAGCGCGGCGCGGCTGCTGGCGCTCATGCGGCTCATCACCTGGGCGCTGCCCCCGGTGAGGGTGTAGCCAAAGCCGTCCATGGTCTGGTAGGTTTTGGTGGTGTCCACCACAATGGTGGGGTTAGTATTGGTATTTGCAACGAATTGCAAGTTGAGTTTCTGGCGGAAGAAGAGCGCCGACTTGTCGGGCATGGTCAGCCACACGGCCATCTGCGAAGCGGTGGCGGGCGTGGTTGGCGGGGTGGGCGTGGGCGGGGTAGGCGGGGTGGGGGTAGGCGAGTCGCCGCTTTTGCAGCCGGTCACCAGCAGGGCAAACAAAGCCAGCACGTAGGCAAGCTTCGGCCAGCGATAAGGGGTGGGATAGGTCATGAGATTGGGCAGGAAAGGATAAAAAAGTATAGCGAGCCAGTGACCAAAAAAGGACCACCAACAGAATATCGAGACATAAAAAAGGCCGGCCGAAGTACAAGTGACTCCAGTCGGCCCTCTTGGTAACTTATTGAACTACTACGCGTTGGCTGGTGAGCTGCGCGCCGGCCCGCACCTGGAGCAGGTACACGCCCGCCGCTAGCTGCTGCAACGGGGCCAGGGCTAGCGTGTGCTGACCGGCGGCCTGCGTAGTGCCATCGAGCAGGGTGAGGGCGGCCTGGCCCAGGCTGTTGTAGGCCGTTACGGTTACGGGCTGGGCCTGGTCGGCCACGGTGTAGGCGAGGCTGCTGGTGGCGGCCAGGGGGTTGGGGTAAGCGCTGGTGGCCAGTGAGTTGCTAGCCGCGCGGCTGGCCAGCACGCCCGTGCCCACCTGGTAGGTATAGAACTGCTTGCCGGTGATGGCCGTGAAATCGGGGTCGGTGCCGAGGACGGCCGTGCGGCTCGCAATCTGGGGCAGCAAGTCAACGTTGAAGCTGCGGTTGTCGTCGATGTAGGCTACCATTACGCCGAAGTTGGTGCCGGCCGCCGCGCCGCCCAGGGCCGTCAGCGGAATCTGAAACTCCCAGCCCGTGGTGGTGTTGGCCGCTACGCTACCCGAGGCACTGGTTTGGAAGGCCGTGAGGGCCGCGGCGGGGTCGTTGGAATCGGATACCAGGTTGCCATTTTTCGGCCCCGAGCCCATGTTAATCTCGTCGTAGCCATTGGCCCCGGGCGTGGCCGTGTAGTCTACCCGGCTCAGGTACATGGCCCCGCCGTTGGCATCGGTGAGAGGCGAGGTAGTGAGGCGTAAGGCATAGTCGACGGGCATGTCGAGGGTAGGCCGCTGCCGCAGCGACTCCTTGCCGCCGTTGCCGCCGTTGCTGCTGCCGGGCAGGCGGGTAGCCGCCGCAATGCCCGTTTTGTTGGGTGCATCCAGGTACAGCACCAGCGAGTTGTAGCCGTCAATCTCGGGTGAGGCTACCACCATCACATTCAGCGTAGTAGCCGTGGTGCCCATGTACAGGGCTTTCAGGCCACGGTCGGCTACGGTGTGGGCACCGGTGTAGGTGCCCACCAGCTGGTACTTGCCCGCACCAGTGCCTATTTCGGCCGGAGCCAGCGTGCCGTTCACGGTAAACTGCGCCTGTGCGCTAAACGAAGCCGCCGTGAGGGCCGCCAGGGTCGAGAGGGTAAAGATTTTATTCATGATGGGTGGGGAAAGAGAAAAAATGAAAAAAAGGGGAAAAGAAAAAAGCCAGTAGCTACCAGTTAACAGTCTAAAAATCACCACACGTAGGTAGCCATGGCCCCGGCCGGCAGCGTGAGCGGCACGGCCTGACCCTGGTAGCGCAGGCTGAACGTCTGGGCGTCCTTCTGGTCGTTTTGCACCAGCAGCACGTGGCCGCCGGTGGGGGTGCGGTAGGCCACGTTGGGCAGCACGCCCGCGCTGGTGGAGCCCACGCGCACCGCGCCGGGGCGCACAAACTTGCTGGCTTGGGCCACCGCGTAGTAGGCCACGTTGCGGGTTACCTGGTCGCCGGGGGCCAGCGTAATGGCCCCGAGGCACTCGGTGCAGCCGCCCGGCGTGTGCGGGTTTTGCTGGGGGTCGGCGGCCAGGTTCCACTCCAGCACCACGCGGGCCCAGTTGCGGGGCGCGCCGATAAACAGGGTTTTCGAATGCCAGCCCAGGTTGCCGGCAAAGTCGGTTTTCGACCCCACCCACTGCTCGGTGAAGTACACGTTTTTGGCCGGAAAGGCGTCGTGCACCTTGCTCAGCGCCTCAATGGGGCCGGCGTAGAGGTGAAACGCCGAGCCATCGACGTAGGGGTTGGCCGCCGCGTTGCCGAGCACCGTGAGCGGATACTCGGGCTTGTCGGCGTTGTGGTCGTAACAGATAATCTTGGTTTTGATACCCGCCGCCTTAAAGGCCGGGCCCAGGTGCTGACCAATAAACTCGGCTTCCTGCTCGGCCAGCAGCAGCAGGCTGGGGTTGTTGCCGGGGTGCAGCGGCTCGTTTTGGGGCGTCACGGCGTCGATGGTGATGCCTGCCGCCTTCATACCCTGCACGTACTTCACAAAGTACTGGGCATAAGCCCCGTAGAACTCGGGCTTGAGGCTGCCACCCTTGGAAGCGTCGTTGGTTTTCATCCAGGTGGGCGGCGACCACGGCGAGCCCAACAGCTTGAGGCTGGGGTTGATAGCCAAAATCTCCTTGAGCACCGGAATGAGCGCCTTCTCATCGGGGGCCAGGCTGAAGTGCGCCAGCGTGGGGTCGGTTTCGCCCGCCGGCCGGTCGTCGTAGCTAAACACCGTGGCGTCGAGGTCAGAAGCTCCAATGCTGAGGCGCAAGTAGCTTACCCCAATGTCGTTGGCACCCGTGCCGAATAACTCGCGCAGCAGCTTGGCCCGCGCCGGCGCGCTCATGGCGCGCAGCAGCTCGGCGCTGCCCCCGGTGAGGCAGTAGCCAAAGCCATCCATGGTTTGAAAGCGCTGGCTGTCATCTACTTCTATCACGGGTCCAGGGGCCGGGGCTTTGGTAAAAGCCAGCTGGCCGGGCTGCCGGCGCAGCAGCTGCGCCTGGTCGGGCGTGGTAACCCAGGCCGTGACGCCCGCCGCTGCGGCCCGCCGCTGGGCGTGGGCCGGCAAAAGCATAAAAGCCGAGCACCCCGCCAGCCCCAGGTAACGTAGTGCAAAAGCTAGTCGATTGGTTTTCAAGGGAAAAGGAATAAATGCTTGAAAAGCAGCAAGTGAAAAGGAGGGAACCCTGGCACCTCAAAAGGCACGTCACGCAGCGGTGAAGCCCTGCATGACGTGCCAAGTGGGTGCCGGCCCCGGCAAGTGCCGTTCCGAGGTGGAAGGTTTGACTATTTCACTTTTCCCACCCCCACCCCGAAACGACTGTGTCAGAAATCAACAACGATGCAGGCGGGCGCCCGCATCGTTGCTCTCAATTAGTTAATAGCCAGGGTTTTGCTGCACCAACGGGTTGGTATTGATTTCGCCCTGGGGCAGGGGGAACAGCAGGTAGTTGGCGTCGCGGGTGCCACCGCGCTGCTGTGCGATGATGTCGAGGGCCGTTACGGCGTGGGTGGCCGAGGCGTCGGCAATGGTGTGGCGGGCATAGCGCAGCAGGTCAAACCAGCGCTCGCCTTCGAAGGCTAGCTCCAAGCGGCGCTGGCGGTCGATTTCGTTGCGCATCGTTTGCTTGCTGGCGGCCTGGGCCGATGACAGCGTGAGGGCGGCGAGGCCGGCGCGCTGGCGCACTAGATTCAGCTTGGCCAGCACGTCGGCGCTGGGGCCGGTTTGCTCGTTCACGGCTTCGGCGTAGGCCAGCAGCACTTCGGCGTAGCGTAGCACGTAGGTGTTGTCGGTCGAGCTGAAGTTGCCGCCGATGCTGGTCCACTTAAATACGAAAGGACCCACGTCGTTGCTGTTGCCACCGCGGCCGGGCTTGCCATCGATGTAGCTGGCGTGGTCGCGGCCGATTACCTTGCCGGCGGCCGAGTTCACGATACCGTTGAAGGCCCAGCGGCGGTCGTTTACGGTGTCGGCGTAGGTCAGCAGCTCCCGGGTGGGGATGTTGAACTTAGGAAACGAGTAGGTAGCCAGCGGCGAGGGCAGCAGCAAGTCAGGCAGGAGGTTGCCGCCGTCGGCCGTGCCGGCGTACTGGATTTCGAAGAGCGACTCGGCGCCTTTGTTCTCGGCCGGGTACAGCGACTTGAAGGTGGTATTCAGCGTGCCACCGGCCGTAATTATCTGGTTGGCAGCAGCTTGGGCGGCGGCCCAGTTGCGGCGCGTGAGTTGCACGCGGGCCAGCAGGGCGTTGGCGGCGTTGCGGGCGGCGCGGTTGGTGTTGGTAAGCGGCATCCGCAGGGCGGCGCGCTGCAAGTCGGCCACTACCTGGTCGTACACCTGGTCGGTGGTGGCGCGGGCCAGGTTCACGTCGGCGGGCGCGCCGCTTTCGGTAGGCGTGAGGCGCAGCGGAATGCCGCCGTACACGCGCGCCATGTTGAAGTAGCTCAGCGCCCGAATGAAGTAGGCCTCGCCCAAAATCTGGCTGCGGCGGGCCGTGTCCATCGTTACCGTGGGCACGTACTTGAGCACGATGTTGGCCCGGTTGGCGGTCAGGTAGCCCTGGCGGTACACGTTGCCCACCTGGCTGGTGGTGGGTGTCCAGATGATTTTATCCATCGCGTTCACGTCACCGTTGGTGCTCGCGCAGTTGTCGGAGGGCATTTCGCCCATCACGTTCAGGTCCTGGCCGTAGGCGCCGGTGCCCTGCAAGGCGTCGTAGCAGGCCGTGATACTGGCCTCGGCATCGTCCGAGGTTTTGAAGAAGTTGTCGGGCGTGATGCTCACCAGCGGCTGCTTCTCCAGGAAGTTGCAGCTGGCTAAGAACGTCAGGGTGGCGAGCGCCGGGATTACAATTTTTTTCATGGGAATTCTAGGCTAGCAGCAACTTAAAAATTGGCGTTCAAACCCACCGTGTAGGTGCGGGCTTGCGGATACACCCCGTAGTCGATGCCGGCGGCGGTCGAGGAGAAGGGGTTGGCGCTCACCTCGGGGTCGTAGCCCAGGTAGTTCGTCCAGGTCACCAGGTTTTGGGCCGTCACGTAGAGGCGCAGGTTTTGGAGGGCGGCGCGCTTGCTGAGCACGGCCGGGAAGTTGTAGGCTACCGTCAGGTTTTTGAGGCGCACGTAGGAGCCGCTTTCCAGCCAGCGGTTCGAGAAGCGGTTGTTGCCGGCCGGGTCATTGCGCACGGGGCGCGGAATGTCGGTGTTCGTGTTGGTGGGCGTCCAGTGGCCGAGTACACGGGTGCTCTGGTTGAGCGGGTCCGACTGCGACTCGATTATCTGGCGGGTCTGGTTATAGATGTCGTTGCCGAAGCTGCCCTGGAAGAATACGCTCAGCTCCAGGCCTTTATAGGAGAAGTTGTTGGTAACCCCCGCAAACGCCTTGGGGTTGGGGTTGCCAATAACCGTGCGGTCATCGTTCGTAATGATGCCATCACCATTGGTATCCACAAAGCGGATGTCGCCGGCCACGGGCTTGATGCCGTTCTGGCTGGGCAGGGCCGCGCCTTCAGCGTTGGTTTGCACAATGCCGGCCGTGCGGAAGCCGTAGAACGAGCCGAGCGGCTTGCCGGGCTGCGAAATATTGACGCCCGTGTTGGGGTCAATTATAGTGCGGTCAGAAACTACGCCCGCATCACTGGTTTGCTGACCCAGGTCCAGAATCTGGTTGCGGTTGCCGCTCACGTTGAAATTGGTGGTCCAGCCAAAGCCGCCGTTCTCGGCCTGCACGTTGGTGGTTATCAGGCCGATTTCAATGCCTTTGTTCTCAATCGTGCCAATGTTCTGGGTCACGCTCAGGTTGCCCGCGCCCGTGCTCACCGGAATCGGTACCGCTAGCAGCAGGTCCTTGGTTTGCTTGTTGTAGATGTCGAAGGTGAACGTGAGGCGGTTGTTGAGCATGGCCACGTCCAGGCCGGCGTTGTACTGGTAGGTGGTTTCCCAGCGCAGGTCGTTGTTGCCGATGTCACTCTGGGTGATGCCGCCCACAATGGTCGAGCCGCCGCCCTGGTAGTTGTTGCCCGTTGAGTAGCGCGAGAAGCGCTGGTAGGTGTAGATTTCCTGGTTGCCGTTGGCACCAAAGCTGGCGCGCAGCTTCACGTCCGACACGGGGCCGCCCTGCGGAAAGAAGCTCTCCTTCGACAAGCGCCAGGCGGCGCTCACGGCCGGGAAGTAGCCGGTGCGGTACTTGTCCACGAAGCGGCTGGTTTTATCGGCCCGGATACTGGCCGAAAACAGGTACTTGCCATCGAAGTCGTAGTTGGCCCGGCCAAAAAAGCTCTGGAGCGCCCACGCATCGGCGTAGCTGCCCGGAATGCCCACCACCGTGGCGCCCCCGTTGAGGTAGGGCACGGCGTTGGAGGCGAAGCCGCGGGTGGTAGCGCTCGAGGTAAAGCGGCTGGAAGCCTGCATCGACTCGCCGGCCAGCAGCGTGAGATGGTGCTTGTCGCCCAGGGTAGGGTTGTAGGTCAGCGTGTTCTCGTTCAGCCAGATAACCTGCTCGTTGGCGGCGGTGCTGGCCTGCCCGCGGGTCGAGGCATCGGCGTTGGAGGTGCCGGGGTAGTTACGGCTCTGGAACGTGTTCTCGCTCTGGGTGCGGTAGTCGATGCCCAGCGAGGTACGGGCCTTCAGGTTTTTGAGGATGTCAAACTCGCCGTAGATGTTGCCCAGCACCTGGTACACCACGGCCTGGTTGCTGGTTTCCAGCAAGTCGCCCACCGGGTTGTCCGACTGGTTGAAGGGGTTCACGCCGTACGTGCCGTCGGCGTTGCGCACCGGAATGTTCGGAATCTGCGACAGCGCCCCGAGCACCGTGCCCGAGTTGCCGAGCGCCAGCTCCGAGCGCACGCTGCCGTTGGTGTGCGAGCGGCTCAGGTTGAGAGTAGTACCTACCTTAAAGCGGGTGCTCACCTGCTGGTCGAGGTTCACCTTGAAGTTGAAGCGGTCGAAGCCCGAGTTCAGGCTGATGCCCTGCTGCTTGAAGTAGCCGCCCGACACGTAGTAGCGGGTCTTATCCGTGCCGCCGCTGATGTTGAGCTGGTAGCTCTGCTGGCCCGCCGAGCGATACACTTGGTCCTGCCAGTCGGTGTTGCTCACCAGCCGCGGGTCGGCGGGGTCGGCCAGGGGCAGGCCCGCATTGGCCTGAATCTCGTTGTATTCCTGCAAAAACTGGCTGGCGTTGAGCACATCCAGCTTCTTACGCAGGTACTGGCGGCCGTAGTACACGTTGAGGCCCACCTGGGCCTGGCCGGCCTTGCCGCGCTTGGTGGTAATCACTACCACGCCGTTGGCGGCACGCACGCCGTAGATGGCCGCGGCTGCCCCGTCCTTAAGCACGTCGATGCTCTCGATGTCGTTGGGGTTGATGGTGTTGAGCGGGTTGAGGCGCTGGTTGCCCACCGACAGTTCCTGCTGATAATCAGGCAGTACCGGAATGCCGTCAATCACGTATAGCGGCGAGCCGTTGAGGCTCAGCGAGGCGTTGCCCCGCACCCGCACGTTGATGCCCGCGCCGGGCGCACCGGTGGGGGCCGTTACCTGCACGCCGGGGGCCTGGCCCTGCAAGGCCTGGTCGAAGCCGGACACCGGCTGGCGGGCCAGCGCCGCGCCGCCCACCGAGGCCACCGAGGTCGAGAGGTCCTGGCGGGTCTGGGTGCCGTAGCCCACCACTACCACTTCGTTGAGGCTCTGGGCGTCGTCGGTTAGCCGGATGGCCAGGCTGCTAGTAGCGCCGGTCACGGCCAGCTCCTGGGTTTTGAAGCCGATGGAGCTGAATACCAGCGTACTGTTCTCGGGCACGTTCAGCGAGAAGCTGCCGTCGGCCCCGGTGGTGGTGCCGATGGTAGTGCCCTTCACGAGCACCGTCACGCCGGGCAGGCCTTCGCCGTTGGGCTGCATTACGCGGCCGGCCACGGGCACATCCTGCGGGGCGGTGGCCGCCAGGGTGCTGCCCGCGGCGGCGCGGTCGGCGCGGCTGGTTACCACGAAGTAGTTGGCGCGTAGCTCTTTAAACTGCAAGTTAGCAGCCGGCAGCACGGTGGCCAGGCGCTCGGCCAGCGGGGCGGTGCTTTCGGCGGGAGCCGGCACGCGCTTGTTATCTACCAGCGCGCTTTCGTAAAAAATGGTGGCGTGGTACTCGCTCTCCCACTGCTTGAGCAGGGCCTTGAGCATAACCGAACTAGTGGGAGCCGGCGCGGTGGTGGGGTATAATACGCTCTGGCTGGGGGTGTTAACGGCCAGGAGCTGGGCCGAAGCCGGGTTGCCCAGGGCGTGCAGGAACAAAACCCCGGCGGCCAGAAAAGCCGGCCGGCCGTAGTGTTTACCCACGGGAGTAAGTAGTGGTAGCATAAAGCGGGTGGGGAAAAAAGAAAAAAGACTTAGCGGCTAGCGTTCGGCTAGCGCTTTTCGGCCAGTACCAGGCGGTTGCCTTGCTGGGTGGCCTGGAGGTGAAAGGTTT
Source organism: Hymenobacter arcticus (assembly GCF_054779975.1). Taxonomy (NCBI): domain Bacteria; kingdom Pseudomonadati; phylum Bacteroidota; class Cytophagia; order Cytophagales; family Hymenobacteraceae; genus Hymenobacter; species Hymenobacter arcticus. The sequence goes on from NZ_BAAGXF010000007.1 coordinate 267,386, forward strand.
CTTCGAGGGCCAATAGCAGAATGGGCAGCTCACCCACGGGCACGGTGCCCGTCATGCGGCGCACGTTGAGTGCGGGGTTGGCCACCACCACATCGAGGCCGTAGGTGTCGTGCAGGCGGGTGGCCAGCTCGGCAATGGTGGTTTCGTCGAGCACCAGCTGGGCGTCTTTCCAGGCGGCGTAGGGGGCGGTGTGCACCCGCTTGTGGGTCACGAGGGTGGGCTGGTCGTCGTGGGTTTCCACTAGCTCGCCGGGGCGCAGCAGCACGTCGGGCTGCTGGTGGTCGTCAAACTCGACCCGCACCTTGCCCGAGAGTAGCACCACCCGCGTTTGGTCGCGCCGGCGGTTCACCACGAACTTGGTGCCCAGCACTTCCACTTGTAGCCCAGCCGTGGTGTGCACCAGAAAGCGCTGATTATTAGCCATGTGCTGCACCGAGAAAAATCCCTCGCCATCGAGCCACACCTCGCGGGGCTTGTCAGCTTGCCAAGTAGCGGCGTAGCGCAGCTGCGAGTGCCCGTTGAGGGTCACCTGCGAGCCGTCGGGCAGCGTGAGCACCCGCGTTTGGCCAAAGCGCGTGGCTACTGTGAGCGGGGCCGGGGCGCGGTGGCTGTTTTGGTAGAGCCAGCCGCCGCCGGCTACGGTACCGGCCAGGGCGGCCGCCGCCGCCCAGCGCCGCCAGGTGCGGGCGGGCTGGTAGCGCGGCGCGGCGGGCATCAGGTGCAGGCGGGTGCGGGCCAGCAGCGCCTCGTAGTCGGGCTCATCGGCCAGCGGCAGGGGCGGGGCGGCGGCTAGCGCGTCCCAGTGCTGCTGCATCCAGTACTGGGCCAGCAGCTGGTTGGCGGGCTGGCCCAGCCAGGCGCGCACCGCCGCCGCCTCGGGGGCCGTGGCGGTGCCGGCTACGTAGGCCGAAATAAGTTCTTGGGTAACGGTTGGAGGCATAAAGGGAAGGGTGGGCGGGGCGGCAATGAATTCAACCGCCCCGGCCCAAGCGACCGGGACGCATAGCCCAATCGTTTGCAGTACTACACTGTTGCCCGTGCCTCCCCCTTAGTCAGTGCTCAAAAAATATGAGTGACTGGTTACTTTTTCTTAATTTAAGATTTGTAATATGCTAAAAACCAGCTTATTATTTTAGAGTGTATTTTATCGTTTTGCCTGAGCACAAGCTAGTCAGTTGGAGGCTGCCCAATCCCTATTTGGATAACCTCTTACTGGGTGCCCGCCGCAGCTGGTTGGTGCTCTGCGCCAGATTTATCAGCGAATCGGGGTGGCCCGCGCCGCCGCTGAGGGGGGCGTACAGCTCCAGGCTCGACTTGAGCAGCGAGTCGGCGGCCAGGGCGCGCATCTCATCGGGGTTCATACCGGCCCGGTAAAACAGCCAGTTGCGGTAGCCCACGCTGGCGGGGGCCTCGGTACCGCCCAGGCTGAGCTGGCGGGTCAGCAACTGCTCAGGCAGGCGGCCCACCTCGGTGCCGTCGAGGTACAGCACCGTGTGGCCCTGAGCGTAGTAGTGCGTGAGTACCAACTGGTGCCAGCGGTTGTCATTGGCCCGCGCCTTGCCCATGATAACCCCGTTTTTAGCTGATTTATAGGTAATTATGCCGGTAGCATTAATGCCAATGGTGCCCTGCGTGGTGCTGTCTTGCAGCGTGAGCAGCCGCCCCGTGCCGGCCGTGCGAAAGCTGATAACCTGCGTAAACGGGTGCACCAGCGCCTCGGGCCGCAACGTTAGGCCGGAGCCGCGCCGCCCCAGGCGCACGGCCGCAGTGGGTACTTTGTGCGGCAGGGGTTTGCCCGCCCGCAGCGCGTCAAACAGCGAGGGTACCAGGGCGTGGGTGAGTTCGGCGTGGCCGCGGTCGTTGGGGTGCAGGGCATCATCCCAGTAGCCGGCGGCCCAGTGGCCGGTGCCGTCGTCCACGGCTCCTAGCAGGTTGATGCTGGGTACGGCCCAAGCGTGCAGCAGCAGGTTCATCTCCTTGATAAAGCCGTAGTCCTCGGGCGTGTAGTCGTTGCGGGTGTAGCAGTTGGCCACCACCGGCACCATGCCCTGCGCCCGCACTAAGTTTATGATTTGCAACAAGTTGGTGCGAAATTGCTCAAACACCGGCCGGCCGCCCCCGTGAATGCCCTCGTTGCCCAGCGACAGCGCCAGCACCACGTAGCGCCCGCGCTGGGGCAGCAGGTCGCGCTGCCAGCGCGCCAGCACCTTCACCGTATTGTCGCCGGGCACGGAGATATTGACCGTTTGCCAGGCCGCGCCCTGGCCTGCCGCGGCCCGCTGCCCCAGTACCGTGGTGTAGCGCGCCAGGTAGCCGTACTTGTTGGTAGCGCCCTGCCCATACGGCACCGACGAGCCGAAGTACACGATTTTCAGCGGGTTAAGTATGGTGTCGGCTACTAGTGAGGCGCCGGGAGGGCGGCTCGGTATAGGGTGGCCTGGAGTGGCTGGGGTGCCGCTAGCGATGGCGACCAGCGCTGCCAGTGCCAACCCAATGGAAGTAGGTAGCGTCATGTAATTTTTTGATTTAGAAGGGCTTGCCAAACGATTTTTAGCTTGATTTCCAGGTTAGGATATACGGTCGCCCTCCGCGTGCGCCTCACCCCCCCCAATCCCCTCTCCGAAAAGGAGAGGGGAAGCTAGTTCTAAGTCTGATTGTTAGCTTTTTTTAAGAGGGTGTTAGGGAATTAAGCAGGCGCTAAGCGGTTGAGGCACATGGTCATGTTGGCAATGAGCAGCCAGGCT
>NZ_BAAGXF010000008.1:0-244598 GCF_054779975.1 Hymenobacter arcticus
CCAACTTTACACGTGAGCCCTCCTGTTTCGCTTTCACCAGCGATTAGCAGGAGGGCTCTTGCGTTTATAAGAGAATTAGGAAAAAGGTTTTTCAACAGATTAATTGAACGAAGGACGGTTGTGGTGCTTTCTGTAGCTTGCATTGAATAAATAGGGTAATTTTACTGTTCTCTCTTCACACTTGATGTTAGGCAGACTTACAGCATAATGCAGCTATTATATCCGGGATTTTTGTGGGGAATATTGGTGGTTGCGGTGCCAATTGCTATTCACTTGTTGCAGTTGAGGAAACCTCAGCGAGTACTTTTCACTAATACGGGGTTTATCCGGGAAGTGGAATTGACTACTATGCGGCGACGGCAATTACAAGAATTACTTGTGTTGCTGGTGCGGGTGTTGGCAGTTGTAGCGTTAGTACTATTGTTTTGCCAGCCAATTATTCCAGCTGATAGACAACCAGTAGCAACGAGTGACGGGTTGGTAAATGTCCTTGTTGATAAATCGGGTAGTATGCAAGCGCTTGGCCAAGTTCAGGGCCAGTTGCGCCAAGAGGCTGTGAAGAGTGGCGAAGCTTTGGGAAGGAGCTATGGAACTACTGCTCGGTTTAAGTTGGTTGGCCAAAGCAAAGGCATTATGCAGGAAACTGCTTATTTAGCAGCAGTGAATGACCAGCGAACTGGGGTACACGGCTGGGGTAGTGCTGGTATGCGGCAAGCTTTACAGGCGGAGCAGCAGGGACCTCTTTATGTATTTAGTGATTTCCAGAAAAGTGAGATGCAACCGCAGGTTTTGCAGCAAGCGCAGACGCGGCAAAATGTGGTTTTAGTACCGTTGGTGGCTAAACCAACCGCTAATATCTACGTGGATAGTGTGTGGCTGAACGACGCCTTTATACGCGCACAAACTAATCTGGATCTGCACGTTAAGCTGCGTAACGGCGGCGCGGTGGCTATAGCTAATTGCCCTGTGAAAGTAATGCTGGGCGACCAGCAAGCGGCCACATTTCAAGTGTCGGTGGGCGCTGGGCTGGCTACTGAGGTAGTAGCGCAGATTCAATTGCCAGATGCAAAGCTGGCACGTGGGCGAATTATTACGCAGGACGCCCCCGTGAATTTTGATAACGCTTATTATTTTACTTTGCAGCCAGCGGCGGTAATCAATGTGGTAGAGATTGGGGATGAGCCGGCCACGCGCTCAGCTTATGCAAATGAGCCGCTTTTTACCTATGCCTTTATGAAGCCGCAGGTAGTTAACTACGGGCTTTTGAAACGGGCTAACTTGGTGTTGGTACGGGAGGTGCTTCAGGTTGAAGCGAGCTTACGCGAGGCGCTGGTTGGGGTAGTGCGGCGGGGAGGGACCGTGGTGATAGTGCCGACAGCTAATCCAACTGCTCATACAACCTACCATGAGTTGTTGAAGGGATTGGGGATTGGCGGAGAGCAATGGCAACCAGTAGCAACTAGTACGCCGGTACGCCAGGAGGTGCTGATGCCCAGTGCCCGTGACCCATTTTTCAAGGACGTATTTGGGGCGCAGTCACCGCGCGTAGCAATGCCGCAGGTGGCACCAGTGCTGCGCATAGGACAAGCAGGCACGGATATTCTGCGGCTTCGCGATGGTGATGGGTTTTTGACGGAGTTTGGCAGTGGAGCGGGCCGGGTGTACGTTTTTGCGGCCCCCTTTGCTCAAACGTATTCCGATTTTTCGAACCACTCTCTGTTTGTGCCCGTGCTGTACAGGCTGGCTATGCTCAGCTACCATACTGACCACTTGCCAGCTTACCGGCTTTCAACGCCGGCGCTGGCCTTGGCAGTGCCAGATGGGGAAGGCCAGCTAACAGCAAATGGGGCGAGCTACCGTTTGGTGCACGATAGCGCTACATATATTCCGAGGCAACGGGTGCAGGGGGGGCAGTTGCACCTTGATGTGCCCGCTGGCCTGAGCGAACCGGGGTTTTACACATTGCAGCGCCAAGGCAAAGTGCTTACAATCCTGGCTTTTAATGCGGCGAAGCAAGAATCGGAGCTGGCGGCCTATTCGGCGGCGGAACTGCGCCAATTTATTGGGCCAAATCAGCCGAATGTGCAGGTACTGGAAAACGGGGCGCAGCCAGAAACGCTGGCGCGTTTTCGAGCGGGCCAAACGGGGCAGCCATTGTGGCGCTACTGCCTGCTGGCGGCGCTAGGCTGCCTGTTGGCCGAGGGGTTGCTGCTGCGGTTTGGGCGGCAGCGGATGGGGGCCCGTACCGTGATGGCCTGAGTGGGCAAAAGCTGGCGAAACGGCCGGGCGTATCTTGCGGGCCGATTGAGAGCTTATGCAACCTACAAACCCAACGATTAAGCTAGCGCCAGCTTCCCCCCCTGCTTCGGCGCTGATAGTAAGGCTGGGCCTGCGCTTTGGCGCGGGGGCCGGCGTGCTATGCGCGGCTTGGCTATTGTTCTTGCAACTATCTGGTAATAATCCATTTAGTCCTAAACAAATAATGGGGCTGTTGGTAGTGCCATTTGCGGCGGCATATAGCCAGTGGCTATTAAGACGAAAAATGGCCCCGACACGGCCGGGCGCAAAACGAACGTTGGCTGTGGGTAGCTTAGTAGTTGTACTGGCGGCAACTATTGCGGCGGTTAGTACTTGGGGACTGGGGCAGGTGCTAGGAGAGAAAGCATTGGCGCCCAGCCGAGCCGAACTCATAGAAATAACGCGTGTGCAACAGCAAATCCGTGATAAAGCTAAGCGCAACGCGATATTTGAGCAGCAAGAACTGCAACAGGCGGCCAACCTAACATTTATCGACTTAGCTAGGGGTACTTTCACTTGGACTATCATACTAGGGATGATAGGAGCAGTGCCGAGTGGCCTATTTTTGCGCAAGTAGCAGGCTGTTCTGCTTACTTAGACCCCCTGTTTTATGGAAACAACTACTAACGAGTTAGTTACATCAACTAGTGTTGGCTTACGCTTTGGGCTGTTTCTAGGATTAATTTGGGTAATCGTCGATTTTCTACTGCGGCAAATCGGGTTAGGCTTTCTAAGCTATGGTTCGGTTACACTTGCCGCATCTATTCTGGTAAGTGTAACAATAATTATACTGGCGCATCGGGCATTCAAGAAAGGAAATGCCAACCTAATGAGTTACAGTAAGGGAGTGGTTATCACGCTACTTATAATGATTATCTGGAGTGCATTTTCAGCAATTTTCAATTATTTATACGTGCATTACATTGACCCTGAGTTTGTTGATAAAATGCAGGCTAGTATGGTGGAATTTATGGAGCGTAACCGGGTTCCAGAAGACCAAATTGCGAAAAGTACGGTTCGCTTTGAAGAAATGAAGAGCGGCTTCGGCAAAGCATTTATTTCATCATTAAGTACTGGTTTAACAATAGGGGTTATTTTGGGGCTTATTATATCTATTTTTACTAAGCGTAACCATCCCGAATTTGAATAAGCCGGCTGCTTTTCCGGTGGAGATTTCCATCGTGATTCCCTTGCTGAACGAGGAGGAATCGCTACCCGAACTAACGCGCTGGATTGCGCGGGTGCTGACGGCGTGCGGGTTGTCGTACGAAGTTATTTTGATTGATGATGGCTCGACGGACGACTCGTGGGCGGTGATTGAGGCGCTGGCGGGACAGGATATGGCCCTGCGCGGCATCCGCTTCAACCGCAACTACGGCAAGTCGGCGGCGTTGAACGTGGGTTTTGAGGCGGCGCGCGGGCGCGTGGTGTGCACCATGGACGCTGACCTGCAAGACTCACCTGAGGAGCTGCCAGAATTGTACCGCATGGTGACGGAGGATGGTTATGACCTAGTGAGCGGCTGGAAGCAGAAGCGCTTTGACCCGCTTTCAAAGACGATTCCGACCAAGCTGTTCAATGGCGCGACGCGGGTAATTTCGGGCATTCAATTGCACGATTTCAACTGTGGCCTCAAGGCCTACGACCAGCGCGTGGTGAAAGCCATTGAGGTGTACGGTGAGATGCATCGCTACATTCCGGTGATAGCTAAGTGGAACGGATTCAAGAAGATAGGCGAGAAGGTGGTGCAGCACCAGGAGCGCAAATACGGCGTGACCAAGTTTGGGCTGGAGCGCTTCGTGTTTGGCTTCTTGGACCTGGCTAGCATCACGTTTGTGAGTCGGTTTCGGCGGCGACCCATGCACTTTTTTGGGACGCTGGGGACGCTCTCGTTCTTCATCGGCATGATACTGACGCTGTGGCTGACGGGCGAAAAGGTGTGGCTGTCGCTGCACAACCTGCGGGCGCGCAACGTGACGGACCAGCCCCTGTTTTTTATGGCGCTGGTGGCCGTTATCATTGGCGTACAGCTGTTTCTGGCCGGTTTCCTGGCTGAGATGGTGCAGTTGAACGGGCCGCGCCGCAACGACTATCTGGTGCGCGAAACACTGCGGTAATTTCAGTTAACAGGTATCAATTAACATTTAACAGGTCTGAGACTGCGAAATGTTAAAGGACTTTTTTGCGTGTTAATTGATAGCTATTAAATGAAAATTGTAATTATTGGGCCAGCTTACCCGTTGCGCGGCGGGCTGGCCACTTATAATGAGCGGTTGGCGCGGGCTTTTCGGGCGACGGGCGATGAAGTGCGACTCGTCACATTTTCGCTGCAATACCCGGGGTTTTTATTTCCGGGGCAGACGCAGTTTAGCACCGAAGAAGCACCGGCTGACCTCGATATTGAAGTAAGTCTGAACTCGGTGAACCCGTTGTCGTGGCTGGCGGTGGGGCGGCGCATGCGGCGCGAACAGCCTGATTTAGTGGTGTTTCGGTTTTGGCTGCCGTTTATGGGGCCGGCGCTGGGCACGGTGGCGCGGCTGGTGCGTGGCAACGGCCACACGCGGATAGTGGCGATTACCGATAACGTGATTCCGCACGAGCGGCGGCCGGGCGATGGGCCGCTCACGCGCTACTTTTTGAGCGCCTGCGATGGCTTTGTGACCATGAGCCGCAGCGTGCTGGCCGATTTGCAGCTACTGGGATTTAGCAAGAAGCCAGCGCTGTATCGGCCTCATCCCCTGTATGATAGCTTTGGTCCGGCCAAGCCGAAGGCCGAGGCGTTGGCGGCGCTGGGATTGTCGCCGACGTTTCGCTACGTGCTGTTCTTTGGGTTTATCCGGGCGTATAAGGGGCTGGATATTTTGCTGGAAGCGCTGGCCGACGCGCGGGTGGCCGCGCTGCCGGTGAAGCTGATTGTGGCGGGTGAATTTTACGAAGATGCCGCGCCGTATGAGGCTATTATTCAGCGGCTTGGCCTGGAAAGTCGGTTGGTGCGCGCCACCGACTTTATTCCTAACGAGCAGGTGGCCAATTACTTCTGCGCGGCCGATATGATTATGCAGCCCTACAAAAATGCTACCCAAAGTGGCGTGTCGCAGGTGGCGTACCATTTTGGGCGGCCCATGCTGGTGACTGATGTGGGCGGGCTGGCCGAGCTGATTCCGGCCGGCGTGGTGGGCTACGTGGTGCCGCCCACGGCCCCGGCCATCGCTGAGGCACTAGTTGATTTTTATGCGAATGACCGCGAAGAAGCGTTTGCAACTGGCGTGCGGCGAGAAGCCAAGAAATTCTCCTGGGAGGTGATGGTAGCTGCGCTCAAGGAAGTGGCTGGTATAAGCTAAAGAGCTGCCAATTATTAAGAGCTGCCAGTACTGCGCCCCGCCCAGCTGCCCTACTCATGTGGGGCAGCTGGGCGGGGCGCAGTACTGGCAGAAATTACCCCAGCGGCACACTCTCCCGCACGGCGGTAAAGGCCTTTTCGGCGGGCAGGTCTTCCATGCAGCTGGTGCCTAGGCGGCAGCTGCCGCGGTAGAAGCACACGCACTGCTTGTTGGGCCCCACGATTTGGCCGCGGCCGTAGAGGTCGAATTCGTGGGGATTGAAGATGTTGTTCATGAGGATGGTGGGCTTGCGCAGGGCAATGCTAATGTGCATGCCCATAGTTACTTGCGTCACGATGCCAGCCATCTGGTGCATGAGGTTGATGAACTGGGGCAGCGGAAAAGTGCCCAGGTAAGCCGCGCCGGTAGCGGCTTGCAGCTCCAGGTTGCGGGGGGCTTCGGCCTCGCCACCGAGCAGCACGGGCGCGTAGCCGGCGGCTTGCAGCTTCTGAATGAGCGTTATCCACTTTTCGGTGCTCCAGAGGCGGGTGGTCCAGCGGTCGCCGCAGCCGGTGTTGAGGCCGATGCGCGGGCCCGCGCTGGCGGGCGGCAGCGCCGACCAGTCGTAGCCCTTGTCGTCGTGGGTGTCAAACACGTATTCTTCGCCCCGGAAGTCGAAGCCGCACAGCTCAAATATTTCCTGCACGTAGGGCTTGGTGTTGCCAATACTGAGCTGGTCGAACACGCCGGTAAGGTACTTGTGGTCGGCCAGGTTGTTGATGGGCCACGGCACGCCGTCGTAGGGACGCAGGGTGTAACCAAACTTGCTGTCGGCCTGCACGTTGAGTAACAGCGCGCAGGCTTCTTTCTCCTTATCGAGGTTGATGGCGATATCGAAATGCCGAGCTTGCAGCTGCAAGGCGCTGGCGTAGTCGAACTTCAAAATCTCCTCTACCTCGCGTTGCGGCAGGATGGCGGGCGTGAGCGTGAGCCACGTGATGTAGCAGCCCGGGTGCTCTTGCCGCAGCCGCCGCAGCAGGGGCGTGGTGCGGATTACGTCGCCAATAGCCCCTAGCTTGATAAGGAGAATGCGCTTGGTAACCGGCTCATACACTGGGCAATCGCCACACGTGTAGCCGTGCTCTTTGTTGGGGCGGCAGGGAAGGTCGCCGCGAAAAAACCGGCAGTCGGGGCGAACGGGGATATCGTGGAGTAAGTGCGACACGCAACAAGGAGGAAGATTGGCAAGCAACAAAAATAGCTGGCCCCGGCCATCTCCCTGCACGCAGGCAAGAATAGCCGGGGCCAGCTGGAAGTTGGCCGCTTGTTTTAATAAGTCAGAAAGGCGGGGTGCGCTGGCTTGGTATCGTGCCTCGGGGCGGAGGTAGCCCGCGCAGCTAGGGAGTGAGGTACGCTAGGCGCAGTGGGCCTAATTAAGGTGGCGGAAGCTGGGCCGAAACCCAAAACAGTGCGGAGCAGCAGCGAACAGTACGGGTATCAGCATAGCGGAGGGGGTTAGAAGAAGAAGGGTGATGACAGCGGTAAAGGTCTTCGCTGACTTAGCCTGATGCAATACCTGCTTGCAGGTATTTTTTTGAGTATCAGCCTACTGCATAGCAGCGGCTGCCCACGGCAATTATATTAAGTCGAAGGCCCGGGCGTATTGGCCCAGCTCGAAGGCTGACTCAGCGCCTAGCTTGCGGCGCAGGTTACGGCGGTGCGTTTCGGCAGTTTGGGGCGAAATGAACAGGTGACTCGCAATTTCGGGGGCCGAGTGGCCCAGGGCCAGGGCGCGCAGCACCTCGCGCTCGCGGGTGGTGAGGGTGGCAAACCGGCCGTGGTGGGTGCGTAGAAAAGTGTTCTCGTCCAGTAGCCGCTGCACTTTATGCGTGAGGTGGTGCTTGGGGTCGATGGAGTGGGCGGCCGACACAACGAGCAGCGGCTGGCCCGCCACGTCGCGCAGAAGCAGGCGCGTGGCAGTTAGGTACCACTCGAAGGCCTGCGCCGGCCCGGTGCGTACCTGCTGAAAAAACGATATTGTCTGGTTGAAGTCGTTCCGCTGCATCAGCCCGTAGAGCTTGGGCACAAATTCGTGCGCTTCCTGCGGGTTGAAAAACCGCTCGTGGTACTGGGCGCCCATGGCGTGCAGCGTGGGCAAACTGGTATGCAGTAGTTGCAGGCCCAGGCTGGACATATATTCCACCCGGTCTACCTGCAAATTGGCGACGATGATGATGCCGGGGTAGGCGTCGGCGGTGGCCGCAATCTCCCGCACTTTGGCTTCGATAAGCTCGTTGTTATTCATAAGCAGCAAGCGCAAGCCGATGGGTGAAAATCAGTTTGCGCTTGCTAGTTACTGAAAAACGCGTGAATAATCCACTGGTAATATCCGGGTGGTTAAGCTGACGGGTTGAGCGGTTTATTTAATTGAAAATTAGCGCCCTACGTAGCTGTTCGGCGTGAGGGCACGCAGCTCGGCTTTCACGCTCTCTGGCACCTCAAGCTCCTCCACAAAGCCGGCGATGGTAGCGGCCGAAATGGCCCCGCCGGTGCGCGTGAGCTGCTTGAGGGCGTTGTAGGGGTCGGGGTAGTTTTCGCGGCGCAGTATCGTCTGGATGGGTTCGGCCAGCACGGCCCAGTTGGCCTCCAGGTCGCGCTGCAAGGCACTTTCGTCGAGGGCCAGCTTGCCCAGGCCGCGCCCGATGGCACCCAGCGCAATGAGCAGGTGGCCCAGCGGCACGCCCAGGTTGCGCAGCACCGTCGAGTCGGTGAGGTCGCGCTGTAAACGGGAAATCGGCAGCTTGGCGGCAAAGTGCTCCAGCAGGGCGTTGGCCAGGCCCAGGTTTCCCTCGGCGTTTTCGAAGTCGATAGGATTGACCTTGTGCGGCATGGCCGACGAGCCCACTTCACCGGCCTTCAGCGTCTGCTTGAAGTAGCCCAGCGAAATATATTGCCACACGTCGCGGCACAGGTCGATGAGGATGGTGTTGAGGCGCTTCCAGCCGTCGCAAAAGGCCGCCAAGTTGTCGTAGGGCTCAATTTGGGTGGTGGGGAAGGTGCGGTGCAGCCCCAGCGTATCGTTCACAAAGCCCTGAGCGAAGGCGTGCCAATTGGTGCCGGGGTAGGCCACAAAGTGGGCGTTGAAGCCGCCGGTAGCCCCGCCAAACTTGGCCGCGTAGGGCACCTGGCTCAGCAAGGCCAGCTGGCCTTCGAGCCGCGCTACGAATACCGTTAGCTCTTTGCCCAGGCGGGTGGGGGAGGCGGGCTGGCCGTGGGTGCGGGCCAGCATAGGAATATCGTTCCAGCCGGCAGCCAGGTCTGTCAACTGGCTCAGCATCTGCGTGAAGCGGGGCAGCAGCACGTCGTTCATCGCCTCTTTGAGGCTCAGCGGGATGGCCGTGTTATTGATGTCCTGCGAAGTCAGGCCAAAGTGAATAAACTCCAGAAACTGGTCGAGCCCGAGCTTGGTAAACTCGTCGCGCAGGTAGTATTCCACGGCTTTCACATCGTGGTTGGTCACGGCTTCGTGGGTTTTGATGGCCTGGGCCTCGGCCTCGCCAAACTGCTCATACAGCCCGCGCAGGACCGGGAACACGCTGGCGGGCACGGCCGCCAACTGGGGCAGCGGTAGCTGGCAAAGGGCAATGAAATACTCGACTTCCACCTGCACGCGGTAGCGCATCAGGGCCAGCTCCGAAAAGTAGGGGCCAAGTGGGGCAGTTTGGCGCTGGTAGCGGCCGTCGAGGGGCGAAAGGGCAGTGAGCATGGGGAGGGGAGCCGGGCATTGGGGCCCACAAAGCTACTGAGGGCCGCTGGCCGGGTGAGCGCCAACTGCAAAAGCTGCGCCCCTTCCTGCCACCTCCCTGCCGGAAAACAAACAAACCAGAAACGATAATCTTACCTTTGCGCCAATGCGCGTATCAGCTGTTGCCAAAAAACGAATTATCTATACCCTGGGCGGCCTGCTGGCGGTAGTGCTGCTTGCCTTGGGGGTCTTTTTATGGAAGCGCCAGCAGCTGCTCAACTACGCCCTGGGCGAGGTGAAAACGCGCGTCGAGCGCAAGTATCCCGTGACCCTCACGCTGGGTGCCGCCCACTTTACGGGCCTTCGCACCGTGGAGATTGGGGGTATGAGTCTGGTACCCACGGCCTTAGCTGGCAAGGCGGCCGCTGGCGATACGCTGCTCACGGCCCGCCGCCTGGTGGCCGGCCTCAGCCTGCGCTCGCTGTTTGCGGGCCGGCCGGTGTTCAGCGAGCTGCAAATTGACCGTGCTCACCTCACGGCGCACAAGGATGCCCGTGGTGGCACCAACTTCTCGTTTCTACTCAAGAAAAAAAGCGCCATTCCGGTGGCTCGCGACACGGCCCTGGGCCGCAACTACGGCCTGCTGCTCAACCAGGTGCTCGACGCGGGGTTTGGCAACGTGCCCGGCGAGGCCAGTTTTCGGCAGTTTGTGGTGAGCTACGGCAGCCCCCACCACCACGTGCAGCTCACGATGCCGCGCCTCAGCATCAACGATGGCGAGGTGGAAGGCCGCCTCACGGCCAACGTCGATTCGGTGGTGAACGAGCTGGGCGTGAGCGGTACCGTTGAGCCCGGCGACTACGCCATGAACGTGCGGCTATTCGGGGTAAGTGGCCCGGTGCAAGTGCCTTACGTGGCGCGCCGCTTCGGGGCGCTGGTGTCGTTCGATACTATCAGGGTGCAGCTGACCGGCAAAGACTTTGTGGCCGATGACAAGACAGGCGGCCAGCTCACGGTGCGCGGCTCGGTGGCGGCCCGCAATTTCAGCTTTTTCCACAAGCGGCTGTCGTCGCAGGATATTGTGGTGCACCGCGGCCAGCTCGACTTCGTGGCCACGCTGGGCCGGGGCACGGTAGCGCTCGACCCTGGCACGCGGGCGGTGCTCAACCAGCTCGTTTTTCACCCCGAAATTGCGGTGCGCCTCAAGCCTAAGCTGGCCGTGAGCCTGAAGGTAGACTCGGACCCCACGCCCACCAACGCGTTTTTCAACTCGCTGCCCGAGGGCATGTTCGATGTGGTGGCCGGCACGGCGGGCACCGGCACGCTCGCCTACCACCTTAAGGCTGATGTGGACCTGAAGCAGGTGGACAGCCTGCACCTGGCTTCGTCGCTGGTGCCTAGTAAAGACTTCACCATCACGCACTTTGGTAAGGAAGACCTGCGGATGCTGGAAGGGGAATTCCCCTTCACAGCCTACAACGACAAGGGCGATTCGCTGCGCACCTTCCAGGTGGGGCCGAGCAACCCCGACTTCACGCCCTTCAACGAGGTGTCGCCCTACATGCCGGCCGTTATCCAAACGACTGAAGACCCGCAGTTCTTTAAGCACAAGGGCTTTATGGAAAAAGCCTTTGTAAATGCGGCCATCGCCGACATTAAGGAAAAGCGCTTCGCCCGCGGCGGCAGTACGCTAAGTATGCAGCTGGTAAAGAACGTGTTTCTGAGCCGCGAAAAAACGGTTGGCCGCAAAGCCGAGGAAATGCTAATGGTATGGCTGATAGAGAATTGGCTCGTTGACCGCACGCATTCGCTCACCAAGCAGCGCATGTTTGAGATTTACCTCAACATGGTGGAGTGGGGCCCCACGGCCTACCGCTGGCCCAGTGGCAAGCGCGGCGTGTACGGCATTGGCGAGGCGGCGCTGTTTTACTACGCCAAGCGACCCAGTGAGCTCAACTTGGGCGAGTGCATTTACCTGGCCAGCATCATCCCCAAGCCTAAGTACTACCGCGAATCGTTCAATATCTACGGCGAGCTGCGCGGGGCCACGCGCTGGTATTTCCGCTTCATTGCCGATATCATGCAGAATAAGGGCCTGATTACGGCCAACCAGCGCGATAACCTCAACTACTCGGTGAGTCTCAAAGGGCCCGCCAATAAGTACATCGTGCGGGCCATCCGCGACACGGTGCGGACTGTGCAGCCCGGCGACACTACCGAGCTGGCCCCCCTCAACCTGGTTGATTTGCTCAATACCGGTGCGCAGCCCGCCCCGGTAACGGTGCCGCCTGGCCCCACGACCCCAGCGCCCGGCACCAAGCCCTAATCCTAACCTTAGCTTAGGGTGGCACCCTTTTTGAACCTCTGGCCGGGCTGTTGGTTATCAGCAGCTTTCCTCTACCTAACTGCCGACTTCGTCATGAAATTTACTGCCCTTGCCCTGGCTGCGGCCACTACCCTCAGCCTGGCTTTCACCACCCACCGCCCCGCGCCCATGCACCCCACCGAAACCGCCGCTGCCGGCACCGTTTACGACTTCACCGTGAAGACTATCGATGGCAAAGACGTGAAGCTGAGCAAGTATAAGGGCAAGAAAATCCTCATCGTGAACACCGCTTCCAAGTGCGGCTTCACCCCGCAGTATAAGGAGCTGGAAGAGTTGTCGAAGAAATACGCCGGTAAAGTAGTCGTGCTGGGCTTTCCGTCCAACAGCTTTAACCAGGAGCTGGCCTCGAACGAGGAAGTGGCTTCGTTTTGCGAGAAGAACTACGGCGTAACGTTCCCGCTGTTTTCGACCGTAGCCGTGAAGGGCGACGATGCCACGCCGCTTTATAAGTTCTTGGCTGACAAGGATAAGAACGGGGTAGTAAGCGACGCGCCGAGCTGGAATTTCTGCAAATACTTGGTTGATGAAAAAGGCCACGTCGTGGCTTTTTACCCATCCAAGGTGAAGCCGAGCGACCCCGAGCTGGTGTCGGCCATCACGAAGTAAACAACCTCATCCGTCATTGCGAGCGCAACGCAGTGGAGCGTGGCAATCGCCCCCGAACGACACTCAACTGGGTTGTTCGGGGGCGATTGCCACGCTCCACTGCGTTGCGCTCGCAATGACAGGTGGTTTTTAGTACTCAATAAGTAAGCAAACGGCATGTCACCCTGGATTTCGGCGTTTCGCCCCCGCACGCTGCCGCTGGCACTGGCCAGCATCCTCACCGGCGGCTTCCTGGCCAAGGCGGCCGGTCAGTTTAATGGCCCAGTGGTGGCGATGGCCGCCTTTACCACCATCCTGCTCCAAATCCTGAGCAACCTCGCCAACGACTACGGCGATTCCCAAAACGGGGCCGATAGCGTGCACCGCCAGGGCCCGCTGCGCGCCGTGCAGAGCGGGGCCATCACGCCGGTCGAGATGAAGCGCGCTATGTGGGGCTTTGGGGCGGCGGCGCTGGTGAGCGGTGTGGCGCTGCTGCTGCTGGCCCTGGGCCTGGCGGGCGCGTGGGTGCTGCTGGCGTTTTTTGTATTGGGGCTGGCCGCCATTTGGGCAGCCGTGAACTACACGGCGGGCAGCAACCCCTACGGCTACGCGGGTCTGGGCGATATCTCGGTATTCCTGTTTTTTGGGTTAGTAGGTGTGTGCGGCACCTACTTTTTGCAGGCGCGCAGCCTGCCAGTGGTTGTGCTGCTGCCCGCCGCCGCGCTGGGCTGCTTCGCTACGGCGGTGCTGAATGTCAACAACATCCGCGACATTGCGTCGGATGAGCTGGCGGGCAAAATCACGGTGCCGGTGCGGCTGGGGCCGCGCCATGCGCGCCGCTACCACTGGCTGCTGCTGCTGCTGGGCATCGGGGGCGCGGTGGTGTACGTAGCGCTCACCTACCATTCGCCTTGGCAATGGCTGTTTGTGCTGAGCCTGCCGCTATTCGCTTTCAATGGCTACCAGGTATGGGCGCGCCAGGAGTCGATGCGCCTCGACCCGCTGCTGAAGCAAATGGCGCTAAGCACGTTGGTGTTTACGGTGCTGTTTGGGCTAGGGCAGGTGTTGTAGGTAGCGCGGACTCGCAGAGTCCGCGCGTGGCGTCGTTGTTCAATAGTTACACAACGATGCCACGCGCGGACTCGCAGAGTCCACGCTACAGCCTACTGGTTTTTACCGACGCTCTTATTCAAAGCTGGTACCGGCACGATGAGGTCGCGCAGCCAAGTGGGGCGGGCCTGCGGCTGCCGGGCCAGCTGGGCGCGCCATTCCTCATCGGTGAGGCGAGTCCTGCTCGTAAACTCATAGTAGCTGAGCGTGGCGCCGCGCGCCAGCACGGGCAGGCCGTTAATTTCGACCACCACGTAGAGGGCATCGGCCGCGCCGACTGCTTCTTCCAGCACGTCTTCGTTGAAGGCATACACGTCGGCTACCAGGCCAATGTGGCGCTCGCGGTCGGGTAGCGGGTCGTAGGCGGCCATCTTGAGCGCCTGCATCGTAAGTGCTTCTACCTCACCACCTACCGATGACAGGCTGTTCATTTCGTCGGTCGTTAGTTTTTCGTGCGCCACCTCCTTTCGCGCCAGGCGGTGCAGCTTGGTCACGAGCTGCCGGATGCCGCTGTTGAGGCTGTCGAGGTGGGGCGTATTGGCGTTGAGGCGGTGCAGGGCCTGGTTTTGGAAGGCCAGCAGCGAGAGCGCCCGGTCCCAGAAGGGCAGGTTGGGCTCTACGTAACCAAGGTGGTCGGGTGGGGGCGGGCCGCCGCCGCCGCCGCCCATTTCGGCCCCCATGGGCTGCTCGGAGTAGAGCAGCAGGTCGTGCTTGAGCTCGGCCCAGCCAGCGAGGGCGGTGCTGAGGTTGCGCCGCTGCCAGGCCGGCGTGCGGGCAAAGTAGGGTAGGTTGGTATCGGGGTTGGGCGCGTTCAGGCCCATCAGCACCTGCATGGTTTTGGTGTACAGATTCTGGTCCCAGCTTTGATAGGTAGCAAACTGCTTTTGCACGGCCCGCAGCGTGTCCGGGTAAGCCGGCCAGTGGGTAGCTTCTTTGTAGTGATTAAGTAAAACGTCCTCGGCCGTGCGGTTGCCAAAGGCCGCGAATGCATCGAGGCCTTTGGGAAAGGGGCGCAGGGGTTCGGCCTTGGGCGTTGGGCGCAGTACGTTGGTAAGACGCGAAAGTATCTCGGCATCAAACGTATAGCGCCCGGCCGTGAACAGCAACGTGGGGCGGGCCAGCGCTTCCACCGCCTTATTGGTGGCGCCCTTGGGCCGGATGCGGTCGGTACCGGCGGCTACCAGCTGCCGGCGCAGGCGGGCCAGCGTGGCGGGCGCGGCCAGCTGGTCGAGCGACTGCCCGGCGTAGTCCGTTTTCAGCAGCTGCAGCAGGTTGGTGAGCGAGCGGTTGTCCTCGTCGCCCACCAGCACGTCGAGCACGTGCGTGAGGTTAGTAAAGCCCTTGGTAGCCTCCGCATTGCTAGCCAAGGCTTTAGCCAGCGCTACGGCGTGCAGCAGCCCGGCATCCGAATCCAGAAAAACGGGGGCCGTGTTCAGCCACTTCACCGTGCGGAAGTAGCGCCGCGTGGTGTCGTTGCGGGTGTACTGGCCGCGCGGCTTCAGGGCCTGATACTGAAAAAGTGAGTCTTGCAGAAAACGGGAGCCTTTGTCGTCGGCCGCGGTGCTGCGGCTCACCTCAGTGGCTACCTGGCCGGCGTAGGCCCCGGCCACGGGTGCGGTGCTGCCCGTGAGCAGGCGGTGGCCGATGGCGTAGTAGGCGGCGGCCCATTCGGCGGCATCGCGGGCCTGGGGGTTCTGGCTTTGGGTGGCTAGGGCCTGGGCCTGGGTGCTGCCCTGGCGCAGCATCTGGGCCACCACGGGCCCGAGGCGGGTTTCCTCCACATCGCTCAGAATACCGTTCAGGTACTTGTGTAACAGCTGAAGAATGAGGTCGGTAGTAACGAAGTTGGGCGTGTAGCTGTACTCGTTCTGGTCGTAGAGATAAAAGAGCTGCTCCTCCTTAGTGGGCACAAACGCGAAGTTGTTGCGGGCCAGCACCGGGCGCATGGCCGGCGTCAGCGGCTCTTCGCGCTGGTTCACCACGTAGTCGAGACCCAGCATGGGGAAGCCGCCCTGCGGGGCCACGCGGTGCGCCAGCAAGCTTAGCTCCTGGGTGTGAATCTTCGCTGCAAACGCTGCTTCCTGCTGGTTGAGCGGCACCGGAATGGGCACGGCCTTGGCCACTACTTCACCCTTCTCATTGTAGGTATCGCCCACCCACACCGGGCGGTACCATTTTTTGGTATCGAAGTATGAGCGGGCCGTGCTGTTCATAAAGCAGTAGCCGTTGCGGGCGTACAGCTCGTTGCGCAGCAGCAGCAGGTCGAGGTACGATTTGCCAGCCAGGCTCTGGTTGAAATCAAACGGTGGCGGCGTGGCATGATGCTGGCCTTCTTCCTGCGAAAAACTATCGGCCCCCTCCCCGTATTTGTAGAATTCCGCAATGTCGGGTCGTTGGTAAAGCCTGGTTAGCTGCGTCTTATCTTCCGTCAGCACCACGGGCACTAGCTCGTCAAAACCGTTGTCGTGGGCGGTGCCCGAGTACGTGGGCGTAGTGGTGGCTGCTAGCCCCGTGGTGGCTGGCAGGGCAGGCTTGCTACCCTTGCGCTGCCATTGGTACACGCCCAGGCTGACCAGCACGAAGGCCAGCACGCCCAGCACGAGAAGTAAGGGTCTGTTTGTCATGAAGAAAGGAAAACAGTGAGTAAGTAGCCCGGCTAGTTGGCTTGCACAAACGCCCGGTAGGCCCCGGCCCGCGCCAGCCCCCGCGCCAAAAACCGGTCAAGCACCAGCCCAAAGCCCTGCCAATGATACAGTGCAATGCAGCAGCGACCACTCGGCTCCTGCTCAATGGTTTGCACGTACGTACGGTTATGCTTAGATATTGTCTTGAAATACAAGATGTTGAACATCAGCCGCGACCCGCGCCAGCGTGGCCGCAATTGCCCGGCACTATCGAGGCTATATACAAAAAGCCGCTGCCGCACTGCCTTATCCAGTGGCGTGCGCTTCACGGGGCCCACCAGCAAGTCGGGCCGGTCGTCGTTGTTCACGTCGCCCTGCGTGAGCCTATACACCGGAAAGCCCAGCGCCAGCCGCGTTTCAGCGTCGCCGGTGCGGGCGCGCACCTGGTACTGGCGCAGGTGGGGCAGGTAGCGCAGCCGCACGGCGGTGCGCGCGCCGGCCGGGCCATTCAGCATGAGGTGCGGCACCAAGTAGGCGGGCAGCGAATCGGCAGCCATAGCCGGCGCAGTGGCTTGCAGCAGCCAGCTAGTTTCTTTATTATCAAGCACTTGGGCGCTGCCATCGTGCGGGCGTAACCGCTGGGCCAACGCCTGGCGGGCGGCCGCGGCGGCGGCCTGGGGCACGGCCCCCACCAGGCGCAGCGGCCGTAGGTAGGTAGCCGCCACGCGCCCGTTCTGCAAGTTGAAATCCGCCTGCACGGCCAGCGCAGCCGCACCCCCGCGCTGGTCAAACAGAAAGTTGCCCAGACTGTATATAATCGGCCGGCCGCGGTAGAACTCTACCGGCTGCACCACGTGCGGGTGGGCGCCCACCACGGCCGCCGCGCCCGCATCCACCAGGTCGTGGGCCTGTTGGCGCTGCTCGGCGCTGGGCTGCGCCGCGTACTCGGTACCCCAGTGCAGGTACACCAGCACGGCCCGCTCGGGAAACAGTGTTTTGTAGGTAGCCACCCGCTCGCAAAGCGCCGAAAAGTCGCGGCCGCACACGCAGCCTTCGCCGGCAATGCCTTGGGTGAGAGTCGAATAGGCGAAAAAAGCCACGCTGCTATCGGCCCCCAGCACCGTGGGCAGGCAGCCGGCCAGCGAGTCGGGCTGGTAGCCCAGCAGGCCCAGCCGGGCGGCGCGCCCGGCGTGGGCAGTGGTGCGCAGGCCCGGCAGGTGCTGGTCGAGGGTGTGGTTATTGGCCAGCGAAACGTGCGTGAGCCCCAGGCTACGCAGCCACCCTGCCCACCGCGGATTAGCCTGAAAAACAATCGGTTTGGCCGCCGGCTTGGCGGTATCAGTCAGCGGGCATTCGAGGTTACCGATTACGTAGCGGCTGCCGGCCCACAAGGCCCGCGTGGTGCGGCGCAGGGCGGCGCTGTCGCGGGCCAGGGCCGCGGGCACGGCGCGGGCGAGGAGGATGTCGCCTACTACGCTCACGCGTAAGTATGGCGGCGGTGGGGCGGGGCGGCAGGCAGCGAAGACGTAGGCTGCAAGGACGAAGCGCAAAAAGAACGTCATGCTGAGCTTGCCGAAGCATCTCGCTCGCGCCGTTAGGGTTGGTAATCCATCGGCGCGAGCGAGATGCTTCGGCAAGCTCAGCATGACGTTCTTTTTGATAACTGATTAAAAATCCGCATCCAGCCCAAGCCGCTGCTTCATCTCCTGCAAAGCGGGGTACTTCTCGGCCAGGTAGGCAAACTTATCATTGGAGGTGTAGAGCTTGCGGCCAGTGGGGGCGGCCGTGGCTACCTCCGCCTGCACCGTGAGGCCGGGGTAGCCAGTACGCTGCCGCAGCTCAGTCATAAACTCGG
This sequence comes from Hymenobacter arcticus, assembly GCF_054779975.1. Classification (NCBI taxonomy): domain Bacteria; kingdom Pseudomonadati; phylum Bacteroidota; class Cytophagia; order Cytophagales; family Hymenobacteraceae; genus Hymenobacter; species Hymenobacter arcticus. The sequence goes on from NZ_BAAGXF010000008.1 coordinate 17,924, forward strand.
CCTTAAAATCACTGAACTGCGCGATTTGCACCGGATTATCCACCGTGAGCGTGATAACGTGCCCGGCATCGGCCGATACGGCGCGGTTGAGCACCGTGTACTCGCTCATCTTGTCCTGGGCCCGGCGCTCATCGGCCAGCTGCTGCCAGATTTTTTGGAGCAGCTCGGGCGCAATCGGTGGCATGGGGCCAGTGGGAGCGGCGACCGGCTCGGCTGCCGTAGCCGCTGGGCGCGTGGCCGGGGCGGCGGGCGCGCCCATATCGCGCAGGCCAGGCAGGCGGTTGGCCAGGCTCGGCAGCTTGGGCAGGGCCGGAATGCTGGGGGCGGCAATGGTGCCGGGCCGCACGTCGGTGGGGCGCTGGGTGGGCTCCAGGCCCTGCATACTGGGCCGGCCGGTTTCGATGTGCGGCGCGGTGTCGCGCACCTGGTGGCGCGTTGTCGTCACGGGCTCGCTGGGTTCGGCCTCGATGCTGGGCGTGGGGTGCAGTTCGGTTACGCCGTTTTCCACGGGTAGTGGTTCGGGGCCATCGGCGGGCGCGGGGGCGTGCACGAGAGGCGCGGGGGCATTGGTGCCTGGTGCTTGGGGTGGCGTGGGGGCCAGCGCATTAGCTACTGGCTGGTCCTGCGCGGCGGCAGGGGCTGCGTAGCTGGTGCCGCCCGTAGCCGCTGGGGCCGGCGCGGCGGCGGATTGGCTTAGGCTGCTAGTTTTTTTTTTGGCCTCGTCGTTAGAGCTAGAGGTTAAGTCGCGCACAAACTGCACGGCCCCATTAAGATACGCCAGCTTCATAAGCGTCAGCTCCACGTGCAGGCGCTGGTTTTTGGCCTGCTTGAACTCGCGGTCGCACTGGCTCACCAGGTTTAGGGCCGAGAGCAGGAACGGCAGCGGCGCGGCCTGCGCCTGCCGCACGTACTGCTGCCGAATATTGTCCGACACCTCCAGCAGCTGCACTGTTACGGGGTCTTTGCACACCAGCAGGCCGCGCAAATGCTCGGCCGTACCCATCACAAAGTTGTGTAAGTCAAACCCTTGCTGCATCACCGAGTCGAGCAGCAGCAGCGCGGCCGACAGGTTTTCGTGCAGCAGGGCATCTACCAGCCGGAAATAATAATCGTAGTCCAGGATGTGCAGGTTTTGTACTACCTCCTTATACGTCAGGTTGTTGCCGGCAAAGGTCACTTGCTGGTCAAACATCGAGAGCGCGTCGCGCAGGCCGCCGTCGGCCTTTTGGGCCAGCAGGTGCAGGGCATCGTCGTCGGCCGTAACCCCTTCGCTGGTAGCTACATAGCGCAGGTGCTCCCGAATGTCATCGACCCGGATGCGGTTGAAATCAAAAATCTGGCAGCGCGACAGGATGGTGGGGATAATCTTGTGGCGCTCGGTGGTAGCCAGAATAAAAATGGCGTAGCTCGGCGGCTCCTCCAGCGTCTTCAAAAAGGCGTTGAAAGCCGCGTTCGAGAGCATGTGCACCTCGTCGATAATATAAATCTTGTAGCGCCCCTGCTGCGGCGCGTAGCGCACCTGCTCCACCAAGGAGCGAATATCCTCCACCGAGTTATTCGACGCCGCATCCAGCTCGTGCACGTTGAAAGAGGCGTTTTCCTGAAAGGCCACGCACGAGGTGCACACGCCGCAGGCCTCGGCCTCGGGCGTGAGGTTGGTGCAGTTGATAGTTTTGGCCAGGATGCGGGCGCAGGTGGTTTTGCCTACGCCCCGCGGCCCACAAAACAGGAACGCCTGCGCTAAGTGCTGGCTCTGAATGGCGTTTTGCAGGGTGGTCGTGACGTGCTGCTGCCCCACCACGCTCCGAAAGGTGGCCGGACGATACTTCCGGGCCGAAACAACGAAATTTTCCATAGTCGATACGCTGGCAAAGATACCCCCGATGCCGATGTAGGGTAAGCTTTAGCTTGCCGGCCGTTAGGGCTTTCGGCGCGGCCGGCGGCAAGCCGAAGTTTACCCTACCCCAGCAACAAAACCCGCCCGCAAAACATTTGCTCGGTAATCCCGTATCTTTGTGCCCTGCTACGCGCCTCGGCAAGCTAACGCTTACCCTACGTGCAGCAGGACTCGTTCTTTCTAACTTGGGGATGACCGGAATTGACAGCTTGCGCAAGTCGCGGGTAAGCGTGTCGGGAGTTGATGGAAGCTCTCCCGCCAAAAAATCTATCAAACAACAATCGGCGACTATTCGTACGCCATGGCTGCCTAGTTTAGAACTAAGCACTGCCATCGTGCCGCCCGGGTAAGTTTTTACACCTGGGAGTTCGGCGCGTCGTAAGTAGAAACTAGCCCTCGAAGAGCTGTGATTCGGAGGCGAAAATCAACTGCAGCTAAGGGAGTTTCAAGGGCCTGATGTGCGCCTGGAACGCTTCGAAAATTCAAGCATAGATACACACGTAGAAAGCACGTTGGCTTCCTTGTCTGGACCAGGGTTCGAATCCCTGCATCTCCACTGAAAACCCTGTTTCCTTGCTGGAGACAGGGTTTTTTCATTTTAGGGGGACGGTTTAGGGGACAAAACTGAAAATATCTTAAGACTAGTTCCAGTAATGGCGCCCTCGACGGCTACGCCGGCTTTCAGTTGGGTCAGAGCTACTAGCTGCGTACACGGTGCTGGAAAATGGCGACGTGAGCATTGAGCTTGACCACGCGCAGGAAGGGGTGGGGCCGCGGGGAGTAGTTCAGGGCGTGGTGGGTGAAGTAGACAAGCTCGCTAGTTGTCCAGCTGGCTCATGCGGCCGCGTAGCTGCCTCCCATGTTCGCCAGCCGCACCAAGCGGCAGCTAGCAGCAGCACGATGGCCAGGGCGAAGGCGAGGCGGCGGGGCCAGCGGGTGATGTAACGGTGGCGGCGGTGGGTGAGCATGGGGCGCAAGGTAATTTGCTGGTAGACAATCGCCATTAGAATACCCGTGTATATTTGAGCACCTTTCACAGGTGCGCGTTGGCAGACGCTGCTTCAGACTTTACCACTGGCCGAATCGCGGCTAGGGGATAAGCCCGTTGCGCCCTGCCAGGCGCACGGGCTTTTATTTTTAAAAGCCCGCTATTCTCTTCAAGTACTAACTCAATCTATGAATTCCGCTTCCGAACTGCTAGAGAGGCTTCTTAAACTATACCCAGTCAAGATTTTAAAAGGCCAGTTTGACGTCGACGGCTCGACGCAAGCCGAAAAGCTTCCTGAGATAGCGGCAAAGTATTCTGCTGATGTTATCCGGCAATTCGCTATTGATAAAATTGGCCATACCAAACAGCACACGTACATATTTAAGCTTGGGGTAAAATTTAACCGAAGCACGTTCGACACCTCGGGCCTACCAATGAGAGTCTCAAGTGAGTTTCATGGCGACGATGGAAACTATGTATTCTTCTGCTTTCCAATAGTTGAGTATGATGTAGCGCTACTCAACCCATACCAAGAGTTTACGGTGCATTTTTATCAGCCCACTAGAATAGTAGTGAAGGGGCGGATTTTGATGATACAGACAACAATAATGGAGCGGAGCGCCTCCGCGTATTTGCCTATCGATAAGCAGAGAAAACTGATTGACATAAACAAGCGCAACACAGAAGACGTCTTCATTCCTGAGATTCTAACTGAGTTTAAACGGCATTGTGCCGTCGAAATATGTGACCTGAACAAGGGCGTAAAAGCCATGTGGGCGGCGAACACAATCGATGCTACAAGCGTTAGATATAAAAAAGACAAGTCGACTGCAACTGAGTCGATGGATGAGAAATTCACCGTAAAGGCAGATATGCCAGACACTTACGCGGATATAATAAAACGTCCTCTGAATAAGATGTCGTTCAGGCCACTTAAAGAAGAAGACCACTTCAGCCGTAGTTTTACCGTTGACCCCTCAAAGGGAGAGTTCAGCATGAACATCTACCCCGAAGACCCGGACCAAACCTGGAACGTTATCAATGAAATTCTCAGAAATAATTGATAGTTCTTTTATTGGAAGGTTTGTCCAAAACAAGCTTAATGTCCTTGAACACACTGACCCTGACAGAATTTATGTAGAGAATGTAAGAGCCTTTTATGGCCTTCCGTTCTTTATGGCCAAGTTTCTCTGTGAACTGGCAGTTAGGGAGGGTACTTTTATCAAAAAGGTCGGAGTAGAGTGCCCTAACGAGGGTCGCTTAATAGTCACAGCGAACAGTGCTGCAGAGCTACCAAAAGAGGTTAAGTGCCGTAATTGTGAGCTTCTTGAACAAGATAAATTTGAGTTTGCCTTAGAGGCATGTCACGTGGTTGAGTTTTATAAGCTGAACGATAGAAGATATGCCCGGTCTTGATAAGAGGAAAGTTCAGGTTTATGATGACCTGAACAACGTGCTTTGGAAGTTTGTATTTTCACTCATTGTTGCCATAGCTTTTATAGTAGTCTTGGTTATGCTGCTGAGGGCCGATACCGTCTTCGATTCCGTTAAGCTGGGTGCTATTGAGCTTTTTTTGACGGGGACAGTTTATGTTGCCTTTAAGCATTACTTTCCTAATCGCGACAACCCAAAGGAAAAAGAGAAGGCCCCAGCTGCATAGCTAGGGCCTTTTTCATGCCCACCCCTCCGGTAACTCAATCCAGTAGCTGTAATCCTCCAACGGCACGCTACTCACGAAGCTGCGCAGCACTATCGGCTGCTCTTGGCCATAGTCCACTCCGACCTCGACAAAAAAGCCACGGCATTCATCAGCGCAGTGGTAGAGATTGACCCCGTCATCATCAGCTTCCCAGCGGTTAGCTAGGAAAGTGCCGTGCTGGAGCACCCAGTGGAGTTGTACGACCGGCGAGAGCAGGCGGAAGGCGTAGAAGGTCATCGGCTCTTTGGTGCTAAAGAGTAGAATTGCCGGCGACCGTAGTGAAAGCTTACGATGCCGTCCTGACTTAGAAATGGGAAGCCAAGGATGCCCTGGTAGGGCAGTACGCGGCCATTGCTGGGCTGGGCGAAGGGTGCCAGCACCATGGGTAATCCCTGCCAGGCGGTGGGCGGCAACTGCAGCTCTGACAAGATAGCCCGCTGCGCAGCCTGCTGGCTACTGGAGCCAATCACGCGGTCAGGGCCCAGCACTCGAGGGCGCACCGCCGGGGCCAGTGCTTGGCTGAACTTTGTATCCAGATTGTTGCTCATCGCGCCCGTGTCGAGTAACAGCTGGACTGGAGTCTTGCCTATGTACCCTTTGGCTATCGGTTTGCCTAGCACCATAGTAAACGCTAATGAATCCCGTCGCTCAAATGGAATACGTCGGGCTGGATGTAGCGGGTAGCAACTCAGGCGCTTATGGGGGTAGTCTACGACAACTTCATATGCCCGCAATAGTTCATAGCCTAGCAGCCCGAGTAGCTTCGGCCCTACGGTAGGCCGGATAGCGGCCAGTGAGATTGCCACCGCGGTGAATCCCGTGTAGTGGGCGGCCCCGAATTGAAAACCCGTTACAGCGAGTTGCTGTTGGGCCACCGAGCCCGTAGCACCTAGCCCGCGGGTAGGAGAGGGGTGTAAGTGGCCGGCAAAAGCTGCTTGCTCCACCACTAGGCCGTACGCGCAGCCCGTGTCGAGCACGAAGTCTCCCTGCTGGCCGTTTATTGTGAGGTTGCGCACCACAACTAGTCCCCCTACTAAGTCAAAGGGCAGGTGCACGACGGCCGCTGACTGGACGGCTTGGGCGTGACCGGACCGAGCCAGCAGAAGCAACAAGGTTAGCAGAGGTACCAGGCGAAAAAAGTAACACATCCCTGCAAAGAACGGTGTAGCTACCCAAGCGCGACGAAATGGTATATTCGGTCCTATGAAACAATGGCTACTAGCTGTTTTACTGGCTGTGCCACTGTTGTCTCCAGCGCAGACCACCTACCCACGGCACCATGCTACGCACTACCCTGCTACCCGTCCGACGACGGCGCCTACCGTCTACGTGTGTGGGGGAGGCTCTGCTTACGCCTATCATCGCATCGACAACTGCGCGGGCCTTAATCGCTGCACGCATGGCGTGAGCGCAGTGACGGTGCCTGAGGCGGAGGGGATGGGCCGCCGGCCCTGCAAGAAGTGATACTAAGGCAGCGGCAATAGAGAGGCTGCGGCCGAAAAAGCCCCATCGATGCTCGACAGGGTTTTTTATTTTCGAATATTTACCCTACTGTTTTACAGCAGAGAGGCCAAATGTAGGGCCTATTCTACTGAGCGGCACTTCTCGAAACTAACCAATATGTCAACACGACAGGGGTAGAGTAGGAGGGAAGTCAAGGAAGAGTAATTAAAAAATGGTAGACTGCTAAACTGTTTTATCGAAGGCACAAGTAGAGTAGTTTGTTTTATGCTTAAGGTGCAAATGTTTCTTGGATAACCTCAAGATATTGAAAGGCAAAGTATTACCCACACTATGCGGGTTCAGGAGCAATTCAATTCATAACACACTGATAATACTATTGCCATTGCAGATTCATTCTTTGAGGTTATTCGTTATAAATAGCAATCAATCAATTATTTAGCATGTAAGGCGGACTTGGACAGTCCTAAGCGTTCTTTGTATAGTGCTTATAAACCGGCACTGATTTTCGCTAGCATTTTCCACGTTTTTACGCTTTCATGAAGAATACTTTACGCCACTACTGTGCGCTGTTGCTTCTGCCCTTACTCGCCTTACAGGCTGGACTGGTTGCCGCGCAAACGGTAGCGCCCACGCAAGAAGCTTTCGAGTCGGGTACCAAGCCTGACTACGCCACCGGCACCGTTGCGCTCAGCACCGGTGACTGGACCTTTACTGATGCACTGCTCGGTACTGATGCCAACGACCACAAGGCCGGGGCCCAGGCTGCCCGCGTCGAGAACAACGGCAAGCTGACCATGAATTTCTACCTGCCGGGCGGCTCGCAAGTTGTCACTATCCGGCATGCCGCCTATGGCACCGACGCCAGTAGCGGCTGGGAGCTGTGGGCGCAGGCGCAGAGCTGCGGCTGCAACAACTGGTCGAAGGTGGGCCGCACCGTCTTCAGCACCACGACTACGCTGCAAACGGCTGCTTTCACCGTTGCCATTCCCGGCAACGTCAAGTTTGAGATTCGCAAGGTCAGCGGCGGCAGCGCCCGCCTCAACCTCGACGACTTCACCGTAACGGCCTATGGGCAGGTGCCCGCCTACCCCGACAACGATAACCTGGCCTTCGGCAATCCCAGCGGGGCCACGCCCGACACCGATTTCCCCGATAACTACCTGCTGACTAAATCGCAGTACGTAGTCGGCTACAACAACTCCCAGGGCAAGCCCAACTGGGTCAGTTGGCACCTCGACGCCAGTAACCGCGGCAGCGCTGACCGCCAGGATGACTTCCGGAACGACCCCAGTCTACCCGTTGGCTTCTATCAGGTGCAGTCTACCAGTTACTCCGGTACCGGCTTCGACCGGGGCCACAACTGCCCCAGCGCTGACCGTACCAATTCGAAAGCGGATAACTCGGCCACCTTCTTCATGTCCAACATGATGCCCCAGGCTCCCAACAACAACCAGCGAACCTGGGCGGCGCTGGAAAACTATACCCGCACCTTTCTACCCAATTACGAGGCATATGTCATCTGCGGCAGTTACGGCAAGGGCGGTACCGGTTCCAGCGGCTATTACGAAACTATCGACCAAGGCCGCATCCAAGTGCCCAAGCGTACCTGGAAGGTCGTCGTGCTCCTGCTCGTCGGCGACAACGATGTGGCCCGCGTGGACGCCAACACGCGCATTATCGCCGTCGATATGCCCAACGAAAACAGCCTGAGCCCCGACTGGGGCACCTTCCGCACCAGCGTCGATGCTATCGAAACCGCCACCGGCTATGACCTGCTTTCCGCCTTGCCTGTGAGTGTGCAGTCCATTGTGGAGGCCAAGGTAGATAATGGCCCAGTTAATTAGTTCAAGCTTCTCAGTACTAGTCTACATGATAACTATTTATAAAATTGCTTGGAAGCTTGGGCAGTGGCCGGCTTTGCTTGTCTGCTTGCTTCTTCTTAATGCGTACCAAAGCTGGGGTCAGACGCCTTATCCGCTGGCCAGTGGCACCTACACCGAGAGCTTCGAGAACATCAGCGGCTGGACCAACAACTTTGCTAGTGGCATCGGGGCTAACCGCTTCGGCGTAGCCTCGCCAAACCCCACGCTGCCGACTACAAATACCGTATTTGTTACCAATACCGCGGGTGGCGTTCAAAAAGGGAATGCTGCCATTGTGCTGCTCGCGACCGGCGCGACCGGTGGGCAGAATGCCTCGGCCTTTGACCTGTACCTTGACTTTTCCAACAGCACTGCTGGGACGATTAGCTTAGACTATGCCGAGGTAAATAACTCAACCGGCGACCGCCAGTCTACTTTCAAGCTGCAAACCAATACGGGCACCAGTGGCAGCTTCGTAGACCTGCCCGGCTCCAGCGTAGTTATCACCAACAATGTGGCTGCTTCGGGCTCCCTGACCAATATTGCGCTGCCCGCCGCTTTCACGAATAATCCATCGGCTAAAGTTCGCTTCTTCGTGATAACGTCGAACAATGGTACCGCCGGCAGCCGGCCGAAGGTCAGTCTCGATAACGTGGTCGTTACGGCGGGTGGCGGTACCACACCCACACCGACCGCGGCCGTTAGCACTACGAGCGGCGCCTATTCCAGCCCCTACTGCATTACCAGCATCGCCGGTAGCGCTACCTTCAACGTGGCCTTTAGCAGTAGTAATGTGGCTGACGGCAGCACCTTCGCCGCCCAGCTCTCTGACGCCAGTGGCTTTTTCCCCACCGACCTAACCCAAAATCTCATCGGCTCGGGCACCAGTTCACCCATCGCAGCCAGTATCCCCAAAAATACGCCCAGCGGTACAGTTTACCGCATCCGCGTCGTCAGCGGCACACTGGCCAGCGCCAATGACAACAGCACCAACCTCACGGTCACGCTGGCCCCTACTACCAACTCGGTCAATCTTAGCTCTACCACCGCCCAAACGTTCACCACTAATACCAATGGTACCGCTATCACGGCCACGGCCAGCGTGCCATCCACCTACGCCTGGTACTACGGCACCAGCGCTGGCGGCCCCTACGGCACGGCTGTCAGCGGGGCCACCGCTGCCACCTACCAGCCCAAGGGAAGCGACTTCCCCAGCGCTGGCACGTACTACTTGGTGGCGCGGGCTACCAGCAGCTGCGGCAGCGTAGAAGGTACCAGTACCCAGGTCCAGCTCACGATTATTTCCGCCGCTGCCGCCTTTACCCCATCGGTTACCGGCTTGCCCGATTTTGGTAGCTTGGCCGTGGGTAGTACTTCTACTGTCAAGTCGTTCACCGTGTCGGCCACCACGCTCAGCGGGCCGCTTATCATCACCCCCCCCACCGGCTTTGAAATCCGTACCGGGGCCACCGCCTTTGCATGCTGCCCCATTCAGCTTACCCCTGACGCCAACGGTAATATACCCGCTACTACTATCGATGTGCGTTTCGCCCCCCTGGCCGCCCAGCCCTATAATGCTCAGGTAGCGCTCACGACCAGCGGCCTGCCCGAGCAGGACGTGGCAGTTGCGGGTACCGGCACCACCCCGATTTATCCAGCCGTCGTGGCCAGCACGGCCCCCACCAACGTGGGCAAAACTTTCGCTACCGCCGGGGGCAACGTCCTGGAAGATGGTGGCAGCCCCGTTACCGCCCGCGGCGTGGTCTTCGGCTATGAGCCCGACCCGACCCTGAGCAGCGGCTCAGTAGCGGCCGGCAACGGCCTGGGCATCTTCACCGCCCAGCTCACCGGCCTGCTCCCCGATAGCATCTACTATGTGCGGGCTTACGCCACCAATGCCCTGGGTACCAGCTACGGCGAGCAGTTTACGTTCACTACGCTGCCTCAGCCCCTTGATGCCGAGCCGGCTACCCCTTCCACTATTACCGCCAGCAACCAGCGCCCCACCCGTGTGCTACTGACCCTAAGCGGGGGCCAGCCCGGCGTCAAGCACTTGGTGCTGGCTCGCCTCAATGGCCCCGTTGCCGTGAAGCCGCGCGATGCTACCGCTTACGCAGCCAACCCCAGCTTCGGCCAGGGTCAGTTGCTAGGCACCGCTTCCTACGTCGTGCTGTCCGCCGCCCAGGATACAGTCACCGTGCGTGGTCTGCGCCCCAACACGCCCTATTCGTTTGCCGTCTACGACTATACGGACCTGGATGGTACGCCCTACGCGCAGAATTACCTGACGAGCGCGGCCGACTCGCTGACCCTCACCACCCCGGCGCTGCCGCCCACGCTGCTATTGCGTGAGGACTTTGAATATGCTGCCGGCACGGCCCTCACGGCCAACGGCTGGACGGCCCACAGCGGCGCAGGCAGCGCCGCCATCGCCGTCACGGCCAATGGCCCTACCTACCCCGGCTACAGCGACGGCAAAGGCAACGCGGCCGCGCTACGCACCAGCGGCGAGGACGTGAGCCGGCAGTTTCCCACTGTCTACCCCCGCACGGCAGTATACCTCTCCTTCGTCGTAACCGTAAGCAGCGTTAGCACCGCCGGCGATTACTTTCTGCACCTGGGTCCCACTACGCTCAGCGGCAATTTCCGCCCCCGCGTATTCGTGCGTCAGGCAGCTACGGGTAATGCTATCCAATTCGGCGTCAGCGACAACGGAGCAGCCTTTTACACCACGGCTACTTATTCCCTTAATACGCCGTACCTCTTGCTGGTTAAGTACAACTTTGATGAAACTGGCACTACTACCGAGCTTTACGTTAATCCCGACCCCCAAAGCAGCAGTGCTTACCGTTTATCGGCCGATCCCGATGTGAGCGTGAGCGGCACCACGTCGCCCTCCGATATCGGCACGCTCGCGCTACGGCAGGGCGGTAGCTCGCCCGCCCTCGTGGTAGACGACATCCAGTTGGCTACGGCCTTCCCGCTCACTCCAGCTCCGCTGCCCGTTACGCTGACCAAGTTCACTGCTCAGGCTAGTGGCCGCACCGTGCAGCTGGCCTGGCAAACGGCCAGCGAGGTGAACAGTGACCATTTCGTTGTGGAGCGCTCGCTTGATGGGCGCACGTTTGCGCCGTTGCAATCGGTACCCGCCGCGGGCAGTAGCACCACGCCCCGCACGTACACCGCCCTTGATGCCCAGGCCCAGGCGACCGGCGCCCCGCTGCTCTACTACCGCCTGCGTAGCGTAGACCACGATGGTACCAGCTCCTACTCGGCCGTTCAGACGGTCGCGCTGACATCCGCCGCTGCTGGTCTGGCCCTATTCCCCAATCCGACGACTAACGCTATCACAACCCTGATTGGGGCTGGCGCCAGCGCTCGGATTCAGGTCATCGATGCCCTAGGCCGCACCGTTTTGACGACGACTGCCGATGCTACGGGAGCCGCTGAATTGAAGCTGCCAGCAGGTATCGCCAGCGGTGTGTATGTGGTGCGCACTGGCACCCAAGCGCTCCGCTTGATGGTGAAATAAGTAGTGCAATTAAGACAATTGAAAAGCCCCCGGCCGGTTGGTCGGGGGCTTTTTTTATAGTCAATGGCAAGGGGCTGCTCCGTTGGGAGTCGAATGGTTATTGTCCGTAGCTTGGCTCTGTGAAAGCTTGGCTACTCTTATTCCTGCTCATAGCGGGCCCCGCTGCTGCCCAGCGCCCCACGGCCGAGCCCACGCGGCCGACCGCAAGCTTCTGGCCCATCAACTACCCCACGGGCACCGTGGTGTTCAGCGGCCCCACGGCGCAGCCGCGGGCCCCGGGCTTGGCGCAGGCGGAGCACTTGCGCGCCTGGCTTACCAGCACCTGCTCAACATGGGCTGAACTGCAAGTACAGGCGGATTCGACGCAGCTTTACCAAGGCTATCTGCGCGGCCTGCATGCGGGGGTGGCCCTACGGTTTGCTGTGCAGGTGCGCCGGCAACGAGCTGGCTGGCAGTATATGCTCCTGGCTTTCCAGGTGCGCTCGCCTACTGGCGACCCGGACCTAGTGCACTGGCTACCGCTAAGGGGGCTACTCGATGACCCTGACTTTCGGTCTGACGTGGCCAGCTTTCAGCAGCAGTTGCAACGGGCGCTGCCGGGACTGTAACTGCTCGCGTTAGGCTTTGAGGTTATCAAACTAGATGATATATTGCCTCACCAGTTTAGGTACCGTAGATAACTTTACCTCTCTACCTTCGAGGGCATGAAACACTTGTCACTTATCGCCCCCCAATCTTATCCACAACAGTCAAGCTTTTCCCTCGCTTGGTATTAGCAAGAATTGAGATGGCAGTGTAACCATTACCTGCTATAGTCTAACTTGTAGTTAATAAAAATCTGACAATTAAAACACTAAAAAATGATTATTGACGCAAGCGTTAAAATTGATGATTTGGATTTGGTAAAACATCTGAAAAATTTGGATAGTCCTTTTGTTAATACAATAAGAGAGGTTTATGAAGAAATTAAGGAGCTTTTGAATACTAGAATTCAATATGTATTTCCTAATTACACGCTCCATAATTCTGGACATTCCTTCAGAATTATACAGTATATGGCAAAGATTGTTGGTAATTATGAAAATCTTAGTGAATTAGAAATTGCGTTACTTGTTCTGTCAGCCTTATTGCATGATGTGGGTATGGCAGTAAGTGAAGAAGATATAAAATTAATAAAGTCTGACAATTTTAAATTTTGCGACACTAAATTTTCGTCATTACAGAAAATAGTCTCTGATCCTGAATTAGTATTGCAAGAATATGTAAGAAGAATTCATGCATCATTATCTTCAAGATATATTAAAAATAATCTGTCAGATAAGCTGAGAATTCCAAATTTAAGTTCGCTGAACTTTGTCAATGAATTGGCATTAATCTGTGAAAGTCATACACAAGGCGTTGACTGGTTGAAAAGAAATTTGCGTGCTAATGAGATTAAGGGTAGTTATTATTTTAATCCTCAATTCATTGCATGTATATTGCGGCTTGCTGATATTCTAGATATTGATAGTAACCGCACTCCATATAATCTGTATAAAATGATTGCACCTGTTGGAATCAGTGATTCTGAATGGAGACAGCATTTTATTATATCAAATGATAATAAAATTGAATATGATCAAAAAACGAACTTAAAGAAGGTGGTTTTCCATGGAAAAGCTACTAATGCTAGTACTCATCGAAAGCTTCTTTCTTACATAGGATGGGTTAAGTTGGAACTGACGAATGTTGTTGCTCTTGCAAATGGAATGTCAACTCAGTACAACCTAATTTATGATGTAAATCCAGAAGTTAATATACAAACTGAAGGGTATACGTTTTCAGATTATAAAATGACCCTTAATTTTAAAGCAATTAGCTCTCTGTTAATGGGTGAGAATATTTATGGAAGTAAAGAACTAGGGCTGAGAGAATTAATTCAAAATTCTATTGATTCTTGCCGAATACGACATGAGGCCGAATTAGCAATAGCTGAGTTTGGTACAGATGGGTATAGACCTAAAGTTAAAGTTGTCATTGATAAAGAAAAGAATGAAGTAGTAATTAAAGATAATGGAACAGGAATGACATTAGATATTGTAAAAAATCATTTCCTGAACATAGGAGTGTCTTATTATAATTCGGATAGTTTTTTGCTTAAAGATTTTGATTATAAGCCAATAGGAAATTTTGGCATAGGATTTCTCGCATGTTTTATGTTGTCACGAAATATAAAGGTTATTACCAGGCATTATCAATCTATAAATAAGTATACTATAGAACTTGAGCAGGGAAATGAGTGGACTTCACTTACTGAAAGCGAAGATGTTGTCTTTGAAGGAACAGAAGTTTCTTTGGAGTATAATCATTTTGTAGAGGCTTTTGCGAACGATGAGAGTAAAATTCTTGAGTTCTTAAAAGCTCATTTTTTAACTGATGGGATTGAGCTTGAAATTATTAATAGATTCAACAAATCAATTGATAGTGTTTCAAATAATATTATTAACAATAAGCCACTCGGTGCTGGTTTATTACGTATCGACCTAAGTAAGTATATTCATAATGCTACTGGATTTGCTGTAATTAAACGTAATCAAGGATTTATAAGTAGTTTCGATGATATTACATTTCAGGGTACTCTACATCTCTATACGCCAGAAGATGGCTTAATTCAAATAGAAAACCTTGACGAGCTTTTGCTGTCAGATTACATTGCAAATGGAAAAATATCTTACTATAATATTCCGTTGGTTTCGAACCGAAATGAAGATGACTTTTTAAGTGGGCTGAAGTTTACAAGTGATGATACAAACGATGTTATAGAGAGAATGGATAGGGAATTAGATTGGATTTCTGTGCTTGTTACTGCTAGATATCAAAATGGGATGGGTGACCAAGACATTGAATATTATACTACAATTATCAATGGTCTTAGTCATGATGATTTAGTTTCAATAGGACATTCTAGTCATTGTAAAACAAGGGCCTTTGCGATGAGCCTTAATGTCTACGAGCATATTAAAAATGATATGTACATAGATTTTGGCCCTGCAATCAAAAACGTTTTTAGGTATTTAACTAATTCTAAAAAAGAAGAGTTATTCATAAGAGGTGTTTTACTAAAGGATTTTGCATTTAAAGTTCCAATTCTAGCTTCAGCCTTTACGATAGATTCTATCCGTATTAACTTAGAATCAAGAAGATTTATTCCGAATATTTCAAGAAACGACGTTGATTCTGCTACAAGAGCAGATATTGGCTATATTGTTGGTAAGGCTATTCACTTAGGCGCAATCGATCTGCTTGAATTAACTTATCTTCAAAAGCAAGCACTGGCAGATTTTACGAAACACTTCTATCCTGTAAAGACCTTGCACGAAATGTAATTAATTATAACAGGTAGGTATTCATGTTAAATTTGCGCACTCATATTTGTGTTTTCGTGCTGGCTGGCAGGTATGATTATCTGATGATACAGCATAAGAAGGCTAGATTGCTCAACCGTTAGATAGGTTATCTGTAAATTTCTTTCGGCCTGCTGCGGCATCAGTATCACGCACGCTCACCGATAGGTTGACTCCCTGAAAGGCGCGGACTAGCTTATCGTAATCAATCGGTGCCGCAGCTGGGCCCCGCAGCTGGTCGAGGATAAGTGGTTGCGCTACCCCGCCCATAGCCATGCGTGGCTGGGGAAAGTTGGGCACCAAGGGCCGACCACCAGCCAGCTGGTTGACCGTGCTGGCCAGGCTCAGCAGTAACGGTGACTGACTAACCCGGCGGGTGAGCACCGGCTCGCCGCCCTCAATCTCAATGCCGGTAGGGCGGCCAGCTCGGTAGAGGTGAATGCCCCCCTGCGCGTGGGATGGCCCCTCAGCTATACCACCATCGGCCAGCTGGATACCTGCTATCGCAGCAGCCCCCGCAGCGGCCGACGTGATGGCCAGCGCCTTCTCGGCAATCTCGTACGCCGTTCCCAGTACGGGGCCGACAATCGGAACAGCCTTTATCTCCGCAACAGTACATGCAAAGGGAGGAGAGCAAAATCAGGAAGTGGCTGGAGAAGCATTGCAGAAAGTGCTTGCCGGTCTCTACCAGCAGGGCTACACACTGAAGGGTTCCGTGAACACCTATGCGGGCAGTATGGGCACCTTTGTCTTTAGCAAGTAGCTCAGCTTGTACCGTGGTGCAGTCGGTCACTGGGGTAGTAGAAGCAGTGCTACCCACTGGTCCGGTGGTAGCGGGCTGCATGGTGCTTAGCATAATGGCCAAAAAGTGACTGCCTCCAACTTTTAATTTCTAAACTTGGAGGCAATAAAAAGTGCGTTTCCAAAACGATATGGCACTTTTTAGCTGGTTTTTCAGTGCTTACAATGGGACAAAGTCAATTACGTATGTTGATTTGCATTTTTCTTATTTCACACGTACTTATAAATAAAGAAAATACAAAATTTATAAAACACATAGGCTGAAAGAGTATAAGTGCTTTTTTAGGCCCAAAAATGATAGATACACTTTTGATTTTAAGATGATTATGCTGCCTCCAAGTTTGATTCTGAAAACTTGGAGGCAGTGCCATTCGGCTTAATAAAATAGATTTGATTGTAGCGATGCCCTCGGGCATAGCACTTCGCCTTTGTGAACCCCAGCTTTACCAGCCAGCCGTTGAAGCGCTGCGCTGTGGCGCGCCGGTCACCCGTCTCCGTTTGGTAGCGGCCAAAGGCATCGGCTGCCCATATTTCGGGCTCCGTTTCGTTTAAGCCATGGGCCGCCAGCTCCGCCGCGAACTCCATAAACTCAGGGCTAGTCTCCTGCTCCAGCTTACGGGCCGCCAGCGTGGCACTGGGCAGCTGCTGCAACTGCCGGCCACTAGCTAGAAAGCCTTGCACCCAGAACAGCGCCAGGTTGAAGAAACGGTTGTACTCGGCCACGTCCCAGCCTTCCTTGAAAAAGCCCACTCCAAACTCGTCTTTGGGGGTATGGTGAGCCGAGTAGTGGGGCGCCAGTGGTATTTCGAGCTTGCGGCCCTCGTGACTGCTGCCGTCGCCCAGAATCACGTCGTTCGTCGTCATCGCAAACTTGGGGCTGTCAGCGAAGGGAATAACGAACTCCGGCGCGTTCTTTTTATTGACGGCTAGCTCCGTCGTAATCTCGGTGAAGAGCTTCTTGAACGGTAGCCGCCGCCCGTCCCACTCGTCGAAGTAGAGCAGGCGCGTGTCAAGGTCCACTCTCGAAAAGCGAAAGGCATCTTCGAAGCGGAAGGTGGCGCCAGGAATCAGGATCACTTTTACCAGCTCCCCCACGGCCTTGATGAGCAAGCTCTTGCCGGTGCGGCCATCCGGCTTACCGGTGGTAGCCACCTCATCGAGGAAGATGACGCAGCGCGCGCTGAGCTCTTCCTTGTAGCCGTGGAGCATGTAGCCCAGCGCGTTCTGCAACAGGGCTAGCCGCGCGGGCTCCCTGCCGCTCACATTGGCCGTGAACGGATGAAAGTCACACTGCTCAGCAGCATCTTGACTGATGAGCACCAGCGCGTGGGTTCGCACCTGCTCGGCCCAGATGAGACCGGGTAGCTCGTCGTAAGGTGACGCCCTGCGCTCGTCGGCGCTTATCCGTACCCAGCAGTTAGAGAAAAAGAAGTAAGCCAGCTCACGCGTGTCGCGCAGGAACGGTTGTTCGAGGCTCGGCAGGTTTTGCAGAAAACGGGCATCGAAGTACTTCGTATCCTGCCCCCGTACCAGGTCCTTGAGCTGGAAGTGGTACACGCCATCGAACTCGTAGGGTAGGCTGGCCAGGTAGGCGTTTACAAAGTCACGCACTTGCCCGCTGTCCTGGCGGTGCACGATATTAGCTGTCACTCGCACGGTAAGGTAACTGGCCTCGCCCGTGCGGTACTTGCGGAAGCCCTCGCGGGCTAGCCACGCCAGATACATATCGGGGCTGAGTACCAGCTTCGGCGGGGCATCTCGTTTGCCACCGTCGACTAGGTGCCAGAAGGTGAGTAGCGTAGCAGATGCCTTTTGCTCTTCGGCAATGGCCTCCACCGCCGCCTGTACGCCGGCCAGCGGCACATGGGCCCTAGTGGCGATACCCTGGGCTAGGGTTACCACAGTGCCGTAGGCCTGCACGGTCTCGCGCAACTCGCGCCGCACTTTGAGTTGTAGCCACTCGGGCAGTAGCGGCTTGGTTGGGCCCGTCACATAGAGGCCCGAGCGCAGGGCTTTTTCCGCTGTCTTTAGGTCGGCCACGTTCTCTTTAGCCAGCACCTCGGCGAGCAAGGCCTCGTAGGCCTTGCTCGCGTCGACAAATCCTGAGCCTACGTAGCCCCCGACCGTGTGGGCCGCGTTGCGTACGGCGTGATGTTTGCCGCCGTCGGTGGCTTGCCGAATCATCTTGACGCCAATGGCTATCAGCGTCGCCTCGGTATCAGCCGAGCGCAGGTCGGGCGCCGCCAGGGCTGCCGCGGGCGCCAGGCGTGCCGGCTGGCCGGCGGCCTCAGCCAGCGTCTCCTCGAACGTAGCGGCAGCCTCATTCAGGTACAGGGCCGGGTCGTAGCTGATAAAGCGCAGGCGGCTGGCGTCCTTGCAGGATGGGTCCACCACCAGCCCATAGGCGCTCAGGTAATAGGCAGCCAGGGCTCGGAAGCTGCTCTTGTGGTCATTGGGCGGAATCGGCACTACAGCTGCCCAGCCGGCCCCGCCTACACTCATAAAACAAGCGTAGGTATATGAGTCGGCCTCGACTGCCTGGCGGGCCGCTACCAAGTCGGCGCCGGGGTTGGCCTTGGCGTCGATATCCAAGCAAAGGAAGCCCGAGTGCTGAGCGAGGTGCTCGGCCTTGCGGTGGGCGAAGGTGCCGGACACCGTGAAGCCAGGCAGCACCTTTTTAGCGGCGGCGTATGCCTTGCTGTCGGCCGCCGCAGCCCGCACGGCCTCGACCTCGGCCGACCAGCGCCCGTCACGAATGCCGGCCAGCACCTCAGCTAATTCCAGCGCCTGGCTGGCCTTGGGCTTGAGCGAGTGGGGATAGAAAGAAACGAGCATCACTAATTCAGGCTAGGAAGAATATCCGCTACCACGTCGGGGCAGCTGGTAGCGCGCAGTTCGTAGCGCAGGATCAGGCGCAGCTCCTGCAAGCGCAGGATGGTGGCGGGCCGCTTGTCTGGCTCGCCCTTGGGCAGCCAGCCCCACACCAGGGCCAGGCAGGGCGCGGCGGGATGGCTTAGCTGGTTATCGAGCACCGTGGCCATCTCGACGGCCTGCTGCCAGGGCTCGTGCTGGCGCGCCGTACGGATGAGTATGAGCTGGGCCCCAGTGGGCAGTCGATGCCAATCGGCCCGGTGCACGCGCTGCACCCACAGTTTGCGCCCATCGGGCAAGGCTTTTTGCCCTTCATTGGCGGGTAGGCCGGTGCTGGCGGCTGTGCGCGGTGGGTGGCCACTGAGGCGGCGCACCAGGGATTTTGAGAAATTACCCACAGGCCACCTCCCTTCCGTCCTCGTTGGTCGCGGCCCACATCTGTACCACGCGGGGGCCTTGCTCAGCTTCAGCCCCGTCACGGCTCGTAACTGCTGCTGGGCGCTGCCACTGAGTAGCGGCGGGCGGCCGCCGACGCGTCGCAGCGAGCCGTGGCGCGATAGGCAGTACCTGCGCGACTATGGCGCAGCCAGGCCCGACAATGATGGGAAACTGTGCGGCTGTGGGTGGGGTACTCGGTGGAGCCAACGGGCCCGTACTGGGAGGTGCACTAAGCTGACTCATCTCCAGCGCGATGCGGTGCTCAGATACCCGGCTATAGTGCTTGTTCATCACGGCCACCGAGTGGCCCATCATAGCGGCTACGGTCTCGTCAGAGTAACCCTCATCGCGCTTGAGCTGCGAAAAAGTAGCGCGGGCCAGCTTCGTGGTGAGGGACTGCGTGAGTTCTAGCTCGGCCTCTACTCGGTGCAAAAGCTTGTTGGCGTTCACGTCATTGGTGTGGGGTAGCCGGCCGCGCCAGGCCAGCAGTATTTCAGCGGCTTCGTCGAAAAGAGGGACTGAGAAACCCTGCGGCTTGCGGCGCTTCATTTTTTGGCGCACCATGCGCAGCCAGTGGGTGGCGACTTCCCCTTGGCTGCCGGCTCGCTCGGTGAATAGGTAGCTGCCAGGGCTAGCGCAAAAGTGACGGTAGTCCACCCAGCTCAGGCCCGTGTAGCAGCAAAAAAGCCACCCCGTAACGGCTTGTTTTTCAGAAGGAATCAAGTCGGGTAGCGCCGCGGCCAGCTTGGCTACCTCCGCAGCTGGCAGGGACAGCGCAAGAGGGGTGTCTATCCGTGTTTGATACTTATAGCCGTGAAGCATTTTGGTTGGCAGCCAGCCCTCCGCTACGGCGTAGTCGAGTGTGAGCTGCAAAAAGTTGATATGCTTGCGCATGGCCGTCCCCCCCAAACCGCCAGTGGGGCTCAGCAACCAGCGCTCGTAGCGCCGGCACCACGGCACGTCCACATCGGCCGCGGGCAAGCTTTTCGCATATTCCGTTTCTACATACCGCTTAAGCATGTTCAGGCGGCACTCGTACGTTTCGAGTGTGCCATCAGCCAGTCGGTTGGCCTGAGGCACGTCCTGAAGCGCATTTACAAATAAGCGGGCCGTTTCGAGTAGCGGGCGCTTTAGTATAAGCGCCTGCCGTTGAGCCTTAGTTGTGGGGGCTGCATCATGTCCGCGTACCTCAGCCAACAACTCAGCAGCTGTAAATACAACTACTGGCCCGCGTGGGTCAGGCCGCTGCAACCGCTTGTAAACCTCGCCAACCTCACGCTCGAACTGATACAGCTCATCATTCAGGCGCTCCACTTCCTCGGCTGAAAAGGTAGGTAGTACCCAATCAGCCTTATCGGTAGGTAGAACTAACTGATGTAGGCTTTTCGACCAGTAGGCTGGGGGGCAAGTCACCCCTGGATATAGCTCGGTACGTACACCATTGATTGAAACCCGAAGGGAGAGGGGAGCTATACCTGCTGAATTGAGACGAGCTTGACGAAGCCAGTAGCTGGCGTTCATTTTAGGTTCGTGTACCATAGCTAAGCAGCTTGAACTAGTTGTAATTCGATTTGACTTCGGCAAGGGTAGCCTGTTGCTGCCAGTGAAAAATTATGAGTTGAGCCAGCAACCGGCGGGCGCGTTTGCGACGCTTGGCTTGGAAGGCCCGCAAGCCACGCAGCAAGGGAGCCGCCTCGGTAGCAGAGGCTTGCCGTGGCAGCCAGACGGACGGCTCGACCTCGGGCACCGGTTGCCCGGGCTGCCCGGTTACGGGGGTGTGGGCGTGCAGGCGCACCAGCAGTCCCGTGCGCTCAATAGCCCAGCGCATTTCGTCGCCTGGGTCAGCGGGGAGTTGCTTCTCAGCCCACGCCCACGTACGGGCCGGAACGAGTTCGTACAGCAACTCATCCGTAAGCATGCCCAGCCGGTCAAAGCGCTTCACGGGGTTGGCCTGGTCGCGCACCGCTACCGAGAAGCGGCGGGGGCCTTCGAGTAGCTGGTCGGCAATCAGCTTGGTCTCCATCATATCCAGCAGGCAGCGCTGGGGCTGGGCCGCTTTGGTGCGCAGGCAGTCGCAGAAGAAGGGGTAAAGTGCCTGGATTTTAGTTGTGTTCATTGGTAGTGACTTTTGAAAGGATGAGGAGAGAAGAATGGGCAAAGGCGTGGCCGTACTGGGCTTGCCAGTAAAGTTTAAAATCCGATAAATGAGGTGTTTATGCAGACGTCTTACCCGCCCCTAGTACGGGCTGGCTTGGCCGTCCGCTGGTGCTGCGTGCCAGCAGCCAGCACATCGGAGCGTTTGATATAGGCGCGCCCACCGAGCTTTTGGTAGACCAGAAGACCACGGCGCTTGTACTCGTGCACGGTGGCCACGCACACATCAAGTAGGGTAGCAGCCTCTTTGATGGTCAGCAGGTCATCACTCGCTGGCTGCTGAACTGACGTAGCGGCTGGCTGACTCTGCATTTCGTGACGAATGAGGGCGCGCAAGTCGTCTAGCAGCTGTTGGTATTCAACGCCTTGGGTAATGATAATAGCCATTTTGAAAGGGCAGTAAGGAACCATCCTGCCCTTATGAGAGGGAGGTAAGTAGTTAATAATAAGTGAATGATCTACCTAGCTGGCGAGAGTGGCTAGGGTTTGGGCAGCTGCTAATGCACCTGAAGCCTCAGCAATCTTGAGTGCCTCACGTACCGCTGGGTGACCGTTTAATAGCAGCACTAGCAGCGCATGTTGAGAGGCCAAGCTTTTTGGCAATGGTTCCTACATCGCCCGGTGCGAGTAGGGTACTGATGTTGGTTTTAGGCTCCATTGTTCTACATTTGTGGGAGATTCCACGTAATTGTTTGTCTAACGACATGCAATAGTACGGGATAGTTTGACAATGGACCAACAATTCGGTATAATTTTCCCATAAAACTTTGAAATATGGAAATTGGGTCTGTAAGTGAGCGTATTGCGCAGATGGTGGAACACTTCCACAAGGGTAACAAATCGGCTTTCGCAAAGGCTGTTGGCATCAGTAACCAAAGTCTAGGAGAGATTGTCGGTGCTCGTCAGAGTGCTCCATCATTTGCTGCACTGCAAAAAATGCTCACTGCATTCCCGGAAGTGCGTATGGAATGGTTGGTGATGGGAAAAGGCGAAATGCTTGCATCCAAGCAAGGCGAATTGGTAGAACCATTTGCGAATGCCTTTCCAGAAGATGGGTCAAAGCGCCAATTTCTGCCACCCACATTCGACCGCGAGGCTTATAAAAAAGAGCGTGAAGAAGAATGGGCTAGGTACAATGCTGCGGTAGAGCAGCAAAAGCAGACGCGCACTGTAATCATGGCTGTTTTTGAGCATTTAGCTGAAAAAGACCCTTCTGTTCGCCAAATCCTTGATTCGCTGCCGTCTGCTTTTGAAGATATACTCGACCCTGATACCGTAGAACAGTTGACAGATGCCGAACATGAGCGTCTGTCAGACGATTACCATGCCGATAAGTAGGCCGAGGGGGGACGCCAGCACTGAGTGCGCTAAGGCAAGCAGCAGGGCCATCGGCAACCTACAGCGCCCATCTTCTGCTAGAGTCTCGGCTGCCCCAACAAGCAGACCACTTCCCGCTCCGCCCACCCCACATCCCAGCCCCTAGCATAGCCACTTTTTTCAGATAAACCCGGCCACCAATCTGGTTATAAGCGAGCAGCCCCCCGCTTCGACAGCAGAATAACAAGCGTTTACAAAGACGCTTATAGCCGTAGCTAAGCGTTTACCTCACGCCTAGCAGGTTCGCCCACATATACTGTAGCTGCCTTTCGGACATATAGTCGTAGTTACAAGGCATTTCGGACTCTTTGCGCGGCGGATAGATACCCTTTGCATGAAACGCTAGAGACGCTCTGTGCAATGCTTGAAAAAGCGAATACAACATGTATAAATCAGCCAGCCGGTGATGAGCTATGTGACCTGGGGTAAGTAGACCTGGATGTTGTAGGTAAGCATTCACTGTTTCCGTAAGCTCCTCAACAGCATTGCCATAGCCCACCAGCGTTATATCGTCGAACTGGCAACAAAAAAATTGCAGCATGATTGCAGCATACGCTTCATGTAAAGGGTCACCTTGTAGCTGAGATTCGTAGACTTGATCGTAGCGCTTTGTATAATCATCGCAATAATTAGCGCCCTCACCATCCTGGAAGTAGTTGTTTAGTACTTGCCAAGGAGAGTAAGTGGCCAATGCTTGGGCTAACATTGTATCCGATAACGATAGGGAAGGTAGACCGAGAGTAGCTGAAGAATGTAAGGCAGCCCGGTGATGTTTTGCTTTACACGAACTGTCGCAAAATTTCTTGTCGGCGCGTCCAATAAGCGGTTCAGCGCATTGGAGGCATGTAGATTGGGATAGGTGTTGACGCATGGGTAAGTAGGTGAGTGTCCAGTAAGCGATTACCAGACGAATGGAGAAAAGATTTAGTCGACTACAGACGTCTGTTTGACTCGACAAAGGTTTTCTTCCATTCCCTCGTTCTTGGCGTTACAAGAACGTCTTGCTACCCTTTAAAGGGTTCTACGCCCTTGTAGAGCGACTTTTTTGCGCGCTTTGTATACGTTTCCGTTCTTGACTTATCTGGATTGCGCTCTGAGTGAGTGGTTGCGAGGTAGGGCCTGAAGATTTGCCAGTCTTCAGACTCAGGAGGTCCATCTGTGTGTGACAACTGAAACAGGGAAGTGACGGCTTGGCTAAGCTTGGTAATATCAGTCTCGTTGATAATGATATGGTTCTTCTCCTGAAGCGTAAGAAGCAAATCCAGTAAATCTTTCGGTCCAGCATTCCAGGTAAGAGCGGGCTGCACCTTATTTTTAGACGGTTGTTTGCTGCCAGATGCACTACTAAGTAACTCTTGTTTCACCGTCGCTAATCGTTGGGTGATAAACTGGTATACCTCTGCAAAGTCAGCCTGAATAGCTTCATTCTGAAAGGGTAGCGCTGCTACTTCATCACGTTGTGGGCTGGAGGTGTCCTCTCTTTGAGTGCTTAGAGAATCAATTGCTTGCTTGTAAGTATCACCGAATGAAAATGCTACACCACGCTGTAGAGCTTGCCGTAGCTTAGTTGGCTTCAAGGTTGGAAGATTAGCGACTGTGTCGACTACGGCATCGAGCCGAGCTCGCATTTCTTCGAGGTAATGAAGCCTGCCCTTATCGTCCAGATTCAATAAGTTCTCTCGTATTTCCTGTTGCAGAACGCGCTTGGAGAAATTCAAGTTATTGAGCCACTGATCTAAGTAGAATGGCTCAAAAGATTGTAGGCGTGGGGAGTTGTCCGTTTTCCACTTGTACAGTAGACTGTCGAAGGCAGTATAGGTCAGCATAGTCAGCGGTAGATGAGGCTGCTAATTACGGATGATTTTCTCTGATCTATTGCTACCCCGCACAAGCCCCATCGGAGGTAAAGCGTACCAGTTTAAGCATGAAAAAGGAACGGTTTGCTAAACCGTAGTCGGGCAACTGGCTCGTAAGTTCGATCCTCACACTCTCTACAGGCAAGAAAAAAGCCCCGTAGTGAGCGGGGCTTTCGAGCATAGGGCTAAGCAAGCATGCTACTTGGCTGCCTGTCGGGCTAGGCGCTGCCGATTGGCATCATGACTGCGATAGAGATTCATCTCCTCAGAATAGGAATCTGTGTTCCAAAAGGGATTGAACGCTTCCAGGTTGCTGCGTAGGCGGCTGAACTCCTTTTCCTGTGTCCCATCGAGCAGCAGCATAGTAGAGTCGGCTTGCAGGGCTGCGAAGCGTCCAGCTAGTAGCTGCTCAAGGGCCGCTATTTCCGTGCCTCCTTGGTCGGCGCGGGGTACTTTCTTGGTAGGAGTGCGCTTCTGCGGAAACGTATGCGCCTGGTAAGTGGCAGGCAGCACGAAAAGCGCGGCCTTCTGCTGGGGCGTGCTGCGCTGGGTGGCGAGTCTACCGGCTAGCCCGAGCCCGTTGACGAGGTTCGACATTTGAGCGTGGGCAGAAAGGGTACCGCCAAATAGCAGCGCTAAGAATAGGTGTTTTATCATAGTAATAAAGAGCTTTCCTGTTAGTTTAGTTACTCGACTGGCGTAGCCCCCGCGATGCCTACGCGCACGCTGGCTACGTAGCCCGGCGCACTGGTCTTGAGTTTGAAGTGCGTGGAGCCCTGGGAGCGTACCACCTCATACACGGGATACTGCACCGTTTCAAGCTCTGTATCAGTTTTGGATACCCACGTGACGGAGAGCACCGGGTCTTTATAGGTGGCCAGGGTAGCCGAGCTGGCAATGTCGCCTTCGAGCACGAGCTGGTTGATGAAATTGCGGTGGTAGGTAGCCTCTACTTGCAAATACTCTTCGGGTGCGCGTTGCTCCTGGGCCAGCAGCTCGGCGCGTAGCTCAGCTGCCGTTTGAGGGCGCTCAACGGAAGCAGTTGGGCTGCCAGCACCAGACGAGTCACTTGTGTAAGCAGTGCCGGGTGAGCAGGCTTGTATCAGCGCTGGGAACAGTAGAAAGCAGAGGTGGCGTAAGGGTTTATTCATAAAGTGTGCTGAGTACAGAGGAAAGCAGGGCTACGAAACTACGGTGATAATAACGTTTATCAAATTATTCGCTATGTTTAGCAACTCATTTACTTCTACACCCACGCATGAAGAAAAGCTTACTTCCCATTTTACTACTTGTAGCCGTGCTGGCTGGAGGCTTCTGGCTTTACACTGGACCACAACGTGCCTTGCGCGACATTAAGATTGCCGCCGATGCGGGCGATGTAGAAGGTATTCGTGAGCGGGTGGACGTACCAGCAGTGAAGGAAAGCTTGAAGGAACAGCTCACTTCCATGATGCAGCAGAAGCTGACCAACGACAGCGAGTTGAAGAGTAATCCTTTTGGTGGGCTGGGAATGCTGTTCGCTGGTAAGATGGTCGAGACGATGGTGGACGCAGCTGTAACGCCGACGCACTTAGTAGCCCTGATTAGAGGTGATCGGACAAAGGCATTTGCTAGAGACGGGGAGCCAACCAAAGAAGAAACTAGTGAGTCGCTTGACAGCAAGGCTGACTTAGAAGGCTCTTTCAATTCAACTGACCGCTACACACTAAAAGTGCTCGATAAGGAAACGCACAAGCAAACGGTGGCCCTGACGATGCACCGTGATGGCCTATCCTGGCGGCTCACTTCTATTCAGTTGCCAACAGAGGAGTTACTAGCTAAAGACTAAAATTTCGATTAGCTTATGATAGAAGAAGATGAGTCCTTCATCAGTATCTCAGATGAAGAGTATGCTGCAATGCTGGCCAAGACTCGGCAAGGAAACAGCTTGGATTTTCATGGCCGCTACGCCAAAGCACATGATTGGCAGTCGAAACACTTGGTTATTCGAGCGGCCTATGAACACTACTTACCTAGCATAAAGGAGGCAGCCAAAACAGGACACTCCGTTGACCCCAACATTGTGACATGGGATTTTTTGCCTATTGAAGATGATACTTGGCTTCAGATAAGAGCATTAGGTCTACCCTTATTTCCCAAGTTTCCTGTCTTTGACTATTTTACAGACTTTGCTGACCCTCTTCGCAAAATAATTATAGAGCTTGGCGGAAAAAAGTCTCTCATTAAAAAGAAGGAGGACCTTCGAGATAAACGAGTTAAAGCAGCAGGCTGGAAAATTTACAGGCTATCTGGACGTGCTGCGATGCGGTATTTAGAAAGTGCATTTTCAGTAGAAATAGCCCGTGAGATAGAAGGGGTTATAAATGGTGATGATCCGTTTTCTGAAGAGAACAAGGATTATATAAAGATGGCCGAAAGCACCCTTGATGGTTATCTCCTTGTATTACGCCGCCGATATTATACTAAGGACTGAAACTAAAAAAGCCCTTTGTTAAGGGGCTTTTTTATGGATATCTGGGCCAAGCTGATTTAGTAGCACCACTTACACGGGTCCATCGACTGCGTGGCTTCGCGCATGCTAATGGGTAGCACACTGGCCCCACACCGCGCCAGCCCCCGGCACCCCGGCGAAGCGTGATACTTGACCGTGTTGCCGCTGGCGCAGTAGTACACGGTGGGGCCGCCGACGCTATTGGTCTTGACGACTACCCAAACCGCAGTGATATTTGAGCTATGAAAAAGCTCCTGTATGTTGGCGCATGTCTCATGGCCTTGGCTTCGACGCCCGCCAGTGCCCAGACGGGCAGTACCGACGTAGTAGTGGTGAAGGTGACCGAGTCGTACGACTACCTACTACTCGATATTGCGCGCGCTGGCGCCAAGCCTGAGCGGCGCACGTTTAAGCGGCGCGACCTGCTAGTGGACGGAGCCCCTGCCGAAATCACGCGTCAACTGATAGCTCAACTCTATCAGGAGGGCTACGCGCTAACGAGCACGTACGGCGGGGGTGGCATCCTCACAGGCTCGAATATTAACCTGAACACGCTGATCTTTACGAAGCGCCCGTAGAGCCGGTGCCTATCCTCTCCGAGTGGGACCGCAGCCCAAAGAAACTAGCGGCAATAGACCTGCGGCGTAGCTTGCAGGCCAATTCCTTCTTCTATTCCTATGCCCACCGACCTGACCAATGGCTTCGGCAAAGTCTATCTGCGTATTTCCTACGATGCGGCCAACCACTGGGTCTATAACGATTGGATAGGCTACCAAACGTACGTCGGCATCGTAGCAGGCGCCGACGCCTGCCTGCTGCCGCTGGCCGAAAACCGGTGCGCATACCTACTCAATGACAACCGACAGGTCATCGGCCCTTGGGACCACGCTGTGGAGTGGATTGTAACCAACTGGGCCCCGCGCGCCATTGCCATCGGCCTCACTCACTTTGCCAACGTCGTGAGCCCCGAATCTCTGGCGGCCAGCTCTGCGCAGTCCATGGCCCTGGGGCTTGAAGGCCAGCTCAAAATGCATCTGTTTAGCGACATTGAAGAAGCCCAGCAGTGGCTGCGTAAGGCGCAGCAGCAGGCCAATAGCAGAAGCTAGTAGAAGTCCCGTCCTCGTGGGGCGTTTCGTAGTAGCTGGCAGGACGCTCGGCGCTGATGATGGTCAGCCGGCCCTGCGCTCGCGGTTCTGCTGTTGGGTCAGTTGGGCGGGGATGGTACCCTTACGGGCTCGAACATTAACCTGAATGCGCTGGTCTTTGCTAAACGCCAGTAGAGCCAGTACTAGTAGGGGAGGCCCCTACTGAAATTGCCGCATGCTTCCCGATTGGATAAAAGAACATCTTCAAGTATTTGCTGACCCCCGTTTTCGCTTCGAAGCCGAGCCGCACCACTACTTTCTGGGTGAACGCAAACTGACTTCGTTCAGCACCTGGATTAAGGACTACAAGCAGGAGTTTGACCGCGAGGGTCAGGCGCCCCGCACGGCCGCCAAGCGGGGCCTCACCGTGCAGCAAGTACTCGCCGAGTGGGACCGCAGCCAATGGGTCGGCACCAAAACCCACGAGTTCATTGAGGCCTACTACCAGGCGCCGGCCACCGCGGTATGGGAGCCAGATAAGGAGGTGCAGTTGCGCTGCCAGAAGTTTCTGGGCCTGCACGCTGGCCGCCTGCAGGAATTCGTGCCCGTGGCGCAGGAGCTGCGCATCTTCGACGAGGCAACCGGCCTGTGCGGCACGCTGGATTTTCTGGGCTGGCATCTACCTACCCAGCAGCTCTATGTGCTGGATTGGAAAACCAACAAGGCCATCAACTCCGACCGGGACCCCATCTGGCGCATGATGCAGGGCCCATTCAGCGACTTGGCTGACCACGAGCACAACGTGTACTCACTGCAAATCAGCCTCTACCGCATCCTGCTGGGGCAGGCGGGCATCCCCACGGCCGGCGGGGCCATCGTACATCTGCCAGCGGGCCGACAATCAGCCAATATCTACCAGGCTCTGGATTATCGCAGCCGCATCAACAGCCTCATTTTTTGATAGATGCTGCTCACTTCAGATGGCCGTGGCCGGGCGCCGGGAAATCCGCTCGGCCGATGGCCCTCGCTTCGCCCAGGTGCTCGGCCTCAAGCTGGCTGAGGCCGAGGCGACCGCCCGCGCTGGTCGGCACCACCTCAAGCGGCCTAGTGCATGCGACATATTAAGGAAGTCGGCTGCATACCCACCAGGTTATCCACAGCAGCAGCACCCCACAAACCAGCAGCCCGCTACCCTGCCAAGTCTGCCCTCTCCGCAGCAGCGTTCGACCCCGCCTCAGCACGAGCAGGCCACCGCCCCCAAACGTGAGTAGGACGCTCGCGGAGGCTGTATCAGCTGGGTTTCGCTTAGCAAAAGACACATAGCCCAACAGCAATTCTACTACCATTTTCCAAAACTACCCAGTACTAGCTCAACCTCCCTCACCCAACTACACACAAGCCAATTACGCCGAACGCAGTGCCTGCCAGCATGAGTGTCAAGAAAAACTTGAGCCAATTGCCCAAAAAGACCCGCTTAAGAAGCCAGTTAAATAACACCGGCAAGCCGACTGCGACCAGTAGGCCGACTGCTATTAGCACATAAGCTGTCTGCTTTGAAACCTGAACCGGCGTAAGCAATAGTGTCAGTAGCATACCCCAAAACTACGCATAAGCCCCTACGATGACCCGCACGTGTCGGCGGCGGAAATAGCCAACTACCTCGACCAGCTGCGCCTGGTCACTCCCACCACAAACACTCAGAATTCTGATGATGTCGAGAGGTTTGCAAGCACTACTACTAGGATATACAGCGCGAACGCGATTAATCCCGTCATCAGGGCTACTCCCGAGACTTCTACCAGTGGCCTTTTGCTTGCTATCAATTTGGTCGATAACCTTAATAGTAGCAACCAAACGCCTAGCACACCTGCTATCAACGCTCCGAGCAGTACCCCGACATGAGCGCCAGAGCCATACAATAACTCATGTTCGATTGTCCGCAGCATTGCCCCAAAGTAGGCCTAACGATTACCAAAACCACAGTAACTATTCAATCTAGCCTATGGCCCTACGCACCGCCTCCCGCGTCGATGCTAACAGCCCGCAGTCGTGGAAGCGCTGCGGGCTATTGGCCCTTCACAAATACCAAGGTGCTCACGGTACCCGATACGCCACTAAAAGTACTTTTTAAGGCATATCCATCCTGCACCAGCTTCGTAATCACGCGCTGGTAAGTCACACCCGATTCAACAAGCTTTTTTTCCGTCAATCCTGGGCCTTCCACCGGTATCACTTCGCTTTTTCCATCGGGATAAATAATTGCCAAATGAAGGGTATTGATACGTACCACTATTACCTGCGGCCCACCCGTCTGAGCCATTACTGGAGTTGACCCAAGTGCCCACAGGCACGCCCCTAAGAATATCAGTTTTTTCATGGCCGCGAAGATAGCCCCACCGCCCGAGCACCCGTCTGCGCCCTACTGCAATGGCCAGTGCGGCATTCGCTCCTGCCAGCCTATTCCCACGACGATAGCCTAACGTCTTCGACCCGGTTGTCTCGCGGCCTTAATACGCGCAATGCGTGCCTCCTCTTTTGCTGCGACTCGTCGCGCCTTCCGATAGAATAGCGCATAATAAATCAGGATAAAGGCCCCCGTAAAGAGCATTCCGATTGCAGGCCACGGAGAAGCAGTCGTTGAGCCATGCGGAACATAGACAATCAGCATAGCCCAAAAGTAGCCGATGAGCCCCTACGACGACCCACACGTGTCGGTAGCCAACTACCCTAGCCTACCGCACCTCTGCTGACTGATGGAACAGTACTCGCGGGGGGACGACGGTAGGCGAGAAGCACTTCAAGGTTCAATTCGCCATCTATTACCACCAGGGCTGAGGCAATAACCAACCCGATTACGATGCGAACGAGCCACTTTCTAGCCCACGCGCGCTTCTCCTCATAAAGCCCATCCACTAATACGTCACCGGACCGATTGAGCGCCATATACATCACAAGTATGGAGGCTGCTATCATTCCGGCCAGACTAACCAAGCCAAACACCACTCTCAGGACCATATACATGCCTGCGAAAGTATGGCTACCACTTTATTCTCTTGATGAGCCCCTACGATGATTCCGATGCATCGGATAGCGAAATAGCCGACTACCTACTGGTAGCGGTAACAACTGCTACCTATTCCTTCAGGAACACCAGTGTGCTCATGTTGCCGCCATAGCCCGAGTAAGTGCTCTTGAGCACGTACCCCTGCGCATAAAGCTTCGCTAGCACCTGCTCCACCCGCTTGGCCGACTGGCTCATCGCATTGGGTCCCGCGCCCCCCTCCAACTCCATCACTTCGGCTTTGCCCTCTCCGTGCGCAATGGCTATCTGGGTGTTGTTCTGAAACTCCGCCACTTTCACCACCACGATATCCGGCCCGCTCGTCTGCGCCAGCGTCGGCGAAGAGGCCAACGCCACCAAGCACGCCCCCAAGAATAAGAGTTTTTTCATGGCCGCGAATATACCCAACCACCCGACACCCAAACCTCAGCTGGAACCGCCTTACCGCGATGCCGGGCAGCCCGTGCTATGACCGCCAAAGAATACCAGACCCAATACGGCCGGGGCTGCTATATCAATTGTAGTAAGCCTAGATAAACAACGAACGGCAACACAATAGCTGCCATAATCAATAATAAGCCACGCTGTACCGCTTGGTCATGATGTTGGCGCAGCACATAAATGCCCCGCGCCAATAGCCCGAACATTGCGACGGCCGAGACAATAAGGGACCCAAAGAAAAAATTCCAAAAGTCTTGGCCCGGCGGAATATACCCGGAGAGTAAGAGCGTCAGCAGCATCCTTCAAAACTAATGCCTCTCGCACCGCCGCCCGAGTCGATGCCAACCCAAGCTGCTATTGTCGAATGTTGCGAGCTACTGTCCCTTTACAAATACTATAGTAGACTGATTTCTCACACCATCGCTAAAGGTGCTTTTTATGGTGTAACCCTCTTGATATAGCTTAGAAATTACCTACTGATAGGCTTCACCTTCAAAGCCTTGGTTTTTCTGCTTCCTAACTTCTACTAGTTCTGTCTTGCCCTCCCCACGGCTGATGGATATGAGGCCAGCGCCCACCCCAAAAGACACTTGTACTACCACAATCTCTGCCCCACCCGTCTGCGCCATTACTGGCTGAGAAGCTAGCGTCACCAGGCAAGCCCCTAAGAATAAGAGTTTCTTCATGGCCGCGAAGATAGCCTCACCCCGAAGCGACATCTACCGGTAGCCTTTAGTGGCCGTAGCTACCCCGTATAAGCTCCCTCCGGCGTCGGCCGCACCAGCGCCAGGCCTTGCGGCAAGATGCGGCGCTGCGCTTCGGCGCGCTGGTGGGCGGCGACTTCCCGGCGCAGCTGGCGGCGCGGGCCGTAGCCTTCATTGAAGACGTTGCCACGGTGCGCCTAGTAGGCCAGCGGTTTTAGTCCATTAATGAATCCTATACTGGTAGCTATCTTGCACTATGAGTAAATCTATCCATCAAGTAACTGCTACCTACCAAGCTGCAACCGGCGTACCTCCCTTTTTTAAGGGTAGAACATACACGCTGACCATTGAGCGGCGATATATGCCCCAAACCACTCATGTCGTTATTCTACGCGCTGAAGAGATAGAAGAGAGTACCTACGTAGACTATCCGAGTGAACAAGCCTTCTGGCGAGACTGGCAAGAAGTGGGTTAATTACTTTTTAGCTCCTGCTCCCACGACTGCCTAAACTCCCGCTCCACCGCGTCACTCGTCACGTTGACGTAGCGCTGAAAGGATTTCCAGCCGCGGTGCCCCGTCACTTTCATAATCGTCTCCGGCCGCAGGCCCCGCTCTAGGCTCAGCGTAACGAAGGTGCGCCGGCCGGTGTGGCAGCCCAGCCGCTCCCACTTAGCCACCGTGGTGCTCTCGCGCACGCCGCCCCGAAAGCGAATGACCTCCGTTGGTGCGTCTATGCTGGCTAACTGGCCCAACTCTTTTAGATAGTCATTCAGCTTCTGGTTGGTAATGGCCCGCACCTTGCCAGACAGCAGTTGCTCGACAGTAGCCAGCGCTTCCGCCCGCAGCGGTACCGTCACCGTTTCGCGGGTTTTCTGCGTGGTCATCCGCAGTGTCTGCCCCCGTAGGTGCTCGGCCCGGATGCTTACCAGGTCCGAGAAGCGCAGGCCCGTGTAGCAGCTCAGCAGAAACAAGGCACGGGCGTTGTCGAGATAGCCGCCGGCGGGCAGCACCAGCTGCTCCAGGGCCGCTACCTCTTCGGCCGTAAGCGTCATGATGTCGGGCTCCTGCCGTTTCCAGCTCAGGCGGTCGAAACCAGTAGCTGCCGTGTAGCCGCGGTCCCGGGCCCAGCGCAGAAAGCGTTTGAGCGTAAGAATCTGTTTGGCTACCGTATTGTCGGTGAGCCGCACCTTGTGCAGCAGGTGGGTAGCGTAGCGGTCGCCGAAGCTGAGGGTAATCGTGTCGAAGTCGACGGCATAGCCACTGCTCTGCTCGTACTCGCGCAAGTGCCGGGCCACGGTAGCGTACACCTTGGCTGAGCCAATCTTAGCCTGGGCACGGGTAACGGCGATAAACTCGTCGAAGTAGCCCCAAAAGGAAGTGGCTACCTTCTGAGGCACGGGTACGACTGCCTGCTCAGGGGCAATGGCGGCTCGTAGTCCCTCTGGGCTGGGCAGCAAACCCTGCGCGCGGTGCTCTTTGTAGCATTGGAGCAGTTGCTCCTCCATCAGTTCCAGGGCGTCATTCAGCGTCCCATTATCGGCATAACCCCGTACCTGCGCCCGCTGGTCGGCCTTCAGCCACTGCTTGGGCAGAATGCTTAGGCCTAGCGAAATCTTCACTCGCTTGCCGTCGAAGCTCAAGAAGGCGAAGATGGGTGTAGGTTTGGTAGCGTTGGGTTCTTTGAGTAGAAACGAGACGGTGGCCATGAAGTAGGGGAGGAGAGCCTACTCAAAGCTACAGGTTGTCCCCCGCTCAGGGGACAGCCGGGGGACAAAATACCCGATTAGAACATACTTTAGCCCGACTAATCCAGACAACCGAAACAAGAAAACCTGGTTGCAGGCATTCTAAGAAGGGTTTTGATAGTGGAAGGCGTCTAGCCGAATCGGCAGGGTAAAGTTCCTGCATCTCCACTGAAAGGCCCCTAGCAGCATTGCTAGGGGCCTTTTTATGTTTTCTGGTAAAACATCGGTAAAACAATGGCTTATTTCTCCTCACCCAACAAGTCTACAATACAGGGGCTGTCGCTCGTAGCGCGCAGCCGGGCACGCCGCGATAGTGCTTATCTACCTACCGAGCCCGTTATGGTTCGCCCAGCAATTGGGCTCTGGTGGAAACACTCTTTTTGCCTTAACTAACGTGCCTACCAGGCTCGCTAGCCGTACCAAACGGCAGTTAGCAACAGCGCGATGGCTAGGACGAAGGCGAGGCGGCGGGGCCAGCGGGTGAGGTAGCGGTGGTAGGTGAGCCTGCGATTTCACGTAATGCTAAACATACTGGAAATGATTAGCTAACGAAATTTGTGATGCAATGCTGCATTTTTTTTATGCAAAAGACTTGTAGCGTTGCGGAAACGCACTACATTTGCCAATGCAATCCTGCATCAAACCCCTGCAAAACGATGGACAATAAGTATAGAGAAGTCGACGCTTTGCTGGGCGGACTATTCCACTCAGATAGTCTGCGAGAGCGCTTCGATAAGAAGATAAAAGAGCTTGGCATCTCATCCACAGCTGCCACTAACATTATAGGGGTCCAGCTACGCGCGTTGAACGGTATTCTTGATGGAAACCAGAAGACGATAGATATTACTATTATCAGCAAACTGGCTAGTTTCTTACAGTTATCTCGGGAGAAGATTGTTAATCTTTATCTGGATGAAGTAGAGAAGAACTTTCCTACAGCTACTATATCGGCCAGTAAAGTTGAGTTTATAAAATCAAATTTTGATTTAGCAGTTTTGCGTAAGGCAAAGTGGATTAATAATATTACTGACTTTGCTCATATTGAAAAACGTCTTGTTGCTCGACTAGGGCTGAAATCAATCCTTGAGTATAAAAAGCCGATAGTTGATGTGGCTTTTTGCGTAGGAACTAGAGAGCTAGATAATGAATTGACACGTGCTGTTTGGATTAGTGCTGCTCAAGCTTGTTTTGAGGAAATAGCTAATCCATACCGTTATGATAGGGACGCTCTAGTTAAATTATTCCCTCGTCTGCGCTGGTACACAACTAATGAGGAGCGTGGGTTATCTGAAGTAATTAGGCTATTGTATCAGGTAGGGGTAACAGTAGTTCTGCAGCCTTCATTACCAACGTTGCAGTTGCGAGGAGCCACTTTTAATCACGATGGTAAACCATGCGTTATAGTAACTGACTATGTTGGTTTTTATCCTACATTATGGTTTGCCTTATTCCATGAATTATACCACGTTCTATTTGACTGGGATGAAATCAAAGAAAATCAGTACCATGTAACTGATGATAGCAATAAGGATTTGTCAGTCCAAGAACACGAGAAAGAAGTTAATAATTTTGCAGGAGAGTATTTGTTCTCACGCGAAAAAGTCGACATGGTAAAGAGGCTGCTACACGATGAGGCATTTGTAAAACGGTTTGCCGATGACAATCAAGTGCATCCTAGTGTAGTCTATTCTCAGTGTGCTTTTTACTTGCCAAAAAGTCGTAATGCTTGGGCTCTAGCGAGAAATCATTCACCAGCAGCAGCTGATATGATTAATAAATTTGGCGTTGCCCTGGAAAATGGTGAGCTCGTTGAAGAACTAGTGCAACCACTTAAAAAAATTCTTTACATTTAAACCTTTTGCTGCATGAAAAAGCCCGATAATGTTGCTGTAGAGGAAAAAGCAACAAAAAGTTCTGCCAAGCCTAAGAGAGAGGTGTCGCAACAGTCCAAAGAGCAACAACTGCTGCTGGCTGGCATGC
Source organism: Hymenobacter arcticus (assembly GCF_054779975.1). NCBI lineage: Bacteria > Pseudomonadati > Bacteroidota > Cytophagia > Cytophagales > Hymenobacteraceae > Hymenobacter > Hymenobacter arcticus. The sequence goes on from NZ_BAAGXF010000008.1 coordinate 53,754, forward strand.
TCATTCAAGGTGCTGATGAGTTAGCACTAAAAGCGCGTGACCTCAAACGCAAAAAAGAAAGTGAGGTTATTGAGCTCCATAGTGGTTTCAAAATAACAATTGGGCAAATAAATGCCATTGTTTCTGGGAACCCTCTTGATTATGAGCCAATGTTCCCTAATGATATTCCTTTTTTCTCGGAAATAAATCGGTTATCGGATGAGAAATTTGACCCAATAGTATACATTAAACCTATTTTTGTTGGGAAAATATTACGCGAAATTATTTACGGAAGGTTTGATAAATCAGTATTGCCTGCACTTCGAGCAGTGAATCCTGCTTTTACAAACGGTATCAGGCCGCGTAAGCTTTATCACTATTTGACTCCGGAAGGTATTGTTTTGCTTGAACAGTACAGGGACGAGGCAATAAAAGTCATGGAAACTTGCAGCACAATGTACGAATTCAGGCAAAAGCTTTTTCAGCAGTATGGTGTGCCGTACCAAATTCAAGCTTTATAGCAACACATAAGTGTATAAAAAGGCCCCGCCTACCAGCGGGGCTTTTTCATGCCCACCCCTCCGGCAGTCGCACGTAGTGGCTGTAATCCTCCAACGGCACACTACTCACGAAGCTGCGCAACACTAGTGACTGCTCCTGGCCATTATCCACCCCGACCTTAACAAAGAAGCCGCGGCCCTCATCGGTGCAGTGGTAGAGGCTGACGCCGTCATCATCTGCTTCCCAGCGGTTGGCTAGGTAAGTACCGTGTTTGAGTACCCAGTAGAGCTGCATGACGGGCAAGAGCTAGCCGAAGGCATAGAAGTTCATGAGAGAAAATATAATTTGGAAAAGCGAAACGGCTTTCCGTCATTTGGGTTAGCTGCCAGTAACAAGGTCGCTAATACTCACCTCCTTTTCCACCACTCTTATGAGAAAGCTACTTACTATCCTAACGGTCGCGGCCTTGGGATTAGGCGTAAGCGCCCCAACTGCAACCTCAGCGGTCGGCACTACTGGCACATACCGTCGTGCCGCCCAGACCTATGAAGATGGCTACAACCAGGGGTTTCGGGAAACGCAACAGAACAAGTGCATTGACGGTACCCGGTTTGAGTCTTACTACTCGAATTACTACCATCCGCAAGCAGAGCGAAACTATCAAAATTCGGGTGGCTCTGGCCAAGAGGACTACTACCGGGGCTACTTAGATGGGATGGAAGAGGGGTACCTCAACCCAGCCTATTGCCAGTAGCACAATAACTCGCATAAAAAAAGCCCAGACCGCAAGGCCTGGGCTTTTTTTATGGCTCTGGTTTCTCTCTCGGCTTTGCCAGCGGCCGGATGGACGAATATAGGAGCTTATTTATTTATTCTAAATAGCCAGTAGCAAACCTGAAACAGGCCACCGCCCCCCGCCTTCACCGCAGCCAGGGCCACCACCCACCACCATACGCCACGGGCGTAGAGCCAGCAGCTTAGCAGGGCCCCACCAGCCAGGTAGGATGTGAGGTACACGCTGTCGGCCAAATGCCAGAAGTCAGTGAGCAGCACCGGCACCGTGGTGCTGCCCAGGAAGCGGGGCCGGGGCGCGCCCGCCTCCCAGCTGCCAGCGGCGTACTTGTTTTTCCAGCTAGTGTGGGCGTCGAACCACGGCCCCCACTTTTCGAATACATTTTGTTACTGCTACCCAACGGCCTACTTGGCCGGGTAAATGCGGGCGGCCCAGCCGCCGCCGTTGCTGAGCTTGATTTTCAGCTGGTCCGAGGCCGCGACGGGCACAACTTCGCGCTGATAGTCGGTAGCGTCGCGGTCGGCATTGATACCGTCGCGGAAGATGACGGCCTCGTAGCGGCCGGGGCCCAGGAAGGAGAGGTCGAGGGTGAGGTCGTGGGGGTTCCAGTTGCTGAGGGCGCCCACGTACCAGGTGGTGCCCCGGCGGCGGGCCAGGGCCGCGTACTCGCCCACCTGCCCGGCGAGGGCCACGGTCTGGTCGAACACGGTGGGCACGGCGGCGATGAAATCGGTGCTTTCCTGCTCCTTTTTATAGGCTGTGGGGTTGTCGCTGAGCATGGCCAGGGGCATTTCAAACACCACGTAGGTGGCTAGCTGGTGGCAGCGCGTGCCCTGGCTCATGGGCTTGGAATTGTTGGGCCGAAACTCGGCGCGGGTGGCGTTGCGCATGGCCCCCGGCGTGTAGTCCATGGGCCCGGCCATCATGCGGATGAACGGGATGCTGGCGTCGTAGCGCGGCACGTCGTCGTTGGGTGTCCACTTGTTGTTTTCCAGGCCCTTCACGCCCTCGTAGTTGAGCACGTTGGGGTAGGTGCGCTGCAAGCCGTCGGGCTTGTGCATGCCGTGAAAATCGACGAGCAGGTGGTAGTCGGCCGCCTTGCGGGCCAGCTCATACGAGGAGGCCACCATCTTCTGGTCGTCGCGGTCAAGAAAGTCGATTTTGAAGCCTTTGACGCCCATTTTGGCGTACTGGGCGTAGGCGGCGTCCAGCTTCTCATCGATGGCCCGCCAGTTGGCCCATAGCAGAATGCCCACGCCCTTTTGCTGGCCGTAGGCGATGAGGGCGGCCAAATCGACGGCCGGCGACGGCTTGAGAATGTCGGTTTCCTCCGACCAGCCCTCGTCCATAATAATGTATTCCAGCTTGTTAGCCGCCGCGAAGTCGATGTAGTACTTGTAGGTGGGGGTGTTGATGCCGGCCCGGAAATCGACGTGCGAGATGTTCCAGTCGTTCCACCAGTCCCAGGCCACCTTGCCGGGTTTTATCCACGAGGTGTCCTTGATGCGCGAGGGCGCAGCCAGCTTATACACCAAGTCGCTGTTGAGCAGGTCTTTATCAGCGGTGCTCACCGCCACGGCGCGCCACGGAAAAGTGCGCGTACCCGCAGTCTGGGCCAGGTAGTTGGCCCGCTTGGCCACCATGAGTTGCATGTTGTGGAAGCCGCCGTTGCGCTCCTCGGCCGGGTAGGGCGCAAACTCGCCGTGCAGGCCCGGCGCAGCCGCCGAGCCGCCCTTGAGAAACATGCCGGGGTAGTTTTCCACGTCCGATTCCAGCACCACGGCTTTTTTGCCATCAGCCAGCCCCACCAGCGCTGGCAAAAAGGCCAGCGTGTCCTGCTTCTGGCCCGCGTCGCCCACTTTCAGCGGCGTGTAGAGCGCCTCAAACGACGAGATGTAGAAGTCTTTGGGGTCGCGCAGGTCGCGCACGAAGGGGATTAGCGCCGGGGCTTCGGGTGCAAAGTTGAAGCTGGCCGTTTCGTTGCGCACCGTGAGCGGGCCCTTGCGGGTGGTGAAAAAGCGGTAGGCTACGCCATCGTCATAAGCCCGAAAAATCACGCCGTAGTTACCCTTTAGGCTCAGCATGAGCTGGTTGTAGTGGTCCACGACCTGGCTTTTCTTGTACACCGGCGTGGCAAACGTGGTGTTGCTGGTGGCCGGGGTGGCGCGGCTCACCACCGGGTTTTTGCCCAGCACCTCGCCCGTGCCCAGCGTGAGGCCCAGGGCCGAGGGGGCCAGTACCGGCGTGGCTTCGTGCCGCACGGCCCAGGTGAGGTCGGCGCCGGTTTGGACGGTGATGTCCAGCTTGCCATCGGGCGATTTCAGGTGGTAGAGGCCGGGGCGTTGGGCGTTGGCGGCGGGGCCGGCCAGCAAGGCTAGCAGTAGGGTGGGAAGAGCGGGGCGGGGCATGTGTTAGGAAGAGGTGGGAAGAGGCGATTGGGCGGAGCGGGGCGAAGCGGCGCTACCGTTTCATCCCCACGTCAGCCTCATCTGCTGCCCCTTTTCAGTAAAGAGGGAACAGCAAATGAACGAGTAGTAAGGTAAAAGCGGAGTGCTCAAAAGGAGTCATCATTTTTTAACCATTACTGCGCAACTTTCAACCGGCCTTGGCTCTGCCCACAGAAGCTCTTTCAAGACAAAGCGGTCGTAATGCCCTATCTTCGCTTGCTGCACAACGTACTCATTATAAAAATTTTACATCTTTCACTTTGCTCCCGCCGCCAGGCCGCCAGGCGCTTGCAGCGCCTCCAGGGCGCCGGCCAGGTACACCAGCGGGGCGTTCCAGTTGATGGCAATTTCGTTAGAGGCGTAGGAGCACACGTTGTCGGAGTAGGAGAGGGCGGATAGGGCCGAGGGGTAGGCGCATTTGTCCTGCTGGCCGGGGTTGGGGCCGCCGGCCAGCAGGCCGGGCACGGGCGCGGCCAGGCCATCGGCCTCGGAGGGGCGGTGGTGCGGGTGCTGGGGCGACTGGCTGCCGAGGCCCGTCACGAAGCAGTAGCCGGGGGCGTTGCGGCCCAGCAGGTAGTCGAGGTTGCCGAGGGCCGCCAGCAGGTAGGGGCGGCGGCCGCTGATGCGGTAGGCCTGCACGAGGGCGATGCCCTGGTTGGCTGCGTTAGCATTGCTGCCCCAGCCGAAATCGCGTGCCGACTGGCCCATCACCGTTTGGTAGGGCGAGGCGGCCGCGCCCTGCAGCAGCTTATCGGCGGCGGCCAGGAGGCGGGTTTTTAGCGCCGGGAGGTCTTTTTGGGTCAGCGGCGTGGCCTGGCTGCCGAGGCGGGCCAGGGTGTAGTAGGCCAGGGTGCGCACGTTGCCCCAGCCGGGCAGGGGCGTGTCGGCGTCGGGGTAGAGGTTGACGGCGGTGTAGTAGCCATCGTCCTTGGTGGTGGCGTAGAGTTCGGCGGCGGCCCAGATGAACTCATCGGCCACGGTGCCGTCGCCATAAGTGCCGGTGGCGATGGCCGGCTGAAACGTCTTGTTCAGCGCGTCCTGCTCGTAAAGCACGGCGGGATGGGCCTGCGCCCAGGCCCAGGCGGTTTTTGAGGCCCGCAGGCACGAGTCGGCCAGGCCGGGCGTCTGCTGCTCAAACTGCCGGAAAATGCGGCTGGCCTGGGCCGTAACGGCGGCGAAATCGAGGGCGGCGGCGGTGCTTTTGGCCACCACATAGCGCGGGGCGCGGGCGGCGGCGGGCATCACCATGCCGTCGAAATTGGCGTTGGTCAGCTTGTGGTACACGCCGCCGTCGTGCGGGTCCTGCATGGTGAGCATCCAGCGCAGGTTCCAGAGGGCTTCGTCGAGCAGGTCGGGCAGGTAGTTTTGGCTTTCGGGAATGTTGAGCGAGAGCTGGTTGCAATAGGCCGGGAAGTCTTCGTAGAGCGAAAACAGCGTGCCCATCGTAATGCCCGAATTCACGATGTACTTGTTGTAGTCGCCCGCATCGTACCAGCCCCGGGGCGCGGCAATGACCGTGCCCGCCGGCCGCGCCGCGCTGGCCGCCGACGGGTGCACGAGCACCTGCGTATCGGGGTGGCCCGCCGGCCGCGCCCACTGCCCCGCCTGCGCCGGCAGCAGCGCCGTGGACGCCCGCTGGTAGTAGTAGCCGCGCAGGGCGGCTTTCGCCACCCCCTCGTGCACCTTGGGTTGAATGCGGAACGGGGCCGAATTGCCCTGGCCCGGCACCGCCAGCACAAATGTGCCGGTACCCCGAAAGGCCGAAAAATCAGCCACCCGCGTTTGCTGCGCGGCCAACTCGTCTGTCTGCGCCGGGCCCAGCTCGCCGGTGAAAACGGTCTTGGCCAGGTCGGCCGTTTTCAGTGTGAATTTGCCAGCGGGCGCGTTGGTGATGACGGCGACTTTGGGCGCGGCGGGGTAAAAGCCGACTTGGTTGAGGTGAATGGCCGACGTTTGGGCGTGGAGGGGCAGGGCCAGCAGGAGGGAGAGGTAGGGGAGTTTCATCGTGTGGTCGTTGTTCGGGGGTAACCCCACCCCCTAGCCCCTTCTCCGCTTAATGCGCGGAATCCTCCGGGAGAGGGGAAACTAGTTCTAAAAATCTAATTTCTAGTCTTTTAAAGCTAGAAATAGTTCCCCCCTCTCCCGGAGGATTCCGCGCATTAAGCGGAGAAGGGGCTAGGGGGTGGGGTTACGCGGAGGGTGATGTAGAACTTAATAGCTTAGGAAGATAAGCCAAGCCCCTACTCCATCTTCACCGCCACCGCTTGCCCCGCGTAGGTCACCGTTTTATCGGCGGCGCGCTTGAAATCGACTGGCGCGGGCTTGCCCTTGCTCACCCACACCACGTTGAACGTGCGGCTGGCCACCATGCCCGGAAACGTGCCCTGGCGCGCGCCGATGGTGAGGGTTTTGGCCTGCTCGTTCCAGCTCAGCGGGATGGTGGCGAAGGCCCCTTTTTCGTAGTTGTAGTTCACGTTTTCGTCCTCGTAGAGCGAAAACTGGCCATCGCGGCCGGTGTACACGTAGAGCGTGAGGGGGTCGGCGGGCTTCTCATCGGCGTATTGCAGCTCGGGGCCGAAGGGCAGAATAGCCCCTTCGCGCACGAAGAGCGGCATGCGCTCCAGTGGCGCTGGCTCGGTAATGGTCTGGCCACCAGCTTGGTACTGGCTGGTGTGGAAGTTAAACCAGCCCGTGCCGGCCGGCAGGTACAGCTGCCGGGTGCGGGCCTGGTAGTCGGTCACGGGGCTCACCAGCAGGCTGGGGCCGTACATAAACTGGTTGCCGATGTTGCGCACGGCCGGGTCCTGGCCAAAATCCATGACCAGGCCGCGCATGATGGTGGCATCTTGGTGGTGCACCTGGCCGGCCAGCGAGTAGGTGTAGGGCATCAGCCGGTAGCGCAGCTGGTTGTAGTACAGCATGCTTTCGTAGGCCGGGTGGCCGGCCGGGGCAATGTTGAAAATCTCCCGGAACGGGAACTGCCCGTGCACCCGAAACAGCGGGCAAAACGCCCCAAACTGGTACCAGCGGGTGTTGAGCTCGCGCCATTCTTCCAGGTCCTTGGGCGCCATTTGGGGCTGCTCGTAGCGGTGCTCCACGGCAAAGCCGCCGATGTCGGTGGTCCAGTACGGGATGCCGCTGAGCGAGAAGTTGAGGCCGGCCGGAATCTGGCCCTTAAAGTCTTCCCAGCGCGAGGCAATGTCGCCGCTCCAGATGGCCGCCGCGTAGCGCTGCGAGCCCGCGTAGCCCGAGCGCGTGAGCAAAAACACCCGCTGGTTGGGCGCGGTGCCGCGCTGGCCCTCGTAAATGCCCCTGGCGTTTTGCAGCGGAAAGGCGTTGAAATAGCGCGTGGAGGAGCCCAGCGCGGTGGGCGTCATCAGCTCCTTGCGGGTGGCCACGTTGGTATTCGAGTGAATATCGGGCTCCGAGGCGTCCATCCACCAGGCGTCGATGCCCTTGGCGAAGAGCTTGGTATTCATCAGGTTCCAGAAGGCGGTGCGGGCGCGCGGGTTCAGGGCGTCGTAGAACGACGACGTGTAGCCGGGCGCAATCCAGTCCTTGGTGCGGTTGGCGATGTTGCGCGGGTAGAGGAAGCCCTGGGCGTTGAAGGCGTTGAAGGCCGGAATGCCCTCGTTGAACTTGGCCCACACCGAAATCATGAAGTGCGTGTGCTGGTCGTGCAGCTGCTTTATCATGGCCTCGGCGTTGGGGAAGCGGGCGGGGTCAAACTCCTGGCTGCCCCACTCGGCGGGCTTCCAGTACGACCAGTCGAGCACGATGTTATCGAGCGGAATGCGGCGCTTGCGAAACTCGGCGGCCACGTCCAGCAGCTCCTGCTGGGTTTTGTAGCGCTCGCGGCTCTGCCAAAAGCCCACTGCCCACTTGGGCATGATGGGGGCCTTGCCCGTGAGTTGCCGGTAGCCGCCCACCACCTCATCGAGCGAGTTGCCCTGCACGAAATAGTAGTCGATGCCGCGCCCGGCCTCCGAGGCGAAGCCGAACTCGTTGGCGCGCTGGCCTTCCAGCGGCCCCAGCCACTTCAGGCCCAGGTACGACTCGCCACCGTCGGGGTCCCATTCCAGCTTGAGGGTGTATTTGCGGCCTTTTTCCAGGTTCAGGGCCACCAGCGAGGTGCCGGGGTTCCAGGCCTGCCGCCATTTGTTAACTACCTCTTTGCCATCAATATACAGCTTGGCATAGCCCGCATTTTTCAGCAAAAAGTGGTGCAGGCCCGTGGTGCCCGGCTCCATGGCGCCCTCCCAGGTGGCCAGCACCTGGCCCAGCTTCACGGTTTCGGGGAAGCTTTTCATGTCCTCCAGGTACTCGTAGCTGATAACCGACTCGGGCCGCTGGGCCACCACCTGCTGGCTGGTTTTGTCGCGATAGGTGGCCGTGAGCCAGCCCTGGGTGCCTTCCTTCGAATACAGCTTGAGGCTGGACAGCGGCTGGTAGTCGCGGGTGTCGCCCACCTTCGTGATGGAGTAGTTGTCCCACAAGATGCCGTAGTTGCGGCTCGACACCAGGAAGGGCACCGCCACATCGGTGTTGTTCTGGGCCAGCTCCACCTGCTGGCCGCGGTAGTTCATGGAGCCATTCTGGTGCTGCCCCAGGCCGTAGAGCCCCTCATCGGCCGGTGACTCAAACGTTTGGCTCACCTGGTAAAACGTCTGGCCATCGAGCGTGACGGGCGCGAAGTCTTTGCCGCCGTTGGGCCGCTCGCGCAGCAGGGGGCGGCCCTGGGCGTCGGTAAACGCGACTTCGCCGGTGGCCAGCGTCACGGTGGCGCGCAGGCTGGCGGTGCTCAGCACGCCCAGGCCCTTTTTCTCCTGGTACTGCCAGCGCACCGGCGCGGTGGGCTGGGCCACCACCATCAGGCTGGCCTCGGACGAAACCGAGTCGAGCACGCTGGCCCGCACGTGAATGATGTGCTCCGACACCACTTGCAGGCGCACCGTGCGGGCGGCGTGGTCGTTGGGCGCGGGCAGCGTGAAGGTAATGCCGTCGGGCTGCTTGTGCACCTGGGGCTTTTGGGCCGCGGCCGCAAGTGGGGTGGCGAGGGCGAGGAGGAAAAGGAGGGAAGGGGTGGGTGGCATCGTATCGTTTTGAAGTCAGGACAGGAAGGGGTGGGACAGCTTACGGGCAAGGTTACGGCGGTTTCCGGGTTGGTTCCCAGGTCAGGGTACCCGCGCCGGTCCGCCGGCGAAGCCGGCCGACCGGTTGACGCGTAAACGATGGCTGCACGACTAGGCAGGCGGCGCGCTCGTCAACCGGTCGGCCGGCGGACCGGGGCAGATGCACAGACTTGGCAATTACGCTGGGTTAGTGCCCGGCACGGGTTACCGAAAATCAAACCACAGGCTGCCGCTGGTGGGCGTGTAGTTGCGCATGAAATTCTTCTGGCTCTGCGGCCCCAGCTGGGCCGGAGCCTGAAACTTGGTGCCGATGGGCGCGATGGCGTTCAGAAAGCTCAGGTTGCCCTCGGTGGGGAAGGCCGAGGAGGTGTTCTCGTTCTGCGCGCCCACGGGCCGGGCGGGCTTGCCCATTTGCAGAAACACGTTCTGGTCGTCGGTATACACCGTGAAGGGCGATTCCTTGTTTTCGACCACTGCCCAGTACAGGTCGGCGTGGTAGCCTTTGAACTCGGGGTACTGCCAGGTTTCGCCGGTGCGGGCGTCGTTGTAGGCCTTGTGCCACACGCCGAACTGCTGGCCCTTGAGGCGGTTTTTCCAGACGCGGTAGGGGCCGCGGCCCAGCCACTTCATGCCCGTTAGCTTTTCCTCGGGGTAGGTGAAGGTGAGACCCAGAAAATCGGCCTCGCCCTTTTGCGAATACTGGTATTCGAGGTGGGCCGGCTGCCCGGCGGCCACCGTCCATTTGGCGTGCAGAAAGCCCTCTCCCTCGTAGTTAGCCTCCACCACCTGCGCCGCGCCGGCCGCGTAGTGCCGGAAGCTTTTCAGCGACTGCTTTGCGCCGGCCAGCACCGGGCCGCCGCCCAGCGACACGTCGCCCTTGGCAGTAGTCACTTTTAACAGGTAGCCGGTGGTTTTATCAAAGGCATAGCGAATGCCATCGGTGCTTATAGTCAAGGTGTTGCCTTCCTCGGCCGCCGCCGGCGCGGCTGAAGCCGCCGCAGCCGGGGCCAGCTTGCGGGTGGCGCTGGGGTAGGCGATGGGCAGCGTCCAGGTGAAGATTTCGCGCTGGTCGGGGCCGGTGGCGGTGAGGTAGAGCGCGTCGCTGCGGTGCCAGGTGGCGGGCAGCGCCAGCGTGAGCAGGCCCTTCTCGCCGGGGGCCAGCGCGGGGGCGGTTGCGGTGCCGCTGGCATCGGTGCGGGGCGCGGTGGTGGCCGCGCCGGGGGCCGGGAAGGTCACGAGCTTCCAGGTGAAGCGGCACTGGCGGAGGTTGGTGAAGTCGTAGCGGTTTTCAATGAGCAGGCGGCCATCGAAGCCGGGGGCCAGGAACTTGCGGTCCAGCACCACCGGCGACCACAACTCCTTGATGGTAAAGAAGCTGGCTTCCTTCTCGCGGTGTGGCCCCAGAATGCCGTCGGGGGCCGAGTTGCCGGCCGCGTCGAGCCGGCCGTTCTGGTCGGTGCGCACCACGGCCTCGTCGTGAAACGACCACAAAAAGCCGCCGCCGAAGTAGGGGTGCTGGCGCATGGCGTTCCAAAAATCTTCCAGGCCCGCGCCGTGGCCGCCGTCGTAGAGGCCGTGCATAAACTCGGTGGGGAAGAAGACTTCCTTGCCATACAGCACCGAGTTGGTGATGTAGTTGAAGTCGGGGTAGTGCTTGGTGTCGGTGCCGTTAAACCGCTCCCAGGGGTGCAGCACGGGCCGTTTCTGCGGGTCGTAGAGGGCGTAGTCGCCATCGAGGGCGCGGTTGAAGCCACCCTCGTTGCCGTTGTCCCAGAAGATGATGCTGGGGTGGTTCACGTCGCGTACCACCAGCTCGCGCACCAGCTTGTGGCCCACAATGGTGTCGTACTGCGCCTGCCAGCCGGTCAGCTCATCCAGCACAAACAGGCCCAGCGAGTCACACACGTCCAGGAAATGCGCGTCGGGCGGGTAGTGCGACATCCGCACCGCGTTCATGTTCATTTCCTTCATCAGCTTCACGTCGAGCAGGCTGATTTCCTTGCTCAGTGCCCGGCCCGATTCGGGCCATTCGCTGTGCCGGTTCACTCCCTTAAGAATCACCCGGCTGCCGTTCACGTAAATGCCGTCCTGCGGCCGCAGCTCCATGGTGCGGAAGCCGAAGCGCTGCGTCACGCGGTGCACGGGGCCTTTGGCATCGGCCAGCGTCAGCACCAGGTTGTAGAGTTTGGGCGCTTCCGGGTTCCAGGCCCGAATGCCGCTGAGTTGCGCCCGCAGGGTGGTTTTTTCTGCGCCGGGCACCGCTTTTACCGCAAACGGCGCGCCCACGGCCTTGCCGCTCAGCTCCTGCACCTGGCCGGTGATGGTCTGGCTGGCCGTGGCGTTCACGGCAAAGGCATCCACGCGCAGCGCGCCGTTTGCCTGGGCCGCCAGGGCCAGGTGGTCGAAGTAGGCGGGAGGCACAATCTCCAGGTACACGGGCCGGTAAATCCCGCCGAAGAGCCAGAAGTCGGCCTTGCGCTCGGCCAGGTTCACCGAGGCGTTGGCCGAGCGCTTGCTCACCGTGACTTCCAGCAAGTTGTCCTGCCCCGCCGGCTTCAGCTTATCGGTAATGTCGTACTTAAAACGGTAAAAGCCGCCCTGGTGCACGGGGCCCGCCAGCTGCCCGTTCACCTTCACCTCGGTATCGGTCATGCTGGCCTCAAACACGATAAAAACGTGCCGGCCCCGGCCGGCGGCCGGCACCCGAAACGCGTGCTTATACAGGCCCTGCTCGTCGGGGTTCACCTCGTCGCGGTAGTAGTTGTAGGTGCCGAAGCCCTGGGTTTCCCAGTTCGAGGGCACCGCGATTTTGCTCCACTTGCCGCTGTTCTGGCCCTTGGTGCAGTAAAAATCCCACTGCACGGTGTGGTCCTTATCAATGCCCGACAGGTATTGCGTGATTGTTTGCTGCGCCTGGGCGGGCATTCGCAACAGGCTCAGCAGGGCCAGCAGCAGCGTTATTCGTAGGGTACTACGCACCATGTGTACAGATGAAAGTTGGGGAATTCTTTAGTTGTTTGTGCTGGGGGGGCGCCCTCCGCGTAACCCCACCCCCTAGCCCCCTCCCCGATGGGGAGCGGGGACTAGTTTATAGTTATAAATTATTATTTATCAGACTACTATAGCTAGAGCTAGTCCCCCTTCCCCATCGGGGAAGGGGCTAGGGGATGGGGTGAACGCGGAGGGCGACCCGCAAACGTAACGGCTCCAGAAGACGCATACCACGCAAATAAGGTGGCGGGGCACCGGCCGGGAGCCGCCCCAGCCAGTGTCCCGCCCCTAAACTAAGCCACCGGCCCTGGTAGCAACTACCAGTTCGGGTCCTGCACGATGTTGGCGTTGGTGTTAATCTCGCTCTGCGGGATGGGGAAGTAGGCGTGCTTGGCCAGCACGAAAAAGTCCTTGCCCTCCTTGTCGCTGTTCTTGATTTCCTGCTCCAGGATGCCCCAGCGGCGCAAATCGTAAAAGCGCTGGCCTTCCCGAAACAGCTCAATCATGCGCTGGTGCTGGATTTCGGCCAGCATCTGCGCCGCGGTGTAGCCCGCGGGCAGGGCGGCCAGCGTGGCGCGGGTGCGAATGCGGTTCACCAATGGGGTAGCCTCGGCCGGGCGGCCGAGCTTGGTGAGGGTTTCGGCGTAGAGCAGCAGCACATCCGCGTAGCGCAGGGCTTTCTCGTTGATGTCGGAAATCATGGCGCTCACGCCGGTCGTGTTGTACTCGTTTACCTGCGTGTAGTTCTGGTATTTCCGCACCCGCGAAACTTTGCCGAAGGGGTTCGGGAAAGTAGTGAGGCTGTAGGGCTTCTGGTAAAAAGTGGCCCCTGGGTATTCCCAAATCAGCGTGGCGTACATGCGCGGGTCGAGTTTGCCATCGGGGGTTTTCTCCTTCTGAAACTCGTTGAAAACCTTCTGGGTAGGGTAGCCCTGGTACCAGCCCCCGGCTTCGGACGGGGCCATGGCCTGGGCCGTAGTCGAGCCCTGGGTTTCGTTGCTGGTGCCATTTTCACTGCCGCCCAGGTCGCTGCCGCCCACGTTCTGCATCTGAATCTCGAACAACGACTCCATATTGTTGTCCTTGTCTTTCAAGAAGTTGTCCTCGTAGTTGGCCAGCAGGTCGTAGCCGTAAGGAGCCTTGGCCTGGCCCGACGGCTGCGCTATCAGCTTAAACTCGCCCTCGGCCGCGGCCCACTTCTCCTCGTAGACGTACGACTTAGCCAAAAAGCCAATGGCGGCGCCTTGGGTGGCCCGGCCCGTAAACTGCGACGGCCACACCACCGGCAAGCCCGCTTTGGCCTCCGTAAAGTCGGCCTCAATCTGCGCCCATACCTCCGTGGCCTTGGCCTTGGGGTTGGAGTACTGGGCCCGGTCCGTGGGCACGGTCAATATCAGCGGCACTTCCCGGAAGTTGATGATGAGGTAGTAGTAGTTGAGGGCGCGCAGAAATTTGGCTTCCGCCAGATATTGCTTTTTAAGCGCATCCGAGATGGCTATGCCGGGTACTTTCTCAATCACCTCATTGGCCCGCAGAATGCCGCGGTAGCAGCCGCTCCAGAGCGCATCGGCCTGCCCCGTAGTGGCCGTGTTAGTAAACGTGGTAGACTGGTACATGTCCCGCGAGTCGTTGCGGATAAAGAAGTCATCGCCGCGGCCGTTCACCAGCTGCACGCCCTTGTAGCCGTAGTAGCCGTTGAAGGGCGCTTTGAAGGTTTTGTAGGTGCCCGCAATGCCGCCCTGGATGTCGGCTTCCGTTTTCCAGTAGGTATCGGCGGTGAGCTGGTTGGGGTTCAGCTGCTCCAGCTTGCTGGTGCAGGAGCAAGCCAGCCCGGAGAGGAGCGCAAAATACAACGTGCGTTTCATGGTAATGGGTGGGTTGAGTAGCGAGAATAATTAGAAAGCAACCTGCACGCCGGCCAGCAGCGTGCGCGAGAGCGGGTAGGCGCCGTAGCCCCGATCCACGCCCCGGTCCAGGATGTTGGTGCCGCCTTCCGAGCGGCCCAGGTCGGGGTTGTAGCCCAGGTATTTGGTGGTGGTAAACAGGTTGTCGGCGCTCACGTACACCCGGCACGAGGTGATGCTCAGCGCGCTGATGGCCGAGGCCGGAATGGTGTAGCCAAACTGCAGCGTTTTGAAGCGCAGGTAGGAGCCGCTTTCCAGGAAGCGGCTGGAAGTCTGGCCGTTGCCGTTGGGGTCGTTGATGACGGCCCGCGGCACGTCGGTGTTGGTATTGGTGGGCGTCCAGGCGTTGAGGGTGGCCCGGCCGTAGTTCTGCTCCAGGTTCATGCCCTCCAGGTCTTGGCGCACGCCGTTGTAAATCTGGTTGCCGTAGGTGCCCTGAAAGTACACGCTCAGGTCGAAGCCCTTCCAGGCAAAGTTGCCACCGAAGCCGTAGGCCAGCTTGGGCGTAGGGTTGCCCAGCAGCTGCCGGTCGCTCTGGCTGATTTGGCCGTCGTTGTTGTAGTCCACAAACCGGATATCGCCCGGCTTGGCATTGGGCTGAATTTTCTTGCCTTCCTTCGCGTAGGCATCCACCTCCGCCTGCGTCTGGAAGATGCCATCGGCCTTAATCAGGTAGAACGCGCCCAGCGGAATGCCCGCCTGGCCCACCGTAGCCTGCGCCCCCTGGAAGGTGGGCTGGCCCCCAAAAATCTGCTGCGAGCCCGAGGAAAGCTCATCTACCTTGCTGCGGATGGCCGTGGCCGTGCCCAGCAGGGTGTAAGTGAAGCCGCCCTGAGTGTTGGTGTAGTTGAGGGCCGCCTCAAACCCGCGGTTCGAGATGGTGCCCGCGTTCACCACCGGGTTGGCAATCGAGCCATTGGAGCCCGCAATGGGCACCGGAATGATGGCATCCTTGCTGCTACGCACAAAGTAGTCGGTGGTGAGCGTGAGCTTGTTATTGAAAAAGCCGAAGTCGATGCCCACGTTGGACGACCGGGTTTCCTCCCACTTGATGTTGGGGTTGGCCAGGCTGATTTGCGTAGCCCCGCCCCACAGCGTTTGCCCGTTGCCGATAACGTAGTTGGTGTTGGGCACGATGGTGGCGTAGTACAGGTAGTTACCAAAGTTCTGGTTGCCCAGGGTACCGTAGCTGCCCCGCACTTTCAGGGTAGAAACCACGGCCCGCAAGGGCTGAAAAAACGCCTCGTTGGCCACGTTCCAGGCCAGCGCTACCGACGTGAAGTTGCCGTAGCGATAGCTGGGCCCGAAGCGCGACGACCCGTCGCGGCGGATGGTGCCGGTGAATACGTACCGGTCGTCGAAGGAGTAGACCAGGCGGCCCAGGTAGGAAATTGTCGTGCTTTCGCTGGCGTTGCTGTTCGCTACCGGATTCAGGTTGCCGGCGTCAATCACGTTCAGGCCCAGCGGGATGTTGCTTTTGGCCGCGCCCAGGTACCGGTACATGCCGTTCTGGTAGGTGTAGCCCCCCAGCACGTTCAGGCTGTGCTTGCCAAAGACCTTGGCGTAGGTCAGGGTGTTTTCGTGCAGCCAGGTGTTCGACTGGCTCCGGTTTTCGCTGAGGGTGGCGTAGGGGTTGGTGAACAGCGAGCCCACCTGGTAGGGATACGTGTAGTCGTAGTACGCGCCGAAGCCGGGCGTATAGCCCAGGTTGTACTTGTACTTCAGGCCATCGAGGATGCTGATTTCGGCATACGCGTTGATGATGGCATTGTAGCTGCGGTTTTCGGGCACTTCCAGGTTCAGCATGGCCACCGGGTTGGCAATGTTTACCACCGGCCCCGAAGCCCCGCTGAAGCCCCCCACCGCGGTAGGGTCATAGATGCCGAAGGCCGGAATCATCTTCAGGGCCGAGCCGGTGGGGTTGCCCCCCTGCCCCCCCCAGCCCCCGGCCGTGTAGTGCCAGTACTCCTGGGCCATGATAATGCTCTCGCCCACCTTGAGGCGGCCCTTGGTGAAGTCGGACTTAATGCGCAGGTTAAAGCGGTTGTAATCAGTGGTTTTCACAATGCCCTTCTGGTCGAAGTACCCGCCCGAGATGCTGAAATTGTAGTTGTCGCCGCCGCCGCTGGCCCCCAGGGTGTAGTTCTGGGTGGGGGCCGTCTGGTAGATTTCCTTCTGCCAGTCGGTGCCCGCCCCCAGCGCCGCCGGGTCTTTGGCGATATCCAGCGGCTTCAGGTTCGCGTTCACATGCGCCGCGTTGCTGACGGTGGCCCACTCCTGCGCATTCAGCACCTCAATGTTTTTGGTGAGTTTCTGCACGCCGACGTAGGCGTTGGCCGTAAACTGCACCGGCCCCTTCTTGCCCGATTTGGTGGTAATCAGCACCACCCCGTTGGCCCCCTGCGCCCCGTAGATGGAGGCGGCCGAAGCATCCTTCAACACGTCGATAGACGCAATGTCGCTGGGCTGCAAGTAGTTGATATCACCCACCCACACGCCATCCACCACATAAAGCGGGTTGGTACTGTTGAATGAGCCCGCCCCGCGCACCAGCACGCGCAGCCCCGAGCCAGGGGCGCCGCCGCCGCTCTCAATCTGCACGCCCGCCACCCGGCCTTGCAGCGAGCGGGTGAGCGTGTTGGCCCCCTCGGTACGAATATCGGCGGCCTTCACCGACGAGATGGCCCCCGTCACGTCTTCGCGGCGCAGCGTGCCGTAGCCCACCACCACCACCTCATCCAGGGCCTTGTTATCGGTAACCAGCGTTACCGCAACCGTTTGTGCGTTGTTGACCGGCACTTCCTGGGTGGCGTAGCCGATGTAGGAAACAACCAGCGTGGCGTTGCCATCGGGCGCGCTCAGGCTAAAATTGCCTTCGGCGTCGGTGCTGGCCCCGGTGGTGGTACCTTTCACCAGCACCGTCACGCCGGGCAGGCCCTGGCCGGTGGCTTTGTCCACCACCCGGCCCTTCACGGGGAAGGCCGCCGCCCCCGGCACGCCGGCTGCCTCGGCCGTCACAACGGGCTTGAGCAAAATGCCGCTGCTCACCTGCTCAAACCGCACGCCCAGCGGCGTCAGCAGCGACGCCAGAATGCTGGACAGCGGCTCATCCACGGCCTTCACCGATACGCGGCGGTTAGCCTTTATCAGCTGCGGGCTATACAGGAAATGCACGCCGGTTTTCTGCTCCAGCCGGGCCAGCACGGTGCTCATTTCCTGCTCATTAAGCTGCAGCGTAATGCGCTGGCTCATGGGCTCCTGCGCCTCGGCCGGACGTGCGGCGGCCGGGGCGGCCAGCAGCGCCCCCGCCAGCAGCAGGCAGGGCAAACGAAAAGAAGGTGAACGAAGTAGGTGAGCTTTCATATGGCGGGTGGGAAATGTGGAAGAATAAAAGAGAAAACAAGACTTAACCAAGCAGATTTAGCTTACATAGGCAGGTTGAGTAAGCGGCCGCGCGTAAGCCAGCCTGGGTGGTAGATTGAGTTAAAATAATGATAATCAGAATTTTACGTGCTATTAAGCAGCCAAAATTCTACCAACCGCCGGCTAGCGGGCGCAGCCGGTGCTGCGGAAGAGAATCTGCTCGTCGGTGCGCTCGTAGGAAGCATCCAGGGCCTGGCACAGCAGGTCGAGGCGCTGGTAAAGCGTTTCGTGGGTGAAAGCCAGGTTCACGGTGCAGTTGCGCAGCACCGCCGGGTCGTAGGCGATGGCAATGCCGTACTCCTGGCTGAGGGCCGCCAGCACCTGGCCCACCGGCTCGTTGGTGAATAGCTGCTGGCTGGGCCGCAGGGCTACGGGCTGGTCGGCCAGGGTTTTGCGCAGCTGCCGCGCCCGGCCCGGCCGCGCCGAGCACACGGCCTGCTGGTTGGGCAGCAGCACCACGCTGGTGGGGTTGGCCTCGGCATTGGTAAAGGTGGGCGCCGTGGCCGTGCGGGCGCTCACGCGCACCTTGCCGCGCTGCACGCGCACCAGGGCCTCGGGCTGCCCGGCCGGGGCCCGCACCCAGAAGGCGGTACCCAACACAGTAGTTACCAGCGAGTTGGTATACACCTGAAAAGGCTTGGCGGCATCGTGACGCACGTCAAAAAATGCCTCGCCCGTGAGGTACACCTCCCGGCGCGGCCCCCCGAAAGCCGTCTGGTAGCGTAGGGTGCCACCGGGGCGCAGCCACACTTGGCTGCCATCGGGCAGCGTAAGCTGCTGGGTGGGCCCGGCCGGGTTTTGGCGCGTTACCCAGGTCAGCGTGGGCCGGCTGGCCCGCTGCTGACCGCGCCATAGCAGCCCCACCCCCAGGCTCAGCACGAGCAGCGCGGCGGCGGCCCAGCGCAACGGCACCCACGCCGGACCGCGGCCGCCGCGCTGGCGGCGGGCCTCGATGCCGCGCCACAGAGTTTCACCCAGCCGGGCCTGCTCCTCGGCACGCCAGCTAGTGGGCTGGCCCCGGCGCATGGCCGCGTACCAGGCTTCCACCTGCTGCGTCTCGGCCGCCGAGCATTCGCCCCGCCCGTAGCGCTGCAATAGGTCCTGAAATTCTGCCTGGGTCATGGCGCGGCACCGGCGGTTATGCCCGGCTACCTGTATGTCGGCCAACGGCGCGACGACCCTAAAGTGAGTGCTTACTTTTTTGAAAAAATTGTTGGAATTACTCAAGAACGCCTGTCATTGCGAGCGTAACGCAGTGGAGCGCGGCAATCGTCTTCGAACGATACCCGCACGACAACGTTCTGGTGCGATTGCTTCGCGCTGCTCGCAATGACAGACGTTTTTGCGCTTGTTCTGAATTGCTAGGATTTGTCAGTTCAGTTCCTTTCGACCTGGCCCCTACCCCCGAAACCAAGCCAGCAGCACGGCTCCCACGATAAACTCCCGCAGGCCGGCCCGCAAAATTTTGAGGGCTTTCGTGAGGTGATATTCCACCATTTTGGGCGACATGCGCAGCCGCCCCGCTATTTCTCCCACCGTTTGATGCTCGAAGCGGCTGAGCTGAAATACCTCCCTGGGCACCGTGGGCAGGCGACCCAGGGCCCCGGCCAGCGCCGCCGATAAGTCGTTGGCCGCGAGGGCTTCTTCCGTGTTGTGGTCGGCCGCCAGGGCGTGAAACTGGCAGTACGATAGGTAATCGGCCCGCACCGTGCCCGCGCGGATAAAATCAATAATCTGGTAGCGCAGGGCCGACTGCAGGTAAGGCCCCAGCTTCTGGATGGCCTGCTCGTGCCGCTTGTGCCAGATGCCCGTAAACAGGTCCTGAATCAGCTCTTCCGCCACCATCGGCGAGGCCAGCTTGCAGCGCGCCACCTGCAACAGCTCGGCCCAGTGCCGGCGGTAAATTTCGGCGAAGGCCAGCTCGTCGTCCTGGCGCAGCGCGGCGAGCAGGGCGGCCTCGTCCCAGTCGGCGCGGGGCCGCGGGGCAGTGCCACCGGAGGAGGGAACAAGCACTTTCATGCGAAAAGAGCTGGGAAAACGGTGGGTGGGAAAGCCGCCGGCGGAGTATCCGGGCAGGTGGGTAGGGCAGGGGGAGTAGGGAGATAAGCTTTTCAACTTATCAGAACGTCATGCTGAACGCAGTGAAGCATCTCTACCGCTTCGTTGAACGGTGCGAGTAAGGCGGTAGAGATGCTTTACTGCGTTCAGCATGACGTTCTAGTAAATCATTTATTTAGAATTACTTAGATAAGTTAGCGGCCGGGCTTGTGGCCGCGCCGAGTGCGCCGGCCGGGGCGCTGCCGGGCGGGCTGCCCAGCAGGCGCATGGTGTAGGTGTAGGAATAGGTTTTGTCGAGCAGGCGGAAGGGCTCGTGGGGCAGGGCCCCCCAGCTATTGTCGCCGCCCACGCCGCGCTGCTTCAGGTCCAGTTGCAGACACACGAAATCGAAGCGGCGCACGTCGTTGGTGTGCTGCTGCTTTTTGGTGAGGCCGGGGTCCAGAAACTCGGTGCGGGTGGGTAGCGCACTGAAACCCAGCGGCTGAGCCCCTTCGATGCGTAGGCCCTGCCCGGCGGCATCGGTGAGGGCCAGCCAGCGCACGCCGGTGCGGTAGCCGCTCTCCTGGGGCCGGATGTAGTTGGTAGTGAGCTGATTACTCACCGAGTCGTGGTACACGCCCAGGAAGGCCGCCGTGTGGCGGTCGGCGTAGTTTTCCCAGGGCCCCCGGCCGTAGTAGGCCAGCTGGCCAAAGCGACCGGGCAGCTCCAGGCGCATACCGAAGCGAGGCATCTCGGGCAACTGCTTGCCGGTCAGGTCGATGGCGGCCGTTACGCGCACCGCGCCGTCGGGGGCAATGAGGTAGGCCACGGTGTAGGGCACGCCCAAGTCGGCCAGCAGGTAGTCTACCGCAATGGGCAGGCCGGCGGCGGTTTGCGCGCCCACGGCCACGCGCTGCACCAGGCGGTGGGCGTGGGCCGTGCGCCACACGCCCAAGCGCTCGGGCATTCCGTTGCCAAAGTCGTTGTCGGTGGGCGCGCGCCAGAAATAGGGCTCCGGAAACTGGTCGATGACGTGCTGCCCCCGCCGCTCGTAGCGGGTGAGGCGGCCGGCTTTGGTATCAAACTCGCCGCGCACCTCACCCGCCGCGAAGGTGAGCCGGTCGCCGGCACGCGTCACGCGCAACTCGCCGGCGGCCGTGGCGGTAGTGGCAGCGCTGGCAACGGCGGGCGGCGCGAAGTAATCTGGCTCGGGCGTGAGCACAAACTGCTCGCGGGCTACTTCGTGGCCGGCCGGCACTGCGGGGGTAGCCGCTTTGGTACGGGCAAATACCTGGAGCACGTACTCGGTACCGGGCCCGGCGGGCAGCGGCCCCAGCGGTAGCCGCACCTCTTTTTGCTGTTCAGCGGCCAACTCAGCGGCAAAAGTGCCGGCCTTGGTCACCACTCCGTTTTTCAGCAGCTCCCAGCGGAAAGTGTAGTCAGCCAGAGTGTTAAAGGAGAAGCCGTTATGCACCGTAAGGCGACCCGTGGCGGGCTGGGCGGCGCTAAAGCGGATATCCTGGTACACCTTTTTCACTTCCCACAGGCCAGGGTGCGGGGTACGGTCGGAACCCAGCAGGCCGTCGGCCACACCGTTCTCGTCGTTCTGGCGGTCGTAGCCGCCCAGGTCGCCGCCGTAGGCCCACCAGGCGCGGCCGCCGGCGTCGGTTTGCCGCAGGCCCTGGTCCACCCAGTCCCAGATGAAGCCGCCCTGCATGTGCGGACTGCTGCGAATGATGTCCCAGTACTCCTGAAAGTTACCGCTGCCGTTGCCCATGGCGTGCGCGTACTCGCACATGATGAGGGGCCGCGTCCGGTTGGGGGCGGTGGCGTAGCGCTGCAGCGAGTCCAGGCCGGGGTACATGGGGGCTATTATGTCGGTGTCCCAGTCGGCGCCGGCCTGCTCGAAGGTGACCAGGCGGCTGGGGTCGCGCTGCTTCAGCCAGCGGTACATCTCGTGAAATATTGGGCCGTTGCCGCACTCGTTGCCCATGCTCCAGAGGATAACCGAGGGGTGGTTTTTGTCGCGCTCCAGCAGCCGCTCAATGCGGTCGCGATGGGCCGGGGCCCAATGCGGCAGGTAGGCAGGGTGCTGGGTTTTGTCGAGGCCCCAGGGCTCGTCGCCCATGCCGTGGCTCTCAATATTGGCCTCGTCCACCACGTAGAGCCCGTACTCGTCACAGAGCCGGTACCACAGCTCGGCGTTGGGGTAGTGGCTGGTGCGCACGGCGTTGATATTGAACTGCTTCATCAGCTCAATATCCTGGCGCATAGCGGCTTCGCCGATGACGTGCCCCGTGTACTGGTCGTGCTCGTGGCGGTTCACGCCGTGCACTTCCACGGCGCGGCCATTCACCAGCAGCTGGGCATTTTTAAGCTCCACCTTGCGGAAGCCGATGGCGGCCCCCGCCAGGGCCAGCGGGTGGCCCTGGGCATCGGCCAGCGTGAGCAGGCACTGGTAGAGGTTGGGCTGCTCGGCGCTCCAGGGGCGCACGTTTTTGAGCGTGCCGCCGAAGGTGACGTGCTGGGTAGGGCTGGCCCCGAAAGCAGCCACCGGCTGCTGCTGGCGCAGCACGAGGCGGCCGGCGGCATCGCGCACCTCCACGGTGAGGCGGGCGGCGCGGGCGGCCGCCTCCGGCCCGAAGCTGCGCAGCACCACGTCGGCTCCAAACTGCCCGTGGCGGTACGTGGCGTCGAGGTCGCTTTTCAGGAAGAAGTCCCACACCGTTTGGGGCGGCAGGGCGCACAGGTACACGTCGCGCTCGATGCCGCTGAGCCGCCAGAAATCCTGGTCTTCGAGGTAGCTGCCATCGTGCCAGCGCGTTACCTGCACGGCCAGCTGGTTGGGGCCCGGCTTCAGGTACTTGGTCACGTCAAACTCGGCCGGCGACTTCGAGGCCTTGGTCATGCCCACGCGCTGGCCGTTCACCCACACCACCGCGTAGCCCGAGATGGAGCCAAAGTGCAGCAGCACCTCGCGCCCCGCCCAGCCGGCCGGCACCGCAAACGTGCGCCGGTAGGAGCCCACCGGGTTGTCGCGCCCATCAATAAAGGGCGGGTTGCGCGGGAAAGGGTAGGTGATATTGGTGTAAATCGGCACCCCAAAGCCCTGGATTTCCCAGTTCGACGGCACCGCAATGGTCTTCCAGGCGGCATCGTCGAAGTCGGGCCGGGCAAAGTCCAGGGGCTTGTCGGCGGGCCGGCCCACGTAGCTGAACTTCCAGGGGCCGTTCAGGCTCTGGTAGTAGGGCGAGCGGGTGGGGTCGGCGGCGGCCACGTCGGCGGGCGCGTCGTAGAGCATAAAGCTGGCGCGCGCCGGCTCCTTGTTTTGCTCAAAAAGCAGGGGGTTTTCCCATTCCTGGGGCGTGGGCTGGGCCCCCACGGGGCCGGCCAGCGCGAGCAGCAACAGGCAGAAATAGCGGAAAGCAGTCATGTGAAATTAGCGTGGCTAAAAGTACCCTGCCCCTACCAAGTGCCAGGGGGAAAAAGGGGTTTAAAAGCGGGGGGTTATTCGTCGGGGCGGGTTGGGGGTGCTTGAGGTGAGAGGTGAAAGCGCGTTGCGTGAGACGATAAAAAATTGTCAGTCAATATCTTGTCGTTCTGGCGGGCGCCTCACCCCCCGGCCCCCTCTCCGGAAAGGAGAGGGGGAGCCAGCCGTCCGCTAACGTCCACGCAGAGCCGGTGCCCCCTCTCCTTTTCGGAGAGGGGGTCAGGGGGTGAGGCACCCGCCAGAACGAAATAATTCCCACAAATCTGAAACTCAAACCCTATCGCGTGTACAGCCGCACCCGCAGCACCTGCGGCACCGAGCTGAACTGCAGGCCCCAGTCCGTCTCGTCCCCATTCCAAATGCGGAGGGGCTTGAAAACACCGTTTTCGTACTGCCCTTCCTCCACCCGCATAAACTGCCAGGGCTTGCCCGCGGCGGCCCCGGCCGGCCGAAAATTGACGCGGGCGTAGGCCCCGGTTACCAGAAACTCATCGGGGCCGAGCTGGGCCAGCATGGCGCGCCCGATGGGCTGAGCGTTGGCCCCGGTGCCCTCGCGCGGTCCGTAGGCCACGGTGGCATCCCAGCCGGCGAAGTGCAGCGGCGGCGCGAGCTGGGCCACCGCCGGGGCCGGCGTGGCGGTGGCGGTGGCCGCCGGGCCGGCCGCTACGTCGGGAGCGGCAGAGGGGGTAGGCGGCGCTTCGGCCACGGCTTGCAGCTTGCCCGCGAAGTTGAGGCGGGCCACCTCGCGGGCCATCGGGGCAAAGGCCCGGTAGTTGAGGGCGAAGGCCGCCAGGTTGGCAGCCGTGAGGGCGGGCGCGCCGGGCGACGAATCGGCAAAGTTGGCCAGGTCGAGGCCGAACGGCGCGAAGCCAATGGCGCCCAGGCCCAGCGCGGCGTAGAAGTAGCGGGCGTTGGCGGACTGGCTGCCGGTTTCGGGCACCAGCAGGGCATTATCGGGCCGCTGGTAGAGCTCCAGCACCCGGCGGTAGCGGGCATCGTCGGTCATGTAGATGTCGGGGGCCAGCAGGTCGAGGGCGGGGGCGGCCGCCTTCCAGATGGCCAGCACGTTGTCGGTGGGGCCGCCGCTCTCGTAGCTGGGCGGACGGCTGGGCCGCAGCGGGTCGCGCAGGGCGGCGTTGGTGTAGAGGGGAAGCGGGTACACGGCCTTGCCCGCCGCCGCCACCTGCCCCACGAAGCGCCCAATAAACCAGGCATGAAAAAACTCGTCGGCATCTTCCCCAAACACCGTTTTCCAACTGCCCGCCCCGGCCGGCTTGCCGAGCGCCGCCAGCAGCCCGGCCGGCACCGGGGCCTCAAACAGCAGCTGGGCGACGGGCGAAAAGTCGCGCACGCCGCCCCAGGTGCCCGGCTCATTCTCGACCTGCACCATGATAACGGTGCGCACCGGGTCGATGCGCTTGAGGTGCCCCATAAAGGCGGTAAAAGCCTTGATATCGGCCGCCAGCGTGGCCGGCGCGTGGGGTGAGGGCGAGTCGAGGGGCTGGCCGGCCGCGCCCACCACGTTGGGGTACAGCTGTAGCTGGCGCTTCATCCAGGCGGGCAGGTAGTGGTTGCTGCCGTTTTTCCAGGTGCCAAACCACAGCAGCACCAGGCGTACGTGGTGGGCGCGGGCCTGCGCCACCAGCCCATCCACCACCGAAAAGTCGAACCGGCCCGGCTCCGGCTCCAGCTGCTCCCAGTACACGGGCATTTCCACTGTGTTGGCGTGCAGGGCCTGCATGGCGGGCCACACCACGGTGGGCAGCACCGCCGGCCAGGCGCTGGAGTTGTGCACCTGCGCGCCCAACATCAGGAAGGGCGCGCCATCGACAAAGAGGGCGTAGCGGCCATTCTGCTTCACGAGGCGCGGCATTGGCGCGGGTTGCGGCGGGGCCGCCGCCCACGTAGCCAGGCCGCCGCCGAGGCTCAGCCCGGCCAGCAACAGCGTGCTGAATAGCTGCCGCGCCCG
The DNA here is from genome assembly GCF_054779975.1 of Hymenobacter arcticus. Lineage (NCBI taxonomy): Bacteria > Pseudomonadati > Bacteroidota > Cytophagia > Cytophagales > Hymenobacteraceae > Hymenobacter > Hymenobacter arcticus. The sequence goes on from NZ_BAAGXF010000008.1 coordinate 78,420, forward strand.
CAGTTTCGTCAGGTTAGAGAATAAGTCGCTCAAACTATTGGTATTCAATGAAGAGTGGAAAAGGATGTGAGTCGTTTAGAGGGGCAAAACAAACCAGCCCACCCACCGGCCCAAAGGTCGGCTGGTGGGCTGGCTAGTTGTTTTCAATAAGTGCTCAGATGCCGCTCACGCCGTAGGCGGTACTCTTAAACGTGCCGCCGTCGATGATTTCCCAGCCGGCCTGTATGCTTGTCATGTAGTTGGAAGTACCCATCCAGCCGCGGGCCACGCAGTAGCTGATAATGGGCTTCAAGTCGATGCTGACTGAGTTAGTTTGGCTGGTGGGCAGGAAAGAGAACACGTTGTCGCGCCGGTACACATTCCATGTTTTGCCGCTCAGGCTCACATTGCTAGCAAACGGGATAGCGTTGCCGCTGGCGTCGTAACTGGCCGCGATGGGCTTGGTGTTTTTCCACGTTAGCCACACCATCAACTCATACTTCGCGGCGCGGTTGCCGGTAACGGCCGAGGGGTCGAACCAGATGTCGTAGGCCGCGTCGTAGGCGTTGCCTGACGATGATTGCGACCAGTTAGTGTGCGCGTTGCCGAGGGCGCTGATTTGCTTGGGCAGCGCCGTGCCCGATGAGCACCCGGTGTAGTGGCAGCCGTACACCACGGCCGGGTACGATTTGATGCCGGTCGAGGTGTTGGTGTGCGAGGCCGTCACGCCCCAGTCGTTGATGTTGTTGAAGTAGATGCACTGCGAGCCGGCCCCAGCCTTGCTGGCGCCCCACTCATCGTTCATCATAAAAAACTGCCCCGAATTGATGGAGCCGCCATCGCAGGACTGGGCATCCTGGGTGGTGGGGGCGGCGGTGGCTACCGTGGGCGCGGCAACTTGTTCTTTGCTGCAACCAGCCAGCGCGGCGGTCGTCAACAGGGCCATTACATACTTTTTCATGGGAGTGGGGGTTGGGTGGAAAAGGAGATTGAATGAAAAATTGTAAGTGTAAGATTGTGAGGTCGTTACGTTTATATCGGGTTGGGGAGTAGTCGCCCTCCACGGGGGACCCCACCCCCGGCCCCTCCCCTCCGGGAGAGGGGAGCCAGGCGTCAATGAGCAGTGAGCAATGAGTAATTTTTCACTGTTCACTGCTCATTGTCAATTACATCAGGCTCCCCTCTCCCGGAGGGGAGGGGCCGGGGGTGGGGTCCCCCGCGGAGGGCGACCACCTACAGCATCAGCGAACAAGCGCCAGCGCCTCCCTCAGAAGCCTACTGCTTCACCACGCGCACCGTGGCGCTTTGCGCGCCGCTGGCTACCCGCACCACGTACAGGCCGGCGGGCAACTGGCTCAAATTCAACGTGTAATCGGCGCGGGAAGCGGTGGTGATGCGCACCACGGCCCCCAGGGTGTTAATCACGGAAACGGTGCCGCCCACCAGCTCCGGGGGCAGGCGCAGCGTGAGGGCGCTGCCGGTGGGGTTGGGGTAAGCTTGCAGGGCGGCGGGGCCGCTGGTGGCGGGGCGGCTGGCAAGCGCGGTGGCCGGCATGCCGTAAATGATGCCCCGGCCGGCGGTGCTCATGTACACGCGGCCGTAGGTGTTGAGGTCGCCCATCACAAACTGCCCGTTGGCGGGGCCGCCGTACTCGTGGGCCTCGTCATTGACCCGTACCCAGCTCACGCCCTGGTCGTTGGAGCGGAAAATGCCCACTACTCCGCCCACGACGCCGTAGATATAGATGGCCTCGTAGGTGCTGCCCGGCGCGGCCTTGCCGAAGCCCACCGCGTCGCATCGCGTCACGTTGGCGAGCTTGGTAAAGGTGGTGCCCGAGTTGACGGAGCGCGTGAGGCCGCCGCCGTAGAGGGCTACCCACAGGTGCCCCTCGCGGCCCTGCACGGCCCGGATAATCTTGGAGCCGCCGGTGGCCCCCACGTTGCCGGCCACCGCAAACGATACGCCGCCGTCGGTGCTCACCAGCATCTCGCCGGTATTGGTGTTGTGCAGGTAAAACTTGCTGGGGTTTACGGCGTCGGCCACGGGGCGCGAGCTGGTGAGGGTAGTGGGCACGCCGGTGGCCTTGGTCCAGGTGGCCCCGTTGTCGGTGGTGCGGTACACGAAGGTGTTGTCGGCCACCGGGAAGCTGGCCGACGCTCCGTTGCTGGGGCTGTGCAGCAGCACGCCGCCATCGGCCGAGAGGGCCAGCTGCCCATTCGAGCCGTTCATGGTGGCCGTGCGCGTCCAGGTCAGGCCCATATCGGTGGAGTAGAGCAGCACCGAGGCGGCCGTCGAGCTGCTGCGGCTGCCCACCCGCACCACGTTGGCGGGGCTAAGCTTGGCGAAGTCCAGGCCGTTGGTGCTCCCGATGCGGGGCTGGTAGATGGGCGCGTACTGCGCCACGTCGGTTTGCCGGAAACCGTCGTAGTCCAGAATGGTTGAGAGTAGGGGCCCGCCGTTGGGCAGGCTCACCAGGTTCTGGGCCACGGTTTCTTCGAGGCCCTTCACGAAGAACTTCCACATGCCGGCCGGGGCGGTAATGTCATCGTTGGCATACACGCCATTGCCCGAATCCACGAGCACGCGGTTGGGCACGAAGGGGTCAAACTCGATGCTGGCCGCCCAGTGAATGGACTGGCCCGGTATCCAGGTAATGCCGTTGGGGTCGAAGGTGTAGCCGCGGGCCACCACGTCGGTCCAGGTGGTGCCGCCGTCGGTGGTCAGGAAAAACCGGTCGCCGTAGGGGCTGCTCGACGTGGGCCCCTGCTGCAAGTAGCTGTTGCAGGTCGAGATGATGATGCGGTTGGGGTTGTTGCGGTCCACGCTGATGCCGCCGAAAGCCCGGTTGGTGCCGGTGGTGGGCGTGAGGTTGGTCCAGGTGCCGGCGGCGATGTCGTATTTCCAGATTTGGCCCGCGTCGTAGGCCTCGTTGGAGGCCGGCAGGGTGGCGGTAGCGGCAAAGGTGGTGCCGTAGGGCCCCGAGCCGTTGCCGTAGCTGATGTAGAGGCTGCCGCCCGCCTGCACGGCGCGCTGCGGCATCATGCTGGCCCCCAGGTTGGGGTTGGTCACGGCCGTGAACGTGGCCCCGGCGTCGTCGCTGCGGTAGAAGTTGGCGCCCGCGCCGCTGTTGCGCGACACGCCCGCAAACACCCGCTGCGAGGCCCCGCCCGCGGCGGCGCTGGTGTTATCCACCAGCACGAAGCTCAGGCCGTTGCCGTTGGGCGTCACCGTCACGGGCAGGCTGGTGAGGTTGGTCCAGGTGGTGCCCGAGTTGGTGCTCTTCCAGATGCCGTTGTAGCGGGTGCCGCAGTAGAGGGTGCTGCTGCTGCTGGGGTCTACCTGCAGCTTTTCGCCGTTGCCGCGGCCCATGCCGTTGCCGTGCGCCTTGAACTGCGCCGTCACGTCGATGGTCGTGAACGTGGCCCCGTAGTCGGTTGAGCGCATGATATACGTGCGGCCATTATTGAAGTAGCTGATGCCGCAAAAGGCGTAGAGCGTGCTGGAGTTCTGCGGGTCCAGCGCCAGCGACTCTACTCCAAACATGCCCTGCTCCAGTTCCGAGGCGCCGTCCATAAGCGGCACCCACTTGGCGGCGGCGGTATCGTAGCGGTAGGCCCCGCCCACGTCGGTGCGGGCGTAGTAGAGGCCCGCCTGGGTCTTGCTCATGACGAGGCCCGACACGAACCCGCCGCCGCCAATGGCGATGCTGTTCCAGTTATACGGTTCAGTGGTCTGGGCCTGGGCCTGCGGCGCGAGGCCGCCGCCCAGGCAAGCCAGCAGGACCCAGAAAAAGGGGCGGCGCAAAGCAGTCTTCGGCCGCGGACAGGAGGTAACGTGAGGTACCATACAGTGGGTGGGAATGGGTTAAAAATGGAAAAGGAAAGAGGAAAAACAGTGCAATCGTTTGTATTGTCGGCTGCGAGAAAAGTCTCAGCGGCACTGCCTGATTGCCAGCGCACAACGCAAAACCCGTGGGTAGATTTGGAGTCCTAAAAGTACTAATCCCGCCAGCGGCCGGCCGGGGGTTTTTCAGCCAAAAAGCGGGGGGTAGGCCGTCGGCCGGGCGCGGCCAACGCTGCTTGGCGCCGGGCATTTCGGGCTTACTTTGTGCGTGTTAAGGCTAGTGCCGTAATAATCAGTATAGTTGAGCCCAATTCTGACTTTTCTGCTTATGTGCGCCGGGTGCGTGCCCGGGCCGCGCCGGACCGGGCTGCTGCTGGCCGGTGGGCTCTGGCTACTGGCGGCCCTGGCGGTGGCCGCCCCCGCGCCCCCGCGCCCGGCGGCTTTCCGCTTCGAGCACCTTACCGTCAACCAAGGCCTCGCGCATTCCGACGCCCTGGCCGTGGCCCAGGACCGCGCCGGCTTCCTCTGGATTGGTACCAATAAGGGCATCGACCGCTACGATGGCTACGAGCTGCGCCACTACGCCCTGCCCGTGAACCCCCTCAACGCCATGCCGGCTAACCGGGTGCGGACGCTGCACCTGGGCCCCGACGGCACCCTCTGGGCCGGGGTAGAAAGTGCCGGCCTGAGCCACTACGACGCCAGCCACAACCGCTTCAACTTCGTGGCCGGGCCCGCCACCCCCGCCGGCCGCCTGCTGGCCCAGGCCACGGTGGTGTCGATTGCCGGCGGGCCGGGCGGCTGGCTCTGGGTGGGCACCGAAACCCACGGCCTGTTTGCCCTGCGCCTCGATGCGCAAGGCCGCCTGCTGGCCCTGGACCGGGTGCCGCTGCCCGGCCCCCGCCCCGTGCTCGACTACCACGCCCGCGCCCTGGCGCTGGGCCCCAATGGCCGCCTGTGGCTAGGTACCGCCGGGGCGGGCCTGCTGGTGCTCGATACCCGCGCGGCGGCGGCCCGCCCGGTGCCGGTGGCGCTGGCCGCCGCCAACATTCGGGCGCTGTGCCTCGACCGCCACGGCGACCTTTGGGTGGGTACCGACCACCAGGTGCTGTGGCTCAGCCGCGCCGCCCGGCAGCGGGCGGCGCGGCCGTTGGCGACGGCCCTGCCCCAGCCCTACACCGATATTGAGTCGGTACTGCTCGACTCGTTTGGGCGGCTGTGGGTGGCTACCACCTACGGCCTGCACCTGTGGGAGGCTGCCCCCGCGGCCGGGGCCGGCCCCCCGCTGCGCCTCGACCAGTCGGCCGAGTTTCTGCCCGCCGACAACGACCCGACCAGCATCAACTCCGACCGGGTGCAGCAGGTGTTTGAGGGCCGCGACCAGGTGCTGTGGCTGGCGGCCTCGGCCGGCGGCCTCAACAAGGTAGACCTGCGCCAGAAGCCCTTCTTCAACCTGCAGCGCCAGGTAGCAACCCAGCCCACGCTGGCCAACAATTTTGTCAACGCTATTTACGAGGAGCAGGCCCGCCACCGCCTCTGGATTGGCACCCGCGGCGGCCTGTCGTGCTACAACCTGGCCAGCCACACTTACCGCAACTACTTCGTGCCTGAGCAGCCCGGCAAGTCGACCGGTACCGACGTGTCGGCCCTGCTCCAAACGGCCGATAGCGCCCTGTGGGTGGCCACCATCAACCGGGGCCTCTGGCGCCTGCGCTTCCCCCGGGGGCCGGGGCAGGCTGAGCTCACGCCCTGCCCCGGCGGCGGGGCCGCGTACTTCGAAAGCCTGGCCCAGGACCGGTTTGGCACCGTGTGGGCGGCTTCTTTACAGGGCCTGAGCCGGTTTGGGGCCGACGGCCGGCTGCTACGCACCTATCAAGGTAATGAGCTGCCCACCAGCCAGTTTACCTACCTGCTCTACGACCGGCGCACCGATGTGCTGTGGGCCAGCACCCGCGACGCGGGCCTGCTCAAGCTGCGCGTCACCCCCGATTCGCTGGTGCTGCTGCGGCAGTTTCGGGCCAATCCTACCGGCCCCACGGGCTTGGCCGTGAGCTTCGTGTGGCCGCTGCTGCTCGACGCCCAGGGTACGCTCTGGATTGGTACCATCGGCGGGGGCCTGCACCGGCTGGTGCGCGACGCCCAGGGCCGGGAGGTGGTGGAGCGCTACCGCCGCTGGCTGCCCGAGAGCGACGTCGAGAGCATGCTGGCCGATGCCGACGGCAACCTCTGGCTGGGCGGCACCGGCCTCTACCGCTTCACGCCCGCCACCCGCCAGTACCTGCGCTACGACGTGGCCGACGGCCTGCAAAGCAACGCCTTCAAGGTGGGTGCGGCCTGGGCCGCGCCCGATGGCACGCTCTATTTTGGGGGCATCAATGGCCTTACTTATTTCCAGCCTCGCGCCATTCGGGTCAACCCGTCGGCGCCGGTGGTGCAGCTCACCAGCCTGCGCCTGGCCAACAAACCGGTGGCCGTGGGCGAAGTCGTGAACGGCCGGGTGGTGCTGGCCAAGCCCCTCACCAGCCCGCAAACCGTCGTCATCAAAGCCGCCGAAAACGACTTCTCCATCGAGTTCGTGGCCCTGAACTACGCCAACCCCCACAAGCACCGCTACGCCTACCAGCTGATAGGCTATAACAAGGACTGGGTGCCGGCCGCCCCCGGCCAGCGCACGGCCAGCTTCGCTAATCTCACGCCCGGCGACTACACCTTTCTGGTGAAGGCCAGCAACGGCGAGGGCCGGTGGTCGGCCCAGCCCGCCACGCTGCGCATTACGGTGCTGCCGCCGTGGTGGGGCACCTGGTGGGCCTATTTGCTCTACGGTCTGGCCGCGCTGTTGGTGGTGGCCCTGTACCGCCGCGTCGAGATGGCCCAGCAAAAGCTGAAAAACCAGCTGGCCCTGGAAGAATACCGCGTCGAAAAAGAAAAGGAATTAACTGACCTGAAGCTCAGCTTCTTCACCAACGTCAGCCACGAGCTACGCACCCCGCTCACCCTCATCCTGGGCCCGTTAGAGGAGCTGGTGAGCCACCCCGAAAAACTCAGCCAGGCCGGCGAGAAAGTGGCGCTCATGCACAAGCAAACCCGCAAGCTGCTCGACCTGGTAAACCAGCTTCTGGATTTCCGCCGGGCTGAGGGCGGCCACGTCCCGTTGCGCGTCAGCCACGGCGACGTGGTGGGTTTCCTCACCGAGATTTTCCTGATTTTCAAGCTCAAAGCTGAGGAAAAAGGCATTGCCTACACCCTGGATGCTCCCGCCGCCGCGGTGCCGCTCTACTTCGACCGCAACAAGCTCGAAATCGTGCTCACTAACCTGCTGGCCAACGCCTTCAAGTACACCGAGGCGGGCGGGCGCGTGCGGCTGGCCGTGGCCGCCGTGGGCGACCCTGCCGCCCCGGCCCTGCGCCGCAAAGATAAGTTGTTAGCTAACTATCTGGAAATAAAGGTGATAGATGAAGGTATCGGCATGGCGCCCGCCGACCTGCACCGCATATTCGACCCGTATTTCCGGGTGGCTTCGGCCCGCAACCAGCCCGTGCCCGGCACCGGCATCGGCCTGGCCCTGGTGAAGCAGGCCCTGGAGCGCCACGCCGGCGAGCTTGCCGTGACCAGCGCTCTGGGCACCGGCACCACCTTCACGCTTCGCCTACCATTTGGCCGGGCGCACCTGGCCCTCAGCGAAATAGAAGCCGCCGTGCCCGACGATGTGCTGGCCGCCGCGCCGCCGCTCGGGGTGCCCGCGGCCCCGGTGGCGCTAGTGGACAGGGCGGCTGAGCCTGCCGGGCCCGGTGCCGCCAGCCCCGCCCTGCTGCTCATCGTGGAAGACAACGATGAGGTGCGCCACTACCTGCATCAGCTCTTTGCGCCCGATTTTGAAGTGGCCCTGGCCGCCGACGGGGTGGAAGGCTGGGAAAAAGCCCTGGCCCTGCTGCCCGACCTGGTGATTTCCGACGTGATGATGCCGCGCCGCGACGGGCTGGAATTGTGCCGCCAAATCAAGCAGCACCCCAAAACCGAGCACATTCCGGTGATGCTCCTCACGGCTCGCACGGCCGCCATGCACGAGCTGGCCGGCCTCGAAACCGGGGCCGACGACTACAGCGGCAAGCCCTTCAACCCGCCGGTGCTGCACGCCAAAGCCTTGGCCCTGCTCAGCAACCGGGGTAAGCTGCGCGAGTATTACCAGCGCCAGCTGCTGCTGGAGCCCACCCAGGTAGCTATTCCCGACGCCGAAAAGCAGCTGCTCGAAAGCGCCATGCGCATTGTGGAGGCCAACCTCGACAACCCGGACTTCGGCGTGCCCGTGCTGGTGCGCGAAATGGGCATGAGCCAGTCGGTGTTCTATCGCCGCATCAAGGGCATCACCGGGCAGTCGGTGGCCGAATTTATCCGCGATGTGCGCCTGAAGCGGGCCGCCCAGCTGCTGGCCACCTCCGAGCTGCGCGTCTCCGAAATTGCCAGCCAGGTGGGCTTCGAAGACAGCAAGCACTTCCGCGAAGTCTTCCGCAAGCTTTACGGCCGCTCACCCTCCGAATACGCCAAGGAGCATCGCGCGATAAGCAACGGCCCTGCGGCTGACTCGTAGGCCGCCGCAAGGCCACCCGGGGCATTTAGAACCAGCAATAGGTCCGGCTTGCACCCAGGCTGCGCGCCGCAGATTACTAGGAAGGCCGGTGCTCAGCCGGCGAGCGCAATTTCCTCCACCAGCTCTTCAGCCTCAGCGGGCGCCTCCACTACTTCGATTAAGTAGAAGCTATTGAAGGTCATAAAAATCCAGGGGCTCAGGCATTCACGTACCTCAGAGGTGCTCAACACCCTGCGAAGCCGGGCTTGGTCCGCAAACAGCTCAAACCGGCGGCCTTTCGCCGGGGCGAGCGGCGCATAGCCCACGAAAGAACGGCCGACGGCAATCGCCTCCGGGGAAAAGGCATCGGCGCAGCTCTGCAGCTTGGTGACGCGCACCCAGGCAGGGAAGACAATAGTATCCGTCATGGCACACGGGGTACTGAGGAAGACATTATTAACCTAAGTTATGAAATAGAGCACCGCGCAGCGGTGCCAGGTTTGTAGAAAGAAATTGTACCAGAAACCAGTGCCGCGTAGCAGTGCAAGAGGTGCCTCCTTGTTGTGCGCCGCCTGCGCCTGGCACCCAGTATTTCACCGAAAACAGGGAGAACCGCTCCTTGCAGCACTTGTTCCATTTCTCATTTACCTACCGCTTCGACCAAAGTGGCCCCGGTAAGCAGCGTAAAGCCATCCAGAACGACGATATCAAAAGCGGCGGCAGTAAGCACGGCGGCTAGCGGCGAGGAACCGCTGCCGGTGACGAAAAGGGTCGCGGGCTATCCTGGCTATTATGGGCGCTACTGCGCATAAACGCGATAATGGCTAACCCCAGACCAAATACCACCACCAAGCGGGCCATGCGTTGCCGATAGCTGCTCCAAAAAAGACTTTGCCCTTCATGCACTTGGGGTAAAAACGTGAGCACCACAAAGGCCAGCTCTGGGTACCAGGCAATATTTTGCAGCCACGCTCGGCCCACAAAATGGTCGGGCCCTGCCAGGCTGTAGTGCGTAGGAACAAACGCATGAATGCCCGGCCAGATGAGCCACAGATATACTATCGGAAAGGCCGCTAGCCCGGCTGCCAAGCCAGCGGCTAACACTACTTGGCGCGTCATAATAAAGTAGAAAAAAAGCAGTTACGCAGTGAGTTGCCCGCGAAGAAAGGGTGAATCTCGGATTTAGGAGAAACAAAAAAAAGGCCGGCCCCGCACTGCGAAACCGGCCTTTTTCTTTGGACTAAACTAGCTTACTTCGATTCGCCAGCCTCAGGCTCCGAAGGGGCTTCCTCCGGTCGCTCATCGCTGGCCAGGTTGGGCGCTTCGTCGCTCTTGGCGATGGTGAAGCTGAGTTCCTCAGCACCATCTACATAGTCGGCGGTGATGATATCACCGTGCAGCAGCTGGGCTTTAAGGATTTCCTCGGCAATTGGGTCTTCGATATACTTCTGGATGGCTCGGTTTAGCGGGCGGGCGCCGTACTTGGGGTCGTAGCCTTTATCAGCCACGAAGTCCTTAGCTTTCTCCGTCAGCTCCACTTTGTAGCCCAGCGACAATACGCGACTCAGCAGCTTGCCGAGGCTGATGTCGATGATTTTGTGGATGTCTTTCTTCTCCAGCGAATTGAAGACAATCACGTCATCCAAACGGTTGAGGAACTCGGGCGAGAACGTCTTCTTCAGGGCGTTGGTAATCGTACCCTTGGTTAGCTCGTCCATATTGTCCTGGCGGGCTTTTGTGCCGAAGCCGATGCCAGCGCCGAAGTCCTGCAAGTCACGCGCCCCAATGTTGGAGGTCATGATGATGATGGTGTTGCGGAAGTCTACCTTGCGGCCGAGGCCGTCGGTCAGGATACCGTCGTCCAACACTTGCAGCAGCAGGTTGTACACGTCGGGGTGGGCCTTCTCAATCTCGTCGAGCAGGATAACCGAGTACGGCTTGCGGCGGATTTTCTCCGTCAGCTGGCCGCCCTCTTCGTAGCCCACATAGCCGGGAGGTGCGCCCACCAGGCGCGATACGCTGAATTTCTCCATGTACTCCGACATATCCACGCGAATCAGCGCGTCTTCCTTGTCGAAGAGATAGGTAGCTAGCACCTTGGCCAGCTCCGTCTTACCTACGCCGGTTGGGCCCAGAAATACGAACGAGCCAATCGGCTTCTTAGGGTCTTTCAAGCCCACGCGGGTGCGCTGAATGGCTTTCACCAACTGCTTGATAGCCTTGTCTTGGCCAATCACTTTGCCTTGCAGTTCCTCACCCATGTTGAGCAGCTTCTGGCTTTCGTTCTGGGCCACGCGGTTCACGGGGATGCCGGTCATCATGGCGATTACCTCGGCCACGTTTTCCTCTTTCACCGTGTAGCGCTTCTTCTTGGTTTCGTCTTCCCAGCTCTTCTTCGCCGATTCGAGCTGCTCCAAGAGCTTCTTCTCGGTGTCGCGGAGCTTGGCGGCTTCCTCGTATTTCTGCGATTTCACCACGCGGTTCTTCTCACCTTTGATGTTCTCAATCTGCTCTTCGAGCTTGAGAATATCCTCGGGCACCACAATGTTGTTGATGTGCACGCGGGCACCGGCCTCGTCGAGAATGTCGATGGCTTTGTCCGGCAGGAAGCGGTCGCTCATGTAGCGGTCGCTTAGCTTCACGCACTGCTCAATGGCCTTGTCCGTGTACACCACATGGTGGTGGTCCTGGTACTTATCCTTGATGTTGTGCAGAATCTCAATGGTTTCCTCGGGCGTGGTGGGGTCTACCATCACCATCTGGAAACGACGGGCCAAAGCACCATCCTTCTCAATATACTGGCGGTACTCATCCAGCGTAGTGGCGCCGATGCATTGAATTTCGCCGCGGGCCAGGGCCGGCTTAAACATGTTGCTGGCATCGAGCGAGCCCGAAGCCCCGCCGGCACCCACAATCGTGTGCAGCTCGTCGATAAACAGAATCACGTCGGGCGACTTTTCCAGCTCGTTCATCACGGCCTTCATGCGCTCCTCAAACTGGCCACGGTACTTGGTACCAGCCACCAGCGAAGCCAAATCGAGGGTCACTACGCGCTTGTTGAACAGCACGCGGCTTACCTTCTTCTGGATGATGCGCAGGGCCAAGCCCTCGGCGATGGCGGTTTTACCCACGCCTGGCTCGCCAATGAGAATCGGGTTGTTCTTTTTGCGGCGGCTCAGCACCTGGGCCACGCGCTCAATCTCTTTTTCGCGGCCCACAATGGGGTCGAGTTTGTCTTCTTCTGCCATCTTGGTCAAGTCGCGGCCGAAGTTATCGAGCACCGGGGTGCGAGATTTTTCGCCGGCGCGCTTGGCCCCAGCGCCAGCAGCACCACCCTGGGCACCCTGGCCGCGGCCGCCAGCGCCCTGGCCTTGCCCAAAGAGGCGGTCATCATCGTCGTCAGCCTCCGGGCCGGCCTTGGGGCCGGTCGAGTTCGGAGCGGCGCCGTGGTAGTCGAGCGAGTCGCGCACGGTTTCGTAGTTCACGTTGAATTTGGAAAGAATTTGGGAAGAAATATTGTCCTCATCGCGCAAAATCGAGAGGAGCAGGTGCTCGGTACCAATGATTTCCGACTTGAAAATCTTGGCTTCGAGGTAGGTGATTTTCAGCACCTTCTCGGTCTGCTTGGTCAGCGGAATCGAGCCCGTGATGCTGGTGCCCTGGGTGGAGGCCGTGTTGCGCGTGGCTTGCTCGAGGGCAAACTTCAGCTCATCGGTGGCCACACCCAGCTTTTTGAGCAAGCCCAAGGCCGTGCCTTCGCCTTCGCGAATCATGCCCAGCAGCAGGTGCTCGGTGCCGATGTAGTCGTGGCCCAGCCGGATGGCCTCCTCCCGGCTCAAGGAAATAACCTCCTTGACGCGGTTTGAAAATTTAGCTTCCATGCAAGCAAGATAAAAATAAAACGCAGATAGTAGTTCTACCGAAATAGGAACGAATAGTTGCGCGACGCGAATAAGTGAGGGAATGCGGAATGTGAGAAAAACAAGCGCCTGCGGGCGAAGGTTCGGGCGAAAGTAAATTAGCTAACTGCCTGCCCTACAAAAACTGCCCCGTCGCCGGCCCCTGCATAAACAGCAGGTCCAGCACGCTAAGCCCTGGTACAAATGCGGTACCAAATACCTGCGGGTAGGGCCGGTACGACGGACTGTCAGGTTCGCCCGCGTTGGAGCTTCCCTTGGGTGTCAGGAAGTCTCTTTTATCAAGGAGTGAAGGAGTGAAGGAGTGACTGAGTGAAGGAGTGGGAGCAAGGTACTCGGCCGTGAGCTCAATGGGTAGCGGCCAGCGCAGGCAACGCAGCAGTAGGTGCAGCAGGGCCAGGTTGAGGTCCCAAAGCCGAGCATGTTTCTGGCCGTAGATATCCTGCAAATAATCAACGTAATAGCTAAAGTACGGCGAAGCGCCGTAGGCAGTTTGCATGGTGCGCAGGTGGCGGTGCCGCCAGTTCTGGCGGTAGTCGATTTCGATGTCGCTGGTGCGCACCTTGGCAGCGCGGGCACCATCTACTACCGGCACCGTGAGCGGCTGTGGGCCCTGCGCCGTGAGGATGAGGCAGCGGTTGCGATACGTCTGCTTGTGGTAGTGTTCGTGGGCATCGAGCAGCAGCGCATCGGCAGTTAACAGCTGTTGGAAATAGGCAATGGAGGGCAGGTAGTGCAGCTCGGCAAGGACAACGGACATGCGCGCAAGGTAAAACTGTAAAACGGAGTGGCACTCCGTTAGTCATTGAACGAATTGCGCGGGCGGAAACGGAGTGCCACTCCGTTTTACAAGTCAGTGAGCGGCACGATACTGGCCTTGGTGTAGGCTTACCGCTTATTTTTGTCCCTATGCGCATCCTGCCTTTATCCCTTTCACTGGCCCTGGCCACCACGCTGAGCGCCTACGCCGGGCCGCCGCAACTGCTGCTGCGCGTGGCCAGCTTCCGCAGCCTCGACCAGATTAAGAAGGGCGGGGAAATTGAGATTTCGGTTTCGGTGCCCACCCAGCCGCTCACTTACCGGCAGCGCGCGCCCAAGTCATTTCAGTCGTCGGCGGTGGTTGATTTGACTATCCTGAAAGCTGACGGCAGCACCGCCTGGCAGGAAACCGTGACCCTGAAGCCGCCGGTGCTCAGCGACACCACCATTGCCATTAAAAACCCGCTCAGCTTCCTCAAGCGCGTGAGCTTGCCCGATGGCAGCTACACGCTGCGCGGCCACATCCGCGACCAGTACAACAGCGCCAACGGTGAGGCTACCGTGGAGCTGCCCCTGGCAGTGGAAGCACCTAAAGGTCCGGCATTCAGCGACATCGTGTTCCTGGCGCGGCCCGCGGCCAAGGCCAATGCCGAAAGCGTGTTCAACAGGGGTGGCTACCTGCTCACGCGGGCGGCGAGCGGCTACTACGGCCGCGGGGCTGATAACGTATTCTTTTACACCGAGTTAAATCAGGTGGCCGCTGGTCGGGCCGTGCGGGTGCATTATCACCTGGCTGCCCCCGACGGCACTGCCGCCGATGCCGATGCGCCCGCCGTAACCGTGCAGAGTGGCCGGCCCACCGCCATTGTGGGCCAGCTTCCGCTAGGCCCCATTCCGGCCGGCTCGTTTACGCTCACCATCGAGGCCCGCGACGCGACTACCAACAAAGTGCTGGCCACCCAGAGCCAGCACGGCCAGCGCAGCCTCACCGACTACGCCCCCGCCGGGGCGGCCGTGCCCCGATGAGTGCTCCCCCCCCTGCGCCTTGGTATTATCGGCCCCTGGCCTGGCCGCTGCTGGCGTTGGCTCACCTGCCGCTAGTAGTGCTGCACGCGCTGGCCGGCGGTATCTACTTGCTGCTAAGCTATGTAGTGCGCTACCGCTGGGGGGTGGTGCTCGAAAACCTGCGCAATTCTTTCCCCGAGAAAAGCGAGGCGGAAGTGCGGCGCATTGGCCGGCAGTTCTACTGGCATTTTGCGCAGGTGGTGGTTGAGATTCTTAAGCTGGGGGCCATTTCGCCGGCCGAATTGCAACGGCGCATGCGCTTTGTGAATCCCGAGTTGATGACGCGCCACTTTGCCAATAACCGGTTGGTGCTCTCGCTGGGTTCGCACCGCGGCAACTGGGAGTGGATACTATCGGGCGCGGCCCTGGAGTTTCCGGGTCGGGCGGGGGGCGTATATAAGCCGCTCACCAATAGATTCTTCGAGTATTTTATGCGGCGGCTGCGCACCCGTTTGGGGGCCGATGCCGTGCCCATGCTGGCCACGCTGCGCTACCTCGTGCAGCACCGGGGTCAGGGCCGCACGCTCAGCCTGCTCACCGACCAAGCGGCCAGTAAAGACGACCGCCCGTACTGGACCGACTTTCTGCACCAAGATGCGGGCTTTTACACCAGCGCCGACCGCCTGGCGCAGCAACTCGATTGCGCCGTGCTCTACGTGGGCATCCGGCGCGTACGGCGCGGCTACTACGAGGTGAAATTCACCGAGTTACCCGATGGCCGGGCCGTGGCCGCCGGGGCCAACTCGACCGATGAAGCCCAGCGCTTCCCGGTGACCGAAGCCTTTATCCGGCACCTGGAGGCGGATATTCGGGCCACGCCCGAACAGTATTTGTGGACGCACCGCCGCTGGAAGCACAAGCGGTAAAATGGTAAATGAGTGGGTGAGTAATTAAAAAGAACGTCATGCTGAGCTTGCCGAAGCATGACGTTCTTTTTAACTCAAGTTCCCGCTTACAAGAACTGCTCGATGTCGCCCAGGCCCGAGCGCACGAGGTCAAAGTCGTCGTTGGTGCAGTCGATGATGGTGCTGGGCACGTTGCCGCCGAAGCCGCCGTCAATAACTAGGTCCACGAGCGAGCGGTATTTTTCAAAAATCAGGTCGGGGTCGGTCACGTATTCTTCCAGCGTCTCCTCGCTTTCGCGCACCGAAGTGCTGACGATGGGCGTGCCAAATTCCTTTACAATCTGGCGAACAATCTGATTATCAGGCACCCGGATGCCGACGGTGCTGCGCTTTACGCCGCCGTAGCGCGGAGCGTTGGGGCTGGCTTCGAAGATGAACGTGAAGGGGCCGGGCAGCGCCTTTTTAATGACTTTAAACACCGGCGTGGTGATGCCGTGGGCGTAGTCGCTGATGTGCGACAAATCGTGGCAGATAAAGCTGAGGTTCGCTTTCTCCGGCTTCAAGCCCTTGATGCGGCAGAGCTTCTCCACGGCTTTCGCGTTGTTGATATCGCAGCCAATGCCATAAACCGTATCGGTGGGGTAAATAATAAGCCCGCCTTTGCGCAGCACTTCCACAACTTGCAGAATGCGGTTTTGGGGCGGGTTATCGGGATGGATGCGGAGCAGGGTAGCGGCCATAAAGCAGAAAAAAGACTAAATAAATAAAAGGGGCCAATTGAGGGCAGCCCGTTGGGGCGGGAAAGGTACTACGCCGGGCGGTTTTCGCGCGCCCGGCACCCTTTGGTGAGGGCTTATAAGCAAAAGTGCCGCCAGTTGTTTCTGCGGGGCACGCTTCCCTGCCGGGCCGGGCGTTAATTTTGAGCGATTTATTTCCTTGCTTTATGTCCGAACCTGTCAAAAAGTCTGCCCACGAGTACCGCGCCGACTCCATCAAGCGCCGCAACCGCTTCGCCACCGTGAGCGTGGTATTGGGGCTATTTCTGGTTTGCTTCTCGTATTATTTCTTCCAGATTTTTTACACGGCCAACGTCGATACCAAGGACCGGCCAGTGTACGTGTACATCCACAAGGGCGACGACTGGCAGAAGGCCCTGCGCAGCACCGAGAACACGGGCGCTATTATCGACAAGCTGTCGCTGCACCTCGTGGGCAAGCTCATGGGCTACAACAAGCCCGGGGCGGTGAAGCCCGGCCGCTACGAACTCATTCATAATGCTACCAACCGCCAGGTAATCAACTTGTTGAAATCGGGTCGGCAAACGCCGCTCAAGCTCACGTTCACCAACGTGCGCCTGCGCCACGAGCTGGCCAGCAAGCTCAGCAAGCAGATTGATGCCAAACCCAAGCAGATTGACTCGCTGCTGAGCAGCCCCAACTATACCAAGAGCCTGGGCTTCGACACCACCACGGTGCTTTCCATGTTCATCCCCAACACCTACGAGCTGTACTGGAACACCTCGGCCCAAAACCTCATGCAGCGCATGAAAACGGAGTACGAGAAATTCTGGACGCCCGAGCGCGACGCCGCCCGCGAGAAGCTGGGCCTCACCCGCGTGCAGGTGAGCACGCTGGCCAGCATTGTGGAGGCCGAGCAGCAGCAGCACGCCGATGAGCGCCCCCGCATTGCGGGCGTGTACCTCAACCGCCTCAAGCGCGGCATGAAGCTGCAAGCCGACCCCACCGTGGTGTACGCCAACGGTGATTTCGGCATCAAGCGCGTGCTCAACGTGCACCTGCAAAAAGACTCGCCCTACAACACCTATAAGTACGCGGGCCTACCGCCCGGCCCCATCAACCTGCCCAGCATTGCCAGCATCAACGCCGTGCTGCACCCCGAAGCCAACGACTACCTCTACTTCTGCGCCAAGGAGGATTTCAGCGGCTACCACGCCTTCGCCGCCAACGAGCAGCAGCACCTCGTGAATGCGCATCGCTACCAGGCGGCGCTCACGCGGGCGGGTATCCGGTAGCACAGGCGGGCTAGTTGCTTGATAACAAGCGCATTGGTGAGCTATTTGGTGGCGTAGCTTTCGTAACGGCCCCGACGCTTTCCGCTTCTTCTGGCTCGGCAGCATTTTGGGTATGCACGGTTAGGCCGAGCAAGGTAAGTAGCAGAAAGGCAAGGTAATAGCGAAAGTTTGGGGCTTGATTCACGGCTCGGCAGTAGTTAGTATGAGTGTGCTTGCAAAGCTACCGGGCTAAAAGAAGCAGCTGTAAAATTTTGACTTAATACAATAAATTTTTGGATGAACAGTGCTTTCTGCTAGTTGAAGCAACTTGCACTGCTTCTCAGCTTGCCAAGTTTGCAGGCTAGCTCTAGGCTTCTTTCAATAGTCTCCGCGCGCAGCTTTTAGCAGTAAGTATTCCCAGTCTCTCTCGCTTTTACTCGTAAAAATGTACCAAGCCGATATCCAAATCCGCGTGCGCTACGCCGAAACTGACCAGATGGGCTACGTGTACCACGGCAACTATGCAGCGTACTTTGAGGTGGCCCGCACCGAGTCGTTTCGGCAGCTGGGCATTCGCTACAAAGACCTGGAAGGGCAGGGGGTGGGCATGCCGGTGGGCGAGCTGCAAACCCGCTTCCGTCGCCCCGCCCGCTACGACGACCTGCTGACTATCCGGGTCATGCTGCGCGAATTGGCCGAAGGCTCGCGGGTGAAATTTGAGTACGAAATCCGCAACGAGGACGAGGAATTGCTCACGGTAGGCTACACGCTGATGGTGTTTGTGAGCACCGCCACCGGCCGTCCCGTGCCCATCCCCGAAAGTGTGCGCGCCAAGCTAGCGCCGTACTTTGCCGACGGTGACGCCGACCTGCCGCTGGGTGCCGGCCGCGCTACGCCCGACGATGCCCCCGCCCCGGCGGCTTTTGGTAAATGAGTAGTTGAGTAAATGAGTAAGGGAAGCGCCTGAACTCATTCGCCAGCTCGCTCATTTACCCAGCTACTCATTTACTCATTTACCGATGCTTGCTCCTCCCGCCCGCCGCCGCGCCGTGCTTGATGTGCGCCGCCACCGCGCTTACCGCACGCTGCTGGCCTGGGGCAAGCGCCAGCGCATGCGCGGCGGCCGCATCTCGCTTTATGAGGTAGGCGAGCGCATTCTGCACGAGCTGCGCCACGACTCGCTGGAGAAGCGCGCCGCCTACATGGCATTCAACCTCACGCTGGCGCTGTTTCCGACCATCATTTTCCTGTTCACGCTCATTCCCTACATCCCGGTGCCCAACTTGGATATAGACATACTTCAATTTCTGGCCGATATTATGCCCCACGAACTGTACTCGGCCACGGCGGGCACCATCGAGGACATTGTGCGGATTCCGCACGGCGGGTTGCTGTCGTTCGGGTTTGTGACGGCGCTGGTGCTGAGCAGCAACGGCATTATGGCGCTGCTCGACGCGTTTGAGAAGAAATACCCGTGGTTCAAACACCGCGGCTATTTCCATAAACGATTGATTGCCACTGGTTTAACTTTCATGCTGGCTCTGATTTTGGTGATTGCCATTGCTGGCATTTTTTTCGGCACGTTCATCATCGACGCGTTGGTATTTTACGAGATTGTGCCCGAAAGCTCCACCGAATTCATGATTCTGGTGCTGCGCTATGGCTCGCTCATCGGGCTTTTTTTGACCACTACCTGCGTCATTTACTACTTCGTGCCGCCGGTGCACGACAAATGGCCCTTCGTTTCGAACGGGGCGCTGGTGGCCACGTTGCTCATCTTTCTGGTGTCATTTCTGTTCACGCTCTACGTGCGCATCTTCAACTCCTATAACACGTTTTACGGCTCCATTGGGGCGCTGGTGGGCTTCATGGTGTGGCTGGAATTTGTGTGCATGACGCTCATTATCGGCTTTGAGGTGAACGTGAGCATCGATGCCGTGACCGGCCGGCTGGGTTTAGGCAAGAAGGAGGAGTAAGGAATTTGGGCTTGATACTGAGCATAGTAGCAGAATTTCAAATAAATTTTCTACCTTCCTTATTTCTCCTTCCTGATTCGTTCCTACTTTTGCAGCCCCAACCACTGGTTTGGGACCTTTAGAGAGGTGGCAGAGTGGTCGAATGCGACGGTTTCGAAAACCGTTATACCGGCAACGGTATCGGGGGTTCGAATCCCCCCCTCTCTACGAAATGGTGAAATAGTAATCTGATGAAGTGGCTTCCACTCTTCATCTAATTGCCGTTTTACCATTTCACTTTTTAGAGAAGTGGCAGAGTGGTCGATTGCGGCGGTCTTGAAAACCGCTGACTGTTACAGGTCCGGGGGTTCGAATCCCTCCTTCTCTGCTGAAGCAAAAGCCCCGTTTCCAAGCTGGAAACGGGGCTTTTGCTTTTTTGGCCGGCTGATAATAACGGCGGGCGGGTGCGACCCGCCCCTACTGGCGCACCACGTTGAGGCGGGCGGTTTGGGCGGCTTGCTGCACCAGCAGCACGTACTTGGCGGCCCGCAGCTGGCCCGAGCCGGGCAGGCTAACAGTGCTGGTGCCCACCTCTACCGTGGCCACCGAGTGGTGGTAGATGACGCGGCCCAGCACGTCATAAAGCTGCACGGTGAGCGGCCCGGCGGTGGCCGTGGTCACCTGAATTGACAGGCCATCGTCGCCAAAGGGCACCGGGAACGCGTTGATGGCGTAGGTAAGCGTGGCTGGGGCGAGCGGCGCGGTGGCGCTGGCCAGCGTCCAGCGGCCTTGCAGGTCGGTGACGTAGGCGCGCGCTACGGTGCGGGCGGCGGCATCACGCTGGGTGGCGCCCTCGTTGCTCCAGGTAGCACCGCCATCGGTCGAGCGATAGGCGGTTAACTGACTTTCAGTTAAACCATTAAGCTCATGTGGCAAATACTGCTGCGTGAGTGTGGTACCCTGCAAGCCCCGGCTGGCGGCCGCCGTAATATCGAAGTAGCGGCCGATGCTGCCCGCGCCGGCCGTGCCCTGGGGCTGGCCGGTGGTGCGCACCACGGTAGTAGCGCCCGGTGCGTAGGCCGGGGCCAGCACCAGGCCCAGGCCACCAAAATTCTCGGGGTCGATGCCCAGGGTGCGGGTGGTTTGTACGTGGCCCAGCACGTAGCTGGCGTCGGTTTCGCTGATGGTAGCGATTGGGCTTATAGTCAGTGTATTAGTGCCAGTTGTCAGCACCGGGCCGGCCAGCGTGAGGGCCTGCGTAATGGTGGCCGCGCCAATCGTTTTGGGGCCGGTACCGCCGATGAGCAGGGTTTGGTAAGTGGCGGGGCGCAGGCTTTGGGCTACGGTGCTGCGGGTGGCCACGGTGCCGCCGGTTTGGGTGAGAGGGCCGCTGCCAAGGTAGTCGCCGTAGAGGGCCAGCTCGCCGGCGGCCAGCGTGAGGCCGCCCTGCTGGGTGAGGGTGCGCACCTCGGCCACGCCGCTGCCGATAGTGGGGTAGGGCGTGGTGCGCCCGGCCGGAATGAGGGCATCGGTGGTGCGGGTGGGCACGCAGCCGGCCCAGTTGGCGGCGTCAAACCAGTTGCCGTTGCCGGTGGCGCCGGTCCAGGTGGGGGTGGTCAGGCGCACGCCGATGGTGTCGCTGGCAGTGCACGCCAGGCCGGGGCTGCTGAGGGTGAGGCGGTAAACGGATGATTGCGTGGGGGTTACCGTGAGGGTGGGCGTGGTGGTGACGGCCGGCAGGCCATCGCCGCTTACCAGGCTCCAGGCGTAGGTGTAGGTGGCGGGGGTGCCGGTAACTGCCACGTTATCAAGGGCCCAGAAGTAACCCCAGCTGGCGGCGTAGTGCCAGCGCAGCTGCACGCGGGGCTGGTTTAGATAGGCACTCAGGTCGATGGTAGCCAGGGCGGGCGATGTAGCCGTGCCTTGGTCGGCGAAGTAGGTGGCTACGGCGGTCCAGCTAGTGCCGCCGTTGGTCGAAACCTCCACTGTGGCTTGGTCGCTGGGGTCGTTGCGGTAGTAGTGCTGGAAGGTGACTAGCAGCGTGCCGTAGCCGGTGGTGCTGAACGCGGGCGAGGTGAGGGTAGTATTGGTACTGGAGCCCGCCCCGCCGATATCGGAGTTGGCCAGCGCGAAGCGGCTGCCATCCAGCGAATAGTTATCCAGCGCTACGTACTGGCTGGTGTAGGTGAAGGGCGCAGTCCGGTACTGCCAGGCGGTGCTGGCCAAGCCGGTGCTGGCCAGCGTCCAGCCGGGCGCGGTGCCGTTGAAATCTTCGTTGGGTAGCGTGCCTGCCACCGCGAGGTTGGTGGCCGACAGCGTAACCTGCCCGCCGGCGCATACGGCCGCCGGCCGCGGGGCCAGCGCGGGCTTGGGCGGCGCGGGGCTCACCACTACGGTGGTGCGGGCTGTGCCGGGGCACGCCCCGCTGTTGTTGGAAACAGTGACGGTGTACGTGCCGGCCATCGTGGCCGTGAGGTCGGGGAGGGTGGGGTTTTGCTGGGTGCTGGTGTAGCCATTGGGGCCGTTCCAGAGGTAAGTGGCCCCGGCCGGGCCGGTGGCCAGCAGGCGCGTGCTGCTGCCGGGGCAGGCGGCCCCGCTGTTGGCAGCAGTGGCAGCTAATATGCTGGTACACAGTGCTGGTGAAGCGAGCAGGCTGGCGCGCCGCGCGGTGCCGACGGCCATCACGGCCTGCATCCGGTTCTTTTGGTCGGCCGAAAACAGCTGCAAGCAGGCGTCGTTCGAGTAGTCCATGTAGTTCATGAACATGTCGCCATTGGGCCCATTCGAGCACGTGACGTGCGGAAAGCTGGGGCAGCCGGTATTGCTGGTTTGCTGGGTGGGCGTGTCCAGGCAATAGTCGTCGCCGCAGTTGTCGTCGCCCCAAATGTGGCGCAGCCCCAGCCAGTGGCCCAGCTCGTGGGTGAGCGTGCGGCCCTTGTTGTAGTCAGTGGTGAGGGTGCCCACGCGCCCAAACGCCGAGTACAGAATCACCACGCCGTCGGTTTCGGCGGTGCCACCCAGGGGGCTCAGGCCGCTCAGGTTGGCCGTGTTATCCGGAAATTGGGCGTAGCCCAGCAACCGCCCGCCCAGGTTCAGCACCCAGATGTTGACGTACTGCGCGGGGTCCCAGTCGGTGCCCGGCTTGATGGTGCCGTCGATGTAGGCCTGCGTGTAGGGTGGGGCATCGAAGCCCTTGGCGTTGCGGTTTACGCGGTCGATGCCCGGCTCGGGCATGGTGGCGCCGCTGGGGTCGCGCTGGGCCAGGGCAAACTGAAACTGGGCATCGGCCCGCAAGGGCTGGAAGGGGCTGGGCACCAGCGCTCCGTCGGCGTTCAGGTTGCGGTAGTCCTCGTTGAGCACGTCGAGCTGTGATTGCACCTGGGCCTGGCTGATGTTAGTGCCCGTGCCCACGGCCTCCCCGTCATTAATAATGTGTACCACCACCGGCAGCGTGTAGGTAACGGCCGCGGTGCGCAGGGCCAGCGGGGCCGCCCCGCCCGCCAGCTTGGCTGAGCTATAGCCCGGTTGCTTGCGCCGGAGGGCCGCCTGCTGCCAATTGTCGGCGGCCTGGGTGGCGCAGGTGCGCGGGCCGGGGCTGGGCAGCAGCTTTTGCGCCGTGCCGGCCCGCGGGACCAACAGCGCCACGGCCAACCAAAACCCCACCAGTACCGCGCCGCGATTCCACATAAAAACTGCCTTGATAACGAAAGCCGCATCAGACGAAAACGGCTCACAGTAAAGCTAAGGCCGGATTTTGGGATAACTGATGAAGTGGGCGGCCACCTGGCCCGCGCCCTACTCAGCGCACTTCTTTTTTGAACTGCTCGGCCCAATAGTCAGCCAGGCGGGTGGGCTCGGGCAGCTTGTAGCCGCGCAGGCAGGCCAGGGTGAGGCGGGTGGCGGTGGCCTGGTCGCAGCGGTGGCCGGGGCTCACGAAGAGCGGTAATATCTTGTCTTTGCTGCGGATAACTTCGCCAATCAGCTCGCCCGTTTTGGCATCGGTGAGCGGGGTGATGCTCCCTTTTTCGGGGGCGGGCTCTTGGAAGGTGCCCGTAAGCTTTTGCTTAGCCACACCGAAGGTGGGCATGTCGAGCAGCACGCCCAGGTGCGCGCCAATGCCCACCCGGCGCGGGTGCGCAATACCGTGGCCATCCACCATAATCACGTCGGGCTTAGTAGTCAGCTTGGCGAAAGCCTGAATGACGTTGGGCGCTTCGCGGAACGAGAGGAAACCCGGCACGTAGGGCATAGTCACGGGGCCGTAGTTGTACACTTTTTCCACCAGCTCCAGCGATGGGAATTTCAGCACTACGAATACCGACAAAATGGTGTCGGGCGTGGGAAACGACGAGTCGCAGCCCGCAATCAGGCGCGGCTCATGGGCCAAGGGTTCAGCGCGCACGCGCTGGCGCAGCTCGTTTTGCTGCGCAGTGAGGCTGCGCACCAGCTCGGGGTCGGGCGGCGGGCCGGGTGGGCGGTAGTAGGCCATTAGTTGTGGAAAAGAAGTGAGTAGTAGCGGGTTAAAGGTTGCCCAGGCGCGGGACCGCGCCTGGGCAACCTTTCTTTTTTAATTGCGCTACGTAAGCAACGACAAGAAGGGGCCACGCTACCTTTCTACGCGCCGCAATGCGTTAGGTAAGCTATTGATTACTTATTAGTTAGAAATATGTCCGATTCTCACGCCTCCGAGCAGCCCGCTGCGCAGGGCGCCGGCCCCGAGCTGACGCGCCGCTACTACCTCGATGTGGAGCGCCCGCGCCTGTCGCCCGCGCAGCTCATGGCCGCGGTGCAGGCCGACCTACCCAGCTTTTCGCCCGGCTTACTAGCCGATTTTGAGCGCACGCAGGGCGCGGAAGGCGCGCTGCAAGTGGGCGACGAGTTTCACATCAAAATACTAGGCCCCTGGAACGGCAGCGTGCGCGTGACCAAGGTGAGTGCTACCAGCTTCGAGCTGGTGACGCTGGAAGGCCACCCCGAGGCCGGCACCATCTGCTTCGAAGCACATCGGCTTGACGACCAACCCAATGCGCTGCGCTTCGAAATTCGCTCGCTGGCCCGCTCGCGCGATGGGCTGGTGGCTTTTGCCTACGACACCATTGGCGGCGGCAAGCTGATGCAGGAGGCCACCTGGGTGGAGTTTTGCGAGCGCGTGGCCCAAGCCATCGGCGGCCAGGCGCTAGGCCCGGTAGTGGTCGAAACCACGCGTCACGCCGAGGATGGTACTGTTAGCCAAACCGTTGTCCATGAGTAGCCTCACTGCCCTGCCCGGCTCGCCGCCCGCCGCCCCGGCCGCCTGGGAAAAATACCGCGACCTGCTCGCTACCTACGCCCACACCAAGGTCAACTACGACTACCAGGACCAGCGGGAATACACCCCGGCTACCGGCTGGCGGCTCGACGACTACGCCACCGACCTGCCCGCCGAGGCCCCCGGTCCACCCGAGGCGAGTGGCTCGTTTGCCGCGGCCCAGGACGTGCTGCGCCGCTACGCCTTCCCGCCGCCCAACTTGATTACGGGCTATTTTGACCCGCAAAAGCCTTTGAATGAGCGTGTTATGGTATTGCGGGCGCACTTTCTGGTGTTCAACTTTTACTTCGGGGTGCGGGTGGCCGACGTTATCGACGAGCAAGCGCAGCCCGGCCCCAATGGCTCCGAGCAGGTGTGGGGCTACGGCTACCGCACGCTGGAAGGCCACTTCGAGAAGGGCCAGATTAACTTCTCGGTTCACAAAAACCTGACGACCGGCGCGGTGCAGTTTCGCATTCACGCCGTGTCGCGGAAAGGGCACATCCGCAATCCGCTTTACTGGCTGGGGTTCAAGGTGTTCGGGCGGGCGTTGCAGCGGCGGTTTGCCCGGCAGTCGCTGGGGCGGATGCGCGGGCTGGTAGCCGAGGCGCTGGCCCAGCCCCAAACAAAGCCAGGGGCGGCGGGTTAAGCCCCTACTCTACGCAAAAGCGCCGCCGTGGTCCCCTGGGCTCCTGCGGCATTTTTGTGAGGAAACTACTATCTATTTCTAGACCAAGCGTTTAATGTCAACTACTAAAGCTTATGCGGCTCCCGCCGCTAGCATCCCCTTGGAGCCCTTCCAGCTGGAGCGCCGCGCCCCCGGTGCCCACGATGTGCAAATTGATATCCTGTTCTGCGGCGTGTGCCACTCCGACCTGCACCAAATCCGCGATGAGTGGGGCGGCTCGATTTTCCCGATGGTACCCGGCCACGAAATCGTGGGCCGCGTGTCGGCCGTGGGCGACCACGTAAAAGGCTTCAAAGTAGGCGACCTCGCCGGCGTGGGCTGCATGGTGGACTCGTGCCGCGAGTGCTCGTCGTGTAAAGAAGGCCTGGAGCAATACTGCGAAACCACCGGCATGGTGGGTACCTACAACAGCCGCGAAATCAAAACCGGCCAGCCCACCTACGGCGGCTACTCGCAGAGCATTGTGGTGGATGAGAAATACACCCTCAAGGTGAGTGAGAAGCTCGACCTGGCCCGCGTGGCCCCG
Source organism: Hymenobacter arcticus (assembly GCF_054779975.1). NCBI lineage: Bacteria > Pseudomonadati > Bacteroidota > Cytophagia > Cytophagales > Hymenobacteraceae > Hymenobacter > Hymenobacter arcticus. The sequence continues at coordinate 103,859 of NZ_BAAGXF010000008.1, forward strand.
CTTCTGTGCGCAGGCATCACCACCTACTCGCCCCTGCGCCAGTGGAAAGTGGGCGCCGGCCACCGCGTAGCCGTAATGGGCCTCGGCGGCCTCGGCCACATGGCCGTGAAATTTGCCGTAGCCCTCGGCGCCGAAGTAACGGTGCTCAGCACCTCGGCTGGCAAAGAAGCCGATGCCAAAGCCCTGGGTGCCCACAAGTTTGTGGTAACCAAGGACAAGGAGCAGTTTAAGTCGGTGAATAACTACTTCGACTTCATCATCAACACCATCTCGGCCCAGATTGACCTTGGCTCGTATGTGAACCTGTTGCGCCTCGATGGCACGATGATTTTGCTGGGTGTGCCCACCGAGGCCCCGCAGCTGCACGCCTTCAACCTCATTGCCAAGCGTCGCCGCGTGGCCGGCTCGCTCATCGGCGGCATCGCCGAAACGCAGGAGATGCTGGACTTTTGCGCCGAGCACAACATCATGTCGGATATCGAGGTAATTGATATTCAGCACATTAATGAAGCCTACGAGCGCATGCTGAAAGGCGACGTGAAGTACCGCTTCGTAATCGACGTGGCTTCGCTGAATTAAGCAGCCGTAGCGTAGCAGCTAGCCCGCTAGCGCAGTAGAAGGCCGTGCCATTAGTGGCGCGGCCTTCTTGCGTTTGGGGCCCGCCGCCCGGCCCCGGCCACCAACTATTGGCAGGGGCTTTGCGTAGCCAAGGGTATGAAAATCCTTTTGATAATGCTTTGTTTGGGGGCGGCGCTGGGCGCGGTGCCCGCGCAGGCACAGGTAAAGTTGCCCAAGCTGCACGGCTGGGTGAGCCCGCTGCCCGTTGATTCGGCCACTGGCAAGGTGTCGTACAAAGCGGTGGTGCAAGTGCCCGGCGTGTCGTCGGCCGAGCTGTATAAGCGGGCCAAGCAATGGTTTGCCAGCGCCCCCAGCACCACCAAAATGCCCCTGCAAACCGATGATGCCGCGGGTGGCCGCCTGGTGGGCCAAACCGGCGAGCTGGTGATGCAAAGCTTCCTGGGAGCCAACGTGCAGGTGCCGCTCTGGCGCACCATCACCATTGAGGTGAAGCCCGGCCGCTTCCGCTACCAGGTCACTGATTTTGCCTTCGACAGCGGCAAAGGCCTGGGGGCCGTCACGCCCATCGAGAACTACCTGAAGCCCAACGCCCTCACCTTCGACGCCAACGGCTACCCGCAGCCGGTGCTGCAATCCACTATCGAGGCCATTCAGCGTAGTGGCCGGCAGCAAGTGAGCACCATCCGGCAGCGCGTGAGCGGCAAGGGCACGGATGATAACTGGTAGTCTATTAAAGACTTATGTAGAATACGGCTTCTTTGCTATAGCTTGAATTCCTGCCGCACCTGCGTAGTAAAGCTGTTGTAGCCCGGCGCGGGCACCACCGTAGCCGGCAAGGAGAAAAGCCCAGGTGGCAGCCCCAGCTGGCGCGTGGTAACGGCCAGCTGTAACGGCCCGCGTCCGGCCAGGGCTACCACGAATACTTCGCCAGCTGGGCGCGGGGCAAAGAAGGAAATGGTGAGCGGGCCCGCTGCCGGTCGCAGGCTAGCGGCCGGCAGCGGGTGGCCGGCCACCCGCAATGCTCGCAGCTGAGGGGCATTGCTGATAACCAGGCTCAGGCTGCTCACCTCCGGCTGGCCGGGCGTTAGGCGCAGCCGCAGCCAGCGCCGGCCGGCTACCAGGCTGTCGGCCAATACGATAAACGTAGGGGCGGCTAGCGTCAGCCGGGGCGCGGCCTGGTACAGAATGGGCGCAGCCGATGGGTAGAGCGTCGGCAGCGGGCCGTAGTGCGGCTGAGTGAGCACCTGCTTGGTCCAGGCATCGGGCCGAGCGGCGGCCGATAACCAGTAGGCTTGGCCGCGGGTGGCATCGAGGGCGTAGAAAAGGTGGGTTTGCTGGGGCTGGTCGGCCGTGGGCTGGCGGGTGGCGTGGCCTGTTGCCAGCGCCGCAACCATCGCCGCTAGGGCCAGCCCCGGTAGGCCCCAGTCAATGGCGGGCCGCCGGCCCCCGGCCGTGGGCCCGCTCAACACAGGCAGTAGCAACGGGAGCAGCAGCCCTAGCAGCACCGTTAGCAGCACCAGCGCTATCAATACCAGTGCGCCCAACCCAAAGATTATCAACAGTAAATACAGCACTTGGCCCAGCAGCGCCACGGCCGGTAGTGCCAGCAGCCCCGCCGCCAGTCCCGGCATTTGGGGCCGGGTGCGGCTGGCCGTTTGGCGTAGCCGCAGGCCCCAGGCCAGCGTGGCCGCCAGCAGCGGCCAGCTCAGCAAAAAAGCCGATGAGGGAGCCCGCCATTGTAGCAGGCCCAGCAGCAGGGCCACCACCAGTAGCGCCCCGCCCGCCAGCGCGCCAGGCCGCACGTAGCGGCTCAGCCAGCCATAGTAGGCAGCAAAAACGGCCAGGCCCAGTGCCAGCAGCGCCGCCTGGTAGGCCAGCGCATTGTAGGCCGCGTGGTCGTAGAACGCGCTGTACTGCGGGTAGGTGGCGGCCACCAGCGCCAGCAGGCCCCAGCCCGCCGCCAACACCAGCAGTAGCCCGCCCAGCCAGGCCAGCGCCCCGCCCAACAAGCTACTCCAGCACAGGCTACCCCAAAACTTAGCCAGTGTTAATGTGCTGACTAGCAATAGAATGGTAACAGCCGAAATGCCCAGGTTCCAGCTGGCTGGGTAGTGTATCAGCCAGGTGCCCAGGGGGTTGAAAAACGTTTCGTCGGGGGCCTTGGTGTGGACCAGTGAAATGCTGCCGAAGTGCCGCACCAAGCTCAGCATGTAGGAGCCGTGGTGTTGCAGCGAGCCCAGGCTGAGGTGGCCGGGCGTATCGGCCGGACTGTGGTAGAACGGGTAGCCGGCCACGAAGGCGAAGTTGAGCCCCGTGAGGCCCGCTTGGCGCAGCGGCGTGAAGTCGGTATTATTAGGCAGGTGCCGGTAGGCTTCGTAAAACAGCGACGACGCGATGGGCGCGGGCGCGGCCTGGGCGTATTCGCGCATTACCCAGCCATTGTCGGGGCTCACCTCGAAGGTGAGGCTGGGCCCGGCGTTACCCCGGCCTTCAAAGTTGAGGGCCACGCCCACCGTGCGGCGCAGGCGGGCCGTGTCAGCGGCGTAGGCGCGGGCCCCCAGCAAGCCAGCTTCCTCGCCATCGCTGAATAGCCAGATAACGTCGTTGGCCAGCGGCGGGCCGGCGCGCAGTGCCCGCAGGGTTTCGAGCATGGCCGCCACGCCCGCGCCATCGTCGCCGGCGCCGGGCGCGTGGGGCTGCGAATCGTAGTGGGCCAGCACCAGCACGGCCTTGCCGCCCGGCTGCCGGCCGGGTAGCCGCGCTACCACGTTTTGAACGCGGGCGGCCGTAACCTGGCCGTCGTCAACCACTAAAATGCTGGTATCCTGCATGGTAGCGGCCACGCCAAGCGCCCGGCAGCGGCGCAGCAGGTAGTCGCGCACGGCGGCCTGGGCCGGTGAGCCCAGCGGGTGGGGCTGGCGGGCCACCACGGCCACCTCGGCCAGGGCGCGGGCGGCCGAAAACTCAGTGGCCGGCGCCGTGGCTGGTACCGGGCGCGGCGGCCGAATCAGCAACACCACCAGCCCGGCAAACAGCGCCAGCCCCAGCAGCGGTAGCCAACGGAAAAAAGGTGCGTTCATACTACCCGCAATTGGCTTGCCCTGTGAAATTCAGAGACAAAGCAACTGCTTTTCAGGCAGTATTACAAGTTATTCACCCTAAGGGCCTAAGCGAGTGCCTAGTGTAGGGCTTGCAAGCATAAGCAAGAAAGCCGGGGGTAGCGGCGCGGCAGCCGGAGTTACCCAGCCGCCGCGCCGCTACCCCCGGCTTATCTGTTCAGCAACCGCTGCCTCGTGGGCTTACAGCTTCACGAAGCGGGCGTGGCGGGCGGCCTGGCCCGGCACCTGCACCGTTACAATGTACACGCCGGGCGTAAGCCGCGCTACCGGCAGGCTCAGTGCGGCGTCGCTGCTGGCCTGGGTGGTGAAGTGCAGCAGGCGCTGGCCCTGGGTGTTGATTACGGCTACTTCGAGGCCAGCTTGCCCGGCTTCGGCCAGGGTCACCGACAGGTTATCGCCCGTTACGGGCACGGGGCTCAGCTGCAACTCGCCAGCGGCCAGCGCGGCCAGGCGGGTTACCACGGCTACCGGCGAGTAGGTGATGGTGCCGTCCTGGTCTTCCTGGCGCAGGCGGTAGTAGGCCAGCGGGCTAGCCATGGCAATAGTAGCCAGGCTTTTATCCGTAAACTCATAGGTGCTGCCCACCGGCTGGCCCGTGGCGGCTACGAAGCCCACCGGCTGCCACGCCCGGCCGCTACCCAGCTGGCGCTCAATGCCAAAGCCCCGGTTGTGGAGCTCGGTAGCCGTGACCCAGCGCAGCAACGCCGCACCCTGAGCCGTAGCCTTGGCCGTAAAGCTCACCAGCGTGACCGGCAGGGGAGTGGCCCCGCTGCTAAACGTAATCATCGCACCATCAGCTAGTTGCGTGAGAGTCGCGGAAATGGTATGGTCGGTTGTGTTGGCCGAGGGCGGCGTGGTGAGGCGCGTGTAGGGCGGGGTGCCGGTGGCCGAGCCGTACAGGGCCAGGTCGCTTTCCGCAATGCCGTTCAGTTCGTCGAGGCGGTAGCCCACTTGCAGCAACACGCTGAGGTTGGTAGCGTTCAGGCCAGGGCCGTCCAGCTTAAAGTAGCGCTGCGAGCTGTTGCCCGCGCCGCCGCCCACCCCCGTGAGCGTGCTGCCCGTGGTGCGCGTCACCGTTACGCTGCCCACCGGCCCCGAGGTGTTTTGAGGCGTGAGGCTGAAGCCGATGTTGCCAAAACCCTTGGTGCCCGCGCCGCCACCGCCCACTGGCTGCGTTATTCTAACCTGGCCAATGAGGTGGCTGCTCGGCTGCTCGTTGGTAAGCCGCGCGTTGGCATCGAGGTCCACCACGTTGCCGCCCGTTACCAGGTTGCCCCCTATAAAATTCAGTTGGTTGATAACGAAGATGTTGCTGTTGAGCGTAACGGCCGCGTCCGGGCTGTTGAGCGTGAGGTAGTTGAAGGGAATGACGTAACCCGCCGCCGCGCTGGTCGACCGGATGAGGTGCGGCGCGTTATTGCCCGTGAACGTAACGGTGCGCACATTGGGCTGAAACGTGCCGGGCGACGACACGCCGTTGGTCACCAAAAAGTCCTGGCCCACGGTGAGGTCGCCGCCCTCGCGGCCCGAGAGAAAGAATTGCCCGCCGCGCAGGTCCACGTTTTCACGCACGTTCAGGGGCTTGTCGGTGGTGTTCATGCTCAGCAGGCCGCCCGTCACCCGGATGTTGCCCACGTTGGTAGTGCCAAATACGTCGGCGTTGCTGCCGTTGCCAAAAAATACTGACCCATCGCCCACTACCAAGCTGCCGTTAATCAGCCAGTTGCCTTTCGTTTCGCCCCGGCTGATTTGCTGCTCAGGGGTATTCATCGTGAAGTCCCACACCTCAATACTGCCAAAGTTGTTGACATTGCCCCGGCCCGGAAAGGTGTAGCTTCTGAGCGCAAACGGCTTAGTGGCGTTGCCGCTGGCCGTGTTGGCCACCGTGTAGTAAAACTCAACGGCCGGCGTAGTCCCGCCGTTACCACCTTGCGACAGCGGGTTTAGCGGGGCCTGGTCGTAGCGAAAGTTGCCGTTGCCATCCTGGGCATTTACCTCGTAGCCCAGCCAGTTAAACGCCACCGGAATGCCGCTGCCCCCCGTGAGGGTGGCCCAGCTCAGCTTCACTTCGCGCTGGATGCCCGTGTTCGATACAGCCAGGCCAGCAGTGATGGGGGTGCTCCAGCCACCTGCCCCGTTGAGGCGGCTCACCTCAACCGTATTACCCCTGAACAACACCCGCGCATCGGCCCGGAAGGGCAGCGTGGGCGTTACGAAGAAGTCGCTAACGCCCTGTACGTTGCCATTGGCGTTGCCGCCGCTCGTCACGGGCAGGTTGGGGTCGAGGTCGAGGTAAACAATGATGGGCTCCTCACTCCGGCCCCCGGTTTTGGCCACGTACAGGTTGGTGGCGTCCCAGGTCATGTACCAGTTGCCGCCATTGGCGGCAGCAAAAAAGTTGCCGCTGTACTCATCACCATTGATGTTGCCATCCTGGGTGGCAGTGGCGTATTGGGCGTGGCTGCTGAGGGTTTGCAAGAGCAGAACCAGCAGGGTGACTAGTGAGTAAAAGTGCTTTTTCATAGAAAAAATGAGATTATTTAGAGTGGTTTCACGAAGATACGAACGGAACGGTAGGATGGTAGTAATCGGGTATTTTTTTGAATTTAAGCTGGGTGCTGTGCACAAAAAAAGGCCACCCCAAGGCAGCCTTCATTAAATACAAAACAATAAGTAGCTATTAACCAGGTGATACCGGGCTGGGGCTAGCCTGCCAGGGCATTTGGGTAAGCTGCACTTCGGGCCACAGCTCTTTGAGCCCCGCGTAGTGCAAATACACGCGGGCCGTGGCGATAACATCCTTCTCGCAGTAGGTGACGATGCGCGGCAAGTTTTTCTCAACCCAGTACGTGTGGCCCACCTGCGAGCCGTCGATATCGTCCTTTGGCGACGGGATGCCGAACAAGCCGGCCAGCAGCGGCAGCGAAATGTGGCCCTTGTTGTCGCCAAATTTCCAGAGGTCCATCGTGTCGAGCAGGTGGGGCAGGTCCCAGGGCTTGTGGCCGGCCACGTCGAGCATGGGCGGAATGGCCTGCCCGCAAATGAGCATGCGCCGGCCCAGGTACCCGTAGTCGAACTCGCGCCCGTTGTGGGCGCACAAAAAGCTGCCATCGGGACTGGCCGTGTCGAGCTTGGCGTAGCGGGCGGGGCCGTAGGGTGCGTAGCGCTGTAAAAACTGCCCGAAGCTGCGCAGCACTTCGCACTCGTCGTCGTCGGCAAACGACTTGGTGCGGAACTCCAGCGTCTCGTCCTTCAGCGGCCGGAAGTAGCCCACCGAAATGCACACTACCTTGCCAAACTCGGCGTAGAGGCCGCCGTTGCGGAACAGCTCGGCGTGCGTCTGGCCCTCGGCCAGCTCCTTAGCGTGGCGCTTCTCGCAGAAGGTTTGCCACAGCGGCTGGTGGGTGGCGGGCAGCTCGGCGTGGGTGGCGTGGCCGGGCACGGTTTCGATATCGACGAAGAAAATGCGGGTGAGGTCAACGTGGCGCAGGATGTGCATGGGAGCCAGAAAAAGCGGGGCGGGGTAGCCCAAAGCTAAGCGAATATAGTGGGAAAGCCTAGGGAGCTGCGGCGTACTTTTGCCCCTATGCTGTTTCAGTTTGGCCCCCGTAGCGCATTGCTGTTGCCGTTTGTGGTGCCGGGGGCGGTGGCCACGCTGTGGCTGCTGGGCCGGGCCCTGCGGCGCGGCAGTACCCCCGATGCCCTACTGGCCCTGCTGCTGCTGCTGCCCACCTGCATTGTGAGCCAGTGGATGCTGGGCTACGCCGGCTGGTTCGATAGCCACGACGGCTACTCTACCATCATGTTCTACGTGCCCTGGCAGCTGAGCCTGCTTATGGGGCCCGGCTACTACCTCTACTTTCGCAGCCTCACCAACCAGGAGTTTCGGCTGGTACCCCGCGCGTGGCGGCACTTGCTGCCGGGGCTGGCCCAGGTGGGCCTGTTTGCCGCCGTTGCCCTGCTCGACCTGGGCTGGCGGCGGGGGCTGCACCACGAAGTGCTGCCCGATTTTTTTGGTACTAAAGGAGCAGCGGCTACCTGGCGCGACAACCTGTTTGAGCCCCTCAACTGGCTGGGCGTGGCCCTGCTGGTGGGCTACAGCCTGCGCATGCTGGCCGACTACCGCCGCTACGCCCGCTACCTCGACGACAACTTTTCCGACCCCGAGCGCTTTCGCTTTGCCGGGCTGCGGCAGCTGCTGGGCCTGCAGGCGCTGGTACTGCTGCTGGGCCTGGGCGGCTCGGTGCTCAACTACCTCTTCGACCTGAGCTACGACGCGGCTTGGTACCTTTTTGCCCTGCGCGGGGTGCTCATCTATGGGCTCATTGTGGTGGGTATTCAGGCCAACTACGCGGCGGCCACCAGCCCGCTGCGCTTCACCCCCGATGCCCTGCCCGATGAGGCCGGCGCAGAGCTGGCCCCACCGGCCACAGCCGTGGGAGGCCCAGCAGCGGCCGGTGTACCCCCCGTAGTAACGGCGAGCAGCCCGCCGGCCGCTGCCGCCGCCGAGCCAGCGGAAACTCCCGCCGCCACTGCTCCGTCGGCGCCGCCCACCTCGCCCGCGCTGCCACCCGAATTGCATGCCTGGCGCGAAAAGCTGCTGGCCCTCATGGCCGCCGAGCAGCCCTGGCTGGAGCCCGAGCTCACGCTCACCGAGCTGGCCCAGCGCCTGCGCACCAACCCCGGCCTGCTCTCCAAAGTCATCAACGCGGGCTGCGGGCAGAACTTCAACGACTTTGTGAACACCTACCGGGTGCAGGAAGCGCGCCGCAAGCTGGCCGATGCGCGCTTTGCCCACTACTCGCTGGTGGGCGTGGCCCTGGAAAGCGGATTCAACTCTAAATCAACGTTTAACCGCGTGTTTAAGAAGCTGCTGGACCAGGCTCCCAGTGAGGTGATGCGTCCCAAATCATAAGTTGGGGCGGGGCAAGGCATAGTCTGAAGCGCGGGGTCTGGTGGGGCGGGGGACCTTTGGACCAGTCATTCACCCGCTACCCCCTCTTGGCCATGCGTACCCTGTTTCTTTCCCTGCTAGTAGTCGGTGCCGCGCTGTGCGCGGCCTGCGGCGGTATCACTTCCCAAACAGTTACTGAGGCCGGCAAGCAGTTTGTGCTGGGCGGGCAGCAGCGCGGCGCCTTCCGGTTGGCGGCCCACAATGTGGGGCCCGTGCCGGTGAGCGTGGCCGAGCGCCTGGCCGGCGGTGCGGTGCAGGAGCGGGGCCGCCTCGAACCTGGCCAGCGCCTCACGCTGGCGCTGGGGGCCGGCTCGGCGGCGTTGGTGCGCAACCTGGGCGAGCGCCCGGCAGTGCTGGATGTGCGGCTTACCGGCGACGTTTCCTTCGGCATGGGCATGGAGTATGAGGGGCTGCGCAAGTAGTCGGCCCCAGTAACAAAAAAATAACATATCCCCTCGGTAACGAAAGGGCCCCAGTGCCGATAGTCGGGGCCGTTCTGGCACCGCGCCGCGCGGGGCAAGCAACCAAACAGCCCTTTCGGGCATCTCTGGCAGCATACACGTGCGGTCAACTTTATTTATGAAAACAACTACTCAATTACTGCTTTCCTTACTGGTGCTGGTATTCGCTACCCGGCCCGCCGTGGCCCAAACACCAACTGCTCCAGCCTCGGCCGCCACCGGCGCGCTCACCGGCACGGTGCTCGACTCGCTGAGCCGCCAGCCGGTGGCCTACGCCACGGTGGTGCTGCTGCCGGCCACCGGCGACAAAGCCATCACCGGCGTGGCCGCCGACGACGCGGGCAAGTTTAGCCTCACCAAGCTGGCGGCCGGCACCTTCCGGCTGCGGGCCAGCTACGTGGGCTACGGCACCCGCACCCGCACCGTCACGGTGGGTATGGGCCCCACGGCGGTGGGCAATTTTCAGCTGCCCACCGCCGCCCAGGCGCTGGGCGAGGCCGTTATCATCGGCAGCAAGCCGGTGGTGGAAGTGCGCGCCGACCGCCTCGTGTATAATGCCGACCAGGACGTGAGTAACGCCGGCGGCACCGCCCAGGACGTGCTGCGCAAGGCCCCGCTGCTGGCCGTGGATGGCGACGGCAACGTGAAAATGCGCGGCTCCAGCAACTTCAAGGTGTTGGTCAACAACAAGCCCTCGCCCACGCTGGCCCGCAACCTGGCCGAGGCCCTCAAAAGCATTCCGGCCGAGCAAATTCAGAGCGTGGAGGTAATTACCACGCCATCAGCTAAATACGATGGCGAAGGCACGGCCGGCATCATCAACATCGTGCTCAAGAAGGGCGTTGACCAGGGCCTGAACGGCCGCGTGGGGGCCAGTAGCGGCAACCGCAACAGCAACTTCAACTCGTCGCTGAACTTCAAGAAGGGCAAGGTGGGCTTCACCTCCTCGGCCAGCGCGGGGGCGTGGTACAACCCCGGCGATTTCACCCGCGACCGGCGGGACTCTTCGTTCGTGGGCACCAAGTTTGTAGGTATCAATATGCTAAACCAGCAAGGCAGCACCTATAACAAGGGCGGTTGGTACTATGGCACGGTGGGCCTCGACTACGACCCCGCCGAGCACCACACCTTTTCGCTGGCCGGCTCGGCGAACGGCTACAGCGGCAACACCACCCAGAACCTGCTCAACCGCTACACCTCGTATGACCCGGCGGCCAACCAGCTGTTTTTGCGCGACACCAAAAACGTGTTTAGCGGCCTCAACGTGGAGGCCACCGGCACCTACACCCGCACCTTCGCCACGGCCCGCAAGGAGTGGAGCACGCTGGCCCAGTACGCGCTCAACAACGGCACCTTCGGCTACGATTTCGACCAGTACAACAACTCCACTATCGCCCTCGAAACCAGCCAAGCCAGCTACCGCGAGCGCAGCCGCGGCCGCACCCCCGGCCACGAGGTCACATTTCAAACTGACTTCACCCAGCCCTTCGGCGATAAAAACGCCCTGGAAGTAGGCCTCAAGGCCATTTTCCGGCGCACGGGCTCCGTGGCCACCGTCGATGGCCTCACGCTAACCCAGAACACCGACTTCGTGCCGCTGGCCGGGCGCGCCACCGACTTCAGCTACTCGCAGGATGTGCAGTCGGCCTACGGCATCTACTCGCTGGGCGTGGGCAAGAAGTTCACCGCCAACCTGGGCACCCGTCTGGAGCGCACGGCCATCGGGGCCGAGTTTCGCACCACGCCCACGCCGTTTGAGCCGCGCAGCTACCTCACGCTGCTGCCCAACGGCAGCGCCCGCTACGCCTTCACCGACGCCAACAGCCTGCGCTTTGCCTACAGCCGCCGCATCACTCGGCCGTTTATCGACTACCTCAACCCCTTCGTGGACCGCTCCGATGCCAAGAATATCACCTTCGGCAACCCCAACCTCGACCCCGAGCTAACCGACTCGTACGAGCTGAGTTACAGCACGGCTATCAAAACCACCACCATCAATGCCGCCGCCTCGGTGCGCCACACCGGCAACGCCATCGAGCAAATCCGCTTCAGCACCACCAACCCCAGCGTGCCGCTGCCCGCCGGCGTGCCCAGCGACCCCAGCATCACGGCCCAAACCTTCGCCAACGTGGCGGCCAACACCTTTTACCAGTTCAATGTGTACCTCTCGGCCAAGCCGCTGGCCAAAATGGACCTTAGCGCCGGCCCCGACGTGCAGTACATCGTGCGCCGCAGCCCGTTCCTGGGTATCGAGCGCCGCGGCTTCACGGCGGGCATCAACCTCAACGTCTCCTATAAATTTGACAAGGGCCTCACGGTGCAGGGCTTCGCGTTTGGCTCGCTGCCCTCACCCGAAATTCAGGGCACCGGCTCGGCCAACCTCTATTACCAAATGGGCGTGAAGAAAACCTTTATGAAGGAAAAGGCTGACCTGAGCCTCAACATCGCCAGCCCCTTCAACGCCTACTGGCCCTACCGCTCCACTACCACCACGGCGGCCTTCGACGAGCGCACCGAAAACCGCTCCTACCAGCGCGGGTTCCGCCTCAACTTCAGCTACCGCTTTGGCCAGAGCGGCCAGGCCAAGCAGCGCAAGAGCATCAACAACGACGACACCAAGGGCGGGGCCAGCAAGCAGGGCGGCTAGCACCCGGCTATAGCTATAATAAGCAGATAATCAAGCGCATACTGCTAAAAAAGGCCAGCTTTACCCCCGGGAAGCTGGCCTTTTTGCGGGGTGTGCCAATAGCTAGTCGAATTTTTTGGCCGGGCCGGCTGTCTGATTAACAGGTAGATACCAGTAGTTTACTCTTGTTCTTCATGAAATTATTCGCAAAGATTGTGGCGCTTTTCAGCACGCCCCCCGCGCCCCCGGTGGTGCCGGCGCTCTATTCGGACGCCGAGTTTCTGGAAGCCGTGATGCAGCAGGCCCGCCAGAAAACCAGTGCCGAGCAGGCCGCCCGCGCTGTCAGCAGCCCCGGCCCAAAGACAGCGGCTTGACTTGAATATTATATCAATAAAATGCTGCCAGCCGGGGCCAGTCGTTGCCTGGCTGCGTAGCTACCAGGAGGTGATAATGGAAAATTTTAAGAAAATATGATTTCCAGCCTATTAGTTGGTAAGTCGCTAATAATTAGTGAGTGAGTACTGAATAAGGTCGCGATTAGGAGTTGCCCGGCGTTGAATAGTCTGATAATCAGGCAACAATAAGGGGCGGTACCTGCGTACAAGGCCTAGCTAACCAGCTAAATTATTCTAATTTCTTCCCCCTGACCATGAAAGCCACCTCCATCATCTTCGCCGCTGCCTTCGCCCTTTGCGCTACTGCTGCTTCGGCCCAGACTACCCCCACCACCACGCCTTCGACCACGGGTACCGGCACCATGAGCACCCCAGCTACGGGTACTATGGGCACCCCGGCTACGGGTACCATGAACAATGGCACGATGAACAACGGTACCATGAACAGCGGTACCGGTACCATGACCCCCGGCACGATGAGCGACAAAGGCACCATGCGCAGCGACCGCCGCATGAACAAAGGCTCGAAAATGAAGTCGAAGTCGGCCGACGGCACCATGAACAAAACCACGATGTAGTAGCCTTTTGGCCACCATTATCGTAAGGCTTAAAGCTGGCTGTTCCCTGGGAGCGGCCAGCTTTTTTCTTGTTATTACTAACTTATAGCTCCGCCATGAAAACTTTATTTTTACTCGTAGCCAGCGCGTTAGTAACCACTGCGCTACACGCCCAAACGGTGCCTTTTGATGCGACCGCACCCATGCGCGGCGGCAGCCAAAACCAAACCTCCGTGCCGCCCCTCAACCCGGCGCTCAACCAAAGCACCATCCAGGGGCCGTCGCAGGTGCAGCGCACCACCAGCAGCTATGATGCGCTGCCGAGCCGCATGTCCGACGGCCGCGTGCCGGTGGCCGCCACGCCCGAGCAGTCGCCCACGGCCGTGCCCGACGTGCGCGAGCAAGGCCTCATTCCGCAACAGAGCCGGCGGCAGTCGAGCGATGTGGTGCCCACGCGGGGTTCTAGCTCCAGCAATATCAATCAGCGCCGCTTGCAGCCTCAAAGTGCAGGTAACTAACTGTGCAAAAAATAGTTGACGAAAAAGGACGACCTTGCTAATAGAGCAGGTCGTCCTTTTTCATTTAGCGCCAGAGGCAGTACTTACTTGGCGGCGTGGGCCAGCAGCTCATTGCCGTGGCGGCGCAAGGTATCGGCCAGCTTTAGCAGGTCGTCCTTGATTTCGGCGGGGGCGTGGTGGCTGGCCTGGCTGGTTTGGTCGCCCAGCATGGTAAGCGAGTTGCCGATGGCCGTGGCGCTGAGGCTGCCGCTGCTGAGCAGCGATTGCAGGTTGCCCATTTCGCGGGCAATGTCCTGCAGCTCGGGCTGGCCGCTTTGCAAGAACTGCTGCTGCCAGGTTTCCGTGTTATCCATTGCCGAGCCGAGGGGCAAGCTAGTCAGGCCGTTTTGCAACCCCGAGAGGGTCGCGTGCAGGTGGTCATTCATCAGGAAAAAGGGAAAGGGAGAATACTAAAGAATACTAAGTAGCCGAGGGAGCTTTAGGTTTGGCAGCGCGCTTTTTGGGCGGCGCGGGTGCGCTGGCCGGGCGGGGTGCTGGCACCGGAGGCACATAGCCGGCTGGCATGGGCGGCAGCAAGCCCCGGCCGCGTAGCAGCTGAGCGGCGCGCACAGCGCTGGCTTCCTTATCCTTGATTTCGAGCATCATATCCACGTCCAGCCCGTCGAGGTCGGCCAGGAAGCTTTCGAATAGCTCGGGTACTAGGGTGTCGGTGTGCTTGCCCTTGCGCTCATCGGGGGCCTGCGAGCTGTAGTCCATCATTGGCACGCCGTCGCGAGTGGGGTGCCAGGTGGCGGCGGCCAGGCGCAGACCCTCCCGCATGGGCTCGCCGTGGTGGAGGCACTCGTGGTGAAAGTTGTCGAACAGGATGGGCACGCCCGTTACATCGTGCAGGCTCAGGCACTCGCGCAGGCTGTAGAGGCGGTCGTCGTTCTCCACCACCAAGCGCACCTTCACCGCCTCGGGCACCAGGGTATGGAAGGTTTCGGTCCAGCGGGCCAGGGCCGCGCCCTTATCGCCGTAGGCCCCGCCGGCGTGAATTTGCAGCTTGGCCGTGGCGTCCAGCCCCATCAAGTCCAGCATTGCGCCCTGGTACACCAACTCGGCCACGCTGCGGCGCACAATGGCCGGGTCGGGCGAGTTCAACACTACAAACTGGTCGGGGTGAAACGAGATGCGCATGCCGTGCTGCTTCACGTACTCGCCAATAGCCCGAAACTCGCTGGCAAAGCGCTCGCGCCACGGAAACGTATTGACCTCGTGCGAGCCAAACGGTACAATATCCGAGCCCATGCGGAAAAACAGCAGCCCGTGCGCCACATTCCACTCCAGTATCTGCTGAAGGCAGGCCAGGTTGGCGGCCACCGTCTCTTCCAGGCGCTCGGGGGTATACGAGGCCAGTCGAAACGTGCGGGCGGCGCTGCACGGCAGCTTTTCATTCACGCAGGGATATCCAATTTTCATCCCTTAGGCTTACGCCGGAAGGCAGTTATCAGTTATCAATTACCAGTCATCAATTACCATATGCCCAATTTTAGTCGGCTTGATAACTGATAATTGAAGCTCACTCGTAGCCGCGGTTATCGCGGAAAGCTTTATTGTACTCGGCGCGTTTTTGCCGGGCTTTTTCGGCGGCATCGCGGGCTTCCAGCTCCTGCACTTTGCGGCGCTCCTTGCCCTGGCGCGAAAACTGGTCGTAGAGCCAGTCCACGTTCGAGCCGCTGATGGTGGGGGCCTCAGCCTTTGGCGCGGTGGAGTCCACGGCGAAGAGTGGCTTGGGCTTGGGGCCTTTCTTGGGGATTTTAGTCACCGGCTGCACGGGGCGCTTCATGTTGCGCAGCGCCCGGTTGATGGCCGCGCGGTCAGGGCGGTCGGCCGTTACGCGCACCTCGCCCAGCTGCACCGAATCCCGGTCGAGCTTCACCTGCACCACCAGCTGCGAGAGTGTGGTGCCGCCCAGCACCACCCGGTGCGGCTTGTAGCCCACGGCCCTGAACAGCAGCGTATCGGTGGACAAGGCAACGATGAAAAAGTCGCCCTCGGCGCCCGCCGCCACGCCGCGGCGCGTGCGCTGCACCAGCACCGTAGCCCCCGGAATTACCTGCTTGCTCACCGTAGCCGAAACTGTGCCGCTCACCCGCACCGTGGGCGAGGGGCTGCCGGCCTGCGCCCACGCCCGCGTGGTTGACAGGGCAAATAAGAATAACAAGCTGAAAAACAGCAGAATATGCTTAGAAAACAAAGGGGCTACCGGCAAAAACACAACTCATTTAACGCAACTTCCCTACAAAGCTGCCACCAAATGAGGCAAAAAAAACCCGCGCCGTTGCAGACGCGGGTTTTTCGCAGACTAACGGGTGGCTTTCGCCGCCCAAAGCCCTACATTTTGGCCTTGTTGCCGTTGGCATCCTTCACCTTCACGGTGCCGTCGTCTTTTACTTTGATTTTGGTGCCGTCGGTCAGTTTGGTTTTGCCTTTCTCCACCATAGCGCCGCTGCCCATGGTGTTGTCCGAAGTAGTGGTAGTGGTCGTAGTCGTGCTGGTGCTGCTCATCGCAGCCGAGCTATCGGCCGCAGGCATCGCGCTCGACGAAGCCGACTGGTCGGCCGTGTCCATGTTGTTAGCTTCATCGTAGTTCGAGCGCGACGACTCGTAGGCGCTATACTGCGCCGGGTCGGTCAGGATGCTTTTGAAGTCAGCATCGGCGTGCGTGTTAAACAGGCGCATATCGGCAGCCATACCAGTGGTATCGGTTTTGTACTTTTCGCGTAGCATGCCATAGTGCGTAGAGCGGTTGTAGTAGGCGGCGCGCAGCTTCGCTTTTGTAGCCTCATCCGCTATTTTCATATCGGAGATAAATTTATTGGCTATGCGTTGTGACCGGGTGCGGTACGCAGCCGTATCGGCAGTAGCCGTGGCAGGGGTGGCCACGGTAGTGGTTGTGGTGTCATTGGTTTTTTCCTGCGAGCAGGAAGTCAGCGAGATAGTCGTAGCGCTGGCCAGCAGCAACAGAGCGTTTTTCATGAGAAAGGGGAGTTGGGGGAAAGAAAATGGCGTTTGGTGGGGCTCAAACGAAATTGCCTGAGTGAGGTTGCCACGGTTACGCCATTGCTACCAAGCAGTTACTAACCATCCGGCGCTAGGCGCGGCGTAGCTCGATGAGCGTTATCTCGGGCAAAAAGCCCACCCGGCCGGGGAAGCCGAGGTAGCCCAGACCCACGTTCACGTATAGCTTTTGGCGGCCCTGCTCATACAGGCCGGCCCACTGCGGGTAGGAGTACTGCACGGGGCTCCACTTGAGGCCCGGCAGGTTCACGCCAAACTGCATGCCGTGGGTGTGACCGCTGAGCGTAAGGTCAACGTCTTTGTAATCAAGCACCTGCGCCTCCCAGTGCGAGGGGTCGTGCGAGAGCAGCAGCTTGAACGCGGCCTGGCCGCTGGCCGCGTGGGCCTGGGCCAGCTTGCCGTGCTTGGGGAAGTTGGGGTGGCTGCTCCAGTTTTGCACGCCCAGCACGGCCAACTCGTCGGGGCCGCGCCGGATGGTGTGGCTCTCATCGAGCAGCAGCCGCCAGCCGATTTTGGCGTGGTTGCGCGCCAGGCGCTGCAGGTTTTCGCGCTTGGCTGCGGGGCTTTCCCACTGCACGTAGTCGCCGTAGTCGTGGTTGCCGAGGATGGAAAAAATCGGCAGCTCCGACGTGATGCCCGCCAGCGCCTCGATATGCGGCTCCACTTCATGCGCGCGGTCGTTCACGAGGTCGCCGGTCATCACGATGAGGTCGGCTTTTTGGGCGTTAATCATGGCCACGGCGCGCCGCATGGGCTCGGTATTGCCATTGAACGAGCCCGTGTGCAAGTCGGAGATTTGCAGGATTTTAAACCCATCGAACGACGCCGGCAGGTTGGGGTAGCGCAGCACCACGCGGCGCACCTGGTAGTCGGTTTTGCCCTTCACCATGCCCCAAACAAGCGCTAGCAGCGGCACCGCGCCCAGCCCCAGCGCCAGCCGGCTGATAAACTGGCTGCGCGTGAGTGGCGCGGCTCCCGGCCCGGCCGCCGTGTCGCTGCCAAAGCCCCGCGCCGCCCAGCGTGCCAGTCGGGTCAGGTCTTCGAAGAGCATGGGGAAAACGACGATGATTTTGGCGGCCAGCAGCACCAGCGGCACGCCCAGCAAGTAGCTTTTGAGCTCCACTGCGCCGTTGTGGCGGGTAGAGGCTGCCCAAAAACACAGCGCCCACAGCCCCAGCGTGAGCGCCCAGTAGCTGAGCGCAAAGCCCCGCCGGGCGGCCAGCGTAGTAAGGTTGAGGGCCGTGCGCACGGCCACGAAGCCGTAGGCCTCAGCCGCGATTATTAGCAGGAATATTGCCCAGAAAACGAGTCGGTTTTGCATACGAAAAGCCAAACGGCCGGCCCCCGGTTTAGGTTTGGCGAAGCGCGGCGGCCGGGCGGGCTGACGGGCAGCCGGCAGTTTTATTTTACATTGCCGCTATAATTCAGCTTCCCAATGCTTTCCGCTGCCCCGCTTACCCCTGACGACGACGACGACCTGCCCGCCGCCGCGCCCTACACCCCGCCCGCCAGCTTCGGCATCAAAAGCTGGGCCGAGGAAGACCGCCCCCGCGAAAAAATGATGCAGAAGGGCCGCGCCGCCCTCTCCGACGCCGAGCTGATTGCCATCTTGCTGGGCTCGGGCACCACCAAGCTCACGGCCGTAGACGTGGGCATGCTGATGCTGCAAGCCGTTGACAATGACCTTAATGAGCTGGCGCGGCTCAGCATCAAGCAGTTGTGCCGCCACCCCGGCGTGGGGCCGGCCAAGGCCATTACGGTGGTGGCGGCCCTGGAGCTGGGCCGCCGCCGCAAGGAGCAGGGCGCGGGCCGGCGCACTACCATCGCCAGCTCGCGTGACATCTACCAGCTGGTGCGGCCGGCCCTGCAAGACCTGCC
This sequence comes from Hymenobacter arcticus, assembly GCF_054779975.1. Classification (NCBI taxonomy): domain Bacteria; kingdom Pseudomonadati; phylum Bacteroidota; class Cytophagia; order Cytophagales; family Hymenobacteraceae; genus Hymenobacter; species Hymenobacter arcticus. The sequence goes on from NZ_BAAGXF010000008.1 coordinate 122,009, forward strand.
CCACGAGGAGTTTTGGGTGATTTTGCTGAACCGCGCCAACGTGGTGATGCGCCAAGAAAAAATCAGCAGCGGCGGTGTGGCCGGCACCGTAGCCGACCCCAAGCTCATTTTCAAGCACGCCCTCGAAAACCTGGCCAGCAGCATTATTCTGGTGCACAACCACCCCAGCGGCAACCGCCAGCCCAGCGGCGCCGACATTTCCCTCACCAAAAAGCTCAAGGAAGCCGGCAATTTTCTCGACCTGCCCATCCTCGACCATCTCATTTATACCGACAACGGCTACTACAGCTTCGCCGACGAAGGCATGCTGTAATAAACAGTAGCGCGAAGCTCTGCTTCGCGTGCGAGCGCAGCGAGCAGCTTGCGTATGCGCCAGTCGGCGCGGTCCCGCCTGCTCGCTGCGCTCGCGCACGAAGCAGAGCTTCGCGCTACATTTCACTATGCGTAAAATTCTTCTGCCCTTGGGCTTGCTAGCCGTGCTGGCCCTTCTTTTCTACAGTTGGTCGGATACTCAACCCACCGCCAGCACGCCCGACCCGGCCTACCTGGCCCAGGTGCGCCAGGCGCGGCAGCAGAAAGACGCCGCCTTTCGCACGGCCGATACGTCGCCCATTCCGGCGGGGCAGCGGGCGGCGTTTGCGGGGCTGCGCTACTACGCGCCCGATGCCGCTTTCCGCGTGGTAGCGCGCCTGGCGCGGGCGGCCGTGCTGGCCCCGCTGCCGCTGCCGCTCACCCGCGGCTCGGCCGATGCCTACGTGCGCTGGGGCACCGCAGAGTTTGAGCTGGGCGGCCAGCCGCAAAAGCTGGTGCTGTTGCAAAAGCAGGGCAGTACCAATGAGCTGTTTCTGCCCTTTACCGATGCCACCAACGGCCAGCAGACCTACGCAGGCGGCCGCTACCTCGACCTGCCGCTGCCCGCGCCCGCGGCCACCGAAATCACCCTCGATTTTAATGCGGCCTACAGTCCCTTCTGCGCTTATAATCATGAGTATAGCTGCCCCAAGCCGCCCGCAGATAATCGCCTCACGGTGGCCGTGCGGGCCGGCGAGCAGCTGGCGCAGCCCTGATGTGGGACGGCCCCGCCCCACATCAGGGCTGCGCCAGCGCTATTTCGCGGCGATGGGCTGGGGCTGAAAACCGGGGTGGCCGGCTTGCCATAGGGCAAAGGCGTACATGTTGGCGAAGTTGCGGAAGGACACTTGCTTGTCTTCGGTGAAGTGGCCGTTGTCGTAGTTGACTTGCAGTAGCACGGGCTTGCCCGAGGTGCTGGCGGCTTGCAGCGCGGCGGCAAACTTGCCCGGCTGCCACACAATCACGCGCGGGTCGTTCATGCCACCCACGCAGAGCACGGCCGGGTATTTCACGCCCGCCTGCACGTGCTGGAAGGCGTCCATTTCATACAAGCCCGCGCACTGCGCCGAGTCCTTGACGGTGCCAAACTCGGGGGCGTTCACGGGGCCGTTGGGCGAGTTTTCCATGCGCAGGGCGTTGGAGCAGCTCACGTTGCTGATGGCCGCCGCAAACAGGTCGGGCCGCTCGGTGATGGCCCGCCCAATGAGCACGCCGCCCGCGCTGGTGCCCTCGCCAATGAGGTGGGCCGGGCTGGTGTAGCCGTTTTTCACGAGGTAGTCGCCGCAGGCAATAAAGTCTTTCCAGGTGTTGGGCTTGGTTTTCTGGTAGCCGGCGCGGTACCACTTCTGGCCTTTTTCGGAGCCGCCGCGCGGGTGCGTCACGGCCAGTACGACCCCTTGGTTGAGCAAAGCCAGGTACCGGGTGCTGAAGCCCGGCGCGGCCGAAATGCCGTAGGCCCCGTAGCCGGTCATGAAGCACACGGCCTGCCCGTCCTTCTTCAAGCCCTTGCGATAGATGAGGGAGAGCGGCACGCGCACGCCGTCGTGGCTGGGGGCTTCCAGCTCTTCCACCACCAAGTCGGCCACGCCGGGGTAGTTCACGGGTACTTCGAAGGCGCTGGCGACCAGCTGCTTAATTTCAGGCTGGTAGTCGTAGAGGGCCACCGGCTGCTTCCACGACGTGATGTAAATCAGCGCCTCGTTGCTGTGGGCGGCATCGTAGGGCTCGACGCCGGCCGTGCCCGTGCCCGGCAGCGGCACGTCGGCCCACTGGCCCCGGCGTGGGTCGTACTGCCGCACGTGGTCGTTGATGCCGTCGTTGAGCGTCACAAATAGGTAGTCCTTCGTGCTAACCAGGCGGGTAATGTTGAGCTGGCTTTCGGGCAGCAGCACAGTGGCGGTGGCCAGGTTGGGGTGGGCGGCATCGGTTACCAAGATGCGGCCCTGCGGCGCGCCCTTCACGCTGTGCAGATACAGCTTGCTGCCCAGCTTGAGGTAGCTATACACGCTGTCGGTGGGGGCGGCCAGCTGCTGCCACCGGATGGTGGGTTGCCGCAAGTCGGCCGGGGCCGCTACCCACGCGTTGCGCCGGTTATCCACCGAGCTCAAGTCGGCGTAGAGCTGGGTGTTATCATCCGAAAAATAGAGTATCGGGTACTGGTCGGGCCGGATGCCGAGCGCCGGGTACTTAACCCGCGACAGCAGCACTGGGTCGGCCTGGGGGCTGGTACCGAGGCGGTGCAGCCGCGCCCGGGTGTCGAGGTTGCCCTTGGGGTCTTTGGGGTCGGCCGAGTTTTGGGGCGTGTAGAGGAAGCCACTGTTGTCGGGCAGCCAGGCAATGTCACCCCCGAATACCGCCGGAATGCTCTCGGGCAGCCAGGTTTTGGTGGCCACCGTGAGGGTGCGCAGCGTGGACAGCTCCGCGCCGCCCTGCTGCAAGGCAACCACCACCCGCTGGCCATCGGCGCTGGGCGAAAAGGCCGTCATGGCGTAGGCTTTGGTCGGGTCGTAGGCCACGGGGTCAAAGAGCAGCTTTTCGGGGCCGGCCTTGCCCTCCCGCACGTAGAGCTTGCCCACTTTTTCGGTGGGCAGCGTTTTGCGGTAGAAGTAGCGGCCGCCGCGCTTTTTCACCTCGCCGTAGCGCACGGTGCGCAGCTGGTCGTAGTCCTGAAAGGTTTTGATGAGCTGGTCGCGGCCCGGCAGGCGCGCCACCGTGGCGGCCGCGTAGTCGCCCTGCGCTTTCAGCCAGGCCTGCGTTTCGGGGCTTTTAGTGTCTTCCAGCCAGCGGTAGTTGTCCACCACGGCGCGGCCAAAATAGGTGTCTGTAACGGGCCGCACCGGTGTGGCCGGCAGGCTTTGCGCCAGCGTTTGGAGCGCGGCGGCCGGCCCCGCCAGGGCCAGCAGTGTCAACCAGGTAGTTTTCATAGGTAGGGTGAGTAGGTGGGGTAAGATGTTAAATAACAGCATTTTATGCATTAACATGCTGTTATTCAGGTAGTTGCATTACGCGGGCAGCATCTTCGACTGCACCACGGCCATCTGCCACTTGCCATCGCGCAGCACCCAGGCTATCATCATCTGGATGGTGTTGCTGAAGGCCTTGCCTTTGTCCTCGCCGCTGAAGTTGCTGGTCGATACCGTCACGGCGGCGTTGCCGTAGCGGTTCACCTTCACGGGGCCCACCAGCTTCACGGCCGTGGGGCCCCATTTGTCGAGGTAGGCCAGCTCCTCGGTGCGGTTGCCGCTGCTGTTGCTGGGGTTGTAGTGCACATATTCGGGGGCCATGAACTTGCCCAGGGCCGCCATGTCGTGCTTTTCAATGGCCGCGCCCAGCTGCTCGACGAGGCCGGTAAACAGCTGGTCGTCGGCGGTGGGGGCGCTGGTGGCTACCGCGGCCGGGCGCTTGGCAATGGTGGCCAGCTGCGCGGCCGCGGGGGTGGTGAGCAGCGCCACGGCACTGAGCGTAAGCAGAAAGGTTTTCATGCAATAGGGAAGAAGAAGTGAGCGAAATATGGCTCAAAAGTATCGGCATGGGGTGCCGGCGGATAGTATAAATGCGACATTGTCGGGGGTGCGCTTTAGCTCGCTCTGCGGGGTGCACCGCGCAGGCCGGCATTTGCCCGCACCTTTGCGGCCCACTATCATTTATCCCTCCGGATGAGCGCCACCGAACAAGCCGAACGAGCCTACTTAGCAGAAATACAGGAAAAGCTGACCCTGGCCATCCGGCGCGGCGACGACGCCGTGAAGCGGTTTTCCAGCGAGTTGCGCGAGAAAAAAGAGTACATCCACGAGCACCAGTCGGGCATGGACGACGCCGACATGGTGGCCGCCGACCAGTCCATCAACCGCATGGCCTTCACGGGCGAGGCCGCCGTGGCCCGCAAGCGCCGGCTGCTCAAGCTGGGGCAGTCGCCCTACTTCGGGCGCATCGACTTTGCCGCGCCGGGCCAGGCCGCCGCGCCGGTGTACATCGGCGTGTATTCGTTTTTTGACGAGCAGCAGCGCCAAAACCTGATTTACGACTGGCGGGCGCCCATCTCGTCGCTGTTCTACGACTACGAGCTGGGCGAGGCCACCTACGCCACGCCCTCGGGGCCGGTGGCGGGCACCATCGCCCTCAAGCGGCAGTACCGCATTCGCGACGGCCAGCTGGAGTTCGTGCTCGAAAACGACGTCAACATCCACGACGACGTGCTGCAGCGCGAGCTGGCCAAGGCGTCGGACGATAAGATGCGCAACATCGTGGCCACCATTCAGCGCGACCAGAACGCGGTGATTCGCAACGAAACTGCGTCGGTGATGGTGATTCAGGGCGTGGCGGGCTCGGGCAAAACGTCGATTGCGCTGCACCGCATCGCGTTTTTGCTGTACCGCTACCGCGACACCATTATGGCCCGCGACGTGCTCATCATCTCGCCCAACAAGGTGTTTGCCGACTACATTTCCAACGTGCTGCCCGAGCTGGGGGAGGAGCACATTCCGGAGCTGGGCATGGAGGAGCTGGCCGCCGATTTGCTGGGTTTCCAGCACCCGTTCCAAACCTTTTTTGAGCAGGTGGCCGCGCTACTCGAAACCCCCGACCCCGCGTTTGTCGAGCGCATCCAGTTCAAGTCGTCGGCCGAGTTTTTGCGGCAGCTCAACCAGTACCTGCTGCACGTGGAAAATAACTACTTCACGGGCAATGAGTTGCGTCTGGGGCGGCTGGTAGTGCCGCTGCCCTTCATCCAGGGCCGGTTTAAGGCCTACCACCGGGTGCCGCTGCTGAAGCGCGCCCCGCTGGTGGCCCAGGACGTGCGCACCTACGTGCGCGACGCCACCCAGCGCAAGCTCACCGGCGCGGAAAAATCCATCATCGGCGAAGCCATTCCGCGCATGTTCAAGTTCTCGCAGGTGCTGGATTTTTACCGCGATTTTTACCGCTGGCTGGGCCGGCCCGAGCTGCTGCGCTACGACCCCCAGCAGCGCACCCTGGAATATGCCGACGTGTTTGCCCTCATTTACCTACGCCTGCGCCTGGAGGGCCTCAGCGCCTACGAGCACGTGAAGCACCTGGTGGTGGACGAGATGCAGGACTACACCCCCGTGCACTACGCCGTGCTGGCCCGCTTGTTTTCGTGCCGCAAAACGATTTTGGGCGATGTAAATCAGACGGTTAACCCCTACAGCGCATCGTCGGCTGAAACCGTCGAGCGCGTTTTTCCGCAGGCCGAAATCGTGCAGCTGCACCGCAGCTACCGCTCCACGGTCGAAATCACGGCCTTCGCGCAGCGCATCACCCCCAACCCCGACCTGCTGCCCCTCGAAAGGCACGGCCGCCCGCCCCTGGTGGCGCGCTACGAGAGCCCGGCCGCGGAGCGGCAAGCCATTGAGCAGCTGGTTATTGCCTTCCGGAGTAGCGGGCAGCACGCGCTGGGCATCATCTGCAAAACCCAGCGGCAGGCCGCGGCGCTGCACCAGGCGCTGCAAGTGCCCGGCGTGCAACTGCTCACGGCCGAGTCCACGGTGTTCAAGGAAGGCGTGCTTATCACCACGGCCTACCTGGCCAAGGGCCTCGAATTTGATGAAGTCGTGGTGCCCTTTGCCAATGCCGAAACCTATAAAACGGTGGTGGATAAGGGGTTGCTTTACGTGGCGTGCACCCGGGCCATGCACCAGCTCACGCTCACGCACGTGGGGGCGCTCACCCCATTCCTGGCGGCTTGAGGCGCGGCATAATTACTTGATTTTCAATAATATAGTACACTTACTTGTTGGTTATGCGTCGTCTGCTGCTGTGTTGCTGCGTGTTATGTCTGGGCTTACTCACTGGCTGCCAGCCCGATAAGGGAGTGCCGCCGCGCATCACGGCCGACAACTACCTCACTACCATCCCCGACCCCAAAACGCTGGGCGAAGCCTACGTCAGCGACCCCGACCACGTGCTGGCCCCCGGCACCGCGCCCGCTCTCAACGCCCGCCTCGACAGCCTTGACCGCAGCGGCCGGGCGCACATCGACGTGGTACTGGTGCGCAGTATCGGCGAGGCTGTGCCCAAAACGGCCGCCACGGCGCTGTTCAACAAGTGGAAAATCGGCAGCAAGGCCACCAACAACGGCTTGCTGATGCTGCTGGTGCTCGACCAGCGCCGGGTGGAGTTTGAAACCGGCTACGGCCTGGAAGCCGACCTGCCCGACATCATCTGCTACCGCATTCAGCAGCGCTACATGGTGGAGCCCGCCCGCGCCGGCAACTACGACGAGGCGGTGCAGCGGGGTGTGGCGGCCCTCATCGGGCGGTTGCGGCCTGCTGCACCGCTCCCAAAATCGGAGCTGCGCACGGCGGCCGACTCCACCCAATTCTACCTTGACAGCCTGAAACGGGCGGTAATGGCGCAAAGCGGGCTGCTCGACGACGAGGACCCCCTGAACACCGCCCAGCCCGGCGAAGACCTGGCCGACTACTATTACGCGCCGCCCGCGCCGGGGCCGCCGATAGGCACGTTAGTGGCGGCCGGGCTGGCACTGCTGGTGTACCTGCGGCTGTGGTACTGCACCACCCGCGGCCTGCGCGGGCGCGGCTGGCTGGTGCTGCTGCCCCTGGGGCTGCTGGCGACCCTGCTGGGGCTGGGGCTGCAAGGCAGTCTGACCACGGGGGCGTTTCTGGCCCTGGCCTACGGGCTGCCGTGGCTATATCTGCACGGCTATTTTGGGTGGCAGTATGGGCGGGCGCGGCACCCTGTGGTGCCGGCCGGCCGGCCCGCCGCCTACCAGCAGCTGCAAGCGGCGCACCAGGGGCTGGCCTTCACGGCCTGGCTGTTTCCGGTGGCGCTGGCGCTGTACTGGCCTTGGTACCGGCGGCACGTGGCGGCGCTGCGCGAGGCACCCTTTGCCTGCCCCGAGTGTGGCCAGCCCATGAAAAAGCTGCGCGGGGCCGCCGAAAAAAAACAGCTGCCTCCTGGCCAGCAGGCCGAAGAAAAAGCTAAATCCATCGACTACGACGTGTGGCAGTGCGCCAGCGGCCACTCCCTCACGCTCGCCTACGCCGACCCCGGCACCAAGCTGCGCGAGTGCCCCGCCTGCCATTGCCACACCCTCGGGCTCGACGGGCTGCGGGTAGAAAAAGCCGCCACCACGGCCGCCGAGGGCTGGGGCTGGCGGGTAGAGAAGTGCCGCTTTTGCCAGCACGAGGAGAAAACCAGGGCGGTTATCCCGCAGCGGCCCCGCCCTGCCGCCAGTTCTTCGGGTAGCTCGTCGTCGTGGGGCAGTAGCTCGGGGAGTAGCAGTAGCTCGGGCAGCAGTGACTCGGGCAGCTCCAGCAGCAGCGGCGGCTCGTCGGGCGGGGGCGGGGCGGGCAGCAGCTGGTAGGGGCCGGGCGCAGGGCCGCGCCTTACCAGAATTTCCACCACGGGCGATTGGCCCTGGCCGTACGCTCGTCCTGGAGGCTTTTTAGCAGTAGCTCGTAAAAATCAGGGTCGATGTTTACCGGCTGCCCGTTGGCAGCGCGCTGCTGCACCTGCGCCAGGCCCTCGGGCGTGAGGTAATGGTCGGTGAGGGCCAGCGAGTGGGCCAGGTCGTCGTCGGTTTGGGGCTCGGTGCCGCACGCCGGGCAGGGCGTGAAAGCCCCTATTTTGAATTCGCCGCAGACGAAGCAGATGGCAATAGTCACCGAAGCTGTTTAGAGAAGTCTAAAAAAACATTATTGAACGTCATGCTGAACGCAGTGAAGCATCTCTACCGCTTCAGCCGAGCCGTTCAACGAAGCGGTAGAGATGCTTCACTGCGTTCAGCATGACGTGCTGACGACTTCCTAAACAGCTTCATAGTTAATTACCTGACAGACAAAGCTAACTATTGCTTTTGCCCTGTAGGTTAACTAGCCGGCCAAGGTCGTCGAAGGTAGCGGTGAGCGTACCGGAGTCCACGGCGGCGCTCACCGCATCGGCGGTTTCGGTGGTCGTATAGCCTTTTTGGGTGAGATAGTGGATGAAGGCCGGCCGGTGGCGCATCTCGAACATCTGGATAACCTGAGGAAATACAGTTGAAATGCGGGCGAAGTCATTTTTGGGCACTTGGTCAATATGCTCGCTCTTGACGGTTAGCACCAGCGTGCCCTGGCCGTAGTTGGCCAGGTAGTAGCCGCTGGCCCCCAACATGCCCGAGGCAATGGCCCCAATGGCGTGCAAGTCCTGCGTGGTCGCGTCAAACTCGCCTACGGTGAGCAGCTCGATGCCGTGTTGCTCGCCGTAGGCCCGGAGCTGCTCGGCCTGGGTCAGCAGCCGGGCGGGCCAATCGGATTGGGCGGCGACCCAGGCCCACCGCCACGTTTCGGAAACGTGCGAAAACGTGCCCAGCGCTTGCAGCGGAAATACCAGCCCGGGGCCGAAGGAGATGGTGCCGGCGTCCATGTCCGCATTCCAGGCATTATCACCGATAACCTCGTACAAGTCGGCTTGCCGGTCGTAGGCCAGGGCGGCGTAGCGTTCGAGCAGCGCTTGCTCGGGGCGGGCGGGGCTAGGGTCAGCAGTCATTTGGAAGAAAGGAAAGGTTGAAAATGGGAGTACTGCAATTCTGCGCAAGGCATTCAATAACTTGCCCCAGGCTTTACCCAGCAACGGCCGGTAAGGTTACCGGCCCGCCAACGCGGGCCGGCTGGCGAGCGTACCAGTCGAGGCTATCGGTTGTTCTTTGCGCTTATGCTCCTCGGTGTCTACTGGTACTACGGCTTTCCTGAAGGCCTCTACTCCTTCGATTTCTTCACCTTTCGGCCCGGCCTGGGTGGGCACGCCGACGGCCCGGCCGAGCTAACGGCCACCGTGCAGGCCCCCAACCCAGCGGCCCTGCTGGCCGAGGTGCGCGCCGTGGCCGCTCGCTACCCCGCCGGGTATATCTTTGGAAAAGTGCAAGGCCCGCTGCTGCAACTCGATTTGGGCGACTATGCCCTGACTGACTACACGTTGCACGTGGCCGGGGAGCTGGAAAATGTGCTGCGCCAGCAGCAGGCCACGCGCACCACCAAGCCAATTGCCGCCGGCCTGCCCCCGCTGCGCCTGGCCGAGCCCCACGACCCCACGCCGCTCTATAGCTACGGCAACGGCTCGCTGCAAGCCGTCAGCGCTGGGCCGGGCCGGTACCAGGCTGAGGTGGCGCTGCTGCGCCTCGACTGCCACCTGCCGCTGGCGCGCCAGGTTGATTTTCTGGCCGCGCTGGCGGCGCTGTGCGCGCAAGTTGGGCTTGATGTGCTGTATTATTTCGACCATAAAATGCCCTCCGGGGTGAACCTGATGGTGTTCTTTGGCAACGGCCGGCAGGGCGTGGGTGGCCAGCCCCTGCGCTACACCGACACGGCCGCCCTTAAAACGGCCGTACTTGCGTGCCTGGCGGCCCACGGTGGCCGGGCCGGCCATGCGGGGGCCGCCAGGCACTACCCTGAGCGCGGGCCCCACGTGGTGCGAATGGCCGATGCCGATTTTATCTTGTAAGAACCGATGCGCTTTTTCCCCGCCCTCACCGAAGACTTCACCTCGCCGCTGCCGCCCGCCGAGCTGCTGCGCCAGGTGCAGAACAGCGTGCAGCAAAAGCGCGAATTTTCGGGTAGTATAACGGGTAACCAGTTCACCATCAGCCGCGTGATTGATTACCGCAACTCGATGCTGCCCCGCATCAGGGGGGAGGTGGCGGCCCGACCCACGGGGGGCAGCTACCTGCGCCTGGCCCACAGCCTGCACCCGTTTACGCTGGCCTTTGGGGCCTTGTGGCTGGGCGGGGTGGGCAGCGTGGTGGCGGCGATGGGGCAGGGGCTGCTGCAAGGTTCTTTGCGGGCCAATGTGGGCAGCCTGGCTTGGCCCGACCTGATTCCGGTGGGTATGTTTGCAGTTGGGCTGCTCTTGTTCACGTTGCCGTTTTGGGCGGAGGTGCGGCAGTCGCGGCCGCGGCTGGTGGCCCTGCTGCACTTGCAGCCCAGGCCGCCGCAGCCGCCCACCGAGGCTCCGCCAACGCGGAGCCAGGGCCGTTCGTAAGCCCTGCCGTTCGCCCGCTCGCCACTTTTTCCTTTTCTCCGCATGGAACTACCCCCCGATTTCGACGCCCGGCACTTTTGGGCCGATAGCGCCTACGCCCTGAAAGCCTACACCGAGCCCCCGCCCAGCGCCGAGCTGATTGCCCGCGTGGAGGCCGACCTGGGCTACCGGCTGCCCGCCTTCTACGTGGCCCTGATGCGGGTGCGCAACGGTGGCGTGCCCGTCAACACCCGTTTTCCCACCACTGAGGCCACGAGTTGGGCCGATGACCACGTGGCCATCACGGCCATTTGCGGCATCGGCTACGAAAAAAGCATTTCGCTGTGCGGCGACCAGGGCAGCCAGTTTATGCTGGACGAGTGGGGCTACCCGGCTATTGGCGTGGTCGTGGCCGACTGCCCCTCGGCTGGGCACGACCTGGTGATGCTTGACTACCGCGCCTGCGGCCCCACCGGCGAGCCCGCCGTAGTGCACGTTGACCAGGAAAGCGACTACCGCATTACGCCGCTGGCCCCTAGTTTTGAGGCATTTGTGCGCGGCCTACTGCCGGATTCCGCCTTTGAAGAATAGCCGTATGACTTCTTTATCAATGATTTGCCGGGCCGGGCTGGTGCTGCTGGCTGCCAGCCTGGGGCGGCTGCCGGGGCTGGCCCAGCAGCCGACTGCGCCCGTGCCGAAGCTGCCCGCCGCCATTCGCCGCGCGCTACCCGCCGGCTACGCCGTGCTCGCCGCCGAACCAGGTGACCTCAACCGCGACGCGACCCCCGACTGGCTGGTTGTGCTCAACAAGCCCAACGAGCAGAAGACCTCCGACGTGGTAAACCACCCCACCAAGCGGCCGCTGCTGCTATTTGTGGGCGGCGCAGGCGGCACCTACAACCTGGCTGTCCGCACCGACAACGCCGTGTACTGCGTGGATTGCGGCGGTATCATGGGCGACCCCTTTATGGGCCTGGCCATCAAAAAGGGCTACTTCACGGTGGAGCACTACGGCGGCAGCGCCCAGCGCTGGACGCGTTACGTGACGTTCAGGTACGACCCGGCCGGCCGCACCTGGCTGCTGCACCGCGACGGCAGCGAGCACTTCCACGCCACCGACCCCGAGCACGGCACCACCACCGCTACCACCGCCAAAGACTTCGGCCGGGTGCCATTGGCGAAGTTTGACATCTACAAAGAATAGCCTCGGCCGCCGCCGGCCACTAGTTTTTTTACACCATTCATGGCTATTGATTTTCAAGACCTAAAAAGCCAGCTCACGCAGGCCACCCAAGCCGCTTTTACTGAGGTGCTGGCCCAGCACCGCATGGAGGGCATTTACAGCTTTGCGCTCTACAGCGACGAGGGGGCGATGACGGTGTGCCCCGCCACCAACACGCTGGCGCACCTGGCCGCCCAGCCATTGGAAGACCAGCTTTACGCGAAGTTTGAGCCGGCGGAGTGGCGTTATGAAAACGTGGGGGCTAGCGCGCAGTTCGACGACATCTGCCAGCAGTTGGGCACGCAGGCCCTGGACGAAATGCTGGCAGGCGAGGCCTTCGAGCAGTTTCGCCAGCAACTCTACACCACTTGCATCGACGTATTGGCCGACTTGCAGCAGCAGGGCTTTTTCAACCAGGCGGCGGGCCGGGAGGTGTTTCTGCTCTTTCACGTATCCGACAGCGACCCCTCGGCGGCGGAGTTGGCGCAGCTCGTCCGCCAACTCAACCCGAACGCTTACGGCGACGAGTACCTGGCTTGGCTGCGCACCTGGGAAGCATAGTTTTTTGATTGCTCCGCCTTCTCAAACCAAGCGCTTCACAGGCTAGGTTTACCACTCAAACGTACCCCATAAGTGGCTAATTTAGATGGATTTATGAAAAAATCATTCCGCCTGGCAGTACTGCTGCTGCTGGCCAGCACCGCCTGCCGCCCCGATGCGCCCGCCACCGAGCAAGCCACCCTGCCCGCGGCCCCGATGCCCGCCGCTAAGCCCAGTGCCGCCGCTGCCGCCAGCGCGGCCGCCGCCAGCCCGGCCGATACCCTGCACCTGCCCGGCGGGCGGGTGGCTCAGCTGCGCCCCAGTACCGCCGAGGCTTTTAATAAATTGTCTGTCAGCGGATTGCCAGATTTAGCGAATGACCCCAAGGCGGAGCGCCTGCCTGCTGCCCCGGGCCAGGTGCGCCGCCTTGGCCTCGATTTGTTCTTGCAGCCCGCGCAGGGCAGCGCCGCCAAGCTGTCGTCTACGCCCGAGGCCGAGTTTACCCTCGAAAATGGGAAGGGCGTGAAGTACATGTATTGGGGTAACCTGCCCGCCGCGCACCAGTGGGTGGTGCGGGCCTGGTACTGGGAGTCGGACGGCACGGTGCTGGTAGACCAGCGCACCGGCCGCCACCTGGAGCTAATGGGCGCGCCCGTGGCCTCGCCCGATGGCCGCTTTGTGCTGCTCACCAGCCCCGGCCTGGGCGGCGGCGACCAGGCCAACTTGCTGACACTGGTGGAGATAACGGCCGACGGCCCACACCTGCGCTGGCAGCGCGAGCCCACCGCCTGGGAGCCGGTTACGGCCCGCTGGGCTGCCCCCAGCCGCGTCATCATCGAGCGCCGCCACACCCTGCCCGATGGCAGCATGGCCGATGATGCGTGCGTCACCCACGACGAGCTGGATGTATCTCGCTAAGTAGCAGTCTTATGTATTGCACCCGTTTGCTGCTGGCCGCTGCGCTGCCCTTGCTTGGGGCCTGCCGGCCCGACGCGCCCCCCGAATTGCCGCCGCGCCTCAAGCCGCTGCTCGAAACCCTGCCCGCCGGCTACCGCCACTTCGACCGGCAGGATACGCTGACCAGCTACTGGGCCCCCGACTCGCTGGCGGCCGACAGCCTGTTTAACTACACCGCCGCCCAGCGCAGCCAGGTGCTGCTGCGGGTGCAGCTGGTGCCCGCCTCGGTGGCGGCGGCGGCCCGGCTCGATACGCTCACTTTCCGCCGCCCTGGCTTTGGGCCCGAGCCGGCCGACCGTTCCGGTTACTATTGGGAATTTTTTCCGGACCGTAACCCCGTGCCCACCGTGCCCGACACCACCAACCGGGTGCCGCTGCGCATGGCCCTGGCTTACTCCTGGCGCTTGGCCTTGCTGGAGTATCGGCGCTGGCCGGCGGGCAACTCTTACCAGCGCAATGACTACTTAGTAGACTATCCCTTCGGGACCGTAGCGCAGGCCCGCGTCAGTGACTCGGTGGCGTACATCCGGGTGTTTCCGATGCGGGCCGACCGGCCCCGGCCCGATACGCTTTACACGTATTATCGCGGCGGGGCGCACCGCAAGCGTATTCCGCTGGTGGCCGATGCGCCCGACACTACCCGGCACGCGCTGTTGCGCCTCAGCTTCCGGGTGCTCAGCCATTCGGCCGATTAGCCGGCGGGGCCGGGGCCGGTAAGTCGGCCGCCGGCACCAAGTCAAACACTTCGCCGCTCGGTAGCTCGTAGCGCACCAGCCCAGCCTGCGAGTCCCAGTAGCAGGCCCGAAAATCCGTGGTTCCGTAGGCGATGGCGTTGCGGCCCTCCTCCATATAGTAGGCCTGGGGATAGTGCTGGCCGCTGGCCAGGGTGCAGGGCCGCGGCCGCAGCCGGAAGTGGTGGTGGTCGTCTTTCTCATGGAAATAAGCTTCCAGGCTCGCCAGGCGGAAATCGAGCTGGGCGGGCTGTTGGGCGCTCCACTTCAGCACGTACAGCGTCAGGTCGTGGGCGCCGCCCTGCGGGAAGGCGGTGGGCCGCAGCGTCACGTGGAAATGCGCGGGCTGGTCGGAGCCTATTTCCAGCCAGTTGCAGTCGAGGTTGTTGTAGGTGTCCACCCGTTCGGCCACGGTGTAGGTGGCCGTATTTCCCAGGTTGCTGCGAAACGCCACCTCCTGGCCCACGCGGGGGTAGGCGGCCGTCCAGACCCGGTCGGCGGCCGAGAGCGGCAGCTTGGTGCAGGGGCTGCAAGCGCTGGCCAGCAGCGCGAGCAGAGGGATGCTCAGAAAACGAAAAGTTATCACCGCTGAAAGGATTTTAAGTATAAATTACTGATAAACAGCATGTTATAAAAATACGACACTGCTTTTAGGTTCGCATCTTGTAGTGGGACCCCCAAGATTATTACCCCTTGTAAGCAGCGCACTTTTCCTGCCAGCGGTGGTGGGCGCTCCCGCTGCGAGGCGCACCCGTTTTCCTGCCCTGGCAGGCCACCCAAACTAGGATTTGCCAGTCGGCTTACAGCAAATTCAGCGTCAGGGTACAGCGCCGCATCTTTGCGTTTGTCGTTTGGTGGGCTACACAACGACGAAACACAAAGATGCGGCGCTGCATCCAGCTGTACACCGCATTCGAAGCCGCGCTAAGCGCGGCATAGCTCCCTTTTCAACTACTAGCTGAGGTGGGGTATGTTTGTCTCAGGTAGCAGTCTTTTGAACCCGAAGCAGCATGAACATTTCTCAAGTAGTAGTGCTGGGTAGCCGCTGGTGCGGGCGGGCGTTGCTCGGGCTCAGTAGCCTGGCGCTGCCTGGCTGCCAGCCCGCCACCCAGGCCGGCCCGCACACCATTGCGGCGGCCTGGAACTATTCGCTTCGCCTGGCAACCAACGGCACCCTGTGGGCGGCGGGCGACAATAGCTACGGCATTCTGGGGCCTGACACCACCCTGACCCAGCGCCGGACCTGGGCGCCGGTGGGGCACGAGGCGAATTGGGTGCAAGTATCTGCCAAAGGCTACCACGCCCTGGCCCTGAACGCCAACGGGCAACTGTTTGCCTGGGGTGCCAACGGCGGCGGCGAGCTGGGGCCCGGGGCCCCTATCGACTACTACGCAAACCGGCCCTACGCCCAGCTGGTGCGCGTGCCCGGGCACTATGCGCAGGCCATTGCGGGCATCGGCTACAGCCTGGCCTTCAACACGGAAGGGCACCTCTATGCCTGGGGCAGCAACTACGACGGCGTGCTGGGCCCGGCCGGCCCGCCGCCGGCGCCAGTGTCGTATAAGCAGCTGGCCCACCGGTCGGAAACGAGGAGCGTGCTGGTGCAGGTGCCCGGCCAGTGGGCCCACGTGGCGGCCGGCGCCAGCCACGTGCTGGCCCTCACCCCCGATGGCCGCCTGTTCACCTGGGGCGCCAATAGGCGGGGGCAATTGGGGCCCGGGGTGCCCCTCGACAGCCTACCCCACCCCCAGCCGGGGCAGGTGCCGGGGCGCTACAGCCAGGTGGCTGCCGGGGCCTATTTCAGCCTGGCCCTGACGCCCGCCGGCCAGCTCTACGCTTGGGGCGATAACACGCATGGCCAGCTCGCAACGGCCACCAACAGCTTTCGGGCCACGGGCCAGCTGCAACCCCCGCCGCTGCCCACCCCCCGGCGCATTCCCGGCCGCTGGGCCCAGGTAGCGGCCGGCGACGACTTCGTGCTGGCGCTCCGCGCCGATGGGCAGCTTTGGGCCTGGGGCAGCAACAGCAAAGGCGAGCTCGGCCGCTCGCCCAATGAAGACAGCCCCGTGCCGGCCCCGCTGCCCGGCCGCTACACCCAGTGCAGCGCGGGCAGCAACCACTGCATAGCCCTGGGTACCAACGGCCGCCTCTACGCCTGGGGCCAAAACGACTACGGCGAGTTGGGCAACGATACTGCGGGGGACTACTTCAACGATGCGCCCCACCCCGTACCAACCGTTACGCCCTAGCCAGTAGCCGGGCCCGGTGCCTGGCTAGCCAGGGCGTAACGGTTGGCTACCGCAACGGACACCGCCCAGGCCCCGTTCCTGGCGCAGTCACTCCACAAGGTCAGCATCGCCCTGCCCCAGGTAGTAGCTGCACCCGTAGCCCACCGCCGGCAGCAGTAGCAGCAGTCCCACTTCGTAGCCGAGCCCCAGCAGCCCCAGGCCGGCCACCAGCGCCGCCCCACCAACCCAGAGCAGCCCCCGCGCCGCTTGGGTTTGGAAGAACCGCGGGCGGCGGCGCGGGCCTAGCTTGGTGCGCCGGGCCAGCCGCTTGGCCAGCACGTCGAGGCGCACGGTGCCGGTGGGGTCATGGGGGCGGGTGCCGGGGCGGTCGGCCAGGTGCAGCACGCGGCCATCGGCCAGCTCCAGGCGCAGGTGGTACTGCACAAGCCGCCGGAACGTTAGCAACCGCAGCCAGTATGTGTAGGCCGTGATGCTGTTTAGGGCAATGGTTTCGGCGGGCGGGCCCGGCTGGGAACCCAGCGGCTCCAGGTGCAATGCCTCGCGGTCGAAGCGTAGCAGCCGGGGTTGGTTGCCCCGCACCCGCCGATAGCCGGCTCCCAGCAGTAGCACCAGGCCGAGCAGCGCGCCCGCTGCGTGGCGCCCCGGCGCGGGGCTGTCGAGCAGCCTTAAGGTATTGGCTACCAGCAGAATGGCCCCTAGTAGCAGCGCCACCGTTACCCGCAGGCCCGTGGGCCGCACCAGCACCAGGATGCGCTGGGCGGGCCGGGCGGCGAGTTCGGCGGGCGAGTGGCTGGGCATGGGCGGAAAGGGGAGGGCGTGAAAAGTGGTAAGCAGGGCTGGAGAGCAAGGCGGTTTAGCGAGTAGCCTTGGCGCGGCGCAAGTAAGTGCTACGGGCAGTAATAGGCCAGGCACCGAGGCTAAAGCTGCCTGCTGAGGACCACAAACCGCGGGTAGCCGAACCGCGGCTCTTGCGGAACCAAGTAGTAAAGTAGTCCGTACGGATATTCAGTAGCTTCTAAATAACGTGGTTAGCTGCAACGCTTGTCCTTCCTACTTTCACCATTTCCCTTGCTATGCTGTTCTCTTGCACGCCAGCCGGCCGCGCTATTGCTGTGGCCGCCCTCATTTTCTTAGCTGCTTCGGCGGCCCACGCGCAGGGCAAAGTAGATGATGCGCCCAAGCCCGGCGGCCACACCACTGCCAACGAGCAGGCCTACGCCCGCGCCGTGATGGCCGACGCCGCCCAGCCCAGCAAGGACGACGCCGAGCACGCCAACTCTCAACATTTCAGGCAGTTGCGCTACGAGCACAAAATGCCCGTCAAGTTCACCTGGACCGAAGCCGCCGCTCAGCAGCTCACCGAAAAACGCGACCTGGAGCTGTGGACCGTCATCGAAAACATCAGCACCGACCTCGTGCGCTCGCTCGGCGGCAGCCGGGCCGAGTACTACCAGGCCCCGATTCGCAAAATCAAGGAAATCCACTTCACCACCACCGCCCAGGAGCCCACGCCCGCCCAGATGGGCGCGCAGCACGGCTGGTTCTACTCTTGGAACAAAGCCACCGGCGTGCTGACGATGGCCATGAGCACGAGCACCAAATCGCCCTCGCCCGTGAACGAAGACAGCGAACGTAACACTAGCAACTGGATTTTGGCCAACGTGAAGTAAGGCGCAGCCTGGCCCTTACGCCGTCCCGGTGGCGGTGGGGGACGGGTAGCCTTTCGGCGGGGGTTAAGAAATTCCTGCATTGGGTTGGCCCGCCGCGGCCCAGCATTTACCCAAGCCAGTTACTTTTGGCGGGTGCTCATTACTGCCTGAAACTCAGCCAGCAGGCGTCGTTGCTCCTCCCGCAGGTAGTCGGCGGCGAAGGGAGCCCCGCAGTCTTGGTTGCTGAGCTGCTGCACCAGCTGGCCGTGGGCGAAGTAGCTGCGGCTTTCTTCCACCGTTGACTTATCGAAGTCAAACGACTCATTGTCATGCGTTTGCTTGCTGGTGGCCGCGTTGTAGTACATCGGCCGGTTGTAGGTGTAGGCTTGTTCCAGCACGAACGAGGGCTGGCCCTGGCGCAAGTAGTAGCTGACCCACTGCTGCGACATTTCGCCGAAGTGCCGGGCCACTACCTTTTCCAGTTGGCCGTGGGCGTAGTAGAAGGTAGCTTCGCCGCCTTCGCCCGGCTCGTCGAGGCTGCGCACGGCCGTGGCCGACCACTCCGTAGTGCCGTCGATGCGCCGGACGTTGGCGCGTATCGGCCGGAGCTGGGCGGCCAGGTCGGGGCGGTTCGCCGTATCTGCTGCGGTGGGCAAAACTGGCTGCCGCGCCGACGCGGGTGGGCGCTGGGTTGCCGGGGGCGGGGCCAGAGTTGCCGGCGGCCGCGCTTGGTCGGCCCCGCAGCTGCTAGCCCCGGCAGCCAGCAACCACAACGAAATAGCTGATTTTCGGCGAATTTTCGACATATTTTCGTTTTCTGAATGCACGCTATGACGCTTACCCCTCTTACGGCCTTGCTAGCAGGGCTGGCTACGGTGGCCCCGCCCACTTACAAAACCTACCACAACGACCGCTTCGGCTATCGCATCGATTACCCGGCCGACCTGCGCCCCCAGCCCGAAGCTGGCAACGGCGACGGCCGCCGCTTCGTGTCGGCCGATGGGCAGACGGTGCTCACGGCCTACGCCGGCTACAACGCCCTGGATGGCGGCTTGGCCGCCAACCGTAAAATAGCCCGGCAAAGCTGGCAGGAAAAGCACGCCACCCTCACCCTCGACCAGCTCACGCGCACCGGCTACGTGCTGTCGGGGCAGGTAAAAGGTGCAATTTTCTACGAGAAAACGGTGCTCAAAAGCAACACGCTCACCACCTTCCGCTGGGAGTACCCGACCGACCGCAAGGCCGCGATGGATGCCGTGATTCAGCACACCGTTCAGACGCTGCAACCCAGCGTGGCGGGCGAAGATTAACAGCTGCTGAACAGCCAATTAGCTGTTTTGGCGGGCGGCCAGCCACGTGCGGAACGTAGCCACTTCTTCGTCTGTGAGCCGGTGCTTATCGAGGAGGAGTACAAGGCGCGGAAATGGTTTCACCACCAGAAAAAACCGCCGGCTGGTTTCGCTTGCTTGCCGCACCCACTGCCAGTCGTGCGTTTCGGGCGGGGCCCCGCTGGCGGGCCGCACCACTACGCCATCGGCCCGAAATGTGACTTCGGCCTCAAATTGCTGGTTGTGCCGAAGTGCGTAGCTGCTTAGCACCACCACCAGCAGGCCCAGGCCCACCAGGCCGGCGGCCAGCACCAGCAGCGTGGGCCAAAAGCTGCCCACCAGCGCGGGCCGCGCTAAGCTGAGCAGCAGCGCGCCCAGCAGGTAGCGCCACAGGCTGCGCCGACGGAAATTGTAAAGCTTGCCGGCGAGCAGGTTCGCAAACGTGGTGCGAAACGGCCGGATTATCTGACTGACCATCAGCTAAAAAAAATAATTATTTATTCCATCCGCTTGCGCTGGAAGTCGTGCAGCTCGCGGCCATCGTTGGCCAGCAGCAGGGCCCCATGCACGTAGTCTAGCTCCGAATCGGTGCGGTAGTGCAGGGCGAAGCCATCGGGAGTGCGCACGGGATCTTCGAAGTCGTAGCGGCTGGCCGGGCGGCTCCACAGCACGCGGCCGGTGTTCACGTCGAGACGCTGCAAGAGGTGCGGACCTTCGGGCTTAGCAGTAGGGGCCACGTCGATGAGTAGCGCGTCGGTGGCTTGGTACAGGATGCGGGGCTCGAAAAACCGGCGGCCGTTGGTGAGGTCGAGCGGCGGGGCTCCGGCGCGGTAGCGCAGCAACTGGTAGGGCTTATCATTCAGGCCCGGCTCATACGGCTGCTCCAGGCTGAAGTAGCGCTTGGCCTGGGTTACTTTCGCCGCCTGGTAAAAGGCCTCGCCTTCGGCAAATACCTGGCCCGTGGCGGGCAGGTAGTACAGGGTTTTGCCGTCGTTGGTGAGCAACGTCAGCGCTTCTTTCGACGTGTCGAACTTCACTTGGGCCACGCCGCTGCTGGCGGGCGCGTAGCTGGCCAGCAGGGTGTTCGTCACTTCGGTTAGCTGGTCGGTGCGGGCCTCAACGCGGTAAAGATGCTCATTACCAAGTAAGTACGCCTGGTCGTTGGGAAACGTGTGCCACTCGTAGCGGTGGTCGTCGAGGCGGCGGGCCAGCGGCTCCAGCACCTGCTCGCGGCGCAGCCGGCCGGTGCGCGGGTCAAAAAAATCGGCGTAGAGCGTCACGGAGTCGCTGCCCCAGCGGGGGGCCTGGGTGCGTAGCGTCACGTACACGGGCTGCCGCTGGGCATCGGCGTACACGTAGTGGGTGAGGTAAAAAATAGGTTTCGCCACCACCGTAACCCCCCGGTAGGGCTGCGGCGGCAGGGCAATGAGCAGTACCATCCACACCACGGCGCCCACCCCCACGAGGCCGCACAGCCCAATGGCCATCCGCTGGCCCCACGACAGGGGCGGCCGGGCCGCCGGCGCGGCTGCGGTCGGAGGGTAGTGGTGCCGCACGTTCACGGTCACATCGTCCGAGTCAAGGTAATATTCCGTCTGGCAGGCCGTGCACCGAAACAGGTCGGGGCCAAGCGGCGTGTTTTGCGGGCTGCCGCACTGGGGGCACTGAATGGGGCGAATGGTTTTGGCCATAGCTCGGCAATACGCGAAAGGAGGCGGCTAAGTGAGGGGTAAAAGTAGCCCGCCGCGTAGCGAACCACGGGTTAAAAGCCCGCGCCGGGCGCTGGTTTCGGTTGGCTGCCCCGCCCGCTACGGCCGCGGTGCCAGCAGGCGGCTTTTGAGCAGGGGAAAGCCCTGGGTCAGCCAAAAATCGGCCGATACGCGCCCGCTGCTCATGCCGCCGTGGGCGTAGCGGGCCACGAAGGGCTGGCGGCCCGTGGCCGGCGCTTCGCCCACCAGCGCCAGGTACAGGCTGGCCAGCAGGGCGTCGGCCGCCGCCGGGCTGCTGGCCAGCGGCTGCTCGGCCAGGGCCTGCCCCAGCTCTTGCCAGAGGTCGGGGTCGCCGCGCAGGCCCCACTGGGCGGGTGTTGGCTGAATAAGCAGCTGAAGGTCAGGGTTTTTCATGGCAATCAGTGCATGCAGCCCAGCCACACGCTTGTGCGCTTGGCGTAGGCGGTAGGGTAGGCGCGCTGCACGCGTGCCAGCGTTTGGCGCAGGGTGGCCGAGTTGGGCGGGGCCAGGGCCGCTACCACAATGTAGTAGCCCTTGGCAAAGCCCGTGTAGCCGTCGGAAAACTCGATGGAGAGGTAGTCGCTGTTTTCGGCCCCGCCCTGACCCCTGGGCACGTAGCAGGGGAAGTCGTAGCCGCCGCCGGTGCAATCGGCTTTGCTGGCGCTCAGGCCCAGCTCTTTATTGGGGTGGTAGCCGGCCAGCTTCAGCGGGCGGCCCAGCTTAGCGGCGGCCTGCCGGGCGCCTGCCAGCGCCGCCGCGTAGTCGCGGGTGCTTTGCAGGATAACGATGTCTTTCGGCACGTCCACGTTGTAGCTCGACTGCGCCAGGGCCGGGGCCGCAACTACTAACAAGCTGAGAATTAATAAATTAGTAATATACATAGCGTAAGCTTTGAGTGATAGTTAGGAAGCTGCCCCAACTGGTTGTCGGCCCCACCAAGCGGGTCCTGGGTCGCTGGTCGCTGCAAATTAGCTCACTTTCAGTGGATTATGATTGGTGTTCGCGGCTCGTGGCGTGAGTGGCGAAGCCACTCACGCCGCACTACGGTGCCGCTTACTGGTACGCGGTGAATGGGGTAGCGTTGATACCTTGCCCGCAGTTTCGGGGAGGAAGCTGCCCTGGCCGGGGCGGCAACCGGCCGCTGGGATTGCCGTTCAACCAAGTTCACCTGCTGCTCATGATGCTCCTTTCCCTACGCTTATTGATGGCCCGCTGGTGGGACTGCGGATGCCTGCTGGCCGCGCTGCTGGCGTTACCGCTAGCGGCCCCGGCTCAGGGCCCGCCGCCCAGCGCCGACTACCTTGCCCCACTCAAAACCAAGAACCTGAGCTACTTGTGGCGCGCCGACCGGCTGGCGTTTTACGGTAATAAAAGCGCCGACGTGTTTCCTGAGCCGCTGGGCTTCATTGGGGCCAACTACCAGCGCTTCTACCTGCACTACACCAGCGTGCGCCCGGCGCCCGGCCAGCCCTACGTGTACCAAGTGAGCGGCAAAACGCGGGTGAAAACCAACGTGTGCGCCTTCACTGGCACTATCACCGTGGTGAAAGCGCGGCTCTATAAAGCGCCCAATGCGGAATACCCGCAGTTTCGGGAGGGCGAGCTGACTTGCCGCGTCGAACTGGCCGAGGACCGCCGCCAGGCCGGCAGCGGCACCATCAGCGGCACGCTCACCACCTACTTCTACCTCAATGCCAAGGGCCAGCCCCAATACAATACCCTCGAACCGAGCGACGGCTTCAGCAACAACCAGTGCGTGGCTACCTGGGCGAGCTACGCCACCCAGCAGCGCAAACCTTGCCACTGGGGCGACTTCAAGATTCCCGCATCCGGCGACCTGGACTTCAGCGTGAGCGACTTTGAGGTTGCCGCCAAGTACGTGGCCAACAGCTGGCAAACCTACATGGCCGCCCTGGAGGGCAACGGCGATACCCCCAAATTTCGCCAGGCCCAGGCCGAAGAAAAGCGCCCCTGGTGGAAATAATTTATGCTCCAACTCCCTTCTCTTCAACGCGTAATCGGGGAGGCCGGGCGCGTGGCCCGGCGCTTTCCGCTCACGCTGCTGTGCGCCGTGGTGGTGTTTGTAGCCGGCTGCCAGGCCATCACGTATCTCAGTGGCATGGCCAACCAGCCGGCCTGGGTGTTTCCGGTGTTGTCGGCGGGGGCGCTGGGGCTGCCGCTCACGCTGGCCCTGGCGCTGGCCGCCGAGCGCTACGGCTGGTCGGCCACCGGGCGCTGGCTAACCCAGGCGGGGGCGCTGGCGCTGCTGGTGGGCTGGTATGCGCTGGCCCCCGCGCAGCCGGGCCTGGTGTGGGGCCTGCGCCTGGCGGTGCTGTTGCTGGGCCTGCACCTGGCCGTGGCCGCCGCGCCCTACCTGGGTGAGCTGCGGCGCGGGGCCGACACGCCCGGCTTTTGGCGCTACAACCAGACGCTGTTGCAGCGGCTGCTGCTGGCCGGGCTCTACTCGGGGGTGCTGTATGTGGGCTGCACCATCGCCCTGATGGCCCTGCGCGAGCTCTTTGGCCACGATACCAGCAGCAACGTGTTTGGCTACCTGTTCGTGGGGCTGGCCTCGCTGTTCAATACTTGGTTTTTTCTGGCGGGCGTGCCCGCCGACTTTGCCGCCCTGGAGCAGGAGGCCCCCTATCCTAATGGTTTAAAGATATTTACGCAGTTTGTGCTGCTGCCGCTGGTGGTGCTCTACGTGGGCATTCTCTACGCCTACCTGCTGCGCATACTAGTGCAGTGGGAGCTGCCCAAAGGCTGGGTATCGGTGCTGATACTGGCGCTGGCGGTGGCGGGCATCTTTGCGCTGCTGCTCATTCACCCGCTGCGCCAAAGCCCCGAAAACACCTGGATTCGCACCTTTGCCCGCTGGTTTTATCGGGCGCTGTTTCCGCTACTGGGGCTGCTGGCGGTGGCCATCGGCACCCGTATTCGTGCCTATGGCCTCACCGAGGAGCGGTACTTTGTGCTGCTGCTGGCGGCGTGGCTGCTGGGCATGGCCCTGTATTTTTTGGCGCGCCAGGGCCAGGGCATCGTCTGGATTCCGGTGTCGCTGGCCGGGCTGGCGTTTTTGTCGGTGGCCGGGCCGTGGGGGGCGTTTGCCGTGGCCGAGCGCAGCCAGCTAAGTGAGCTGCGTGCGCTCACCAACCGCTACCACCTGCTGCAAAACGGCCACCTCGACGGGGCCAACGGCCGCGTGCCCAGCCTGCCCCGCGCCGTGCGCGGGCGACTGACCTCGCTCTTTTATTTCTTTGCCGAGCGCGACAAGCTGGCCCGCTTGCAGCCGCAGTTTGCCGGCTCGCTTGCGCTGCCCGACTCCCTGCGCGAGGTAACCTCCTGGGAGCAGCAGCAGTGGCGCAAGTACCGGCCGTTTGACCTGAGCGGCTTCGAATACCTGGAAGATTACCAGCTGCAACAGGCCCTCAACGACACGCCCGAGCAACAATCGACCGACTACTCCGTGCGCAACGTGCCCCAGTACTACGCCCTGGGCCAGGGCAAGTACTGGCTCAAGGACATCGGCCTGCTGATGGGCCCTGCCGACACTACGGGCGCTACCGCCCTGGCGCTGCCCCTGCGGGAGGGCACCTTCCGCCTTCTCATGACCAACAGCGGCGACAGCCTGCTGCTTCAGCAGCGGCGGGCTGCTACCGGCCCCTGGCACACCCAACTGCACGTGCTGCTGCGCCCCCTGGCCGACTCGCTGGCCCAGCACTACGGCCAGCGCGTCACGTCCATCGACCTGCCCAACCCGCCGGAGCTGCGCGCCCGCGCGGGCCGCTTGCAGCTGCGCCTGTACCTGTTGTCGCTGCGCCAGGATAAGGTCGGCAAGGAGGTGGAGTACGTCTATTCGGCCGAGGGGCTGCTGGAAATCAAGCCCTGAAGCTGCCATGAAATCACCTACCAACTGGCGGCTACCCGGGCGGCACTGGCTCGCGCTGGCGGCGGTGCTGCTCTACCTGCTGCGCTGGGCGCAGTACGTGGCCGAAGCGGCGGCCTACCGCGCCCAGCCCGCCCCCGGCGGGGCCGGCGACGCCCTGAACTGGCTGCTGCTGGGCCAGCTGTTTTTGGCGGGGGCCCTGGGGCTGGCGCTGCTGGCCGCGGCCTGGTGGCACCGGGCGCAGTGGCGCTTGTACCTGGGGCTGGCCGGGGTGGTAGCGCTGCCTTTTGCGGTATTGCTTTTTATAAATAACTAACTGACTAACAATAAATTACATTTTATTATGAAAACCTATTTCCTGCTGCCGGCACTCCTGCTGCTTGCCGGTAGTGCCCAGGCCCAGCTGCGGGTGAGCCCGTTGGCCCCGGCGGCCGTGCCGGCCACCCTCAAGCGCAGCGGCCGCGTGGTGCAGGCCCTGCGCTACACTGACCGCACCGGTACCTATACCGTGCTGGCCACCCAAAGCGGCCCCGCACCCGACCCCGCCGCCCCAGCCAGCGACAGCCAGCGCGCCGACCTCTACGCTTACCACTACCCAGCCAATAGCGCGGCTCCCACCTGGCAAGTGCATGATTTTGAAGATGATTGCCCGCTGGATATCGAAGCCCAGTTTCGTCCCAAAGGCCTCACCGTGACTGACCTCGACCATGATGGCACGGCCGAGGTGTGGCTGGTGTACCGCACCACCTGCCGGGGCGACGTGAGCCCCAGCACCCAAAAAATCATCATGCACGAAGGCCCGCAGAAGTACGCCGTGCGCGGCACCAGTCGCATCGCCATCGGCAACGGCCAGCACGATGGCGGTGCCTACACCCTGGATGCCGCCTGGCAAGCCGCCCCGGTTGCCTTTCGCCAGCACGCCGCCCAGCTCTGGCAGCAGCACCGCAACGAGTAGCTGGGTGCATAAGCAGTGTAGTAAATTGATTGCTTGAATCTTATGAAAAAAAGGTTTCGATTGGGGTACGCCGCGCTGCTCGGGGTTGGCGCCCTGGGCCTGACGGCCTGCCCGGCCCCCGACCAACCCGCCGCTACCGCCGCCAAGCCCCACCCGGTGCCCGCCGCCAGGGTGCCCGCGCCCGCGCCACTTACCGCCCCGCAGCAGCTGGGCAAAACGGGTTTCTACCTGGCCCTGCCCCCCGGGTTCGCGCTTAAAGCCACCAACGGCCCGGACTTCCTGGTGTATTACTTCGCGCCGGCCGATACCACCGTGCAGGCTGATTTTTCGGGCGGGCTCTACCTGGGCGGGCACCCGCAGGGCGATGAGGGCGATACCACGGGCGGCTGCCGGGTGCGCCGGGTGGCCGTCACGCTGCTGGGGCACCCGGCCACGTTTACCATCCACCGCTGCGCCACGGGCTACACCGTCAACAGCGTGTTCGCCAGCCACAGCGGCCGGGGCTGGGATGCGCAGGTCAATGCGTTTGGCGAAGCCAAATCGGCGGCGGGCCTGCGCCAGCTGCTGGCCATCTTTGCCACGCTCCGCCGCCAGCCCGCCGCCGGTAAGCCCGCCGCTGCTGCCAACTAATGGTGGCGGCTGGGCGTAGCCACGGCGGCCATTGTTAGCAGCCAGGATATTCAAAACCAGCCTTTTCCATCGCAAAACCACTGCTTAAACACCGTTCACATGAAACTCTACCTAGGCCCCGCGCTCCTGCTGCTGCTAGCCAGCTGCCGCCCCGACCAGCCCGCCGGCAACGCGGCCGCCCCGCAGTCGCCGCCCACCGCGCCGGCCGCCGCCAGTGCCTCCGCAGCAGCGCCTACCGACACGCTCGCCGTGGCCGACTCCGTGGGCCACCGAATAGGCATTCTGAACCTGCGCCCCAGCACCAAGGCCGAGTTTGCCAAGCTGCCCGCCGGCCCGCTGCCCGCCCGCCCCAGCGACGATGAGAGGCCCGAAAGCCTGGCGCACGTGCCCGACGCCCCGCTGCCTGCCGATGGCCGCGTGCAGCGCCGGGGCGAGCTGCTCATCCTGCACCCCGCCCAGGGCCCGGCCATCACGCTGAAGCCCGAGCCCACCTCCGAGGATGGCCCCGAGGGCAAAGACATCGGCTATTACTACTGGGGCAGTCTGCCGCAGGTGTACCAGTGGGTGGTTGACGTGACCACCGACGAAGGCCCGGCCGTGCTGCTGGTAGACCAGCGCACCGGCCACCGCACTAGCCTGCTAGGCGAGCCCAGCGTGTCGCCCGATGGCCGCTACCTACTCAGCATGTGCGAGGACGTGACCAGCGGCGGCACGCCCACCGACCTTAGCCTCTACCGCTGCGGCAGCGGCGCTCCGCAGCTCGTGTGGTCGCGCGACCCGCAGCGCTGGGGCCCCCGCGCCGCCCGCTGGCGCGATGCCCGCCACGTAGTGCTGCTGCAAGCCCACCCTGACGCCGACCCCAATGCCGACGTGGCTACCGCCGCCGCCCGCGTGCCCCTTACCTACGCCGAGTTGGAGCTGCCCACGCAGCCTTGAAGTAGTATGTAAATACTTGCTAACCAATAAATTAAGTTTTCAATGATTCGCGTATCCACGTGCTTCCCCTTGCTGCTACTAGCCACCCTAGTTGCCTGCACCGAGCCCGCCGACCAGGCCACCAAAGCCCCCGCTACGCCCACGGCCGCCGCGCCTGCCCCGCCGCACGCCGCGCTGCTAACGGCCTCTTACGCTGGCGAATACAACTGGGGCGACCCCAAGCGCAAGGAAGCGGGCGGCACGCTCTACGTGTACCCCGAATCGGACTCGACCGTGCTGGTGGCGCTGGATGTGTGCTACGGGCCACCCGCCTTTCACTTGGGCAACCTGTACCGGCGGGCAGTGGTGCGCCGGGGCGTGGGGCGCTGCGCCATTCGGAGCGAGGAAGATATGCTGGACTGCCAGCTGCGCCTGACGTTTGCGGCCCAGGCTGTCGTTGTGGCCACCGAAAAAGGCCACGGCGAATGCGGTTTTGGTCAAGCCGTGTACGCCGACGGAAACTACCGCCGCACCAGTTCGGCCGTGCCGCAATACTTCACGGATAGCAGTGGCAAGACCTTTTTCAAAAAAACGACGCCCGAGCAGTACAACTCCGCTGAATAATAAGTAATTGAAAATCAAAAATTTAAATTTCGGGTTCGTTGGCTAGCCCCACCCGCCGGCGCTGGAGCGGTGCCTCTTTCGGGGCCTGATATTCCCGGGCCGACCACCTAGCGCGAGGATGCCGACTTGGTGCTGCGCTGGCTGGCGGCAGTAGCTGGTTGAGCGCCACCCCGCGCCGCCGCGTCACTCAAAAGGAAATCGACAAGTCCTCCATCGTGCGGAAAAGCATCGAATGCTCGATTTCGGCTTCCTTCAGCATGCTGGGCGCAAAGCCAGCAAAGGCTTTGAAATCGCGGATAAAGTGCATTTGGTCGAAGTAGCCGCAGCGGTGGGCTATTTCCGTCCAGGAGGTGTGCGGCGCGCTTTCCTTGTACTTATAGGCGTGCGAAAACCGAATCATGCGGCTATATACTTTGGGCGAAAGGCCCAGCCGCTCGTACGACTTGCGCTCGAACTGCCGTACGCTCAGGCAGGCGTCGGCCGCCACGCGCTCGATGGGCAGGTTGCCGCTGGCCTGCACCTGGCGCAGCATGGCCAGGTCGAAAGGCAGTAGGGCTTTGAGCTTAGGCAGCTTGCCTAGCAAGTAGCGCTGGGTGATGTCGTTGCGCTGCTGGTGGGTGGGTGCTTCCTGCAAGCAGTCCACTAGCTCGTCGATTTCCTGCCCCATCACCAAGCGGGCATCGTAATCGCAGTCCACCAGCTCGGCCATTGGGATGCCCAGCAGCCGGTACATGCCGGCGGGCTTCAGGCACACAACTACCGCCTGATGCTGCTGGCCCAGGTCTAGGGTGACGGGCAGCTGCTGCGGCCCGATAATGATGGAACGCGCCCGCTCGACAAATTCCTCGCCCGGTCCTTTGCTCATTTTCACCTGGTCGTGGAGGAAAAAGCATAGAAACCGGTTGGGCGAGGGCACGAACGGGTATATAGGGGACAGCCCGGTGCCGGCCCGAAAGTCAATATCGAACAC
This sequence comes from Hymenobacter arcticus, assembly GCF_054779975.1. Taxonomy (NCBI): domain Bacteria; kingdom Pseudomonadati; phylum Bacteroidota; class Cytophagia; order Cytophagales; family Hymenobacteraceae; genus Hymenobacter; species Hymenobacter arcticus. The sequence goes on from NZ_BAAGXF010000008.1 coordinate 150,721, forward strand.
AAAAACGCTGTTTACGAACTCCAGCAGCGCCGGGTGCGGTGCAAAATGAATAGTCGGCATCGGGCAAGATGAAGTTAGGTAAGTAGGGAGTCATAGCTGGTTGTTAAATTGAATGTAATTGATAGTCAAGCCGTATGCAATGATTAGTGTTGCGTTAGCCAGCTGGCGTAGCTGGCAGGTCGCTTTTGAGCAGCCAACGCTTCGGCGTTTAGGGGGGCACCCAGCCAGCCCGTACCTTTGCCGCCCACGCCCGGCCCCTCCAGCGCCAGCGTTTTTTAGCATGACTATCTCCTTCGACTGGCTCAAAACCCTGTTCCCCACCGCCCTGCCCGCCAATGAGGTGGCCGCCCTGCTCACCGGCTCCGGCCTCGAAGTGGAGGGCCTGGAAGACTTTGAAAGCATTCCGGGCGGCCTGCGCGGCCTAGTGCTGGGCACCGTGCTCACCTGCGAGCGCCACCCCGACGCCGACAAGCTAAGCCTCACCACCGTGGCCGTGGGCGACGAAACGCCCCGCCAGATTGTGTGCGGCGCCCCCAACGTGACCGCCGGCCAGCGCGTGGTAGTGGCCCTGGAAGGTGCCATGCTGTACCCCAGCACTGGTGAGCCGTTCAAAATCAAGAAATCGAAAATCCGCGGCGCGGCCTCCGAGGGCATGATTTGCGCCGAGGATGAAATCGGTCTCGGTGCGTCGCACGCCGGCATTATGGTGCTCGATACCGACCTGCCCGACGGCACGCCCGCCGCCGATTACTTCGGCCTGGGCACCGACACGGTGCTCGAAATCGGCCTCACGCCCAACCGCGCCGATGCCGCCTCGCACTACGGCGTGGCCCGCGAGCTGCGCGCCCTGCTGGGTGAGCCAGCGCACCTGCCCAACGTGAGCGCCTTCGCCGCGCCCGTCAGTGGCGACAATATCGCCGTGGTTATCGAAGACGACCAGGCCTGCCCGCGCTACGCCGGCCTGCTGCTTGATAATATCACCGTGGGCTCCTCACCCGAGTGGCTCCAGCGTCGCCTGTGCAGCATCGGCCTCTCGCCGATTAATAACGTGGTGGACGTGACTAACTTCGTGCTGCACGAGCTGGGTCAGCCCCTGCATGCCTTTGATGCTGACCAGATTACGGGCGCTAAAATCCGCGTAAAGCGCGCTGCGGCCGGCGAGAAGTTCGTAACCCTCGATGGCGTGGAGCGCACCCTGAGCACCGACGACCTTGTAATTACTGACGGCAACGGTGCGCCCATGGCCCTGGCCGGCGTGTTCGGCGGCAAAACCTCGGGCGTAAGCGACGCTACCACCCGCGTGTTCCTTGAAAGTGCCTACTTCGCGCCGGCCGTGGTGCGCCGCACCAGCCAAACCCACGGCCTCAAAACCGATGCTTCGTTTCGCTTCGAGCGCGGCACCGACCCCTACATGGTACCCACGGCTCTCAAGCGGGCCGCGCTGCTGCTGCAAGAAATAGCCGGCGCGTGCATTGCCGCGCCGGTGGTAGACGAGTTTCCGCACCTCATCCCCAACAACCAGGTGCGCCTGCGCCTCGACCGCGTGGCCAAGCTCATCGGCCAGGAGATAGGGGAGGAGCGAATCCGCGAAATCCTGACTGGTCTGGGTATCAAGATAGAGGAAGAATCGACCCAAACCGGCACTACTGAGTGGCTGCTGGCAGTGCCGCCTTACAAGGTGGACGTGACCCGCGAGGCCGACATCATCGAGGAAATCCTGCGCATCTACGGCTTCAACAACGTGGCCCTGAAGCCTTATAATTCGGCCTCGTTCCTGTCGCCCTTCCCCAACCCCGACCCCGAGGTGGTGCGTCAGAAAGTGGCCAGCCTGCTCAGCGGCCAGGGCTTTTCGGAGATTATCACCAACTCGCTCACCAACTCGCAGTACTTTGAAAAGGCCGACGCGCCCGACGAAACGCTGGTGCGTATTCTCAACTATAACAGCCAGGACCTCAACGTGATGCGGCCCGCGCTGCTGCACTCGGGCCTGGAGGTGGTGCGCCACAATCTCAACCGCCGCCAGCGCGACCTCAAGCTCTACGAGTTTGGCAAAACCTACCAGCGCACCGCCGCCGGCAAGTACCAGGAGAAAACCGTGCTCGGCATCTGGCTTACCGGGGCCGCCACCGCCGAAACCTGGCAGCACCCCACCCAAAAAGCCACGTTCCACGCCGCCGCCGGGGCCGCGCAGCAGGTGCTGGCCGCGCTGGGCCACCCGCAGGTCGCACCCCAGCCCACGCAGCACCCCTACCTGGCGGGCGGCCTGAGCTTACTCGCACAAAATCAGCCCATTGGCAACGTAGGGGCCGTGTCGCCGGCCATGCTCAAGCGCCTCGACGTGAGCCAGCCCGTGTGGTACGCCGAGCTGGACTGGGAGTGGCTGCTCAAAAAGTACAAGGCCATGCTCACCGCCCGCGAGCTGCCCAAGTTCCCGGAGGTGCGCCGCGACCTGTCGCTGGTAGTAGATAAAGCCGTGACCTTCGAGCAGTTGCGCACCATCGCGCAGCGCACCGAGAAGAAACTGCTACAAAGCCTCAACGTGTTCGACGTGTACGAAGGCGACCGCCTCGAATCCGGCAAGAAGTCGTACTCGGTGAGCTTCCTGCTGCAAGACGCCACGCAAACACTTACTGAACAAGCTATTGACCAGGTGATGCAGCGGCTCATTCAACAATTTGAAAAGCAAGCGGGCGCGCTGATTCGGAAGTAGAGCGCCAAAAAATGAAGCGTTGGTGTAATGCCAAGCGCGGAGTGGCCAGTAACATTGTGGGCCGGCCGGATGGGTAAGCTGCGGCTTTCCTGCCCGGCCGGCTTTTTCTCACCCTTTTCCTACTCTGAAAATGCGTTTTGCCTACCCCTGGCTGTTTGGACTGACTTTGCTCGCGGTGCCCGCCGTGGCCCAGCAGCCGGCTTCCAAAGCCGCTGCAAAAACTCCGGCTGCCAAAAAAACCGCGGCCTCGCCCACGATTGGCGGTGCCCGCCTAGTCGAGAAAGTGACGGCCAAGCCCGGTGAGCTGGTGATTCCCTACGAGAAATACGTGTTGCCCAATGGCTTAACGGTGGTCGTGACTGAGGACCACTCCGACCCGCTGGTGCACGTGGACGTGACCTACCACGTGGGCTCGGCCCGCGAGCAGATTGGCAAGTCGGGCTTCGCGCACTTCTTTGAGCACATGATGTTTCAGGGCTCCGACCACGTGGGCGACCAGCAGCACTTCAAGCTGGTAACGGCCGCTGGCGGCACCCTCAACGGCAGCACCAACCAGGACCGCACCAACTACTACGAAACCCTGCCGAGCAATCAGCTCGAAACCGGCCTCTGGCTGGAAGCCGACCGCATGGGCTTTTTGCTGGATGCCGTGAGCCAGAAAAAGTTTGAGATTCAGCGTGCTACCGTCAAAAACGAGCGCGGCCAGAACTACGATAACCGCCCCTACGGCCTGGCCAGCGAGTATATTTCTAAAATACTGTACCCCTACGGCCACCCGTATTCGTGGCTGACCATCGGCTACCTCAAAGACCTCGATAATTCGAGCGTGGAGGACCTCAAAAACTTCTTCCTGCGCTGGTACGGCCCCAACAACGCCACTCTCACCGTTGGCGGCGACGTGAGCACGGCCCAGGTACTCAAGCTAGCCGAGAAGTACTTCGGTCCCATCAAGCGCGGCCCGGCCGTGCCGGTGCAGAAGCTGCCCGAGCCCGTGCTCACCGCCGACCGCTACGTGAGCTACGAGGACAATGTGCGCTTCCCGATGCTGCAAATGGTGTTTCCGACGGTAGCCCACAGCAACCCCGATGAGGTAGCGCTCGATGCCCTGGCCGACATCATCGGCAGCGGCAAAACGTCTTTGCTTTATAAGAACCTGGTAAAGAACCAGAAAGCCGTGCAGGCGCAGGCCTACCAGCGCAATTCGGAGCTGAGCGGCGAGTTTGCCATGGTGGCCCTCAGCCTGCCCGGCAAAGGCCTGGACAGCACCGAGGTTATCATGCGCAACACGCTGAAAGAGCTGGAGAAAACTGGCATCAGCGACGAGCAGGTGGCCCGCTACAAAGCCAGCACCGAGGCGCAACTCATCAACGGCCTCAGTAGCGTGAGTGGCAAGGTGAGCCAACTAGCTGCTAATCAAACCTATTTCAACAACCCCAATCGCCTGCCCATCAAGCTGCGCGAATTGCGCAGCCTCACCAAGGCCGACGTGCAGCGTGTGTTCGATAAATATATTCGCGGCAAGCACGCCGTTATCCTGAGCGTGGTGCCCAAGGGCAAAACCGACGAGCAGGCCGCTAAGGACAACTACACCGCCTCCGCCGCCGGCTACAAGGCTCCCAACTACGGCTACGACGGCCTGAAATACGTGAAGGCCACCGACTCCTTTGACCGCGCCAAGCAGCCCAAGTCGGGTGCCAACCCGGTGGTAAAGGTGCCTGCCATCTGGCAGGATAAATTTGGTAACGGCCTGAAAGTCATTGGTACTAAGAACACTGAGCTGCCCACCACCACGATGCTGCTGACCATCGAAGGCGGCCACCGCCTAGAGCAGGCCAACCCCGGCAAAGCCGGCGTAGCCGCCCTCACGGCCCAAATGCTCAACGAAGGTTCGGAGAAGTACACCGGCGAGGAGTTTTCGGCGGCGCTCGACCGCCTGGGCAGCACCATCCAGGTATTCTCCGGCGACGATAACACGACGGTCTACGTGCAGTCGCTCACCAAGAACCTGCCCGCCACGCTGGCCCTGCTCGACCAGCGCCTGCTGCACCCGCGTTTCGACCCAGCCGACTTCGACCGCATCAAAAAGCAGACTCTGCAAGGCATCGCCAACCAGGTAACCCAGCCCGTGGTAATCGCTAACAACGCCTATGCCAAGCTGTTGTATGGCCAAACAGACATCATGGGCGTGCCCAACAGCGGCACCACCGCCAGCGTCACGAGCCTGACGCTCGACGACGTGAAGCAGTTTTACCAGCAGTACTATTCGCCCAGCGTGAGCAACCTCACCATCGTGGGCGACCAGGACCAGACCACCGTGGAGCCCGCGCTGGCCTTCCTCAAGGCCTGGCCCGCCAAGCCCGTGACGCTGCCCGTGGCCACGGCCGCCGTGCAGCCCGACAAAACCAAAATCTACTTCATCGACAAGCCCGGCGCGGCGCAATCCGAAATCCGGGTGGGCTACCTCACGCCGCTCGCCTACGACGCCACCGGCGACTACTACCGCGCCTACCTCTCCAACTACCTGCTGGGCGGCGCCTTCAACTCGCGCATCAACCTGAACCTGCGCGAGAACAAGGGCTATACCTACGGCGCTAGCTCGGGCTACCGCGGCACGCGCTACTTCGGCCCCTACACGGCCCAGGCCGGCGTGCGCGCCGACGCCACTGCTGCCTCGGTAAAGGAGTTTATGAGCGAAATCCAAAACTATCGCAATGGCATCTCGGATGAGGAATTGGCCTTCCTGCAATCGTCAGTGGGCCAGAGCGATGCGCTACGCTACGAAACCGGCCAGCAGAAAGCCGGCTTCCTTTCGCGCCTCGCCGAGTACGACCTCAAACCCGACTACGTAGCCCAGCAAGCCGACATCCTCAAAAACCTGAAGAAGGAAGACGTGCAGGCCTCGGTGCAGAAGTACCTGCCCGCCGATAAAATGTACATCGTGGTGGTGGGCGACCGCGCCAAGTCCTTCCCAGGCCTCTCGCAGCTCGGCTACGACGTGCAGGAGCTGGACCTCAACGGTGGGCCCGTAACGGCCTCGGCCGCGCCCGTACCTGCTACCACGCTTGGCGCGCCCGCCATGCCGGCCATGCCCGACGGCAAAACCAAGACCGACAAGGCCGACGGCACCAAAGTCAAAACCAAGAAAAAGGGTGGCGAATAACCGGCTTTGTTAAATAACGCGTGAAAAGCCCGCCCCACCGGCGGGCTTTTTTGTGCCCTGCTAGGGCATCCTGCGTTCGCGCCCTACCTTCGCGGGCTAAATAACCCCTTTTTGTGGCCTCTTCTCAACAACTTGCGCAACTCGACCGCCTGGAGCGGCAGGTAACCACCTTAGTGGCTGCCTATCAGCAGATGCGCGAAGAATTGGCCGATGCCCACACCACGATTCAACACCTGCGGGCCGACGAGCGCGACCGAGAAAAACAGCTGCGCGAGTACCAAAACCAGGAAAACATTGTTAAACTTGTCCAGACTATAGCCGGCGGGGAACCCACCCAGGCCAACGAGCTGAAACAACGCCTCAACGAATACATCCGCGAAATAGATAAATGCCTTGCCTATCTGAGGGAGTAAAGAGCCCTCTCAAATGACTGCCCTATTCAGCTCTCTATGAACGAACTAGCTATCAAGATTCGCATTGCCGAGCGCGATTACCCCATGCGGGTAGCCGTGGCCGACGAAGAGCGCCTGCGCCTGGCTGGCCGGCAGCTCAGCGAACAGCTACGCGAGTTTCGGGAGAAATACGGTATTCAGGACAAACAAGACCTGCTGGCGATGGTAGCCCTCGCTACCATGGCTGACTCTCTGAAAGTTAGCAAAGAAAAGGATGGAACCGATGCAGCCCTCACCGAGCGCCTGGCGCGCCTCGACGAGCTGCTGACTGGCGTGGTGCTGGCCGCCTAGCGGCAGGGCAGCCCCCGTAATGTTCGTTGGCCCGGCCGGGCGCATCGAAGGCAAGTGGCCTTCTGCTGCGCTCCGGTTCCGGGTTTTTGCCGTTGCTATGGTTTTGACTCCACTTCAATTCCATAACTCCATGTCATCCATCATTTTATATGTCGCCATCGCGGCCGTCATTGCCCTCGTGGCGGGCGTGCTGCTGGGGCGGCAGCTTGCCGGCAAAGCCCGGCAAGACCTCGAAGGCGAGGCCAAAGCCAAAGCCCAGCAGCTCCTCGAAGAGGCCGAAATTCAGGCCACCCGCACCCGCGACGAGCGTATTCAGCAGTCGAAAGACAAGTTTCGCAACCTCAAAAACGAGTACGAGCAGGAGCAGAAGCGCGTGCGCCGCGAATTTGAAGCCGAAAGCCAGCGCCTCAAAGCCGCCCTCGACCAGGAGCTGACTGAGCGCCGCCAGGGCGTATTAGCCCAAGAGCAGAGCATCAAGCACCTCAGCGATACCACCCAGAAGCAGCTCGAAACAATTCAGCAGAAGGAAAAAGAGCTCGACGGTACCCGCGAAAAGCTCCAGGCCGATACCGAGCACCTGCGCACCCGCGCCGAGCAGCAAGAAGAGAAGCGCCAGGCCAAGCACGAAGCCACCCTGGCCGAGCTGCAAGCCAAGCAGCAGGAAGCCGAAGCCCAGTTGCACGACGTGCAAAATCAGCTCGAAAAAATAGCTGGCCTCACCGCCGCCGAAGCCCGCGAGCAGCTCGTGGAAAGCCTCAAAAACGAGGCCCAGCTGCAAGCCAGCTCCTACATCAAGGACACTGTGGCGCAGGCTAAGCTCACGGCCACTAAGGATGCCAAAAAAGTGGTGCTAGAAACCATCCAGCGCACGGCTTCGGAGCACGCCATTGAGAACTGCGTATCGGTGTTCAACATTGAAAGCGATGACGTAAAGGGTAAAATCATTGGCCGCGAGGGCCGCAACATCCGGGCGCTCGAAGCCGCCACGGGCGTCGAAGTGATTGTGGACGATACCCCCGAGGCCATCATCATCTCGGGCTTCGACCCGGTGCGCCGCGAAATTGCCCGTCTCTCGCTGCACTTGCTGGTGAAGGATGGCCGTATTCACCCCGCCCGGGTGGAGGAAATCGTGGCCAAAACGACCAAGAAAATTGAGGAGGAAATCATCGAAATTGGCGAGCGCACGGTCATTGACCTGGGCATTCACGGCCTGCACCCCGAGCTGATTCGCATGGTGGGTCGGATGCGATTCCGCTCGTCCTACGGCCAAAACCTGCTTCAGCACAGCCGCGAAGTGGCTAACCTTTGCGCCACGATGGCCGCCGAGCTGGGCCTCAACGTGAAGCACGCCCGCCGCGCCGGCCTGCTTCACGACATTGGCAAGGTGACCACCGAGGAGCCCGAGCTGCCCCACGCCATTCTGGGCATGGAAATGGCCAAGAAATACAAGGAGCACCCCGACGTAGTAAACGCCATCGGGGCCCATCACGACGAAATGGAGATGACGGCCCTCATCTCGCCCATTGTGCAGGCCTGCGACGCCATTTCGGGCTCGCGCCCCGGCGCCCGCCGCGAAATGATGGAGAGCTACATCAAGCGCCTCCGCCAGCTCGAAGAAACGGCCTCCGCCTTCAAAGGCGTGAACCAGACCTACGCCATCCAGGCCGGCCGCGAGCTACGCGTTATCGTGGATGCCGAAAACGTGAGCGACGACCGCGCCGCCGAGCTAAGCTTCGAGATTTCGCAAAAAATTGAGAAGGAAATGCAGTACCCCGGCCAGATTAAAGTGACCGTAATCCGCGAAATGCGCTCGGTGGCCTACGCTAAATAAGGCCGGCTATCGGCCCCGCAAAAAGCGCTCGTTTCCCCTTTGGGCGGCGAGCGCTTTTTTGTGGCCCAAGCCCGGGGTATTGGGCTGATGCAACCTCTTGGTAGGCAGCCGAATCTAAGGGTAGCTCACTACCTGCCTTGGGGTGGTTGACAAACAGTAGCTTATGAAAAAACTGGTACCGATTGGCCGAGGGTGGGTGCTGCTGCTGGCAGGGTTGGGGAGCTGTGCGGTGTACCGCCCTATGCAGTGCGCCGCGCCCGCCCTCTACGGTAAAGGCCAGGTGGAGGTAGCCGGCAGCGCCTACTTCAATAAACGGGTGCACGGGGCCATCAATTATTCGCCGGTGCGCCACTTGCTGGTGCGCGCCGCCATCGACGGCAAAAGCGACAGCCAAGACAGCACCTACGCCCGAATTGGGCAGTACGAGCTGGCCGCGGGTACCTATTGGCCCCTGGGCGAGGAGATAGTACTAGGCGCGCTGGTCGGGGGTGGGCAGGCCCATAGTCAGGTGCGCTACCGAACCAATGAAACAATTTATTCCACTCAATACCAGTATGATGCGCGTTACAACAAGCTTTTTGGCGAGCTGTACGGTACCTGGCAAATTGGCCCGACTGTTCAATTAGGGCTGGCTTATCGGCTCACGCAGGTGCGGTTTACCAGCCTTACTAATTTGGGCCAACCGCTCAGCCTGACCTCGATGCTGCGCGGTGAGCCACTATTTTTTCTGCGGAGCACATTTGGCTTTCGCCCCAGCGGCCAGCGGCTGGCTTACGTGCAGGCCGGCATCGGCGGCTCGACCCTGCTGCGGGCCCGGCCCGCCCAGGCGAGTGGCCCCGAAAGCAATTTGTTGGATTCCAACACCTACTTCACCATCGGCCTGGGTTTTTTCCCGAGTGCGCTGTGGCAGCATTGAAACCAAGGTTAGGCTAGCTTTTTTTGCAGCATGAAAATTTCTCTCGGGCTGTTGTTGCTGGGCCTTGCCGCTACTGCCTGCGTACGCAACCCCTACGCGGCCACCAATAAGGTGTACCGCCAGCAGGCCAAAGCACTAGCGCGCCAAATCCAGGCGCAGCCCGCGCAGCCAACCGATAGCCTGCCTTCTTCGCCCTACTGGGTCGGCACCGTCAATTTCAACCTGCGCAAGCCCAACTACGTCATCATTCACCACACGGCCCAAAGCAGTACGGCCCAGACCCTCAAGACCTTCACGCTGGTGAAGCCCCAGGTGAGCGCCCACTATGTAATTGGTCGCGACGGCCAAACCTACCATATGCTCAGCGACTACCTGCGGGCCTGGCACGGCGGTGCGGCCCGTTGGGGCGGTATCACCGATATTAATTCGGTTTCCATTGGAATTGAGTTAGATAATGACGGCACGGAGCCGTTTCAGGAAGCTCAGTTGGTCGGCTTGCTGAAAGTATTGGCGGCGCTCAAGCGCACCTACAACATCCCGGCAACCAACTTTATCGGTCACGGCGACATTGCGCCCACTCGTAAAAGCGACCCCAGCGTCCTGTTTCCCTGGCAAAAGCTGGCACAACGCGGCTTTGGGCTGTGGTACGACGCGGCGGTGCTTACCGATACCACCGCCGCGCCCTTTGCCACTGACTCGCTAGGCCAGTTCCTGCCTGGCCTCACGCCCCGCGAAGCCCTGCGTATCATCGGCTACGACACGCAGGACCTCCCTGCTGCCACCAAAGCGTTCAAGCGCCACTTTGTGCCCACCGACCCCAGCCCAATCCTAACGGAGACAGACCGACGCATTTTGTATAATATCTACCGTAAGTACTTATAAATAAGGTGCAAACTGAATACGGGGTGACAAAACTGAGTTGCACAACTCAGTTTTGTCACCCCGTATTCAGTTTGTGCTGGGCACTACTGCGCGCCTTTCAGCTTGTCTTCGCCACCGTAAGGAGCGCCGGCCGTGATGTCGCCGCGCAGGCCCCCGGTGCTTTGGCCAGGGCCGAAGCCGGGTTGCGGCGCGGTTGTATCATTCTCTGTGCCAGTGGGTAGCGGCGCATCGGGGGCCATCGGCGCGTTGGTGAGCGCATCGGTTGGTACCGAACCGGCCTCCGAGCCACCAGCCTGATTGCCGCCCGTTATTTCGGTTAACTTGGCCACGTATTGGCGCTTAGCATCTTCCTCTGAGGTGCCCTTGTATTTATCCCAGGAATCCCACTGGCCCTGCGAAATGCCACCGGGCCCGCTGGCTTGGTCGGCACTAGTGGCATCCACTTCGCCGCTTTTCATATTCACGTCGCCCTCAGTGGCTTGCTTGTACAGGCCATAAAGCTCAGTCATATGTTTAGGGGCAGTATCGGCTGGTAAGTTGTTGACTTGCTGCACGGCAGCTTCAAATTCTTGTTGCAAACTCATAAGGTAGGGTGGGGGAGAAGTTACGTGAAAAAGAGTCCGCAATCGGGTTGCGGCCGGTTAGGCTTTACTAGTTCGTGCGGGCCGGGGTTGCGTATTTGACCTTGTAATTGGGTAGCTTACTGCAATTGTCCGGCCTACTACACTAGGCTACGCCCTATCTTTGCCCACTAGCTATGTGTGGAATAACCGGCGCTTACGCCTTCTCCGATTCGGGCCGCTTGGCCCTTACCCGCTTGCAAGCGGCTACGGACGCCATTGTGCGTCGCGGCCCCGATTCGCAAGGTCACTTCGTGTACGACCAATGCGGCTTGGGCTTTCGGCGCTTAGCCATCCTCGACTTGTCGGCCGATGGCAACCAGCCCATGACCGACGCCTCGGGCCGCTACACCATCGTCTTCAACGGGGAAATATTCAACTTTCGCGAGCTGCGGGAGAAGCTGTTAAAGAAAGGCTATCAGTTTCATTCACAGACTGATACGGAAGTTATTCTGAATCTCTACATCAGCGAAGGCCGGAGTTTCATCAAAAAGCTCAACGGCTTTTTTGGTTTCGCTATTTTTGATAAAGAGGAGAACTCCCTCTTCATCGCCCGCGACCGCTACGGCGTGAAGCCCCTGCACGTGTACCGCGATGAAGACCAGTTGCTGTTCGGCTCCGAACTCAAATCGCTGCTGGCGCTGGGCGTGCCCCGCAAGCTCGATTACGTAGCCCTAAGCCAGTATTTGCAGCTCAACTATATTCCGGGCCCCGCCACTATCTTTAAGGGTATCAAGAAGTTGCTGCCCGGTCATTACCTTTTCATCCAGGGCAACAAGGTGGTGCGCAAGCGCTGGTACAAAATCCCGTACGACCCCAAGCAGGTTGCCAAAAACAAGCTGACCTACGACGAGCAGCAGAAAAAACTGGTGTCGCTCATGGATGAGGCCGTGGAGCGCCGCCTCGTAGCCGATGTGCCGCTGGGCTCTTTCCTCAGTGGCGGCATCGACTCCAGCGTGATTACGGCGCTGGCTACCCGCCACACGCCGCACCTCAACACGTTCAGCATCGGTTTCCGCGACGAGCCTTTCTTCGACGAAACCAAGTACGCCAACCTGGTGGCGAAGATGCACAACACCAACCACACGGTTTTCTCGCTGAGTAACAATGACTTGTACGAGCACATATTCCAGATGCTCGACTACTTCGACGAGCCTTTTGCCGATTCGTCGGCGCTGGCCGTGCACATCCTCAGCCAGCGCACCCGCCAGCACGTAACGGTAGCGCTGAGTGGCGACGGGGCCGACGAGATTTTTGGCGGCTACAACAAGCACATGGGCGACTTCCAGGTGCGGCAGGGCGGTTTCAAGGCAGAAGCCGTGACGGGTCTGAATCTGCTCTGGGACATCCTGCCCAAGTCGCGCAATTCGTACTTCGGCAATAAAGTCCGGCAGCTGCAGCGCTTTTCGCGCGGCATGCTCAGCGGCCCCAAAGACCGCTACATGGACTGGGCCAGCTTCGCCTCCGAAAAGCAGGCGGCCGACTTGCTCAGCCCCGCCAGCCGCCGCAAAGTTGATAAAAAGATAGCCGCCAAGCGCCGCAAGGATATTCTCGAAAATATTCACGCCGACGGCGACCTTAATGAAGTGCTGCTCACCGACATGCAGTTGGTGCTACCCTACGATATGCTCACCAAGGTAGACCTGATGAGTATGGCTAACTCGCTGGAGGTCAGAACGCCATTTCTCGATTATAAAGTGGTGGACTTCGCCTTCTCGCTGCCCGTCAGCAGCAAGGTAGATGGCAAGATGAAGAAAAAAATCGTGCAGGATGCCTTCCGCCCCATGCTGCCGCCCGAACTCTACGACCGTCCTAAGCATGGCTTCGAAGTGCCCCTGCTGAAGTGGATGCGCGGCGAGCTACGCCCCCTCATCGAGCAAGACCTACTAGCCGATGATTTCGTGGCTGGTCAAGGTATCTTCGACGTAGAAGCAGTGCAGAAACTGAAAAAACAGCTGTTTTCCAACAGCCCCGGTGATGCCCACGCTCGCATTTGGGCCCTGATAGTGTTCCAGTATTGGTGGAAACATTACATGGCTTAATGTTAACTTGATATTATATTTTTACTGTCACCAAGCTATTACTTCTTTAAAACACTTAGCTCTCACAATGAAAGTCGCAGTTGTAGGCACCGGCTATGTCGGATTAGTCACAGGTACATGCTTTGCCGAAGTTGGCATTAATGTTACCTGCATTGACATTGACGAAAAAAAGATTACTAACCTTCGTAACGGTATCCTACCTATTTATGAGCCAGGGTTGGAAGAGATGGTAACCCGCAATGTGAAGGCGGAACGGTTACACTTCTCTACCAACTTGGCTGAGGCTATCAAAGACTGCGACGTAGCCTTTATTGCCGTTGGTACTCCGCCTGGTGAGGACGGTTCGGCCGACCTCAAATACGTGTTGGCGGTGGCCCGTGGCATCGGTGAAAACATGAATAGTTATGGCGTAGTCGTTACCAAAAGCACCGTGCCCGTCGGCACGGCAGCCAAGGTGCGCGCCGAGATTGAGCAGGCTTTGAGTAAGCGTGGCGAAACCATAGACTTTGATGTAGCATCCAATCCGGAATTCCTGAAAGAAGGCGCGGCTATTGACGACTTCCTTAAACCCGACCGTATTGTGGTGGGTGTTAGCTCCGAGCGGGCAGAGGAAGTAATGAGCCGTTTATATAAGCCGTTTCTACTCAATGGCCACCCGATTATCTTCATGGATATTCCGTCGGCCGAGATGACGAAATACGCGGCTAATTCGATGCTGGCCACCAAAATATCATTCATGAATGATATCGCCAACCTCTGCGAAATAATGGGGGCCGATGTAAACATGGTGCGGCGCGGCATTGGCTCCGATGCTCGCATTGGTACCAAGTTCATCTACCCCGGCATTGGCTACGGCGGCTCCTGCTTCCCCAAAGACGTAAAGGCCCTCATCAAAACCGCTCAGGAAAATGGCTACCAAATGCAGGTACTGCAAGCCGTGGAAGGCGTGAACGAAGCCCAAAAGGAAGTACTGTTCAACAAAGTGCGCAAGCATTTTGGCAACGACCTGAAAGGCAAAAGGTTTGCCATATGGGGCCTGTCCTTCAAGCCTAAAACCGACGACATGCGCGAAGCCCCTTCGCTAGTCATTATCGAAAAGCTGTTAGCTGAAGGTGCCACGGTATCAGCGTACGACCCAGTAGCTGTGGCAGAAGCCAAGCACACGCTAGGCGATACCATCACTTATGCTAAAGACCAATTTGAGGCCCTAGTTGATGCCGATGCATTATTAGTCGTGACCGAATGGCCCGAATTTCGCTCACCTTCTTTCGAGGTAGTAGGCCGGTTGCTGAAGCAAAAAGTGATTTTTGACGGCCGTAACATCTATGACCCGGCCGAGATGAAGGAAGCTGGCTTTGCCTACCACTGCATCGGTGTTCGCACGGCCCATAAAGAACCAATTATCTAAGTTATTGGCCAATGGCTTATGACTGTTGGCTTTTTACTAGTACTTAAATTTCTTCTCAAAAAAGCTAATAACCATAGACCATTAGCTAACAGTCAACAATAATGTCTGAAGAAAAAAAACGCGTCCTTATTACCGGCGGGGCCGGCTTCCTGGGTTCGCACCTCTGCGACCGGTTCCTAGCTGAAGGTTATCACGTTATCGCGATGGATAACCTGATAACGGGCGACCTCGCCAACATCGAGCACCTGTTCAAGCGCGAAGACTTCGAGTTTCACCACCACGACGTAAGCAAATTCGTGTTCGTGCCGGGTAAGCTGGATTATATTTTGCACTTCGCCTCGCCAGCCTCGCCCATTGACTACCTCAAAATCCCGATTCAGACGCTGAAGGTAGGTTCGCTGGGCACGCATAATCTGCTAGGCCTGGCGCGGGTAAAAGGCGCGCGGATGCTAATTGCCAGCACGTCTGAAGTGTATGGTGACCCTGAGGTTCACCCGCAGGTCGAAACCTACTTCGGTAATGTAAACCCCGTGGGCCCGCGTGGCTGCTATGATGAAGCCAAGCGCTTCCAAGAAGCCATTACCATGGCCTATCACACTCACCACGGCCTGGAAACGCGCATTATCCGCATTTTCAATACCTATGGTCCTCGCATGCGCCTCGATGACGGCCGCGTGCTGCCAGCTTTCCTGAGCCAAGCTCTGCGCGGCGAAAACCTGACAGTATTCGGCGACGGTTCTCAAACGCGCTCCTTTTGCTACGTTGATGACTTGGTAGAGGGTATCTATCGTCTGCTTCTCAGCGACTACGCGCTGCCAGTGAACATCGGTAACCCGGCCGAAATCACCATCAAGCAGTTTGGGGAGGAGATAGCTAAGTTGACCGGCGTTGAGTTCAAGCCGACCTACCAAGCCCTACCCGAAAACGACCCAATGAAGCGCAAGCCGGACATCACCAAAGCCAAGGAAATTCTGGGTTGGGAGCCCAAAGTAGACCGCGCTGAGGGCCTACGCCGTACGCTGGAATACTTTAAGGAGCACGTGAAATAGCGCTATTATTTTGACTGCATGCAGCCTGCCATCCGGATTACTTCGGGGGCAGGCTGTCTTGTTGAGGGGAGTGCCTATTTCTTAGCTTTCAGGACCTTCTCGCGCTGGCGGGCTGCTCTCTGCACTACCTGACCTTTTAGAGCATGAGGGTAGTTAACTTTAGGCACAAGCTACTAAATTATGTGCTTCGCCACGAAACAACTGACTATTAATGGGCCACGGTCGCGCCGCTTTTACTTGGCAAAGGCAGTGATTGCGGCGTTAGCACTGCTGACAATCGCCTGTTTTTCAACGCTGTCATTTGGCTCATGCGGGCCGGTGTGCCGCCGCTTTCGCCGGCTTTCCTAAAAAGGTACCTGGTAAAAAGTGTTCAAAGCCTTAAAAGCGCCCAGGTTGGATTAGGTTATATTCGATTTAACTCTGTTGTGGGCCCACTAACACTCGACCGGCCAAAAAAAGCAACCCCGAAACCGAGTGCCTCGGCCCTAGTAGTGGGGCATGAGTACTAATATTCACGCCTGTAGCGATGCCCTTGGCAGCGCCGTGCGCCTACTTGCTACGGGTGGGTAGGTGGGCGACTGTCCGCAGGCAAATTTCTTGCTCACGGGTCTGCAACCCGGTAAAGTTCTGGCTAACAATGCGTGCGGCAGCTATGAGAAGCGGGCTTCTTGTGCGCAACACGACATGCAAGCCTTTATCCCCAGTTGAGCCAATCGATTAGAGCCGGCTAACTTAGACGAGGAAACCTGTCGTGACTGCAATAAAATCGAACGCCTTTTCGGCCGCCTCAAACAGTACCGACGCTTGGACCCGCTACGAAAAAACCGCCGTCTCCTTTCTCGCTTTCTGGCATATTGCAGCTGTACTCAACTGGCTCCGATAAGTATCCTCACGCGCTAACATAGGGTAGAGTCAAGTGAGCAAAGGAGCGTAATTTTGTAGGTAGGCGGCTTCTTTACTACTTATGCATATTCCATTTTTTTCGTTAGCGAGCCAGCACGAGGCTATTCGTACTGAGATACTGGCAGCAATGACAAGAGTGTATGACCGGCACTTGTTTGTGTTGGGCGAGCAGCTAAATGCCTTTGAGCGCGAGTACAGCCAAGCGAGCGCAGTAGAATACACGGTGGGAGTAGGCAATGGACTAGACGCGTTGCACCTGTCGTTGCGGGCGCTGGGCGTGCAGCCAGGCGACGAAGTACTCGTGCCTAGCAATACTTATATTGCCACATGGCTGGCCGTGACACATGCCGGTGGGGTGCCCGTGCCAGTGGAGCCGGACCCATACACTAGCAATCTCGACCCAGCCCGCCTGGCAGCGGCCATTACGCCGCGAACGCGGGGTATTATGCCAGTGCACCTTTATGGGCAGCCCTGCGAGATGTCGGCCATCCTGGATGTGGCCGCCGGCGCAGGTCTGTGGATACTGGAAGACAACGCCCAGGCCCAGGGTGCAACCTGGCAAGGCCAATTTACAGGCAGCTTCGGGCAAGTGAATGCCACTAGCTTCTACCCTAGCAAGAATCTGGGTGCTTTAGGCGACGGCGGGGCTGTGACTACCAACAGCAACGCGCTAGCCCAGGCAGTGCGCCGGCTGCGCAACTACGGCGCCGAGCGGCGCTATATAAACGAAACTATTGGCTACAACTCGCGCTTAGACGAGTTGCAGGCCGCTGTGCTGCGTGTGAAGTTGCGGCACTTGACGGCCTGGACGCAACAGCGCCGCCAGTTGGCCGCTTGGTACAACGAGCGCCTAGCCGGTCTGCCGGACCTGCGCCTGCCCTTCGTGGCCGCTGGAGCCGCGCCCGTCTGGCACCTGTACGTGGTGCATACTCCCCGGCGCGATGCCCTGCAGCAGCACTTGGCAGCAGCTGGTATCGAAACCCTGATGCACTATCCAGTGCCCCCGCACCGGCAGCCCGCCTACGCCTACCTAGGCCTAGCCGCTGGGGCACTGCCCCTAGCAGAGGAGCTGGCGGCTACCTGCCTGAGCTTACCACTATGGCCAGGCATGACGGAGGCGATGATAGATGCAGTAGCTGAAGCAATAAGTAGCTTTTACCGATGATGTAAAGTTATTAAGTGGCTTTTCTGCTTTTATGAGCTAGCTGAGTAGAAACTGTCATGCTTATCTGACATTCCCAAAGGAGCATGCTATCAGGATAAGATAGGTCGTTCAGCGGGGATTAGGTGTTCCGCAGGTGAACCCTAGATAGGAACTGAGCAGGCTGCCGGCTTTTTATCAGCAGCCCACCTAATATTAGTGGCTTACCTAGTGCTTATTCGGATAGGTTCCTAATGGTAGCCGTTGCCTTTGCGAGCTTTTACGTCACTGACGAATTCTTTAACGCGCTGCTCTTCGCTACGCTGGCAAATGAGCAGCACGTTGTCGTACTCGGCTACTATATAGCCTTCTAAGCCTTGGACAACTACTAGGCGTTCCTGAGGAGTTTTAATAATGCATTCTTGGGTATTGTAGAGAAGTACATCACCATCGACAACGTTGTTTTGGGCATCGCGCTGGCCCACTCGGTGTAAAGAGTCCCAGGTTCCAAGGTCGCTCCAGCCAATATCGGCGGGTAATACATATACATTATCAGCCTTTTCCATCACGCCATAGTCGATGCTGATATTGCGGCAACTTCCATAAGCTTCCTCAATAAAAGCTGCTTCCTGCGCAGTACCCAATTGGTCGCTTCCCTTTTCAAACACCTCGAAAACATCAGTCAGCGTTAGTTCAAAAGCCCGCAGAATGACATCAGCCCGCCAGATAAACAGCCCCGCATTCCAGAGAAAATCGCCGCTATCCAGAAATGGCTGGGCTAGATTAGCATTCGGCTTTTCAGTAAATGTCTTCACTTTATGCAGGCCGGTAGCTGCCAGCGGCTGGCCGGCCCCACTCAGATACTGAATGTAGCCATAGCCAGTATCGGGGCGGGAAGGGTGAATACCCATGGTAATCAATACGTCATGCGCCTGGGCCGCTGCCAACGCCACCCCAATAAGCCGGCGAAATTCTTCTTCGCGCAATACAGCATGGTCGGCAGGCGAGACAATGATGGTAGCCTGCGGGTCGCGTTGCGCAATGCGGTAGCTGGCATAGGCAATGCAGGGTGCCGTATTGCGGCCGATGGGCTCACCAAGAATCTGGTCGGCCGGCAAATCGGGCAGGTGCTCCTGCACTAAGCCGACGTAATCGCGATTGGTGACCACAAAAATATTCTCGGGCGGGCAAATACCCCGAAAGTGGTCTAGTGTAAGCTGAAGCATGGAACGCCCAACACCTAGTATATCACGAAATTGCTTAGGAAAGTGCGCGCGGCTAAAGGGTCAGAATTGACTGCTAATGCCGCCAGCCATTATTGCGAGATATGTTGAATTCATTGAGGAAAAAGTACGGCGTTTGGGGAAAACCCTGTTCGCTGTGCTTACACAAAGCCATCGGTGATTTAAGGGCATACTAAACCAGTTTGTATAGCATTCAGCAATGCAGTTGGCCCACCGGCCGCCATACTTCTCCCCAAAGCCCGTATCTTTGCTAGCTCAAAAGCCTTAAATTACTTAACTACCTCGCATGGGTTCGCCGTCTTCCAGCATTGTTATTACCTCCATTTTTGCTCCTACCGAAGCTGTTACTAAGTTTGCTTCGCTGTCTGATTATCAGCTGGTAGTGGCAGGAGATAAGAAATCGCCTACCGAATGGAATGAGCCCAACGTAACTTATTTGTCAGTAGCCGACCAAGAGGCGGCGGGCTTTCGGTTAAGTGAGAAGCTGCCCTTCAATCATTATGGCCGCAAGATGGTGGGCTACCTGCATGCTATCCAGGGGGGGGCCACAGTAATCATTGATACTGACGACGACAATATCCCGTACGACGGCTGGGCCTTCCCAGCCACTGATGGCGTATTCGCTACCTCGCCGGCCAATAAGGGCTTCGTAAATATCTATAAGAATTTTACTAGTCACCACATCTGGCCCCGTGGTTATCCGCTCGACCTCATCCTGAATACTGACCATAACCTCAAAGAGGATGAGCTGACCCAGGAAACCGCTAAGATTGGTATTTGGCAGGGACTGGCTGACAGCGACCCCGACGTGGATGCTATCTATCGCCTAATTGATAACACCGAAATATTCTTTAACAAGCGTGCCCCTATCGTGCTGGCTGAAGGTACGTTGTGCCCTTTCAACTCGCAGAATACGGCCGTGCGTCAGGAATTATTTCCGCTGCTTTATCTGCCGGCCTACGTTACGTTCCGCTTTACCGATATTCTGCGCGGCCTCGTGGCCCAGCCTATCATGTGGGTGCATGGTTACCGTCTAGGCTTTACGGAAGCTACGGTAATTCAGGTACGTAATCCGCACGATTACGTGAAGGACTTTGAGTCGGAGATTCCGTGCTACCTGCATGCCAACCGCGTAATTGCGGCCGTGACCCGCGCTATCGACCCTGCCAACACCGTGAGCGAGAATCTGCGGCGCGCCTACGCCGAGCTGGCCACGGAAAATATTGTGACTGCGCAGGAAATAGAATTGCTCGACTTGTGGCTAGCTGATATCGCTGCCCTTACTAAGTAAAGCGCCCACATGACACAGGATTTC
Organism: Hymenobacter arcticus; assembly: GCF_054779975.1. Lineage (NCBI taxonomy): Bacteria > Pseudomonadati > Bacteroidota > Cytophagia > Cytophagales > Hymenobacteraceae > Hymenobacter > Hymenobacter arcticus. Next base: position 170,685 of record NZ_BAAGXF010000008.1, read on the forward strand.
CCCTCGGTTTCAATCGTTATTCCTTCCTGGAATCAAGGCCGGTTTATCGACCGCACGTTGCAAAGCATTCTGAAGCAGGACTACCCCGGAACCATCGAAATAATCGTTTCGGACGGGGGTTCGACTGACGAGACGGTGGAGGTACTCAAGAAATACGGCGACCGCCTCATCTGGTGGTCGGCCCGCGATAAGGGGTTTGTTGATGCCGTAACCAAAGGAGTTGCGCGGGCCACCGGCGAAATTCTGGCTGTGCAAAGCTCCGATGACTATTACCTGCCCGGCGCTTTTCGAGCCATGGCGGCGGCTTTTCACCAGTATCCTAAAGCTAGCTTTATTTCGGGAGGGGAGTACGCAATTGATTTGCAAGGCACTGTGCTGAGTAGTAGCAACCCGGCGGGCGAAATCACGCCGCGCACTATTCTGTTCCAAACTATTCCTCCGCAACACGCCACGTTTGTAAAGCGGCGCTTTTTCGAGGAAACGGGTGGCATGCGCCTTGCTGTGGATATGTGCGCCGACATTGACCAGTGGTACCGAATAGCCCACTTGGCCCCTGGCCATTATATCCCCAGTATGCTGGCCGTGTATCAGCTGCACCCCGACCAGCGCACCGTTACCAGCGATAAGTGGTTCCCCAACCTGGTAAAGATGGTGGAGCTGTGCGAGCAGGAGCCCCGCTACGGCACCATATTTCGGCTTACCGAAGAGGAGCGCCGTAATCTCTATACCTATTGGGAGATTAACTGGACCGGTAAGCGTGACATGGCCGCTGCCCGGCCCATTGCATTCAGCAAGCTGCCTGGGCTGCTTGGCTATAGCTCTCGGACCCGCCGCATGATACTTGGGGCTAGCATTAACCCCATGCTCAAAAAGCTAGTGCCGACTGGTATACTGCAAGCGTTGCGCCCCGCGGTAACCTCCGTAGCCAAGCCCAACCTGGATTGGTGGAAAAACTAATTAGGCAGTAAGCGAAACTAATTTAACACTAGCTTATTTGCACCGCTCTGTTAGTCAGAACGAAAACCAACCGCTAGTATTCAAAAGCTAGCAGCTTACTCTTTATATACGCTAACAAAGCCAACTCAGCTGCTTACCAAGCACTGCGCTTCGATGGAAAAAAACGCTAAAATCTACGTTGCCGGCCACCGCGGAATGGTGGGCTCGGCCATGATACGCCGCATGCAGCAAGCTGGTTTTACCAACTTTGTAACGCGCACTTCCAGCGAGCTGGATTTGCGTAACCAGCAGGCAGTAGCCGATTTTTTCGGCCAGGAAAAACCTGACTATGTGGTACTAGCTGCAGCTAAAGTAGGCGGTATCAACGCCAACAACATCTACCGGGCGGAGTTTCTGTACGATAACCTGATGATTCAGAATAACGTGATTCATCATGCTTACCTGAATGAGGTGAAGAAGTTGTTGTTCCTGGGCTCATCTTGCATCTACCCCAAGCTGGCCCCGCAGCCCTTGCAGGAACATTCGCTGTTAACGGGCGAGTTGGAAAGTACCAACGAGCCCTACGCCATTGCCAAGATTGCCGGTATCAAGCTTTGCGATGCCTACCGGAGCCAGTATGGCTGCAACTACATCTCGGCTATGCCCACTAACCTTTATGGGCCGCACGACAACTACGACCTGAAGAACTCGCACGTGCTGCCGGCGCTCATTCGTAAGTTTCACGAAGCCAAGCTCGCCGGTACCCCTGAGGTAGAAGTGTGGGGCACCGGTACCCCGCGCCGTGAATTTTTGCATGTCGATGACCTGGCCGATGCTTGCTACTGGCTGCTGGAAAACTACAACGAGGCTGGCCTCGTGAACGTAGGCACCGGTACCGACCTCAGCATCCGGGAGTTGGCCGAACTGGTACAGCGTACAGTAGGCTACCAGGGCGGCATTCGCTTCAACGCCGACTACCCCGATGGTACGCCCCGCAAGCTTATGGACGTGAGCAAGCTGGCCGGCCACGGCTGGGTAGCCACCACTGGCCTCGAAGAAGGTGTGCAGGCTGTGTATGCCGACGCCTTTCCGGCTTAAGCTGGTAGTGCCCCGCCGCCGATGGGTGAGCCAGGGCAACTGGTATTCAAGGTGCTAGCTTATCTTTATGCAGGTAGCAACCCGAAGCAAGTGTTCGCTTGAAGCTCCGTGACCTGCATCTGTTTTTATTATAGAAGCCCGCTATGGGCTTTGTCTCCTATTCATTCGGCACCCTGTGCAACCTACTAAAACAGTATCTGCCACTACCACCTACGCTTCGGCCACCTTACCGGAAGCTGAGCAGTGGACGGAAATTATTGAGCCCCAAACCCGCCTGCTCGACTTGGGCCTGCGCAACGTATGGCGCTATCGCGACCTCGTGATGCTATTCGTGCGGCGCGATTTTGTGTCGAACTATAAGCAGACCATCCTAGGGCCGCTCTGGTTCTTCATTCAGCCGCTGCTTACTACGCTCACCTATTACATCATTTTCCATAGTGTAGCTAATATCTCGACCGAAGGAATGCCTGCGCTCCTGTTCTACATGGCGGGTATTACCGTCTGGAATTATTTCTCGCAGAGCCTCACCTCGGTATCGACGGTGTTTACGACGAACGCGGCCATTTTTGGTAAGGTGTACTTTCCGCGCCTCACGATGCCACTGTCCATCGTGTTATCCAACCTGGTGCGCTTTGGTATTCAGTTTGTGCTGTTTTTGCTTATCTGGGCTTATTACTGGGGTACGAGCCCCGTTGTGCATCCCAACTGGGCAATCCTTCTAACGCCGGTGCTGGTGGTGCTGATGGGGTTGCTGTCGCTGGGGCTGGGCATGATTTTTAGTGCCCTCACTACCAAGTACCGTGACTTAGCCATGCTACTCACCTTTGGCATTCAACTACTGATGTACGCGGCCCCCATCATCTACCCGCTATCGAGCGTAACCTCGCCCAAAATGCGCATGATTTTGCTAGCCAACCCGATGACGTCGGTGGTCGAAACCTTTCGCTACGGCTTCTTGGGCACGGGCACGTTTAGCTGGGGCTACCTGGGGTATAGTGCCCTGGCTACGGTTATTATCCTGGCGCTGGGTACCATTATTTTTAATAAAGTAGAGAAAAGCTTTACCGATACCGTATAGGCGGCCCCCAGGCACAAGAAGATGCCGGGCCGTGAGCGCCCGGAGACAGACTGAAAATCAGGTAAGGTATAAGATAAGAGTTGAGATGAGCGACGTTGCAATCCGAGTAGAAGAGTTAAGCAAGCTGTACCGCCTCGGTGAGATTGGGACGGGCACCATCAGCCACGACCTGAACCGCTGGTGGGCCCGGCTGCGCGGTAAGGAAGACCCGTTTGCTAAGCTTGGCGAAGCCAACGACCGCACCGCCAAGGGTAGCAGCGACTACGTATGGTCGCTGAAAGACCTCAGCTTTGAGGTGAAGCAGGGTGAGGTGCTGGGCATCATCGGCCGCAACGGAGCCGGCAAGTCTACCCTGCTCAAGGTACTCTCAAAAGTAACGGCCCCTACTACTGGGCGCATCAAGGTGCGGGGCCGCATCGCCTCGCTGCTGGAAGTGGGCACGGGCTTTCACCCTGAACTGACCGGTCGTGAAAACGTGTTTCTCAACGGGGCCATCCTGGGCATGACCAAAGCCGAGATTCGCAGTAAGTTCGACGAGATTGTCGATTTCTCGGGCGTGGAGCGCTATATCGACACGCCAGTGAAGCGCTATAGTAGTGGCATGTACGTACGATTGGCTTTCGCCGTAGCCGCTTTCCTGGAGCCGGAAGTGTTGATTGTGGACGAAGTGCTAGCGGTAGGGGATGCCGAGTTCCAAAAGAAATGCCTCGGCCGCATGAAAGATGTGAGCGTCAATGATGGACGAACGGTATTATTTGTAAGCCATAATATGGCAGCAGTGAAAAGCCTTTGCACGCGAGGCTTAGTTATGGCTAACGGGCAATTGTTAATGCAATCATCAGTTGAAGACTCTATTGCGGCCTATTATACCGTTTTGTCTGCTTCGATGGATAATAACGATACCCTTAAAAAGACTAATACCTCCGAACTAGAATTATACGAGTTGTCATTAACTAATTACTTTGGTCAACCAGGATGTGCCAGATTTGACCAACCAATGATAATTACTATAAAAGGTAAAGCGTTAAAACCACTTAAAGGCATAAATTTTAATCTTAACCTAGCAAATTTCGAACACGTTTCTCTTTTTACTGCGAGGTCTCTAGATGGGTACCAAGCTGTAGATTTGGATGGTGAGTTTGAGGTTTCAGTTAAAATAGAGCATAATCTACGAGCAGGTGCTTATATCGTGTCGATAGGTATCGACTCTTTTACTCAAAATATCTATTATAATTCTGCAGCTACTCAGATTGATATTCTCGAGGTAGGTGATAAGGAATATAAGTACAAAAATCATGGCCTCATTGATGCGGAAAGTACTTGGCAAATTAAGAAATAGATTCTTAATAGCTGCTACTCCTAATGTGAGTGCAACTATTTCTGAACTTGCCAAAATCTACGATAGTGTGAAGTTAATTAATCCATCTAATATTTTCATTGATGATTATACTGAGCTAAAAGATTACGTAATAATACAATCTTTTGGGAAAGTGACAATAGGAAAGTATTGTCAACTAAATCCGTTTGTTGTAATCTATGCTGGTGAAGTTATTATTGGTGATAATGTAATGATAGCTCCACACTGTATGCTTTCATCTGGAAACCATGATTACAAGCAGTTAGAAAAACCAATGCGATTTGCTGGTGATTTTACTAAGGGTCCCATTGTTATTGAAAACGATGTTTGGATTGGTGCAAATGTTACCATTACTGACGGTGTAACTATAGGAGAGGGAGCTGTAATTGCTGCTAATAGTTGCGTAACAAAAGACATTCCACCTTTCGCCATTGCTGCGGGAGTTCCTGCTAGGGTAATTAAGAGTAGGAAATAAGATTCAAATTGTTGCTCTTTCGCTAAGTCTGTCGAACAAAATGGCTTTACTCGGAAAAATAAAAAATAAAATAATTTATCTTTCTAAAGGAATAGAAACTAGTATCTCAAAGCGATATTTTAGAAACCCTACGAAAGAAGAATTTACGTTTTTTAGACATAGCCGGCCTTTTCTACATACTCCTACCGATAACCTGCCAGCTAAGGCGGCAGCCTCGATGGAAATATATAACAGCGTTGAGCAGAGCGAATACATTTATACGATAGCTGGTCCGGCCTACATTGAGCCAGTGGCCGGTTGGATTTTTGATAAACATAAAAAAGAGTATTCTTTATACTCTTTCCCTTATAGCGAGCTTCAGGAAAAGCCCTCCTTCGTGGCTATCAAGCTGAAGCCTAACAAAGAAGTAAAAGTTGATAAAATTATTTCTATTCAGTATTACTTCAAAAATTACTGGCATTTTTTAAATGATGTGCTCGGCCAACTGGCTTATCTAAATCAGGCAGGGTTTGCTACCGACATCCCGGTGCTGGTGCCGGCTGGTTCCTTGGCCATCCCCTACATTAAGGCTGCTATCAGCCGTAGCAGCAAGCTGCGCAACCGCACCTGGATAGAGCAGCATCCCGACGTAATGGTGCAGGCCAACACGGTAATTGTCGCCAAAAACCTACCCAATACCAAGGCTAATTTTCTGAATATTCTGGACCTGCTGGATGTTGCCCCATTAGCACCGGATGCCGCCACCACTGGCCGAAAAATATTTGTGAAGCGGGGCAGCAACCGCGGCCGCCGCCTTGCCAATATTCAGGAAGTAGAGGCGCTAATGCTGGCCGAGGGCTTTGAAGTGATTGATAACGATTTGCTAAGCTTTGACGAGCAAGTGGCGCTGTACCGGCAAGCCAGTTTCGTGGTGGGCATTCACGGGGCTGGCTTGGTCAACCTTATTTTTAGAGCTTCCGCGCCGTTGCGCCTGGTCGAGCTATTTCCCGAAAACGTTATTCCCCCGCATTATTACTGGCTTTGTCATGAGCTGGGGTTTGATTATGACTGCTTAGTTGGTGAAAAAGCCGTGGACGAAGCGTTCTATTTAAACCCACAACAGTTGAAAGCGACCCTAAGCGCCTGAGCTGCTATCAGCCTGTGGGGAACTTAGCCACGCCAGCCGCCCGTGGGGCTCGGCTGGCTTTTAATCGCTTGACCTACTTATGCTTATCGTAAATTTAGTTGGTGGCCTAGGCAACCAAATGTTTCAGTACGCCTTTGGTCGAAGCTTGCACCACCGACGCAAGCTGCCGGTTGCGTTCGATACAACCGATTTGCTTGACCGTACGCCACGCGAGCACGTCACTTACCGCGATTTTGAGTTAGGTGTTTTTGTGGGCGCCGTGCCGATTGCTTCTGCGCAGGAAATCGCCCTATTTAAGTATCAGCCGGTAACGCTGCCCGAGCGCCTGCAATACCGGGTGCTGCGGCGGTTACGGCGGGCATCCACGTACCACGAGTCGCACTATTTCCAGTATGACCCCCAAGTATGGCAAACTGGTCCCAACACTTATTTCGACGGCTACTGGCAAACTGAGCGGTATTTCCACCGCTGCGAAGCGCTCATTCGGCGGGATTTTACGTTTCGCAGCGACCCCACGGGTCAAAACCTACTGCTAGCCCAGCAGATACAAGCGCAGAATGCCGTGTCGGTTCATGTGCGGCGGGGCGACTACGTTTCCAATTCCCTGTACAATCAAGTGCACGGTACTTGTTCGCCGGCTTACTACGAACAGGCCGTTCGCCATATGGTGGCCCAAGTAGCCGAGCCGGTATTATACGTATTTTCGGATGACCCCGATTGGGTGCGGGCCAATATGCACTTTGCGGCCCCCACAGTTTACGTAGCCCACAACCAAGGCAAAGACAGCTTCGAAGACATGCGCTTAATGAGCTTGTGCCAGCACCATATCATCGCCAATAGTTCCTTTAGCTGGTGGGGGGCCTGGCTCAATGCCAACCCCCATAAGCTAGTAATAGCCCCCCGCCAATGGATGCAGCAGGAAGGCCCCAACTCTGACCTAATTCCTCGTACATGGATGCGGCTGTAGACCTGATAGAAAGCGCGCTGGTATCAGTCATTATGCCGGCCTATAATGCCGCTGCACATTTAGCCGCGACAATAGAGAGCGTCCAATCCCAGACGTATCCACACTGGGAGCTAGTAATCGTTGACGATGGCTCAACCGACGACACGCGTAACATTGTGCAGCGCTATGCTGCCCATGATGAGCGCATCCGCTACATTTACCAGTCAAATGCCCGCCAGGGCCGCGCCCGTAATAATGGCTTGAAGCACGCTACGGGCCGCTACATTGCTTTTCTGGACGCCGACGACCTGTGGCTTCCGCATAAGTTAGCCGTGCAGGTGCCCTTCCTCGAAGAAAGCGGAGCTGATTTAATTTTTTCGGATACCTACGTATTCGAGCATCAGCACGAGCTGACCGCGAACAGCGAGAGAATGCATGTGCCAGCCCAAGCCTATGCTGGGCCAGCGGGCCTCGAGCTTTTTTTAGCTCATAATCGCATCCCCATCCTCACGGTGTTATGCAAACGGCAGGTACTAGAAGCGGTGGGTGGCTTTACGGAAAACCAGCTGATTCAAAACGCGGAGGATTACCACCTGTGGCTCAAGTTGTTACTTCAAGACTATCAATTGCTTGGTACGAGCCAAGTTCTGGCTGCGTACCGGGTGCATAGCAACTCCGTGTCGGGTACCGACCGGCAAAATCTGCGGCAAGTAGTAGAAGCCAAAGCTGACCTGCTAGCCACCTATCCCTCCCACCACAAAGTATTGTCTTTCGCGCTGAAGCAAGCCATTCTACACAGCATGGGTTACTTAAGCGCGCTACCTCTGGAAGCATTTTTTGCGGCCCTCTACCGCTTTCTTCAGGTTAGTGGCAAAGCTGCCTGGCAGCCCTTATTTGCCCTCATGCATAAGACTGGCGCCCGCCACTTAGCCCTGCGAGGAGCTTACTTTACTTTTAATCATTTGTAAGTATCAAGTTTCTAGGTACTTCACCTATCGGAGATAGAGCAAAGTGATGAAATAAGCTATGAAATAGGTGCTAAGAATAGAAATTGTTTGTGTGGTGATTTCAGGTAAATGCCTGCTTATGTCAAAATTGTAGTAAAATGCGTATATGGGAAAAGAAACTGCAATGCCATTGCCTGCTACAAACCCACAGCCGCGCAAGTTTAATCTAAACTTGGAGGCATTGCGTGGGGTAGCTTCCATCGTAGTGGTGTGGCATCATTTAGTTTTATATCCCTACCTTTTAGACCCGCATTATAAGCCGAGTGGAGTGTTTTCTTTCGTTGCGCCAGGGCATTTAAGCGTACTGATATTCTTTGTTCTATCGGGCTACGTGATTGGACGCGCGCACAGTGAGCCGTTGAAAATAAATGATATTTCAGGCTACTTAAAAAAGAGATTTGTTAGAATATACCCCATATACATACTATGTATAATCTTTGCGCTTTTAATAGCTATCCATTCTTACAATTCATTGACAATTATTAGTAATCTAACTTTAACACAAAATATGTTGGCACCGGTTATATTTGAAAATAACCCTGCTTGGTCACTTAATTACGAAGTGATTTTTTATCTTTTATTTATACCGATATCTTTTCTGCGTTTAAATATTATTGCTACTAGCGTAATTGTTCTTATAATTGGCGTAACTGCGTATTTCTCAGGGTTTTACTTGGTTTCGGATTATTTTTTAGGATTCACATTTTGGTTGGTAGGACTCATCTTGGCTAGATATTGCCAGTCCCCGGATAGTACTTCTTTTCCAGTGATGGTAAGCATGCTCTTGCTATTAGTATCTCTGGAAAAGTTAAACGTTTTAACCACAATTATTTCGAAAGCGATAATTAGTATTGCTCCGTATAAGTTGTCTTTTCCAGATGAGCAAATAAAGTTCTTAGATTTATCTTATCTACCATTTTGCATCGTTACAGTTCTCGTTTTTGCTAGTCATCGAATTAGCTTCAAAAAGCATATCTTAAGACTGATAATTTTTTCACCAGCACTCACCTTTTATCACTTTTTGCGTAATTCAGGTGAACGGTATACGGTTGATTTACTGATACCAACACTATTCTACGTAGCGGCTGTCTTGGTCTTTTTGTTTCAAAATAAATTACAGGATATCTGTGCCCTGCTTATCAAGCGGCTATCGAATACGGGGACTATATCTTATGGATTATATATTATACATTTCCCTATTATAGTTATTTTTTCTTATGTAGTGCTGTTCTCTGGGAATCCCTTGACATTTGGAATTCGGTTGATAGCTTACTTGATTATCTGCACTGGTGCAGCTTATCTATTGGAGAAAATATTTCAACCATGGATAAGGCGACTCTTAAGTTAATGGTTACACAACAAAATCCTCATCCTGCTTCATATCTTAACTTAGGGTTGGACGGGACCGGAAGCGAATAGCATTTTCTTAAACCAAAACAATACATCGCGCAGGCTGGCGTCGCCTTCGGTGGGTTGGCCAGCAGTGCTCAGGCCCAGCAACAGGCCGCTACCAAGCTTACGCTGCCGAAGCAAGTCTATAGCCCGCATGCGTTTGAGGGCTGTTTGCTGCGAGCGCCGGATGTGGGTGGGGTGTTGCTTAAGGTAGTTAACAAATTGTTCCATCATCAGCCCGCCCCCGACCAGCATAGCTGCGCCGTTTTGGCTCGCGCTGACTTGATGGAGACGAATGAGCGCGATGGCGTTGGGCGCATCCAGGTAGCGAATTTGCCCGCCAATGGCTGCACAGCGAAACCAGTAATCCCAGTCTTCGCAGTGTTTCATAGTGCTACTGAACGACCCCACCCTGCTCAGCAGCGCCGCTCGTGATAGGGGAGCGTGAATAGGCATGATGTTGCGGTGCATCAGGTGCGAGAGGGCTGAATAAGGTGTGGCATCAACCTGCGGCATCCATTCGATATTAGCCATATCAAACGAAAAACTTAGCTTGCTCTGGTCGTTATTAGCAAAATACCGCACACTGCTATACACAATGTCAACCTCTGGGTGTTGCCGGAGATAGTCGGTGTGGCGCGTTAGCTTACAGATAGGTAAAAGGTCGTCGGCATCCAGAAATTGAATGTAGGTGCCAGTGGCCTGCTTGAGCCCGTAGTTACGGGCAGCCGATACGCCTTGGCAATTTTGATAGAAGTAGCGGAAGCGCTGGTCCTTTGCCACATAAGCGTTTACCACTTCCCTAGTGTCATCCACCGAGCCATCATCTACAATGAGGCATTCCCAGTGCGGATAAGTTTGCGCAAGCAGGCTGTCCAACGTTTCGGCTATATATCTTCCATAGTTATGCGTTGGAATAATAACTGTGACGATTTCCATAAATAAAAAATATATAATATATTGATGATAATTTTGGCTCACCAATTGCATCGATAACATAGCTAGCAGGCTACGCATCCCACAAAATTAAGCCTGCTGACGGGGTAATTACTTATGAGAGCCCGCTAAGACAGTCAGAAACCTTGCTTGGTTTATCCGGCGTATCTTTGCAGAGATAGGCTATTAGTTGGTATTAGTGCGCCTGTCATATCCAGCATGTGCTAGGCCGGCGAGCATTTCTTCGGCGCAGGCTACACAGGCTAGGCGGTTATTAGCTGACTACTTAAAAACTCTTCTGCTTTGCTTCCAATGAAAAATGATGAGTGGCTTGCTAAGTACACCGAACTCAATAATTCCTTTAAGAAAAAGTTGGTCTTTCGACTAGGCGTAGAAGCCGGCTTTTTTTCGGAATATAATAATATGATATTGGCAATGGTATATTGCCTGAAGCACAATATTAAATTTGAGTTATATTCCGACTTCACGCAATTTGCCTGGCGCGATGCCTGGAATGATTTTTTTCTGCCTTTTGTAGCCGTAAACCATCATCGCTTCAATAAGGACTACAGTACTCGTCCTACCGTGCTGAGCGGTAGCCGGGAGCCTGCGCTGAAAAAGCTGATAAAGTACGAGCTTATAGTAGCAGCCTATAAGGCACTATTTGGGGTGACATACCTGACTCAGGACCTATGGGAACTGCACCGCGACCGGTCTTTCGCCGATACCCGTTTTGATATTCCGGAATTAGGATTTCACAATGCGTCCGTGCTTGACGTGACTCAGCAGCTAATAGCTGCCTTCTGGCAATACAACGCCCAGAGCGCACCATTGATAGCCAACCTAATAAAATCTGCGGGCCTTGCGAATTCAGAATATATTAGCATTCATATTCGTGCAGGTGATAAATTTACCGAAACCAAAACATTTGACTTTAGCGAGTACATGGTACCCGCCGAGCAATTGGGTACCACGAAGCATGCCTTTATCCTGACTGATGATTATCGCATAATGGAGCAGTTGCGGGCGCAGTACCAAGACTGGCATTTTTATACGCTATGCAGCCCTACGGAGCGTGGCTATTTTCACTACGAGTTTTTGAAAGAAAGCCGAGAATTCAAGTATCATCAGCATCTAAAGCTTTTTGCCAGCATGGATATTTGTGCCAATTCCACCAAGTTTATCGGTGCATACAGCTCCAACCCAGGTATGTATATGGGAATGCGCATCGGGGAAGAGAGGTGCTTATGTCTCGATTTTTCTCACTGGCTTATCTGGTAGCAGCTCCTAATGCAGCCGGGCGCTACTGCCGCCTGGGCGGCCTGGCAAAACGTATTAAGTAGCCGTGAGCAGCTGGTAGGCAGTTCTGGTAAGGAGGGCTGTAAGTCAAGTAAGAATTGACCATTAATATGTTGGGAAAAGTTAAAACTCTTATTAGCAATCTGGTTCGCTTTGTTAATAAAACGCAAACGTTGGTAAGTCCTTTTCCGGTAGTAAGCCAATTACTACACCCAGCTAGAGAGTTGGGAAAGCGGCCACCTCCCCGAAACATTCGTGTGCTGCCTCCCGCCATTCAAGTGTGGTTTGAGGAAGAAGCCAGCTTGCCGGCCCATCTTTTGTATGAGTTCGACCAGGTGTGCGTATCCTGGCATGGGGTAGTACTGCGTGGCCTCCAGCTATTTGTGCCCAGCATCGCTTACCCTATTTTTGAGGAAGAGTTTTCGGGTACTTTTTTGCTTCGGCAGTGGATGGCCAAAAAAACGACTATATCCCAGCCAGTCGGGCTCATCTATGACCATTGGGCCGCCGGTAACTATTATCATTGGCTGGTAGACTCCTTGCCCCGGCTTCTACTGTTGCGTGAAAAATACCCCAGTTGCCTGCTGCTGTCGCCCACGCCAGTCCGCAACTACATCCAGGTCACTACCGAAGCGCTGGGCTTCCCGCTATTGCAACCAGTGCCGACTGAAAAATTTGTACAGGTGCAAAAACTGATTATGCCCTCGCACGTGGCTCCGCCAGGCAAGCAGGACCCAGAACTAATACGCCGGGTGAGAAGTGAGGTGAAGCAGGCCCTGGGTCATTTTGGCACGACCGTCAACACCGCTGGTAAGCGGCTGTACGTTTCGCGTAGCAAGCAGCAAGCTAGGCGGCTAGCCAACGAGGCAGAGCTAGCGGATTTATTTGACCAGTATGGCATCAAGATTATCTATTTTGAGGGCATGAGCTTTGAACAGCAGGTGGCATCCATGCAAGGTGTGGAATTACTTATCGGCCTGCATGGTGCTAACCTAACCAATATGCTGTTTCTGGACAGTGGTGCAACCATCATTGAGTTGATGAACAACACTATTTGCAACTTGTGCTATTTCCAGCTAGCTTCTAATTTAGAACTAGCGTACTATGCAGTTCCTTGCACAGCGGTAGTAGGCTCGGGCTCATTAGCAGTGCCTAATAGTGAGGATGTGGTGGTTGATATAGCTTTTTTGACCGAGACATTAGCAAATTTGTAAATCAATTTCTGTATGCAAAACAATCTCATTCTAACGATAAGTGACAATTATAATTTCTTTCATTTGTCACGTTTTTTCCTATCGTTATTTAAAACGCCATTTAAGGGAAAAGCTGTTTTATATGCCGGTCCTAATACCGGTGAAAGCTCCATTAAAAAGCTGGAGAGTATAGGGGTGGAAGTAATTCGTTATAATACGATTTTCCCGTATATAGCTAAGCCGCACCCTGATAATTTTAAATTGCTACCTGACCCTATTCATATTTATAATTTTCGGCACTTCTTGTACTTGGATTATTTATTAAAGCATGAAGGAGAGTTTGAAAAAGTACTGCTTACCGATGTGCGCGATGTAGTGTTTCAGCGCGACCCATTTGACTTCAACATGGAGAACGCCTTGTATGTAGCGATGGAAAGCCGGACTCGAAAGACTGCTGATTGTCAGTATAACAGTGCTTGGATTAAGAATGGGTATGGAGAAGAGGTTATGCTGGAAATGGCTCCTCACATTATTAGTTGCGCGGGCACTACACTAGGGCCAACCCACAGGGTGAAGACTTACCTGGAAGCGCTATTGCGAGAAATTATGACCTTGCGGGACGCTTATGATTGCGCTGACCAAGCGGTGCACAACAGACTATTGCAACAAGGTAAGCTGGAACCGGTGATTCGACTTTACAACGAAGATTCGCCCGTACTGACTGTGGGAGCTGAGCCTAATTTTGTGCTCGATGCAGAAGGTTTCGTGCTAGATGGCAAAGGAACCCGCCCTACTATCGTGCATCAATATGACCGCCACCCGGCATTGATGGCAGCTATGGATAAACTAGTATACAGTAGCGCACTGGAAAAATATTACCTAAAATTTCGGTATAAGTTGGTAAATTAAAAAGTGCATCTCTCACGTGCTGGGTAATGTGCGCAATAAATTATTGCTTAAGCATATATTTTGTCTGATATGAAAGCTACGTTGGTTGTTTTGGATGAGTTGGATTTTCTGCAGAACCGCATTTTTTCCGATTTGCCCATCAAAGGGGTCAAGAATTATGGGTATATGTTCGCGGAACTTCGCCGACAACTAGCCGAAAGAGGTATCGATTTGGCTACTCAGGATATACATCCGCCTGAGCAGTCTGAGCTAGTTATCGGGCTCGATGTAGTAGACTTCTTCCAAACCTATCATCGGCAGCCAGGGCAGCGGTTATATCTACTACTCAACGAGCCTATTACATACTATCCAAAAGTATGGATGAAAGAGAATCACGCCGTCTTTGACCGCGTTTTCACGTTCGATTATAATTTGGCTGATGGTGAAAAATACATTCACCATTACTTCGCGATTGACCTCGATAGCTACCCGGCATTTCAGGATGTAACGGAGGAAGAGTTTAGTAAGCGAAAACTACTAGTGCTGATGGCGGGCATGTTTCAGTTTACCCCACCTAAGCCTGAATCGAACTCCCTACTTTATACCCGCTACCGTACGCTACGCTGGTTTGGCAAACACCTACCGCAACAGTTTGCTTTTTATAGCCGGGGGGTAGACCCGGCAGCATACCGCAGTTTTCGGGGGTTAGGGATATTGCAGCGGGTACTACCAAGGTCAATCGCCGATTGGCTGGCCGACCTCGTAGCAGTGCCGCGTCAGCGGGCGATAAAAAGCCTGAACCGTGGGCCTGTACCGCCCCTAGAAAAACTTGCCGTCATTCGCTCCTACCGATTTGTTATTTGCTACGAGAATACCAGTACGCCAGGCTATATCTCGGAGAAATTATTCGATTGTCTCTTCGCCGGCTGCGTACCAGTTTATTTAGGCGAACCGAATATTCGGCGCTTTGTGCCAGAAGGGTGTTTTATTGACCGGCAGGCATTTGCAACTGATGCCGAGCTAGCTGAGTTTTTGTTGCGGATGCCTTACGCCGAATACCACGCGTATATCGCGGCCATACAGCAGTTCGTAGAAGGCGTAGAGCGGCAAAAATTTGGCTCGCAAGCAAATGCCCGGCGCGTGGCAGAAGTGCTATTGGCTGACGTCGGCATAGCTGAGGTTGATGAATACAAAATTCCTGGCTGATTCCTTAATACTTTTGCAGTTGGGTAGGCCTTAGTTAGGCATCATTTTAAAAATAATCTTTACAAGCAAAATAGCTGCTTTTTACAAACCTCATTCTTTTATGAAGATTGCTCTCATTACCGGTATTACGGGCCAAGACGGTGCCTATCTGGCCGAATTACTGCTTAGCAAAGGCTACGAAGTTCACGGTTTAAAACGCCGCTCGTCGCTATTCAACACCGACCGGATTGACCACCTCTACCAAGACCCCCACGAGAGCAACGTTCGTTTAACGCTGCACTACGGAGACTTGAACGATTCGACGAACCTGATTCGCATTGTGCAGGAAATTCAGCCCGACGAGATTTATAACCTCGGAGCTATGTCACACGTGAAGGTATCGTTCGACACGCCCGAGTACACAGCCAATGCTGATGGTATTGGTACGCTGCGCCTGCTCGAAGCCATTCGCATTTTGGGCTTGGAAAAGAAAACCCGTATTTACCAGGCTTCCACCTCAGAATTGTATGGCTTGGTGCAGCAGGTGCCGCAAAGCGAGACCACTCCATTTTACCCGCGCTCGCCCTATGCAGTAGCCAAAATGTATGCTTACTGGATTACGGTGAATTACCGGGAGGCTTATGGCATGTTTGCCTGCAACGGCATTCTCTTTAACCACGAGAGTCCGCTACGCGGCGAAACTTTTGTAACGCGTAAAATCACGCGGGGTGTAGCCCGTATTTCGCTAGGTCTGCAAAGTAAAATCTTCCTCGGCAATATCGACTCCAAGCGTGACTGGGGCCACGCGCAGGACTATGTAGAAGCTATGTGGCGTATTCTGCAGCAAGATGAGCCGGAGGACTTCGTCATTGCTACCGGCGTAACGACGACTGTACGCGACTTTGTGAAGATGTCTTTTGCCGAAGTAGGCATTGAAGTTGCCTTCACGGGTGAAGGGGTGGAAGAAAAAGGTCATGTAGTAAGCGTAAACAACCCGGATGCGAAAGTGCAGGCCGGCGACGTAATACTCGAAATTGACCCGCGCTACTTCCGGCCTACGGAAGTAGAATTGTTGATTGGCGACCCTACAAAAGCCAAAACTAAGCTTGGCTGGGTGCCGAAACACGACCTAGCATCGCTAGTGAAAGATATGATGACAGCCGACGTAGAGCTATTCCGTCGCGACGAATACCTGTTGAAAGGTGGCCATAAAGTATATAACTACCACGAGTAGTATTGGTAAGCTTAGTATAATTATTGATGAAATAACTTCATCACAACAAAGGACCGGTTCTGTGCCGGTCCTTTGTTGTGATGGGACTAATAGTCTTGTCTATCTGTTTACCAAGTATGAGTCAGAATCCATTTTTTACTATTGTTATCCCCACATACAATCGTGCTGGTTTTGTTGGTTCTACACTCCGTTCTGTATTAGAACAAGAATTTACTAGATTGGAAGTGCTGATTGTAGATGATGGCAGCCAGGACAATACAGCAGCAGTTGTGCAGTCCTTTACCGACCCACGCTTACACTACCTGCCTAAAGAAAATGCTGAACGTGGCGCCGCTCGTAATTACGGCTTGGCCCATGCGAAAGGAGAGTATGTACTATTTCTGGATTCAGATGACCTTCTGCATCCTAACCACTTGAGTACGCTACACGATGCCATTACGGCAGCGACCGTACCGCCTGATTTCATTGCTACCAAGTATGACTTTGACCGCGACGGTCAGCGACGGCCTTCTGACCTAGGCTCCTTGCCAGCGGGCCGATTGGGGTTTGAGAGCTTTATCCAAGGTAATGCGCTAGCTTGTAATGTATGCGTACGCCGAGCTAACCCTACCTTAAAGGGATTTGAGGAAGACCGCCGCTATGCGGCTGTGGAAGATTGGATGTTCATGCTGGAAAACACCCAGCATGGGGCAGAGGTACACTTGATAGATGCTGTGACCCTTACTATGAATGACCATGACCAGCGCTCAATGCGGGCCGACAACCAAGGACTGATTCGGCGACTGGCGCTCGCTGCCATTTGGATGCAACAGCACTTGAGCCTCACGGCGGACCAGCGCCGTCGGCTGCTTGGGCGGGTTTACTATCTTTGTACTATTCATGCCTATGCTGATGGCCACCGGGTGCAGGCCTTTCGCTTTGCCTGGCAGGCCGCAACCGGGTTGAGCCCCAAAACTGTTGTGCTCCTGCTAGCACGCATCGCACTTGGGCCCCAGCTGGTGGGGCTATTGAAAGGCTAGCGGCCGGGCCACCTACCGGAGTTACTTATGCGCATTCTTTATCTAGGCTACTGGGGCCTGCTCGACGGACTAACCACCAGCACGATATTTCCGCACCTGCGGCTGTTGCAAGACCGGGCCGATGTAGCCGCAATTCGGCTCGTTACAGTAGAGCGGGGCTCCCAGGCGCAGGCTAAACTACAATTTGAACCAGGGTATGCGGTAAGCAAAATATCCTTCGAGCCGTTGCGCTCGCAGCCTGGCCGCAACGTTATCCTCAACAAGATAGAGGATTTTACGCGTTTCCCAAAAGAGCTAGTGAAGCAGGTGGCAGCATTTAAACCTGATTTTATTCTAGCGCGGGGTGCTCCAGCGGGTGCACTAGCTTACTTGGTCTGGCAGAAAACCAAACTGCCGTTTTACGTCGAGTCGTTTGAGCCGCACGCTGACTACATGCTGGAGTCGGGAGTATGGCGGCGTTACGACCCGCGTTACCTGTTTCAGCGGCATTGGGAAAAGCGGCAGAAACAATTGGCTAGTGGGCTGATGCCCGTAGCCGAGAATTATCGCCAGCAACTCATAAAAGAGGGCGTATCTGCTGGCCGTATTGCTACCGTGCCGTGCTCAGTTGATACCAGTGCGTTTGGATTCAATTTGGAAGCCCGACAACGTGTGCGGCAACGGCTAGGCTTGGCTGCCGGGGCGGTAGTGGGTATTTACGTGGGCAAATTTGGCGGTATCTACTATGATGCGGAAGCATTCGAGGTGTTTCGCACCGCTGCTGATTACTTCGGACCGGCTTTTCGCCTTGTCATTCTCACGCCCGACCCAATTGAGGAAGTGCGTACTAAGCTAGCTGCGGTAGGCCTAGAGGCCGAAGCTATCGTTACAAAGGCTCCGCATGCCGAAGTGCCCGACTACCTAACGGCGGCCGACGTAGCTTTCGCGACTATAAAGCCCGCCCCTTGCCGCCTATTTTGCTCAGCTATCAAAATTGGAGAGTATTGGGCCAGTGGCTTGCCCGTATTGGTAACGCCCGGCGTGGGCGATGACTCGGCTATTATTGAAGCCGAGAACGGGGGGGCAGTATTTGACCTAGCTCAGCCGGGTAGCATACAGGTGGCACTGAAGCAGCTTTCAGCTATTATGCAACAAGCTGACTACCGCAACCATATTCGAGCACTGGCCATTCACTACCGCAGCCTCGACCGGGCCCGGGCGGCGTACAAAGCGCTACTTCCCACGGGGTGATAACGTGTTACTTATTTGAGTCATTGATTGTGCGCATTTTATTTCTTGTTCCGTATCCGCCGGGCCGGGCCCCGTCGCAGCGGTTTCGCTTTGAGCAGTACCTCGATGCGCTGACGGCCCAGGGGCACCAGTATCGGCTAGCCCCATTTCTATCGGAAGCCACGTGGAATATTCTCTACAAGCCGGGGCAAATGGTAGCCAAAACGCTGGGTATTCTAGGGGGATTTGGCCGGCGACTAAGGCTGCTATTCACAGTGCCAGCCTACGATTTTGTATTTATCCACCGGGAAGCCGCTCCCCTTGGCCCCCCGATACTAGAATGGGTGATTGCCAAGTTGTTGGGTAAAAGGCTAATCTACGACTTTGACGATGCTATTTGGTTAGCCAATACCTCAGAAGCTAACAAGCTGGCAGCCGGTATGAAATGGCACCAGAAAGTAGCCAGTATTTGTCGGTGGGCCTCTAAAAACAGCTGTGGCAATGCATACCTGGCTGCGTATGCCCGGCAGTTCAACCCACATTCCATAGTAAACCCAACTACTATTGATACCGAGTATCTGCACAATAAGGTGCGCAATCAAGGCGCACCCGGTCGCCTGGTTATTGGCTGGACGGGAACCCACTCCACCCTTAAATACCTAGACCAGGTAATACCCGTGCTGAAGAAGTTGGAAGAAGAAGGCCTGGATTTTGAGTTTAGGGTTATCTCTAACCAGTCTCCTACAATACCCTTGAACTCGCTCGTCTTTATGCCCTGGCGCAAGAATACTGAAATAGAAGATTTGCTAGGTTTTCATGTGGGGCTTATGCCACTGGAGGATGACTTGTGGGCAAAAGGGAAGTGCTCTTTTAAAGCATTGCAATACATGGCTTTGGGTATTCCAGCCCTAGTGTCACCGGTAGGGATGAATACAGAGGTAGTGCAAGATGGTCAAAACGGTTACGTGTGTGCTACTCCAGCCGAGTGGGAGCAGCGTCTGCGCCAGCTATTAGCAAATCCTGAACTGCGAGCGCAACTCGGTTACGCTGCACGAGCCACAGTTGAGCAGCACTATTCGGTACATGCTAATAAAAGCAATTTTTTAGGGTTGTTTTGCACGAATCAAACAGAATAATTAGCAAATTAGACCTGCTGAATAAGTTTTTTATATATAATAGAAAAAGTTGCTGGACTTTAATTAGGAGTCTTGCAGATAGCGGTTTCGTGAACTACTTGTCCCTTATCTAAGCGTTTATGTGAGCAAGACCTGTGCCTGCTTATTCGCTTGATTTACGCACACGCGTGGTGGCGGCCTACCGCCAGCCGGGCGTCCTGCAAGCCGCCGTTGCTGCCCTGTTTGGGGTGAGCGTGTCGTTTCTTAAAAAGCTGCTGCGCCATGAGCGCCAGACCGGCTCGCTGGCGGCTAAACCGGCCAGCGGGGGGCCGTGCCCGCTACCTCGATGCCGCGTCGCAGGCCTGGCTCGTGGCCTATGTCGGCCAGCACCCAGATGCCACCCTGGTCGAGTTAGGCCTGGCAGACGCAGGGCGGGCGACCCGTGGGGCAAACCTGCCTCTGGCAGGTGCTGCAAGAGCATAAGTTGCGGCGCAAAAAAAAGCCTGCACGCGCATGAGCGCGACACGCCCCGCGTGGTGGCACTGAGTCAGGACTAGGTCGAAACCCTAGCCCAGCACTACGATACCCGCCGGTTTCATTTTCTCGATGAAACAGGGCTGTGCCTGGATGCCTGCCGCCGCTACGCTCGCGCCCCCGGCGGGCAGCGCGTGGGGCAAGCCGTGCCACTCCAACGCGGGCCTTCGCTCACGCTCAGCACGCTTTCGGCCCAGGGCCTGGGGGCGATGCAACTCTTCGAAGGGGCGCTCAATTACGAGCGCTTCGCGCTGTATGTGAACCGTTTTCTAGCCCCAACGCTCCGCTCGGGGGACGTGCTGGGGCTAGAAAACCTAGCGGTGCATACGATTGGCGGCCTGCGTGAGTGGCTGGCCGAGCGTGGGGTACAATTCTTATTTCTGCCGCCTTATTCCCCGGACTTCTCGCCCATTGAGCAGGCGTAGAGCAAGCTCAAAACGGCGGTGCGCACTGCCCAGGCCCAGAGCCGAGCGGCACTGGAAGTAGCCCTGCAGGCGGCTATTGACTGGATTAGCAGTCAAGACGCCCAGCACTGGTTTAACCATTGTGGTTACCATGTGCAGCCCACTTGAAATTGGATAAGCGGTTTGCGAAACAGCTATAGGGCCTCGGAATTGCAAAAGCTAAGTTGCGTTGAGCCCAGGACATCATACACATGCAGAGTTTTTTACATGCAATGGTCAATAAATTCGACTAAAGTTATCTAAAACCTAAACTATCGCATAATGCTACTTAATTAGACCAATTGCCGTTGGACTAGATTAGGCCGCCGTACACGGCTTTTCTCTGCCGCAATGCTTTGAAGAATATATAACCCTCCTAAATAGAATGGGATAAGGGGAATTTTGTAACGTACTAAGGTTCCAAAATTCGAGCTTGTAATAGCAACTGATGCGGCAAAAATAAGTGAGAAAACGAAGCACATTAATAAAACGGGTGTCTGGCTGATAAGTGAGAGCGTTGACCAAACTCCCGTTCGTCGAAAAATACGTAACGTAAACAGTAGGAAAAAACCAGCTTCCAACGCTGACAGTAACATAACAGGATTGCGAGCTTCCCATAAAAAAGGTCGGAATAGTGCAGTTGCGATGGCTTGCGGTGCTAGTTTGACCATTCCACCGATAGTGCCATCTTGGCTACCAAGCGTATAAGCCGAACCTTCCTGTTTTTGGCTAACCTCATATAAATAATCAGCGGTCAGCTTGCTGCGAGCACCAATCTTATCGACGTCATATTTTTCGTCGCCTTTTGTCAGGTTAGTAGCTGCATATACAGCGATAAGTCCACCTACTGCAAAAAATACTGGTTTAGCAATGAGTCGAAATGTTTTATTTTTTATGCGAGCATTATTTTCATTGAACACCCATAGCAGCGCGGCTGGTAAAAAGCAAAGTAAAATGTACACCTTTATATTAAATAAAGTATACGCGCCTAAGCCGCCAATAAGTAGGCTTTTAAGGATAGCTTGCTTTTGGATGGTGCCACGATAGAAGCCATAGAACAGCCAGCCTAATGCGCCGATACACAAGGAGTCTTTAAGTAGCCCTGAACCCCAAAAAAATAGGGATGGCATGTAAAACATAGTCCAAGCCAACTCCTTATATACGTGGGGTCGGATCTTAACCATGGTTATGTATAGGGCCCACATACCACTGAAGCTTATAATCGCGAAGAATAACGCGATTACGGTATAATTATTAAAACAGAATAAACCTAAGAACGCAGCAAGCCTAGCTAAGCGAAACTCAGTAGAACCTGCCTGATGCCAGAACATGCGTGAGATGTATGGAAGCAGTGCTGGGTCTTGACTTCCGCCATCATCTGTTAAGAATTTGAGACCGGTAGAAAAAGAGTGGTCAAAGGCTGCTGCAATTACTTTAACGTGATATAGATAATTGAATGTGTCGCCGCCGTGGTAATAAAACTGATAAATTAAACCCAGGCCAATAGCACCCACAAACTTGAGGGTAAGACCAGGAAGAAAATAAGGCCGGGTAAACTTGTTTGTAACTGCTGGGCGCACCATGTACGCAATAAAATAGAATATTCCTAGATAAAGCGGCGCTAGAAATAAGTCGGACAATTCCATAGATATAAACTATAAGATTAAGAATTCTTTTTTAGCCAAGCTTTCGCCTCTTTGTACTGGTCAGACTTATGGTCGGCCTTATCAGCTAATACTTCGTAGTAGCGGCGGGCGGCGGGAAGGTCGCGGTCGCGGTCGGCCATACGGGCCAGGTTGGCATTGGCGAATAAATAGAAGCCGCCATCAGTTTCGTTGTTGCTTTCGGCAAATACAATGCAACGCTGGTAGTAGTCTTTAGCCTTTGCGAGGTCGCGGTATTTGTACTGCATGAGGTAGCCCATGAAGTAGCTGGCGTAGCGGCCGCTACTGGCTTCGTAGCCGGGGAGGCCTACACTGATTTTAATGAGAATGTCGCGGCTTACGCGCTCGCACTCGGCAAAGTCGGCTTGGTCGAAGCAAAGCAGGGAGTAGAAGCGGGCGAAGTAGCCATTATCGGGGTACTTGAGGGCCAGGCCACGGGCAATGGGCATGGCAGCGGCCGTTTGGTGCTCATCGTTGTGCAAAAGCTTCATTAAGAATACTTTAGCTTCAACACTAGTATAGAAGCCAGTGTTGGCTACGGTGCGTAATTGACTGAGGCCTAGCTGCTTATTTCCCTTGGGAAAAAATAGTAGGACGGGCTTAAGCAGCGGATAATTTTCGGGAATCCAGACGGCGTAGTAGTTGAACAAGGCTTCGCCAAATAAGAACTCGGGGCTGAGACCGTTGGCTTCACTGCTCTTTTGCAGATAGGTGAGGGCGCGCTTGCTGCTGACGGTGGCTTTGCGCCAGTTGTGACGCTCGGCATTGAGGCGGGCGTCGAATCCGTTGGCGGCCGAGAGGAAGAAATAGGCCTCGTAATTGTGCGGGTCGGCCTTTATCATTTGCTCGCTGTAAGTATTGGCCGTGTCCATGTAGGCGAAGAACAACTTGTCGTACTGCTTGCTGTCGAAGTTAGTGGGCATTATTTTCCACCATGTGCTCAAGCCCAGCAGGAAGTAGGGCATGGGGTGGTGGGGATAGCGCCGCCGCAGCGAGCGAAATTGTTTTTCGGCCTTATCGTACTTGAAATTGTAGAGATTTTGCACGGCCCCATCTAGCTCCAACTGAATATCCTTGTCTAGTAGGAGCCAGCCTTTGGTGTCGGCGGTGGGCAATACACTCACCGTGTCGATGGCCACGGTGCGCATGGCGGGCACTTGGCCAACGCGCAGGCGCATGGTATCGCGGGAAGTAGTTTGCTGTGCTTGGCTTAGCAGAATACTACTGCTGAGGAGCAATATTATTAGCAAACTACGCGAAAACCAGGAGAGAAGGGACATATGGGCAAATAGGGCAGAAAAAAGCCAGCCCTCGGCCATACGAAAGTACGGCAGCGGCTCTAGCTTTGGCAGTTTAACCGACTTACTCATTAGCTTATGCACCTGCTGAAAACGCTGTGCCAACTGCCGGCTCCCTCGGGGGAGGAGGCAGGGCTGACTGCCTATATCCTGAATTATGTGCGCGAGCATAGTGCTCATTGGCGGCATCCGCCGCTGGTGGTGCACGACGAAAGCCGGTTTCAGGACTGCCTGCTGCTGGTATTCGGGCAGCCCCGGACGGCCGTTTTTGCGCACCTCGACAGCATTGGCTTCACAGTGCGGTATGGCCGTGAGCTGGTGCCCATTGGTGGGCCAGAATGTGAGCCGGGCTACCGGCTGGTGGGGCGAGATGCGCAAGGCGAAATAGAGTGTACGCTAACGGTGGAGCGAAGCGCAGATGAGGCAGAAACCGAAGTGCTGGGCTACGAGTTCAGCCGTGATATTGACCCCGGCACCAGCCTCACGTTTGCCTGCGACTTTCGAGAAACTGACGCTGCCGTGCAGAGCTGCTACCTCGATAATCGCCTCGGGGTGTGGGCCGCCCTGCGCCTGGCCGAAACGCTGGAGCATGGCATCATCGCCTTTTCGTGCTGGGAGGAGCACGGCGGCGGCTCGGTGCCATGCTTGGCCCGGTTTATCTACGAAAGCTACGGCGTGCGTCAGGCCCTGATTGCAGATATTACCTGGGTAACGGAGGGAGTAAAAGCAGGTAACGGCTGCGTTATTTCACTCCGCGACTCGCTCATTCCGCGCCGGGCCTACGTCGAGCGCATCCGGGCCATTGCGCGGGCATCGGGCATCGCGCACCAAGTGGAGGTAGAGGGTACTGGGAGCTCCGATGCGAAGGACTTGCAGCGTAGCGATGTGCCTTGGGACTGGTGCTTTGTGGGTGCACCCGAAGACGAAGTGCATTCGCCCAACGAGATTGTAGCTAAAGCTGACATTGCCAGCATGGTAGCTTTGTATGAAGTGCTAATGCGCGAGTTGTAAGGCAAAGCAGTATTTTTGTCAATTCAGTAAGCAGTTTAAAATTTAGTTCAGTGATTACCAATCCCTCTCCCGTTGCTGTGCCAGTGGTAGTTATCCCTCCAATCCGGCATTTATCTTATCAGGAACTTGATATTTTGCACTGTTTGCGGGGTTTCTGTGCGTTCTATGTAGTTGTTTACCATGCTAAATACATATTATGGTCTGGCGGTCATGACTACTTAGCCGTTTTTCCGCGGGTAGCATGGAGCATCTGGCAGTATGTGGCTTTCGCCTTCGATATGCTTAGCTCGGCGGGATACGAGATGGTCATATTCTTCTTTGTGTTATCCGGCTTTTTTATTCGGTATGCGCAGCAGCGTAAGCCCCGCGCAGCTGCGTCTTTCTACCTAAATAGGGCAGTGCGAATTTATCCTCCTTACCTGGCTTCCGCTCTGTTGGCTGCTGGTGGACTAGCACTTATCGGCCATTTTGTGCCTCAGATGCTGACTAAGGCTGAGCACCGCGAACTGAATAGCGCGTTGTTAGTAGCCTGGGATAGCCTACGGCATTTCAACCTGCTAGCACTAACACGCACTTTAGTCTTTTTGCCAGGACAGGGCAATCTATTTATTGGGTATAATTCTGTTTATTGGTCGTTGCTGCCCGAGGCATTGTTTTATTTATCAGTGCCGCTGGCCTTTTGGCGCATTCGAGCCTATTATGGGGTATCCTTGTTGTTCTACCTATTGGGTATTGGTAATAATGTATTTCATTACAACGGAGGATTTATTATAGACTTTTTAATTACCTATAATTTTTATTTTGCAGTCGGCGTCGCACTCTACGATGTAGTGGTACGCACTGCCTGGCTAACCTGGTTTCGGCAGGCATCGGGTTGGTTGCTGGGTATCAGCATATTGCTGTTAGCCGTGCTGCTACTGCCGTTGGCTATATTAAAGCTGAAGGTGCTCTCGGGGTTGGTCGCGGTATTGCTGGCGGTACTGGCTATCTCGGCGTTGCTGGCCGGACGGGTGGCGCGCCGCAACTTAGCCGTGCGGGCCTTTCATCCGGTTGGTGTTTTTAGCTTTTCGCTCTACCTCTATCATTTTCCGCTACTTATTTTGTGCGGCGGGCTACTTGTATCCACGACGGGCTCATTAGTAAATTACACGCGCTATTACTGGCTTGCAATCCCAGTAGTCACGCTTGCCTGCTACGTTTTATACTGGATAACTGAACGGGTTTCCGTGAATTTCTTCCGCAAGATGTAGGTGTCCAAAGTGCCATACTGCGAAGCCGAGTAAATGCAGGTCGACCGACCTATATTTGCTCGGCTTCGCTCATTATCATGGGTTTAGCAACCCTTCTTCCCACCCTAATTCTCATCCTGCTTATGCCATTTATTCTCTACGCGCTACCCGCGCTGGGTATAGTAGCCCTGCTCTACACCTGGTTGCGCGCGGGCTGGGTAGCCCGGCAGGATGCTGGTGATGAAAAGATGCGCACCATTGCCGGCTACATCGCCGACGGGGCCATTGCTTTTCTGAAAGCTGAGTACAGGGTGCTGGCGCTGTTTGCCCTCATCGCCTCGGTGTTTTTGGGGTACCTGGGTTTCACGGGCGAGCGGTCTAGCCCGGTGATTGTCATTGCGTTTTTGATTGGGGCGGTGTTCTCGGCCACGGCCGGCTTCATCGGGATGAAAATTGCCACCAAAGCCAACGTGCGCACGGCCCAGGCGGCGCGCACTTCGCTGAGCCGGGCACTACAAGTCTCATTTTCGGGCGGCTCGGTAATGGGCATGGGCGTGGCGGGCCTGGCAGTGCTGGGGCTGGGGTCGTTGTTCATTATCTTCTACCAGCTGTTTGTGGTGCGCCTGGGTGGCTCGGCCAGCGGTGTGGAGATGGAAAAGGCCTTGGAAGTGCTCACCGGCTTTTCGCTGGGGGCCGAAAGCATTGCGTTGTTTGCCCGCGTGGGCGGCGGCATTTATACCAAGGCTGCCGACGTGGGGGCCGACCTCGTGGGCAAGGTGGAAGCCGGCATTCCGGAAGACGACCCCCGCAACCCCGCCACCATCGCCGACAATGTGGGCGACAACGTGGGCGACGTAGCCGGCATGGGGGCCGACCTGTTTGGCTCGTACGTAGCTACTATCTTGGCTACCATGGTATTGGGCCGCGAAGTGCGGCTGGGCAATACGGATGCGTTTGGCGGGCTGTCGCCCATTCTGCTGCCAATGGCCATTGCCGGGCTGGGCATTGTGGCCTCGCTCATCGGCATTTTGCTGGTGAAGGTGAAGGAAGGCGGCAGCGTGCAGGCCGCCCTCAATTTTGGCAACTACGTATCGGTAGCCGTATCGGGCGTATTTTCTTACTTGCTGATTAAGTGGATGTTGCCAGATGGTGATATTACCATTCGGGGTTACACCTTCGATGCCAACCACGTGTTTTACGCGGTGCTGGTGGGGCTGGGCGTGGGCACGCTCATGAGCATCATCACCGAGTACTACACCGCCATGGGCAAGCGGCCCGTAAACAGCATTGTGCAACAAAGCGGCACTGGCCACGCCACTACCGTTATCGGTGGGCTGGCCGTGGGCATGGAAAGCACGGTGCTGCCTATTCTGGTGCTGGCGGCGGGTATTGTGCTAAGCTTCAAGGCAGCAGGTCTTTACGGCGTGGCCATTGCGGCGGCTGGCATGATGGCCACCACGGCCATGCAGCTGGCCATCGACGCCTTCGGGCCCATTGCTGACAACGCGGGCGGCATTGCCGAAATGAGCGAGCTGCCGAAGGAAGTGCGCGAGCGCACCGATATTCTGGATGCCGTGGGCAACACCACGGCGGCCACTGGCAAGGGCTTCGCCATTGCCTCGGCGGCGCTCACCTCGCTGGCGCTGTTTGCGGCCTTCATGGGCACGGCGCACATCGATGCCATCGACATCAGCAATGCCAACGTGCTGGCGGGCCTGTTTGTGGGAGCCATGATACCGTTCATTTTTTCGGCGCTGGCCATTGCGGCGGTGGGCCGGGCGGCCATGGCCATGGTGCAGGAAGTGCGTCGGCAATTTCGGGAGATACCCGGCATTATGGAAGGCACGGGGCGGCCCGAATATGAGAAGTGCGTAGCTATTAGCACCCAAGCGGCCATTCGGGAGATGATAATGCCGGGGGCCATTGCGCTGCTTACGCCCATTGTCATCGGCTTTGCCTTCGGGCCCGAGGTGCTGGGCGGCACGCTGGCGGGCGTCACGGTGAGCGGGGTGCTCATGGCCATGTTTCAGAGTAACGCCGGCGGAGCCTGGGACAATGCCAAAAAGTCGTTCGAAAAAGGCGTGCTCGTCGATGGCGTGATGCAGTACAAGGGCTCCGAGGCCCACAAGGCCAGCGTGACCGGCGACACCGTGGGCGACCCGTTTAAGGACACCAGCGGCCCGAGCATGAACATCCTCATTAAGCTCATGAGTATTGTATCGCTGGTAATTGCGCCGCACATTGCCCGCGTGGGCGGCACCTCCGGCATGGTGCCGGTTCCCCTGCGCACGGAGCTAAGCCAGCCCCACGTACGCTTCGTGCAAAACGTGCCGCCCGCCGCCGAAGCGATTGTGCGACACGCTTTCCAAGTAATTAGCTATTAACGGGTTGTGCAAAAAAAAGGAGACAGAAACGCAAGCGCTTGCGTTTCTGTCTCCTTTTTTTGTGGGTGTGCCAGCCTAATCTTCCTGGTTTGATAGGGCAGAGGATTAAGCTTATTTAACTGTATTATAACGCTTTAGGTATTCCCGCGTTTTCAGCCCCGATTCCTTTAAATCAGCATCCTGCCACGGGCCTGTGGAGCTGGCCGATTTTTGCAGCATGGAGCACGTCTCGTCTTTGTCTGATACCGACCACACAATCCAACTCAAGCCCTTGGCCTCCAGCCAAGTGAGGTATTCTTGCCAGGCCACGAGGTTGAGCGGGCCGTCGCCGCTGGCCTCCATGCCGGCCGACTCGGAGATGAATACCGGCAGCCCACTTTGCAGGGCCGCGTCGGTGCGGTCGCGCAGCCACTTGCCGTGCGTGGCGGCGTAGAAGTGCATGGTGTACATCAGGTTTTTGTAGCCCTTGATGGGGTCGGCGGCGGGCAGGTTGATATCCTGGTCCCAGTGCGGGCAACCTACCAGGATGACGTTGCCGGGGTCGTTGGCCCGAATGACCTTGATGACCTCCTCCGAATAGGCCTTCACCTCGGGCCAGCTTTCCTGATCGGGCTCATTGAATACCTCGTAAATAATATTGGGATACTTGGCGTATTTCTTTGACATTTCGGCGAAGAACTCCTTGGCTTCCGGCAAGTTGATGTTGTGGCTGTGCCAGTCGATAATCACGTACATATCGGCCTTGATGGCACCCTGCACCACGGTATTTATTTTCTCTTTTGAAAAAGCCGGGTCCTGCTTGTAATTGCGCTCGCCCACCTCAATGCCCATGGCGGCCCGCACCACGTTGCAGCCAAAGTCCTGCCGCAGCCACTGCACGGCCGCCTCGTTGTAGAAGCGCGGCCACAGACTGTGCCAGCCTAGGCTGACGCCCCGCAGCACCAACGGCTTGCCGCGCTGGTCTACGAGCTGGGTGCCCACCACTTGCAGGCGGCCATGCTGTCGCACAAACTGGCCGGCTGCTAAAATCAGCTTTTGTTGAGCCGCCGGCTGCGCCAGAGCCTGGGCCGCGCCGGGTAATAGTAACGTCGCCAAGAGCGCGCGCGTCAGCATTTTTCTAAAAGTAGGCATTGGGAAAAGGTCCGAAAAAGATGTATTGTTGAGCGCCCAAAGTAAGAAGTAGTAGCGGCTGCGAGGTGCCAAATGCAACCTGCGGCTAAGGAAAGGCCTACATCCTGTCAGTTTTGGCACCACGCAAAGTGGGCGGTGCGCCTGCGGCGGCCCCGCGGCAGGCAGGCGCACTGCGGCCAACAATCGCGGTGGGCGCGCAGGGGTTATGTTACCGCCCTTACCTTTGCACCCCCGAAACGGCCACCTAGGCCACTCCCTCCGCATGGGTCACCCCCTCATTACGCTCCACAACAAGGCTTTCAAGCCTTATCTCTCGGCCGCTGAAATCGCCACGGCCATCGACCAGGTAGCTGCGCGGCTCAATGCCGACTACGCCGGCCGCCGGCCCCTGTTCGTGGTGGTGCTCACGGGCGGCTTCATGTTTGCCACCGACCTGCTCAAGCGCTACACGGGCGAGTGCGAGATTGTGTTCATCCGCGTGGCTTCCTACGAGGGCACCGGCAGCACCGGCCAGGTGCAGGAGATACTGGGTTTGCGCGAAGACGTGCAGGGCCGCGATATCATTCTGGTCGAGGACATTGTGGACACCGGCACCACGCTCAACCACCTGCTGCCCACGCTGCAAGCCAACAACCCGGCCTCTATCGAGATAGCGGCCATGTTTTTTAAGCCCGCCAGCCTGCGCTACCCGTTGACGCTGAATTATATCGCGCTCGAAATTCCCAATGATTTTGTGGTGGGCTACGGCCTTGACTACGATGGCCTGGGTCGTAACTTGCCCGATGTGTACGTGGCCGTGTAGGCCGCCGAAACCCGTTTTTTAGAAGGCTACTTCTCCGTTCCCGCCCTGGCGCTTGCGCCTCATTTTCGATTTTCTCCCATGCATAACATCGTCCTCTTCGGCCCGCCCGGCGCGGGCAAAGGCACTCAAAGCCAGAAGCTCATTGCCAAGTACCATCTCGTGCACCTAAGCACCGGCGACCTGCTCCGCGCCCAAATTGCCGAAGGCACCCCGCTGGGCCTAACGGCCAAAAAGCTCATGGACGATGGCTTTCTCGTACCCGACGAAGTAGTTATCGGGATGATTGGCAGTGCCTTGCAAAGTAATAAGCAAGCCGCTGGCTTTATCTTCGACGGCTTCCCGCGCACCACGGCCCAGGCCGAAAGCCTCGACCGCCTGCTGGCCGAGCACGCCACCAGCGTGGCCTGCATGATTGCCCTCGAAGTGAATGAGGAAGAGCTGGTAACGCGCCTACTAGAGCGCGGCAAAACCAGCGGCCGCCCCGACGACCAGGACGAAACCAAAATTCGCCGCCGCGTAACCGTGTATAACACTGAAACGGCCCAGGTAGCCGGCTACTACGCCGTTCAGCACAAGTTTCACTCCCTCAATGGAATAGGTGAAATCGAGGCAATTTTCCAGCAGATTTCCACTATCATCGACCAGCACCAGGCGGCCGTTCCCGAGGTGCCCGCCGCCGCTACCCGCGAGGTAAAAGCGTAGCGGCTGGCGCTAATTTTTTGTAATCCGTCTGTCATCCTTATCTGGCGTCCGATTGCGAAGGACCTTATCACGGTTGGAATCGCTGGGTAAATAAGCCCGGCGGCCACTAACGCGAGAGGGTCCTTCGCAAGCGGACGCCAGATAAGGATGACAGTTTTTTAATAACGATACCTATAAACCCGTGGCTAACAACAACTTCATCGACTACGTCAAAATCAACTGCCGCTCGGGCAAGGGCGGCGCGGGCTCGCACCACTTCTTCCGGGCCAAGGGCCTGCCCAACGGCGGCCCCGACGGCGGCGATGGCGGCCGCGGCGGCCACATTATTCTGGAAGGCAGTTCGCAGCTCTGGACGCTGCTGCACCTGCAATACCGCAAGCACCTCTTCGCTCAGGACGGCGAGGGCGGCGGCGGCAACCTGCGCTCCGGCGCGCAGGGCGAGGACATTGTCATTCAGGTGCCGCTGGGCACCGTGGCCCGCAACGCCGAAACCGGCGAAATGAAACTCGAAATAACGGAGGAAGGGCAGCGCCTCATTCTCACGCCCGGCGGGCGTGGCGGCCTGGGCAACGACCACTTCAAAACCTCTACCAACCAGGCCCCGCAGTACGCGCAGCCCGGCGAGCCCGCTATTGAGGAGCAGGTAATTCTGGAGCTGAAGCTGCTGGCCGACGTGGGTCTCGTGGGCTTTCCCAACGCCGGCAAGAGCACGCTGCTCTCCGTGGTGTCGGCGGCCAAGCCCAAGATTGCCGACTACGCCTTCACCACTCTTGTGCCCAACCTGGGCGTGGTGGCCTACCGCGACTACCGGTCGTTTGTGATGGCCGATATCCCCGGCATCATTGAGGGCGCGGCCGATGGCCGGGGCCTGGGTACCCGCTTCCTGCGCCACATCGAGCGCAACTCCATGCTGCTCTTTATGATAGCCTGCGACAGCAAGGACATCGCGGCCGAGTACCGCATCTTGCTGGGCGAGCTGGAGCAGTTCAACCCCGACCTGCTCGACAAAAAGCGCCTGCTGGCCATCACCAAAGCCGACATGCTCGACGAGGAATTAGAAGCCGAGATTCTGGCTTCCTTACCGGACGACTTGCCGCGCACGCTGTTCATTTCCAGCCTGACCAACAAGAACATTCAGCCGCTGAAGGACCTGATTTGGGAGGCGTTGCACGAAGAGTAGGGAGCTGGCTAAAGTCAGGTAGCGTATAGGATAAGCAATTGATTATAAAAGCGTTAAGCTAGGTAATCTTGCTGAAGCGGTGTCTGCTGACAGCTAAGAAAGGTTTGCTGCGCCGCAATGTCCGCAGTAGCTTGGCTTATCTACTTGCGAAAGGGCCGGCTGGTCGGCGCTAGAAGCAGGTAGCCAAGCAAATGCGGATACTCTACAGTTTGTTGCTGCTGCCGCTGGTTGCCAGCGCGCAGGTAGCCAGCGGCCCTTTGCCCGCGCCGCGCTGGTCGGCCGGAGCCGGCGTGGGCAACGCGGTGGGCGTGTACCTGGCTTATGAGCGCGGGCCACTGCTGCTGTTGGGCCGCGCGCGCTACTGGTGGCGGGGCGCTGCCTCGGGGCCGGGCTCCCGGTGGTTCGACAAGGTCAATACCCGCTCCCGGCAAACGGAGGTGGGGTTGTTGGCTGGGCGTAGCTTGCCTTTGGGCCGGGGGCAACTGTATGGGGCGGCAGGCTTGGCCTGGGTGGGGGGGCGTAAGTTGGGCGAGTACCGCTACTCGGTGCAGTACAGCGGCGTTTTGGGCAGCGAAGAATACGTATTTGCCTACCGACAATACCAGGCGCTGGGCCTGCCCCTGGAAGTAGGGGTTCAAACTCCCCTTCGCCCCGATGGCGCACGCTGGGGGCTGGCCCTGCAA
The DNA here is from genome assembly GCF_054779975.1 of Hymenobacter arcticus. Classification (NCBI taxonomy): domain Bacteria; kingdom Pseudomonadati; phylum Bacteroidota; class Cytophagia; order Cytophagales; family Hymenobacteraceae; genus Hymenobacter; species Hymenobacter arcticus. The sequence continues at coordinate 203,239 of NZ_BAAGXF010000008.1, forward strand.
GCCAACCTAAACCCACAGCAAAGCCTCTTTTGCGCCCTCCTGACCCTGACCCTGGGCAACCCATCAGCTACCACCACGCCATGAAAACCACCAACTACCTGAGTGTGCTGGCCGTGGCGACGGGCCTGGCTGGCTGCACGCTTACGCAAGAGCTAGTGGAGCCCGCCCTGCCCCAGGGCCGCCTCAACGAAAGCTCCACTGCGGTATTCCGAGCCAATGGCGAGCCGGTGGTGGCCAATAATTCCACCAATATTGGTACTATTCTCGTTGGCTTTTTGGGTGACCCCCGGCCGGTAACCGGTAAGCTGGACCGCGATAGTACGCTGGTTGTTTTTGCCCGTGACCAAAACGCCGGGCCGGCTTCCCATCGCCTCACGCTGGCCCTGCCCAAGTTTAAGGGCCCCGGTACCTACAAGCTGTCGGCCGCCTGGCCCAGCCAATACGCTGAATTGGCTAATGCGCAGAATGCCGCCGGCGGCTACGACGAGCTTACCTTTCGAGTGCTGAGCAGTGAGCCGGCCGAGTTTATCGTAACGAGCTGGGCGCCCGCCACCCGCCGCCTCGTTGGCACCTTCCGCCTCACCGTAGCCAACGGGGTGCAGCGCATCGCTATCACGGAAGGCGCGGCCGATATCGATGTGGATAAATAAGCAGCGTGTCCCAACAAGCTGGTTGGCCGCTGAAAACCTTGTTTTGGGAGTGTTGACTGAGGAGTAGCTTGCAGCATGAAATGGAGAAAGCCACTGCTGCTACTGTTTGTAACAGGGCTGCTTCTCAGCACCCTGATACTAGGACTGTGGGGCAGCTTCTTTTACGTATTGCTCTGCCTGAAATTCATTTCGTTACTGATTGAATTTGTGGCGGCAGTGGCCCCAATGTGGCTCTTGTGCCGGCAGGTGCAACGTGACATCACAGACCCTTCGGGGGCTTTTAAAGCTGGTATGCGCTGGTGGATAGCTGCTCATGTTATGCTCTGCGTTACTATTTGCTGGCTGCCCTGGTTCCGGCCATTCTTTATTCCGCAGGTGCCGCATGGGCAGGCGTTGCTCCAATACATGCTGGCCGCATGTATCGCTTCTTTACCGGGTGCGGCGGCTTTCGCGCTAAAGCAGTTTCGCCACGTGCCGCAGCCGCTAAAGCGCGAAGAAAGCTAGCTGGCAACAGGATTGGCATGGGTAGTTTTACACTGCCCGGCGTACGGTGCACAGGATAACGTAAGGCTGCCTTTGTGCCAACTTGGCAGCCTGTCTACCTTTGGCAAACTCCTTGCGCCCGACCCGGTACCCGTATGGGAACTCCTTTCACTAGCCGATTCCGCCATTTTTTCCAGAAAATGACCGACGATAAACATATGAATCCTGACGACCAGCCGCTGAACGACACTACCGCCGAGCATACCGCCGGCGAGCAGGACCTTGCCCCCGATGCCGCCGCGCCCGAAACCGGTAGCAGCCGCGCCGAAACCGAGCTAGCTGACCTCAAGGACAAGTATTTGCGCCTGGCGGCCGAGTTTGAAAACTACAAGCGCCGCACCGCTAAGGAGCGCACCGACCTCTTCAAAACCGCCAACCAAGAGTTGATGGTGGCCCTGATACCGGTGCTCGACGATTTTGACCGGGCCCGGCTGCACACGCAGGGCACCGCCGACCCGGCCGCGCTGCAAAACGCACTTGATATCACGTATAACAAGCTCAGCAAAACCTTGCAGCAGAAGGGATTAACCCCGATGGAAGCCAAGGGCGGGGCCTTCGATGCGGAACTGCACGAGGCCATCACGCAAATTCCGGCCCCGAGCGACGATTTGCGCGGCAAGATTGTTGAGGAGATTGAAAAAGGTTACTACCTGGGCGATAAGGTTATCCGCCACGCGAAAGTGGTACTAGGTCAATAGTATTAGATAAGTAAAAAGAACGTCATGCTGAGCTTGCCGAAGCATCTCGCCCGCATCGTTGAATGAAGCGGTAGAGATGCTTCGGCAAGCTCAGCATGACGTTCGATTATAATAAAATTCTGCAAAAATGGCAACTGTGAAGCGCGATTATTACGAAGTATTAGGAATAGCCAAAAACGCGGAGGGCGACGTCATTAAGTCAGCCTACCGCAAGATGGCCATTAAATACCACCCTGATAAAAACCCCGACGACCCCACGGCGGAGGACAAATTTAAGGAAGCCGCCGAGGCTTACGAAGTCCTCAGCGACGCGGATAAGCGGGCGCGCTACGACCGGTTTGGCCACCAGCAGGGCGGCGGAGCGGGCCACGCGCAGAACATGGAGGACATCTTCTCGCAGTTCGGCGACATATTCGGCGGTGGGGGTGGTGGCTTCGATGGCTTCTTCGGCGGCGGGCGCGGCCAGGGCCGCCGCGTAAAAAAGGGCTCCAACCTGCGCATCAAACTCAAGCTTGACTTGGAGGAGATTGCCAACGGCGTTGAGAAAAAAATCAAGGTGAAGCGCTACGTGGCTTGCCCCCCGTGTAGCGGCACCGGGGCTAAGAACGGCACCGAGCTTAAAACCTGCGCTACTTGCCAGGGCAGCGGCCAAACCAAGCGCGTGGTAAACACGATGCTCGGTCAGATGGTGAGCGCCAGCACCTGCCCCACTTGTCACGGCGAGGGCAAAACCATTTCGGCTACATGCGACGTGTGTAAGGGTGACGGCCGCCAGCTGAATGAGGAAGTGATTCCGATTAACATTCCGGCCGGCGTGGCCAATGATATGCAGCTGAGCATGAGCGGGAAAGGCAACTTTCCCGAGCGCGGCGGCGTGCCCGGCGACCTGCTCATTCAGATTGAGGAGGAGCCGCACGAGTTCCTCAAGCGCGATGGCAACAACATCATGTTTGAGCAGTACATCTCGTTTGTGGATGCTGCCCTGGGCGCCAGCCTGGAGGTGCCTACTATCGAGGGCAAGGTGAAAATCAAGGTAGACCCCGGCACGCAGCCGGGCAAGATTTTGCGCCTGCGCGGTAAGGGTATCAAGGACCTAAACGGTTACGGCCGCGGTGACCAGCTGATTCACCTCAACGTATGGACGCCCAAAAACGTGAGCAACCAGGAGCGCGAGCTGCTGGAGAAGCTGCGCGACTCGGACAACTTTACGCCGCACCCCGGCAAGAACGAGAAGGGTTTTTTTGAGAAGGTAAAGGAGTACTTCCAATAATCGCAGATTTAGACGGATTGCGCAGATTTCGCAGATTCTGGCGGCGCGGTTGCAACTTGAATGCCCCACTTGGCTATTGGTCAGGTGGGGCTTTTTTGTGCTTCTGCGAAACCCTTTGCGTCTTCTGTGGTGAAAAAGTTGGGCGGGTTGTAATGCGGGGCGACCTTCGGCGATTAGTTAGTTGAAACCTCTACCCTGCAATGAGTACTGTCCCGTCTGCCGATTTTTTGGCTGCCTTGCATGACTACCAGCCGTTGGTGCGGCGGGTGTGCCGGCTCTACTGCCAGGACGCCGACGACCGGCAGGACCTCTTTCAGGAAATAGTGCTGCAACTGTGGCGGGCCTGGCCGCGCTACGTGCCCCAGCCCGACGCCAAGCTCAGCACCTGGCTCTATCGCATCGCCCTGAACGTAGCCATTAGCAACCTGCGCCAGCGCACGCGGCGGCCGGCATCCGTAGGGCTGGAAGACGAGGCTGCCCGGTTTCTGGCCCAGCCCACCGAGGCCTACGAGCCCGAGGAGACGGCCGCCCTCTACCGCGCCATCGACCGACTTTCGGACGTGGATAAGGCCTTCGTGCTGCTGTACCTGGAAGACCGACCCTATGACGAAATGGCTGATATCCTGGGGATTACCCAAAATAATGTGCGCGTAAAAATGCACCGGGTACAGGATAAGCTGCGCCGGCAGCTGATTCACAATTAACTACTTGTAAGATAATGCGTTATGGAACTTGATGATTTGCGGCGGCAGTGGCAGCAGCCCGCGCCGGACAAGGCCCCGGTGCCGCTCAGTGCGGCTGAGCTAAGCCAGCTGGTGGCCCGGCAATCGGGCAGCATTGTGGAGCAGCTGCGCCGCAATGCCCGCCTGGAAATGGGTGTCAACTACGCCTTGGTAGTTGTCTCGCTGGGGATGTGTGCGCTGGCTCCGGCGCTGTGGTTGCGGCTATTTGGCGGGCTGCTGGCGCTGGTAGCGGTGGTGTGCATCTATTACCTGAATCGTAAGCTCGACTTATTGCGCAACATGGACGACCCGGCGGGCAACCTGCGAACGCACCTGCTGCGCATTACGGGCGGCTTGCGGGCCCTTATTCGGTTTTATTACCGCTTCACGCTGGCCATGATTCCGGTAACGGCACTTATGATGGGAGCCTTCGCTATGTTGAAGATGCTGGGAGAGATTACCCCGGCCAAACTGGCGCTGATACTAGGCGGCCTGGTAGTGGAAATGGCCGTGCTCTACTGGCCGGCCTCGCGGGCTACTAATTGGTACTTACAGCGGCTGTATGGCCAGCACCTCGACCGGCTCGAAGGCCAACTGCACGAACTAAATGAAACGTCGCCGCCCGATGCGCCGCACTAAGCTGTGCAGTACCGCGCCATTCAGCCTTGATTAATACCGCTTGAGGCCCCACAGTTACCGCTTGGGAAACTGCGCGGCGGGCCACTCCTTACCGGCGGCTACATTTACACCCTACACTACGCCTTCTTTCTATGCAAAACCCTGCCTCCCGGCCCATTCTGGAAGCCCGCGACGTGCGTAAGCAGTACGCCGCCCACACCGCCCTCGACGGCGTGAGCCTGGCCGTGCCCGAGCAAAGTATTTTTGGCCTACTGGGCCCCAACGGCGCGGGCAAAACCTCGCTTATCCGCATCATCACCCAGATAACGGGGGCCGACTCGGGCGAGATTTTATTCCGCGGTGAGCGCCTGAACCCCAGTCACATCGGCCAGATTGGTTACCTGCCGGAGGAGCGCGGCCTCTACAAAAAAATGAAGGTGGGCGAGCAGCTGCTTTATCTGGCCCAGCTGCGCGGGCTACCCCGCGCCGAAGCCACGCAGCGCATCAAGCAATGGCTTGACCGGCTGGAGCTAAAGCCCTGGGCCCAGAAAAACGTGGAGGACCTGAGCAAGGGCATGCAGCAGAAAGTGCAATTCATTGCCACCGTGCTGCACCAGCCCAGGCTCATTATTCTCGACGAGCCCTTCTCGGGCTTCGACCCCATCAATGCCAACCTGATAAAGGACGAAATCTTGCAGCTGCGGCAAGATGGGGCCACCATCATTTTCTCGACCCATCGCATGGAATCGGTGGAGGAACTGTGCGACAATATTGCGCTTATCAACCGCGCCCGCAAGGTGCTCGACGGGCCGGTGTCGCAGATTAAAAACCAGTTCAAAACCAGTACCTACGAAGTGGAGGGCCAGGGTAAACTGCTGGTGATGCACCCCGATTTTGAGGTAGTAGAGCAGAAGGCGCGCGAAAACGACCACTTCTACGCCCGCATTCAGCTGCACGCCGGCACTACGCCCAACGACCTGCTGCGCTTCCTCATCGGGCAGGTGCAGGTGCACGCCTTTCGGGAGCAAATACCCAGCATCAACGAGATTTTTATTCGGCGCGTGCGCGAAACCATGCCCGAAACCCTCCTGGAATCAACTGTTAGCTAAGCCATTGCGCTACTTGTACTTATGGATAAAATCTGGCTTATCATTCAGCGCGAATACCTGACTCGGGTGCGCAAAAAAAGCTTCCTGGTAATTTCGCTGCTGGCCCCGCTGCTGCTGGCCGGCGCCAGCATCGCCATTGCTAAGCTCAACAGCGGTTCGCAGCCCGACATAGTGGTTGTGCACGACGAAAGTGGCCTCCGCCTGGCCGAGCACCTGGCCGATACGGAGGACATCAAGTTTGTGCCCGCCGCGCCCGGCTCGCTGGCCGCCGCGCAGCAAGCCTTCCAAAAAGCGAAGCCCAAGCCTGCTGCGCTCCTCGATTTTCCGGCCAGCTTCACCCTCGATAGCACCGGAGGCGTGCAAGTGCTGGCCGATGGCAGCCTGCCCCTCAAGCGCCGCGAAACCATTCGCAAGGCCGTAAATAAAGCCCTGGGCGAGTTGAAAATGGCGCGCTCGGGCCTCACCCAGGCCGCCATCGACAAGATGCAGGCCCGCGTCGACTTGGCCACCATCGACCTCACCCAGCAGGGCGGCCGGCGTAACGACGTGGGCACCACCACAGCGATGGCCTACGTGCTGTCCATTCTGGTGTATATGTTCATTTTTATTTACGGCGTGCAGGTGATGCGCGGCGTGAGTGAGGAAAAATCGAACCGCATCATGGAAGTCATGATTTCGTCGGTCAAGCCCTTTCAGCTCATGATGGGCAAGATTTTGGGCATCGCCGGCGTCGTGCTCACGCAGTTTGCCTTGTGGCTGGTGCTGTCGTGGGGCATTACCACGGTGGTGATGCCGCTGCTGCTGAAAGCCGACAAACCCGTGGCCGCCGCAACGTCAACTACCACTCAAAATGTTGATAACAAGCAGAATACTGTTGATAAGTCGGCCGTTTCGGCTACTGCCCCGGCCCCGGCGGCCGGTGAAATGGTAGCCCCGCGCCCCGGCCAGCCGGTCAACATTTGGAGCGTTCTCGATGGCCTGCCCATCGGCAGCATCATTGGCGGCTTCCTGTTCTTTTTCCTGGGCGGCTACCTGCTGTATTCGGCCCTGTTTGCAGCCATCGGCTCGGCCGTGGATGACCAGACCGATGCGCAGCAGTTCATGTTTCCGGTGACTATCCCGCTCATCCTGAGCTACATCGTGAGCATCAACGTCATCATCAATGGCGACCCCAACGGCCCGCTGGCCTTTTGGCTCTCCATGATTCCGCTGACCTCGCCCATTGCCATGGTGATGCGCCTGCCCTTTGGCGTGCCCACCTGGCAACTGCTGCTGTCGGGCGCGCTGCTCATTGCCGGCTTCGTGGGTACTACCTGGGTAGCAGCCCGCATCTACCGCGTAGGTATTTTGATGTACGGCAAGAAGGTGACATACAAAGAGTTGTCGAAATGGATGTTTTATAAGGGATAAGCTTCTTATTGAGTAATCGCCTGTCATTGCGAGCCCGCGAAGCAATCGCACCAGAACATAATCGTCCGCGCCGTTGTCGTGGGAGTGTTGTCGTTCGGGTGCGATTGCTTCGCGGGCTCGCAATGACAGGCGATTTTTGTTAGCCCCATGTTTACCCGTTTCTTCTCCCTCCTCTGCCTGCCCTTGCTGCTGGCCTTCGCGCCGGCCGGCGACCGGCCCGCCTACCGCTTATTCACGGCCCAGGGCCAGCCCGCCGACTACGACCAAATGCTGACCCAGCTAGCCCAGGCCGACGTGGTATTCTTTGGCGAGCAGCACAACGACCCCATGGCGCACTGGCTGGAAATGCAGGTAGCCAAGGACTTAAACAAGCTAAAAGGCCCCGGCCAACTGGTACTGGGCCTGGAAATGTTTGAGCGCGACGTGCAACCGCTGGTGGCGCAGTACGCCGCCGGCACGCTGCCCGACTCGGCCTTTGAGCGCCAGAGCCGACCCTGGCCCAACTACGCCACCGACTACCGCCCGCTGCTGCAACTGGCCCGCGACCAGCACCTGGTGGTATTCGCTACCAATGCGCCGCGCCGCTACGCCCAGCAAGTAGCGCGCGGCTCGCTCACGGCCCTCGACCAACTGCCCGCCGCCGAAAAAGCTTACCTGATGCCGCTGCCGCTCAAAGTTGATTACGAGCTGCCGGGCTACAAAAATATGGCCGCCATGTTTGGCGGCGGCGGGGCTCACGGCGGCGGGGCGCGCAACGTCATTCAGGCCCAGGCGCTCAAGGATGCCACCATGGCCTACGCCATTCGCACTGGCCTGCGCCCCGGCCAAACGCTGCTGCACTTCAACGGCTCCTATCACTCCGACCACCACGACGGCATTGTGGCTTACCTGCGTCAGGATGCGCCCAAGCTGCGCGTTAAAACGCTGAGCGTAGTGACTCAAAGTCAGTTGCAAACTACTGACAAGGAGAACGTGGACCTGGCCGACTACCTCATCGTGGTGCCCGACGATATGACCAAAACCTATTAAGCTGGGTATAGGGTGGCCTAATTCAGCACTGGCTCAGCCAAATGTTGTGGCAAAAGGGAAGCAAATCCGCCCGAATTTTGTAGTAGCATAGGTCAGCTTCTCCCGGTTGCGGCCGGCCTACTTTCCACTGCTCAGTCAATTTACCCTTATGTCTCCTCTGCGTTTCAAAACCACCATCAATTGCAGCAACTGCGTGCGCGCCGTAACGCCGACTCTCAACCAGGAAGTGGGGGCTGGCAACTGGCAAGTCGATACGGACGATACTGATAAAATCCTCACCATTACCTCAGGCCGGGTTTCTATCGGCCAAGTAGTGACAGCTGTGGAGGAAGCCGGCTTCAAGATTTCGCCCTTGGGCTAAGGCGCGCCACCGCACAAAAGAGTGCATTAAAAAAGCCCGGCTAGCCGGGCTTTTTTAATGCACTTTAGGGAAGCGTTAGTCTTCCGAATCGTCTTTTTTGAGGCGCTGGAGGGCACCGGTTAGCTCCTGCCGCAGTTGCTTGCCGGAATCGGCCGGTAACTCTTCACCTATTTTGTACTGCTTTTGCAGGCGCTCCCATTCCTCGATGGCAATAAATACCCCGGTCACGTTGCCTTTGGCATCGGATAAATATTTAATGTCCATGCAAGGTATTGGTAATAAGATAATTAACTAGTTAAGCTACTGCCTAGGCCGAGAATGACGAGCCACAGCCGCAGGTGCTCTTGGCCTGGGGGTTGTTGAAGGTGAAGCCGCGGGCATTGAGGCCGTCCTGGAAGTCAACTTCCATGCCCAGCACGTACATGGCGTGCTTTTTATCCATAATGAGCTGCACGCCGTCAAGGTCGTAAATCTCATCCTGGTCTTTGGCTTTGTCAAAGCCCAGCAGGTAGCTCATGCCCGAGCAGCCACCGCCTTGCACCCCAATGCGCAAGCCATAGTCGGCGGGGACATTTTTCTCCTGAATGATATTCTTAACCTCCACTAACGCGCGGGAAGTGAGGCCGATAGGGGGAGCTTGCGTGGTGGTAGCCATAATAGGTTCGAGTTTAGAATGAATGTAGATAAGACAAATATACGGCGGCCAGCGGGTGGCCGATGCTTGTAAACAGGGGCAGGCGGGCGGCGGTTCAGGTGAGTGGGTGAGCGGGGCGGGCGAGGGCCTTTTTTAGCCATAAAATCCGGGGCCACCGTAGCTTCACGCCAAATAAAGCTAGTACGCAATTTATGGACACGACCACTTATCTCTTCGACCTGCTCAAAACTATTTTGCCCGCGCTCATTGTAGCGGGGTCCATCTTCTTCTTGTTTCGCCAGTACCTGGAGAAGGAGCAGCAGCGCCGCCTCATCGAGCTGCGGCTCGACAGCAGCAAAACCACGCTGCCCATACGCCTGCAAGCCTACGAGCGCGTGACGCTGCTGCTGGAGCGCATTTCGCCCAACAATATTTTGGTGCGCCTGAGCAGCGCCGGCCAAAACGCGGCCGACTACCACCGCCTGTTGCAGCAGGAAATCCGTAGCGAGTTTGAGCACAATTATTCGCAGCAGCTCTACCTCACGCCCGAGGCCTGGGGCCAGGTAAAGCAAGCCAAAGAAGACGTGCTCACGATGATAAACCGTGCCTTCCACGGCCTCAGCAACCCTACGCAGCTGCGCGGCACCGAGCTGGCCAAGCGCATTTTGGAGGGCCTGATGACCGATGCAGCCGACCCCACGGCCCAGGCCCTGACCGTGGTAAAGCGCGAGGCGGCGCAGCTTTTTTAGGTTTCAGCCCCGAACCGCTCATCGCACTGGCTGGTTGTTCCTGCTTATGACAGCTAAAAAAGTAATTGCCGTGGACATGGATGAGGTCATGGCCGATTCCATTGCCCGGTTTCAGGAGTGGTACGGCCGCGATTTTCAACTGGAATTGACGCGGGAAGCACTACGTGGCAAAAGCCCGTACGACGTGGTAGCCCCCGAGCACCAGCCGGCCCTGCGCGCCTACCCCAATGCGGAGGGCTTTTTTCGCGACCTACCCGTTATTGCGGATAGCCAGCGGGTACTGCGGGAATTGAGCGAGCGCTACGAGATTTTTATAGCTACTGCGGCGATGGAATTTCCCAATTCCTTTCTTGATAAATATCGGTGGCTGGAGCAGCACTTCCCGTTTATTTCGTGGCGCAACTACGTGTTTTGTGGTGATAAGAGCATCCTGAACGCCGATTACCTGATTGACGATAACGCTTATAATTTCGACGGCTTTCGAGGCGAAGGGCTGTTATTTGATGCGCCGCACAACGCGCACGAAACGCGTTATCGGCGGGTGTGCAGTTGGCAGGAGATAGGTGATATCTTGCTGTAAGTCAATAAATAAAGTACTAAAAGAACGTCATGCTGAACGCAGTGAAGCATCTCTATCGCTTCTATCCAACGAGGCGGTAGAGATGCTTCACTGCGTTCAGCATGACGTTCTTTTAGTATGCTACCGGGCGTGCGCGGCGGCCAGCTGCACGGCGCGCTCGTAGCACTGCTCATACAGCGGCACGATGTTGCCCACCGCAAACTCTTCGGCGCGGGCGTGGGCGGCGGCTTTGAAGCGCGGTAGGTTCTCGTCGTCGAGCACGTAGAGGGCATTTTTAATCATGTCGTCCACGTCGCCGATGTTGCTGAGCATGCCGGTTACGTTGTGCACGTTGAGCTCGGGAATGCCGCCGGCGTTGGTGCTCACTACGGGCACTTCGCAGGCCATAGCTTCAAGGGCGGCGAGGCCAAAGCTCTCATTCTCAGAGGGCATCAAGAACAAGTCGCCCACGCTGAGGACTTCCTCCACGGCTTCGAGCTTGCCCAGGAAGCGGATGTCGCGCTGGCAATCGAGGTCGCGGGCCAGCTTTTCCATGCGCGAGCGGTCGGGGCCGTCGCCCACCAGCAGCAGCTTGGCCGGGATGACTTGGCGCACGCCGCAGAAGATGCGCAGCACGTCTTCGACCCGTTTTACCGAGCGAAAATTGCTGGTATGAATGAGCAGCTTTTCGCCCTCAGGCGCGATGGCAGTGCGGAAATGGCTTTTCTCCTGCTTGCGAAAGCGGTGCAGGTCAATGAAGTTGGGGATAACCTCAATCTTGTGCTCAACGGGGAAATACTCGTAGGTTTCGCGGCGTAAGTCGGCCGAAACGGCCGTGACGCCGTCGCTCTCGTTGATGCTGAACGTAACCACCGGCTCGTAGCTGGCATCCTTGCCCACCAGGGTAATGTCGGTGCCATGCAGCGTAGTTACCACGGGCACCGTGATGCCCCGCGAGCGCAGAATCTGCTTGGCCAGGTACGCGGCTGACGCGTGCGGAATGGCGTAGTGAACGTGCAGTACGTCAAGCTTTTCGTTCTGCACGATATCCACCATCTTGCTGGCCAGCGCCGACTCGTAGGGCGGAAACTGGAAGAGCGGGTAGGTGGGCACGTACACCTCGTGGTAGAAGACGTTCTCGTTGAAAAAATCGAGCCGCACCGGCTGGCTGTATGTGATAAAATGCACCTTGTGGCCGCGCTGGGCCAGGGCTTTGCCCAGCTCGGTGGCCACCACGCCGGAGCCGCCAAAGGTGGGGTAACAAACAATGCCGATGTTCATGTAGAAAGGATAGTAGGCGAGGGGCTAACCAGAATGCGCGGCGGATGTTGGCCGCTACCCGGCGGCCCCGGCCAAGGCTTTACGGGCGCGAACCCAAAAGCGCCGATACCGCCACCCCGGGCCGCCGCGTAGCTTTGGGCTAACGTCTTTTTAGCGATTTCCTAATGAAGCAACTTTTACTGGCGGGTTGCCTGGTGGCCGGCCTGGCCGCCCCCGCGCTGGCTCAGCCCACGCGGGCCAACGCGCCCAAGGCCGTGGCTATGTCGGCCCCGCTGGCCGCGCTGTTTACCAACTACTGGGAGGAGCAGGCGCGCCTCTACCCGCTGCAAGCCACCGCCCAGGGCGATAACCGCTACAACGACCAGCTGCCCAACTCGGGCACGCGGGATTTTCGGGAGTTGCAGCGCAGTCTGTATGCTCGCTACCAGGGCCAGCTGACCCGCATTGACCGCCGCCGGCTGGGCGCGGCCGACCAAACCAGCTACGACGTGTTTCAGTACGAGATGACGACCCGGCTGGCGGGGCTCAAGCAACCGACCTGGACGATGCCGTTTACGCAGTTTAGCGGCCTGCCCATCGAGTTGGCGCAGCTGGGGGCGGGCACCGGCGCGCAGCCCTTTAAGACGGCGCAGGACTACGATAACTGGCTGAGCCGCGTGCGGCAATTCCCAGTGTGGGGTGATACGGCTATCGCCGACTTCCGGCACGGTATGCGCACGGGCGTGGTATTGCCTAAAGTATTGGTGCAAAAGATGATACCGCAACTCGAAGCGCTGGCCGTGGCGGAGCCCGAGCAAAGCGTATTCTACGGCCCCGTCAAGCAGTTGCCAGCTACGTTTTCGGCGGCCGATAAGCAGCGCCTCACGGCCGCGTATGCGCAAGCTATCCGCACGCAGCTGGTGCCCACGTACCAAAAACTGGCGGCTTTTCTGAAGAGCGAATACCTGCCCGCTGCCCGTACCAGCACCGGTATTGCGGCCGTGCCGGGCGGGGCTGACATGTACACCTACGCCGTGGGTTACTGGACCACCACCACCCGCACGCCCGACGAAATCTACCAAACTGGCCAATCAGAAGTAGCCCGCATCAAGGCCGAAATGGAGCAGGTGCGCCAGCAGCTCGGCTACTCTGGCACCCTGCCCGATCTCCTGGCTTCGCTGAGTGCCGACCCCAAATTCCGGCCTTACAAGACGCCCGCGGACGTGCTCAACGGCTTCCGCGCCATTCAGGGGCGGGTGGCGCCGGGGCTGCCGCGCCTGTTTGGGCGCCTGCCTAAAACGGCGTTTGAGATTCGGCAGACGGAGGCCTTCCGGGCCGCCACGGCCAGCGCGCAGTACAACCGCGGCGCGGCCGACGGCTCGCGGCCGGGTATTTTCTACGTGCCCATTCTCGACGCGACCAAGTTTAAGACGCCGGGTATGGAGTCGCTGTTTTTGCACGAAGCCATTCCGGGCCACCATTTCCAGGTGTCGTTGCAGCAGGAAAACACGGAGCTACCTAAATTCCAGCGCTTTGCCTTTTACTCGGCCTTCAGCGAAGGCTGGGCACTGTATACTGAGAGCTTGGGTAAGGAACTAGGCATGTACACCGACCCCTACCAATACCTGGGTGCGCTGAGCGCCGAAATGCACCGTGCCATCCGGCTGGTGGTGGATGTGGGCATGCACGCCAAGGGCCTCACCCGCGAGCAGGCTATCCAGTACATGCTTGATAACGAGGCGACTACCGAACAAGGGGCCACCGCCGAAATTGAGCGCTACATGGCTTGGCCCGGCCAGGCGCTGGCCTACAAAACGGGGCAGCTCAAAATCAGGGAGTTGCGCACGCGCTACGAAAAGCAGCTGGGCAAAAAGTTCTCGCTCAAGGCTTTCCACGACGAGCTGCTGCTGGACGGGGCCATGCCCCTGGCCGTGCTGGAGCGCCGGATGGATGCCTGGGCCGCCCGCCAGAAATAGCGCGAGGTTGCGCAAGGTTAAAAGAGGTTTCGCAAGGTGCCACCCGTGAGTCAACCGATTACCTGGGAATGTTGCGCCTATCTTGCCCTCCAAAAATTAACCTTGCGAAACTTTGCGCTTATGAAACACAAAACCTACCTCTTAGCTGCCCTCAGCTTAGCATTGCCGCTGGCTGGCCAGGCCCAGAAAAAAGCTGCGTCTGCCGCCGCTACCACCAACGCCGAAAGCGCCATCAAGGAAGTCGACATCAAGCGCGACTTGTTTGCGCTGGCCGGCGACCACTACCGGGGCCGCGAGGGTGGCACGCTCGACGAGCTAAAGGCCTCGGTGTGGCTCGCCGACCAAATTCGGGCCACCGGTATGCTGCCGGCCGGCGACGATGGTACGTACTTTCAGTGGTTCCACTTGCAGCGCACCCGCCTCACCAAGGCGAGCACGCTGCGCATTGGCACGCACGAAATTAAGCTGAATGAAGACGGCGCGGTAACGGCCCCTACCAACGCCAGCATAAACGCGCCGCTGGTGTACGTGGGCACCGGTTCGGCCGCCGAGTTGGCCAAAGTGGACGTGAAAGGCAAGGCCGTGGCCGTGCAGATTGCCGGCGCGCCCACCGACGGCATCAGCTACCGGCGCTACGTGTTTGGCAAGTTTGCCGGGCAGGCCGGCGAGCTCACCAAGGCTGGCGCGGTGGCGGTAGTTTTCGTGTCGGATGCGCCCTCGCAGGCACTCTACGACCACTGGAGCCACATTTATGAGCGCGGGCGCTATAGCCTGCCCGGCGCAGCCAGCACCAAGGTCGTGAGCACGCCGCCCGTCATCTGGCTACCCGCCAGCGCGGCTAGCTGGGTGCAGCAGGCGGCCGGCCAGCAGCTCACCGCCGAGCTGAAAGTGGAGAGCTTCCAGTACCCGTCCGTGAACATCGTGGCGAAGATGCCCGGCACCGACGCGCAGCTGAAAAAGGAATACGTCCTCTTCAGCACCCACCAGGACCACGACGGCGTGCGCGCCCCCATCGCGGGCGACTCCATCTACAACGGAGCTGACGACAACGCCACCGGCTGCGCCGCGCTGCTGGCCATCATGCGGGCATTTAAGCAAAAGCCGGCCCGCCGCTCGGCGCTATTCGTGTACCAGGGCTCGGAGGAGCGCGGGCTGATTGGCTCCACCTATTTCTCGGCCCACCCTACGGTGCCGCAATCCAGCATTGTGGCCGTGCTCAACGCTGAGATGATGGGCCGCAACGCCCCCGACTCGGCCGCCCTACTGGGCTCGACCCCACCCCACCTGAACTCGTCGGACCTGGTGAAAACTGCCCTGGCGGCCAACCAGGCCGGCCCTAAGTTCAAGCTTGATACCGAGTGGGACAAGCCTACCCACCCTGAGGGCTGGTATTTCCGCTCCGACCACCTGCCGTATGCGCGCCTGGGCATCCCGGCCATTATGTACACCTCGCTGCTGCACGTCGACTACCACACGCCCCGCGATGAGCCCCAGCGCATCGACTACAACAAGCTGCTGCACATGACGCAGTGGATGTACCTCACCGGCTGGGCCGTGGCCAACCGCACCGCGCCGCCCGCCCGCGAGCCCGGCTTCAAG
The DNA here is from genome assembly GCF_054779975.1 of Hymenobacter arcticus. NCBI lineage: Bacteria > Pseudomonadati > Bacteroidota > Cytophagia > Cytophagales > Hymenobacteraceae > Hymenobacter > Hymenobacter arcticus. The sequence goes on from NZ_BAAGXF010000008.1 coordinate 218,426, forward strand.
CTAGAGCGCTAGAGTAGTAGCGCGAAGCTCCGGCTTCGTGCGCGAGCGCAGCGAGTATCCCGCGCCTGGGGGTCGTCCGGCCCCGCCTGCTCGCTGTGCTCGCGCACGAAGCCGGAGCTTCGCGCTACTTACCTGCCTATTTTTACGGGCCGGCTTGCAGCGGCGAGCCGGCTTTTCGCGTTTATAGATTAGCCGGCCGATTTTCGCCAAAAACTGCCTCTCGGCTTCACCAACGCTACATGTTAGCTTTCTTTTTGAAAAAGCTGCCCCTTCTTTCTCGCTTGCCACTGCTGTTGCTGCTGGCCCTCACGTACTCGGCCAGCCAGGCCCAAACGGCCCTGCCGATGCCGCGCAACCTGCGCGCCACCTACGACCGGGGCACCCGCTCGCCCACCGGTCAGCCAGGCCCCAAGTACTGGCAAAACACCGCTGACTACACCATCAAGGTCAACTTTGACCCGGCCACGCGGCTGCTGGCTGGCACGGTTCACATCGCCTATCAAAATAACAGCCCCGATTCACTGCGCCAGCTCTGGTTTAAGCTCTACCCTAATCTGTACCAGAAGGGGGCACCCCGCTCAGGCAAGTTTGCCCCCGAAGACCTCAGCGATGGCGTGAATATTGAGCGTCTAAGTATTAATGGCCAGGTAATTGACCCCGTTCAGCTGCAAATCGACAACACTAATATGGTGGTGCCGCTGCGCCGGGCTATTGGGGCGCGCCAGGCGGCGCAGGTGGACGTAACGTACTCCTACGTCCTCAACAAAGGCTCGCACCAGCGCACGGGCGAGGTGGCGCCGGGCGCGGCGTTTGTGGCGTACTTCTTCCCGCGCATTGCCGTGTACGACGACATAGATGGCTGGAATCGAATAGCTTACACCGGCGGCCCCGAGTTTTACAACGACTTCTGCCACTTCGCGGCCGATATCACGGTGCCGCGCAATTTCCTGGTCTGGGCCACTGGTGACTTGACGAATGCCGATAAAGTGCTTACCAAAAAGTACTTAACCCGCCTGCGCACGGCCGAGAAAAAGGACGGTATTACGAGTATTATTGATAGCACCGAAGCACGCCTGCACGACGCTACCGCGCCCAACGCCTACAATACCTGGCACTTCGACGCCCGCGACGTCACCGATTTTGCTTTCGCCACCACCGACCACTACGTGTGGGAGGCCACCAGCCTGGTGGTAGACCGCGCTACTAAGCGCCGCACCCGCGTGGATGCCGTGTATAACGCCAAACACGATGATTTTGAGGAAGTTGCGCAGTTTGGCCGTAAAACGGTGGAGGCCATGAGCTACACCTTTCCCAAGTGGCCTTACCCGTACAGCCACGAAACGGTGTTCGACGGCCTCGACCAGATGGAGTACCCCATGATGGTGAACGACAACCCCACCCACACCCGCGAGGAGGGCATCACGCTCACCGACCACGAGATTTTTCACACGATGTTCCCGTTTTACATGGGCATCAACGAAACGAAATACGGCTGGATGGACGAGGGCTGGGCTACCATCGGCGAGTGGATTATCTCGCCCCTCATCCAGCCTGGCCTGGTCGATGACTACGGCATGGTGCCCTACGCCCGCGCCGCCGACACCGAGGACGACCTGCCCATCGTGACGCTCACCACGCAGCAAACCGGCGCGCCGTTCTTCCTCAACTCGTATCCCAAGCCCGGCCTGGGCTACCTCTACGTGAAGGATTTGCTGGGTGATGAGCTGTTTACCAAGGCCTTGCATACTTACATCGACACCTGGCACGGCAAGCACCCCATGCCCTACGACTTCTTCTACTCGATGAACGCCGGGGCGGGCCAAAACCTGGATTGGTTCTGGCAGCGCTGGTTTTTTGAGGGCGGCTACCCCGACCTGGCCATCACGAGCGTAACGCGCCCCGCCGATGGCCCAGCCGCCATCGTGGTCACGGCCAAAGGCAGCAAGCCCATGCCCGTAGACCTGACGGTGACGTTTGACAACGGCAGCGAGGAGAAAATTCACCGCACCATCGCCGTGTGGAAGGACAACGCCCAGAGCGTGACGGTGCCCGTGGCCGGCCGCCGCGCCATCCGCCAGGTGAAGCTGGGTAGCACCTACACCCCCGACAGCTACCCGGCCGACAACGCGTGGGTAGCTCCACAGTAACGCCCTGGTGGTGCGCGGCCCCGCGCTACTAAGGCGGATTAAGACGCGAACTAGCAGGTTTGGGCTATTGCGCTACCGGCAAGCGAAAAATAGGTTACATTTACCAACCCCCTCATTCACTGGCTGGTAGCGTAGTTGTTTCGGCAAATCGCGTTGTCGGCGTATTTTTCTTGCTCCCATGTGCCTCGCCTCTCGCTTAGCCGGATTTATTTTCGCCACTGCCGCCAGCGGCTTGTTGCTGGGGTGCGCCGAAAAGGGCCCTGATAAGGCTTCGGACCCCAAAGCGGTGGCCATTGCCGACCGAGTATTGAAGGAAATGGGGGGCCGGGAGGGCTGGGATGCCACCCGCTACCTGGCCTGGGACTTTTTTGGCGGCCAATACCAGATTTGGGACAAAAAGACCGGCGATTTTCACTGGGAAAAGGACACGCTGGTGGCCAACTATAACCTCAACTCCAAGCAGGGCCACGTGTATAGCCGCGGCCAGGACGTGTCGGCCACGCCGGCCGGCCAGCAGGTGCTCGAAAAGCTGACGCCCCTCTGGATTAATAATTCCTACTGGCTGGTGATGCCCTTCAAGATGGAAGACCCCGGCGTGACGCTCAAGTACTTGGGCGAAGGCAAAACGATGGACGGTGCGCCCGCCGACCGCCTGCAAATGACGTTTGCCAAAGTGGGCGTAACGCCTGACAACCGCTACGAAGTGCTGGTAAACCGCGCCACCGGCCTGGTAGATGAGTGGGCCTACTTCCCCAAGGCGGCCGACCCGCAGCCCGCCTTCCGCCGCCGCTGGAATGAGTACGCCCGCCACGGCCAAATCCTGCTGGCGTCCGGCCGCAGCGAAGTCGATAAGCCCTCCCGGTTCGACTACGTAACGGCTGCGCAAACTGTGCCCGAGGGCGTAATGACGAGCACCACGCCGGTGGCTAAGCTTAAGTAACCTATTGTAGCAAAGATGCTTATGGAGTAGTCAGAATGATGGATAAGTAAGGTTCCCTACTAGGCGTTTTCCGACTTTCCAAATAGCTTCAACGTATAGACGTCCGCGGATTAAGGAGTAAGTTGCGGCGGCTACCTTACCGCCAATAGAATGAATAAACCAGTGTTCGCGGCCTTAATAATATTGAGTGCCGTGCCAGCGGTGCAAGCCCAGTTGTTCGTGCCTAGCACGGATTCTACCGCTTGTGGTAAGATTACCGCAGTGACTACTGCTTATTTCGACACCATTGCTACCTGGGTGGAAGGCAGGATTATCAATAGCGAAACAAAGCGGCCAATTAGTAAGGCAGCTATTCACGTAGCCTACTACGACTGTTATACCATAGTGCTGAAAACCCAGGAAGTACTCTCTGACGATAGCGGCTTTTTTAGATTAGGCTGGGTGGGCTGCCATAGCGCCCGACTTCTTGCCGTAGAAGCAGCTGGCTATTGCACCATGCGAACTGGCAAAGTAGATATGGGAGGGGAGTCCAAAGTAACAGTTGAACTAATGCCCGTGGTGGTAAAGGACGAGCGGCACCGGAGCCCAAAAAGCAAAAAATAACCTTTATTTGCGCTAAGCCAGCGCAAACAGCTACTGCCCACCAACTGAGCTACTTACTTGCCCAGGCCGGTGCTGGGCCATCGCCTTGTAAATCACCTCTTGTATTCGGGTGCGAATGTTATACGTCCGCAGCTTGATGTTGCCCGCGTCAGGGTACACGCGGTTGGAGAGGAAGACGTAGAGAATCTGGTTGTCCGGGTCGAGCCACACGCAGGTGCCCGTGAAGCCGGTGTGGCCGAAGGTGCTGGCCGGGGCCAGGCGGCTGGTGGGGCCTTCGGGCTTGCTGGGGTCGCCGCGGTCCCAGCCCAGGCCGCGCTTGTTGCCGGCTACTTGCGGCCGCGAAAACTCGCTCACTACCGAGTTCTGGAAATACGTGTTGCCGCCGTAGCGGCCGTTTTGCAGGTTCATCTGCATGAGCACGGCCAGGTCGTTGGCGGTGGCGAAGAGGCCGGCGTGGCCACCTACGCCACCCACGAGCGCGGCCGTTTGGTCGTGCACAGTGCCTTGCAGCTGCTCGCGGCGGTAGTACGTATCCTTCTCAGTAGGCGCAATGCAGCTCTTGGGGAAGCGCGTGAGGGGGTTGTACGTCATGGTGGCCAGCCCCAGCGGCTTGTAAAATTCCTTGGGCAGAAACTCGGCCAGCGGCTGGCCCAATATCTTCTCACTCAGGCGCTTCATGATGATGAAGCTGAGGTCGGAATATTCCACCGGGTATTTGCCGCGCACTTTGGGCAGCAGCGTCGAGCGCATCGTCCAAGCCCACACCGAGTCGTCGGCGGCCTTGATGGAATACTCGCCGGGCGCTACCTCATTGGGAAAGTCATCGGAGCGCTGGCTTGAATAGTAGGCGGGCTTGAGACTGCCACCGGCCACGGTACGCTCCCAGGTGGGGATGCCGGGCTTGAGACCCGCTTGGTGCAGCAGCACGTCGCGCACGGTCATGTCGCGCTTGTTGGTGCGCGCCATCTCGGGCAGGTAGAAAGCCACTTTCGCGTCGAGGTTGAGGCGGCCCTGGTCCTTCAAAAACATGACGGCCTGCAACGTGCCGGCCACTTTCGTCACCGAAGCCAAGTCGTAGAGCGTGCTATTCGTGATGGGCTGGCTCTGGTCGTAGGTGCCGTAGCCGTAGCTCTGGTCAAATACCACAGTGCCGTTTTTGGCGATGAGCACTTGGCAGCCAGGGGTAGCGGCCGTCACAATGCTTTCGAGGGCAATGTGGTCAATCTGGCTCATTATTTTTGAGTCTAGGCCCTCGCGCTCGGGCGCGGCGTAGCGCAGGCGGTGCAACTCGGGCAGGGCCAGGCCAGCGCCTATTTTCATGGTTTCCGACACCGTTACGGGCAGCTTGCCCTTAGCCGGCAGCGCGCCAAACAAGATTTGCGGCACCACAATTTGCGCCGCGTAGTGGTCTTCGTAACCGCAGACCAGCGTGCGAGCGCTTTCCAAGTACTTGAGGCCGTAGGCGTTACCCATCGCCACCACCACCGTTTTGCGGCTTTTGTCGGCTTGCAGGCTCTTGATGAACTTCAGTGCCCCATCGCCCAGGCCGTAGCTGTGGCTAGGCGTATTATTCATTTGGTGCAGGCTCACTACTACCACGTTGGCATCGCCCAGGCGCGATTGAATGCGCGTAAACGTGGAGTCGGGCGCGTAGCGGTCGGGCACGGCGTACACCGGGCCGGGCTGGTACTTATTGAAAATAGTGGCGTAGGGCCCCTCCGGCTGCGTACCGATGGTGATGGCCGCAATGCGCAGGGTATCAAGGCGTTGGAAGGGTAGGAGCTTGTCCTCGTTCTTCACCACCGTGACGGCGTGCTCAAAAATGGTTTGCGACAGCACCCGTGACGCGGGCAGGTTGAGGCTGTCGCGCACGGTGAGGGCGTTGGCCGGCTGGTAATGGCTGAGGCCCGCCCAGTACTTGGCGCGCAGTATTTTCTTCACCCGCGCATCCAGGTCGGCTTGCTGGAGGTGGCCCGCATTTACAGCTTCCTTGATGCGAATGAGGGCAGCCGGCACGTCTTCCGAAAACAGCAGCACGTCGTTGCCAGCGGCCAGCGCCATGGCGTCCAGCTCGCCATCTTTGTAGAGCTTGCTCACGCTGCGCATATTCAGCGCATCGGTAAATATCAGGCCTTTAAACCCCATGCGCTCTTGCAGCAGGCCCGTTACCAGGGCCTTCGAAAGGGTCGTGGTTTTGGCATTGGTGGTGTCGAAGAGCGGCATGTAGAGGTGAGCCACCATCACGCCCAGCGCCCCGGCCTCAAACGCCTTTTGGAAAGGCACTAAATCCACTTTTTCGAGCCGCGCCAGGTCGGTATTAATCACCGGCAGAGCCACATGCGAGTCGGTGTCGGTATCACCGTGGCCGGGGAAGTGCTTGGCTACCGCAATCACGTGCTGGTCCTGTAACCCCCTGACGTACTGCACGCCCAGCGTCGCCACGCGGTCCTGGTTTTCGCCAAATGAGCGGTTGCCAATTACCGGGTTGCCGGGGTTGGAGTTTACATCTACCACGGGCGCGAAGTTGATGTGCACGCCCAGCGCCCGCAGCTTGCGGGCCAGGTCGCGGCCCATCTGGTACACCAGCCGGTCGTCGTCCATGGCGCCCATCGTCATTTCCTTGGCGAAGTGCGAGGTCGAGTCGAGGCGCATGTCGAGGCCCCACTCAGCGTCGGTGGCGATGAGCAGCGGCACCTTGGCGGCGGCCTGCAACCGGTTGGTCATCAGCACCTGGCGCTTGGGGCCACCCTGCAAAAACATCACGCCCCCGATGCCCTGGTTGCGCACCAGCCGCTCGATGCGGTCGGCGTGAGCCTTCTCGCGGTTGGAGTAAGCCGCTACCATAAAGAACTGGCCCAGGCGCTGGTCGGGGGTGAGGGCAGTGAACACGCTATCGACCCACCGCTGCTCGGCGGGGCTGGCAAGCAGCGGGTCAGGCAGGGGCGGGCGGAGTTCCGAAGAACCCAGTAGCAACCCGGCAACTCCCAGCAGCAACCCCAGAAACAGAAACCGGAAATCGACGCGCATCAGCCCAGGGCGGGAAGTTTTAAGAGGTAGAAAAGGCGGTTCCGCCGGCCTACTTTTGCCGGTGAACACTGCCGGAACCCCCGGCTGCCCTTGGCGGTTCCTAAGGAACCTAACCTTGCTTGGCAGCCGAAAATAAGCCGGGCAGCTAGCCCAAATTGGCCGCAAAGGTAGGCACCAAGCCAGTAGCCCCGGCCGCAAAACGCTGGTACTGCTGACTAATTGCCCGCCTCCAGGCCAAAAAACGGTGCCGCCCCCGGCGCGCCCCCGCTCCCTATGCCCGACATCATCCAACTTCTGCCCGAGTACCTCGCCAACCAGATTGCGGCGGGTGAGGTGGTGCAGCGCCCGGCCTCGGTGGTGAAAGAGCTGCTCGAAAACGCCGTGGACGCCGGGGCCACCAGCGTGCAACTCATTGTAAAGGAAGCTGGTAAGCAGCTGGTGCAGGTAGTGGACGATGGCCTCGGCATGTCGCCCACCGACGCCCGCATGAGCCTGGAGCGCCACGCCACCAGCAAAATCCGCTCGACGGAGGACTTGTTTCGCATTCGCACGCTGGGCTTTCGGGGGGAGGCGCTGGCCAGCATCGCGGCCGTGGCGCAGGTCGAAATCCGCACCAAGCAGCGGGGCCAGGAAACCGGCTCGCTGCTGCTCGTGGAGGGCTCGCAGGTAACGAGCCAGGCCCCCACGGCTTGCCCTGATGGCACGAGTATCGCTGTCAAAAACCTGTTTTTCAACGTGCCGGCCCGGCGCAACTTCTTGAAAAGCAACGCGGTAGAGATGCGCCACATCTTGGACGAGTTTCAGCACGTGGCGCTGGCTAACCCGCAGATTGCCTTTTCCTTATACCAAAATGACCTGGAGGTATTTGGCCTGCCCGCTGGCAAGCTGAGCCAGCGCATTGTGGCGCTGCTGGGCAATAATTATAAAGAGCAACTAGCTGGTTGCGAAGAAGTTACGCCGTTCATTACGGTGAAGGGCTACATCGGCAAGCCCGAGTCGGCGAAGAAGAGCCGGGGCGACCAGTTTTTCTTCGTTAACAACCGCTTTATCCGCTCGGCCTACCTCAACCACGCCGTGCTGGCGGCCTACGAGGGCCTGCTGGCCCGCGACACGCACCCGTTCTACGTGCTGTTTTTGGAGCTCGACCCCAAGGCCATCGACATCAACGTGCACCCCACCAAGACGGAGATAAAATTTGAGGACGAGAAAACGGTGTACGCCGTGGTGCGGGCGGCCGTGCGGCAGGCACTGGGTTTGCACAGCCTCACGCCCTCGCTCGACTTTGAGGGCGACGTGAACTTTGCGCCCATCCGGCCGCTGCGCACCTCGGCGGGCAAAAATTCCTTTGGCGAGAGCGCGGCGCTGCCCGCGCCCACCCGCGCCGTGCAGTTCAACCCCGATGCGCTGGCCGACTCGGTATCGGCCGCCGCGCGGGGCGACCGCAAAGCCGCCGGCGACCGCCAGGTGCCAGCGCGCCCCACCGAGCAAGCTAAGCGCGACCTCGAAGCCTTTTACCGCGAACTGGGCCAGCCCGTGCGCCCGGCGGGCGAGGAGGCCGCACCCACTGCGCCCGCCTTTGTGGTAGAGCCGCCTACCGCGCCCCTACCCGAGCTGCCCTTCACGCACCCCGCGCCACCCGAAGGCCCGCGCCCTGCGGCCGCCGCGGCCGCGCCCAGCGCCAGCAGTGCGGCGCGGGCCACCAACCAGGGCGCGCCCCGCGCCACGCAGGTGTTGAACCGCTACGTGCTGCTGCCCGTGAAGTCGGGGCTGATGCTGATTGACCAGGAGGCGGCCCGCGAGCGCATTCTGTATGAACAGTATGCGGCGGGGCAGGAGCGGGGCGGCGGCGGGCATTCGCAGGCGCTTCTGTTTCCACGGCCGCTCACGTTTTCGCCCGCCGACTACGCTGTGCTGGGCGAGCTCACGCCCACGCTGCACCTGCTGGGCTTCCGCTTTGCCGAGTTTGGGCCGCTCACCATTGCCATTGAGGCCGTGCCCGCCGATTTGCCCGCCCAAGGCGAGCAGGAGCTGCTAGAGGGCCTCATTGAGCAGTTTCGGAGCGGGGCCGCCCCTTTGCGCCTTGACCGGCGCGAGGCGCTGACCCGCGCCCTGGCCCGGCGCGTGGCCCAGGCTACCAGCCTGCCCCGCCTGCCCGACGTAGAGCTGAACGCCTTGGTAGACAAGCTTTTCGGCTGCCAGGTGCCCAACTATACCCCCGACGGCCGCCCCACCGTAGTGCTGCTCGATGGCGAGCAGCTGGCTGCCTATTTCCGTAAAGCCGGCGCGTAGCTGACCTTTGCGGCACGCTTCTTTTGTTGCTTCTTCTATGTTCAATCTCACGCCTACCGTTCGCAATTTGCTCATTGCGAATGTGTTGCTACTCGTTCTCAGTATTAATGTGCTGCCCCAGATTTCACGGTTTGGGGCCTTATTTCCGATAAGCTCCTCTTTCTTTCAGCCCTGGCAATTTGTAACTTATATGTTTCTGCATGGCGGCTGGGGCCATCTCATCGGCAATATGTTTGGTCTTATTTCCTTTGGGCCGATGTTGGAGCAGCGCTGGGGAGGGCAACGCTTTCTGGTATTTTGGCTGATTTGCGGAGTTGGGGCCGGCGTACTCTACGAAGGTGTCCGCTACTATGAGTTGCGGCCCATTATAGAGCTCCAGCGTGACCTTGTTCGGAATCCAACGAGTGGCGATTTTGCCCAACTCGTCCGACTAACGGAGGGCAATAGCTTTTACGCCGCCGACGATATGGCACTGGCTGGCTCCCTTGACCGCGACCCCAGTAATACTGTGCTGCGGAATACTGTTATCACTGAAACTCAGCGAATTTATCAAACAGTTATGGCTTCGCCGATGGTGGGTGCTTCAGGCGCCCTGTTTGGTATTTTGTTTGCCTTTGCCTACTTGTTCCCGAATACGGAATTGATGTTGCTGTTTTTCCCGTTTCCTATCAAGGCAAAATACTTTGTCTTTTTCTATGCGTTGTATGAGTTGTATAGTGGCGTGCATCGAACGCCCGGCGACAACGTGGCGCATTTTGCCCATCTCGGCGGCCTGCTGATTGGTTTCATTATTCTTAAGTTCTGGGAAAGCGGGCGCGCCCGCTTCTATTAAAATCAACGTTTCTCATGAGTGTAACTCAGGATATCCGCGCCGCTTTTTCGCGCCGCGATAACGCGCTTATTCAGCTCATTCTCCTCAATGCGCTGGTGTGGGCGGTGCTCATTGTATTTCAGGCCGTGCTGTTTTTGGCGCAGTCGCGGGGCATCTACACGGTGGTGCTGCGCTACCTGGCTTTGTCGTCGGACGGCTGGGTACTACTGCGTCACCCCTGGACGCTGCTCACCTACGCGTTTGTGCACGAGGGCTTTCTGCATATTTTATTTAACATGCTGAACCTCTACTGGTTCGGGCAGATTATTCGGGAGTACCTCGGCGACCGGCGCCTGGTGAGCATCTACGTGTTGGGGGCGCTGGCCGGGGCCGTGCTGTTTTTGCTGGCGTATAATTTTCTGCCCGCTTTGCAGCCCATGGTGGGGCAGCCAGTGCTGGGCGCGTCGGCCTCAGTGACGGCCATTATCGTGGCGGCGGCCACGCTGTTGCCCGACTACACGTTCATGCTTTTCATCCTGGGCCCGGTCAAAATCAAGTGGATTGCCCTGGTGGTAGTACTGATTTCCATTGCGGGCATCAACGGCGGCAACGCGGGCGGCGAAATCACCCACCTCGGCGGCGCGCTGCTGGGCTTCATCTTCATCAAGCAGATGAATGCCGGGCGTGACTTAGGCCAGCCTGTGGTGGCTACCGGCGCGTGGCTGGGCCGGCTGTTTCAGCGCAGCCCGGCCATGCAGGTAACGCATCGCGGCGCAGCCAGCGCCACGCGGCCGGCCGCCGCGGGTAAAGCCGGCCCCAGTGCCACGCATCCGGAGGAGGTGGACCTTATCCTCGATAAGATTTCGCGCTCCGGCTATGAAAGCCTGTCGAAAGACGAAAAGCAAAAGCTTTTCCGGGCCAGCCAGCAGTAAGGGCGAAGTAGCGCGAAGCTTCCGCTTCGCGTGCGAGCACCGCGAGCAGGCGGGGCCGCGCCAAATGCTCGCGGTACTCGCGTACGAAGGCAGAAGCTTCACGCTACTGTGCACCAACCAAAAAAGGTCCGTCAATTCTGACGGACCTTTTTTAATGAAAAATATATACCCTTGAAATACAGCTAGTTGCTACACTGCAGGCTCCACAGGCGTTTCGGCCGCGGCCGAACGGCCCCACGAGCCGGCGCAGCGGCTGCGCATTTGCTGCCGGAATTTCTCGCGCTCGGCAGGGGAGAAGGCTTCGAGGCGCTCCTGCGTCTGGCGCTTCCAGGCGGCCCAGCGGCTGCGGCCGCCCTGGCCGCCGCGCCCAAAGCCCCCCGTCAGGATGCGGCTAAGAACTACCAAGCCCAGCGTCTGCCAGAAGTTGAGCAACGGTAGGTGGAAAATCATGGGCATCAGCCAGTTCCACAGGCTCATGGTGACGAACACGGCCACGACCACGAATAAGGCCGCGAAGAAAACAAATTTGACGGCCTTTTTCAGCCAAAAAGTGCGGTTCATAATGCTAGAGTTAAAACAGTAGGTGGGAGGGAACGACGGATGCTACTCGGTGAACAACTCGTCGTAGAGCTTACGCAAGCGCTTGCGTAAGTGCTTTACAGCGTAGTGTTTACGCGAAATGAGTGTTTTGAGCGGTACCCCGGTTTCGGCCACCATTTCGTTGAACGACCGGTCTTCCAGCTCGTGCCACACAAACACCTGGCGCTGCTCGGCGGGCAGCTCGGCCAGTGCGTCGGTGAGGGCATCCATGATGGTTTCGCGCAGCAAGCGGTTCTCGGGCGAGTCGTCGGGGGCGGGCAGCACGTCTTGCAGCAGGCGGGCGGGCTCGTCGCCGTCGGCCCCGCCTCCAAGCGGCGCATTCAGCGACACCGTGCGCTGGGCCGGCACGCGTCGATACCGGTCAATGATGCGGTTGCGGGCCACCCGAAACAGCCAGGCGGCCGCCTGCTCCACGGGCTTGAGCAGGCGGTAGCTTTCCACCAGCTCGGCAAACACATCTTGTAAAATATCCTCGGCCTCGTCGGGGTCAGGTACGCGCCGCTCAATAAACCGCAGCAGGCGGCCGCGCTGCTCACGCACCGCCGTCTGAATTTGCTGGTCCTGGCCGGCGGCAGTTGTCATGAGCGCAGAAAGGGGGAGGGCAAGTGCTTCCATCGTGCCTAAGCAGACGCAGCACATTTGCCGATATTTTACGGAAAGTAGCGTGAACTCGCAGAGACCGCGAGTGGAGTAGCTGCAAATCGTTTCGCGCGCAGATTCGCAGAGTCCCCGCTACGGCCCTAACTTTGCCCGCTACGTCGGCTGCGGCCGGCCGCGCTTTCCCGCAGTTTTCTTGCCATGACCAACGCTTCCATCGTTCCCGCCGTCATTCACGAGGTGCCGCTTCAGTACTACGTGTTTTTCGCCACCGCACTTTTCTGCATCGGCGTCACGGGGGTGCTCATTCGGCGCAACGCCATCATTATTTTCATGTGCATTGAGCTGATGCTCAACGCCGTGAATATCCTGCTGACGGCCTTCGCCGCCTACCGCGCCGACCCGAACGGGCAGGTGTTCGTGTTCTTCATCATGGCCGTGGCCGCCGCCGAAGTATCAGTAGGCCTGGGCATTATCGTCATGATTTACCGCAACTTCCAGAATACCGACGTCAACCTGCTCAGCCGGTTGAAGGGGTAATGACAGCCGCGTAGGCGCCTAGTTAATCTTATGCAAGAAACTGTTCTCCCCGGTGCCACGGCACCTTTCTCCACGCTGCTCTACGTCCTCATTCCGGGGCTGCCCTTTCTGGGTTTTCTGCTCAACGGCCTGCTCAACAAGCGGTTGTCAGGCACGCTGGCTGGGACCATCGGTACGCTAGCCGTGCTGGGGTCGTTTGGTCTGTCGTTGTTCTTGTTTCTGAATTTTCAGTACCAGTACACAGTTAATTTATTCGACTGGATATCAGTAGGTTCCCTGCAAATTCCGTTCAGCTACCAGATTGACCAGCTAAGCCTGCTCATGCTGCTGTTGATTACGGGCGTGGGCACGCTCATCCACATCTACAGCATCGGCTACATGCACCACGACGAGAACGTGGGAAAGTTTTTTAGCTTTCTCAACCTCTTCGTATTCAGCATGTTGATTCTCGTGCTGGGGGCCAATTTTGTCATCCTCTTCATCGGCTGGGAAGGCGTGGGCCTGTGCTCGTACCTGCTCATCGGCTTCTGGAACAAGAACACGAGCTACAACAACGCCGCCAAAAAAGCCTTCATCATCAACCGCATTGGTGACCTGGGCTTCCTACTTGGCATCTTCCTGATATACCTGACTTTCAACTCAGTACAGTATGGCGAAGTATTCCAGAAAGCCAGCCTGGGTGAGTTTGGTACCCACGGCGTAGAAATTTGCACCGTTATTACGCTGCTGCTCTTCGTAGGCGCCATGGGTAAGTCGGCACAGCTGCCGCTCTACACCTGGCTGCCCGACGCCATGGCTGGCCCCACGCCGGTTTCAGCACTCATCCACGCCGCTACCATGGTAACGGCTGGTATCTACCTCGTGCTGCGTTCCAACGTGTTATTCACTCTGGCTCCGCAAACGCTGGAGGTAGTGGGCATCATTGGCCTGGCTACGGCACTCTTCGCCGCTACTATCGGCCTGGCGCAGAACGACATCAAGAAAGTCCTGGCTTACTCCACGGTATCGCAGCTGGGCTACATGTTCCTGGCGCTGGGCGTAATGGGCTACACCTCGTCGTTCTTCCACGTGCTCACGCACGCATTTTTCAAGGCACTGCTTTTCCTGGGGGCCGGCTCGGTTATTCACGCCATGAGCAACGAGCAGGACATGCGCCGCATGGGCGGCCTGCGCAAGGCCTTGCCCATCACGTTCTTAACGATGCTGATTGGCTGCCTGGCCATCAGCGGTATTCCGCCGTTCGCGGGCTTTTTCTCGAAAGATGAAATCCTGAGCCACGTGTATGAGCACAGCAAAGTGATGTGGGCCATCGGCCTGCTGACCTCCCTGATGACGGCGTTCTACATGTTCCGTTTGCTGTTTCTCACCTTCTTCGGCGAGTTTCGGGGCACGGAGGAGCAGCGCCACCACCTGCACGAGTCGCCGGCCAGCATGACGCTGCCGCTGATTGTGCTGGCGGTGCTGTCGGCCGTAGGTGGCTTTATGGGCGCGCCCATGTTTGTGGGCAAGCATTACCTGGCCGATTACCTGGCCCCGATTTTCACCTATTCCAAGCAGATTCTGCCGGCTGCTTTCAACATTGAGCCCGAGCATTCCACTGAACTCATGCTGATGGGTATTTCGGTGCTGGTGGCCGTGGTGGGCATCATACTGGCCTACGTCATGTACGTGGCCCGCGCCCAGCGCCCCGCCGAGGACGACGCCCAGCGCTCGGCCCCCGAGAACTTGGTTTACCACAAGTATTACGTGGATGAGCTGTACAACAGCCTCTTCGTGAAGCCAGTAATGGCCTTGTCCACTGGCCTTTACAAGTTCGTGGAGAACGGTATCATCGACCCCATTGCCAACGGCGTGGGCCGCGCCACGCTGGCCGGCGGCCAACTGCTGCGCAACGTGCAAACCGGTTCGGTCGAGACGTACCTTATTTTGATGGTGCTGGGCATTGTCCTGATTCTGGGCCTCAATTTTGGGCGCTTTTAATCGATAATCGACTGACCGGGCGTAACATTGAACGTCCTGTGGAACGGCTTCGGCTGGTTCCGCAGGGCGTTCTTTCGTTTCAACCCGGTAATTCATGAAACAACTCCTACCCGTGCTGCTCTTGCTGGCAGCCCCCGCCATGGCCCAGGAAACGCAGTACCAACAGCCCTCGGCGGCTATCCGCGACTTGCTGCTGGCCCCGCCCACGCCCCGCGTGAGCGTGGCCGGCGATGGCAGCGTGCTGGCTATTCTGGCGGTGCAGGACTTTCCGACCGTTGCCGAGCTTTCGCAGCCCGAGTTGCGGTTGGCTGGCCTGCGCCTCAACCCGCGCACCAACGGTCCCAGCCGCGTGAGCTATGCGGTGGGCATGCAGTTTAAGCGCCTGCCCAGCGGGGCCGAAACCCCCGTGCAGGGCCTGCCCGCCCAGGCGCGCATCAGCAGCCCCAGCTGGTCGCCCAATAACCAGCACTTGGCCTTCACGCTCACCACGCCGGGCACCGACGGCGCGCCCGGCCGGGTGGAGCTGTGGGTGGCCGACGCAGCCACCAACACCGCCCGCCGCCTGCTGGCCACGCCGCTCAACGACGTGTTTGGCAATTCCTTTGAATGGCTGTCGGACAGCCAGACGCTGCTGGCGCGCACCGTGCCGGCCGGTCGCGGCGCGGCCCCGGCCGCCGATGCCACGCCCACCGGCCCCGCCGTGCAGGAGACGGGCAGTGGCAAAAAATCGGGCGCCCGTACCTACCAGGATTTGCTGAAAAACCCGGCTGATGAGCGGCTTTTTGAGTACTACGCCACCGCGCAGCTGGTGAAAGTGAAGCTGGCCGATGGCAGCGCCCAGCCGCTGGGCCAGCCGAGCGTGCTGCGGGCTGCCTTGCCCTCGCCCGATGGCCGCTACGTGCTGGTGCGCGCCGTGCACCGGCCCTATTCGTACACGCTGCCGGTGAGCGGATTTGCGCAACGCGTTGATATACTTGATTTTGCGTCGGGCAGTTTGACGAAGACTGTGGCCGACCTGCCGCTGGCCGACAACGTGCCTACCAACTTCGACGCCGTGCCCACTGGCCCGCGCGACCACGGCTGGCGCACCGATGCCCCGG
Source organism: Hymenobacter arcticus (assembly GCF_054779975.1). NCBI lineage: Bacteria > Pseudomonadati > Bacteroidota > Cytophagia > Cytophagales > Hymenobacteraceae > Hymenobacter > Hymenobacter arcticus. The sequence continues at coordinate 233,992 of NZ_BAAGXF010000008.1, forward strand.
CCACCATCTACTACGCCGAGGCCCAGGATGGGGGCGACCCCAAGGTGCAGGCCGCCGTGCGCGACAAGGTGTTTCTGCTGGCTGCACCCTTCGCCGGCCCGGCGCAGGAGCTAGCGGCCCTGCCGCTGCGCTACGCCGGCATGACCTGGGGCACCGACCACTTGGCGCTGGTGAATGGCTACCGCTGGGCCGACCGCCACGAAACCACCTGGCAACTCGACCCCGCCGCGCCCACCCAGCCGCTGGCTGTGCTCTTCGACGGCTCGTCGCAGGATACCTACCACAACCCCGGCACGCCCGCTACGCGCCGTAATGCGCAGGGCCGCGCTGTGCTGCGGCTGGGTGCGGGCGGGCAGGCCATCTACCTATCGGGCCAGGGAGCCTCGCCCGAGGGCGACCGGCCGTTTGTGGATGAGCTGAACCTGACCACCAAGCAAACGACCCGCCTGTGGCGCTCTGAAGCGCCTTATTACGAGGTGCCAGTCACTATTTTTGAAGGTAAAAAAGGCCAGTTGGAGCTGCTGACCCGCCGCGAGGCCGCCGACCAAGCGCCCAACTACTACCTGCACGAGCTGGGCAAAAAGGGCCAACCGCTGGCCCTCACGCACTTCGCCAACCCCTACGCTAAGTTCGGGGGCAGCTTTCGCAAGCAGGTGCTACACTACAAGCGGGCCGATGGCGTGGCCCTCACGGCCAACCTCTACCTGCCGCCTAATTACAAGAAAACCGACGGTCCGCTGCCCACGCTGATGGAGGCGTACCCTGTGGAGTTCAAGGACAAAGCCAATGCCGGGCAGGTAACCGGCTCGCCCAACACCTTTACGCGGGTGAGTTGGGCCTCGCCCGTGTACTGGGTCACGCAGGGCTACGCGGTGCTCGAAAACGCCACCGTGCCCATTGTGGGCGAGGGCAGCGCCGAGCCCAACGACACCTACACCGAGCAGCTGGTGAGCAGCGCCAAGGCCGCCATCGACGAAGGAGCCCGCCTGGGCGTAGTCGATGCCAGCCGCGTGGCCGTGATGGGCCACAGCTACGGCGCCTTTATGACGGCTAACCTGCTGGCGCACTCCAACTTATTCAAGGCCGGCATTGCCCGCAGCGGAGCCTACAACCGCACGCTTACGCCCTATGGTTTCCAGGGCGAGGAGCGCACCTACTGGCAGGCCAAGGGCGTGTACGATGCCATGTCGCCCTTCAACTTTGCCGATAAAGTGAAGACGCCCATCCTGCTCATTCACGGCGAGGCCGACAACAATTCGGGTACGTTTCCCATCCAAAGCGAGCGGTTTTACGCCGCGCTTAAGGGCCAGGGCGCTACCGTGCGCTACGTGGTGCTGCCCGCCGAGGCGCACAGCTACGCCGCCCGCGAAAACCTGCTCCACATGCTCTGGGAGATGGATTCGTGGCTGAATAAGTACGTAAAGGCGCCCGCGCCCGCTGTGGCTAACTAACTGCATTCGGCTAACCAAAAAAGGGGACTGTTTCCAGGCGCTGCTTCGGTAGGGGCCTGGAAATAGTCTCCTTTTTATTTTATATAAGTAGCTTATTATCAATAATTTGCAATAAAATGCGGCGGTCCTTTTCGCAACTCCCCGCTGGTTTGGCCGTTGAGCAGGTAGTTCTTCTTTCAACTACTCCTTTTCCCGACATGCAGACCATTCCCACCAAAGCTTACGGCGCCAGTGGCTCCATCCTCAACAGCCTCAAGCCGATGACCATCGAACGGCAGGCTCCCAAGGCCGACGAGGTGCACATCGACATCCTGTACAGCGGTGTGTGCCACTCCGACCTGCACCAAGTGAAAAACGATTGGCACAACACAATTTATCCCTGCGTGCCGGGCCACGAAATTATCGGCCGCGTTATTGAGGCGGGTAGTGGCGTGACCAAGTTCAAAGCCGGCGACCTCGTGGGCGTGGGCTGCATGGTAGACTCGTGCGGCGTGTGCCCTTCCTGCAAGGAGAAGGAGGAAAACTATTGCGAAGGCCCCGTGAGCTGGACGGCCACATACAACGGTTACATGAAGCCCGCCAACGAAGAATTCAACACCTTCGGCGGCTACTCGACCAACATTGTGGTGAAAGAGTCGTTTGTGCTCAGCATCCCCAATGCATTGGATATCAAGGCTGCCGCACCCATCTTGTGCGCTGGCGTCACCACATATTCGCCCCTGAAACATTGGAAAGTAGGCCCCGGCCAAAGCGTCGGCGTGGTGGGTATTGGGGGCCTGGGCCACATGGCGGTGCAGATTGCGCGCGCCTTTGGTGCCACCGTCACGGCCATTACCCGCGACAAGAAAAAGCAGGATGCCGCAGAGCAACTAGGTGCCCACGAGGTACTTATCTCGACTGATGCGGACGCGATGAAGGCGCACGAATTGAAGTTCGACTTCATCCTCATCACCATTCCCGATGCGTTCGACGTGAACGACTACGTGAAGCTGGCCAAGCGCAACGGCGTTATCACCACGGTGGGCTTGTTGGGGCCCTATAAGCTGCCAATCAACAACATGGAGGTGGCGATGCACCGCCGCTCGGTGTCGGGCTCCATCATCGGCAGCATTGCCGAAACGCAGGAAGTGCTCGACTTTTGCGCCGAGCACCACATTGCACCCGAGGTGCAACTAATTAAGATGCAGGATATTAACGACGCCTACAAGAACATGCAGGACGAGGAAGTACGCTTCCGCTATGTCATCGATATGCAATCGCTGAAAGACGAGGCGTAGTCGCCTGGCTTGGTAGTATAGAAAAACGGTTAGCCGCCCCTTGCTTTCATAAGCAAGGGGCGGCTAACCGTTTTTTGTGGCAATACTTAGCTGGGTTACTTGGTCAGCGTGAAGCTAGCCATTTGCACGTCGCGCGAGTTGCCGCCCACAAATATCTCAAAGTCACCGGGTTCCGCCACAAATTTCAGGTCGTCGTTGTAGAACTTCAGGTCCTCGGCCGTGAGGTGGAAGGTGAGTTGGCGAACCTCACCCTTTTTGAGGTTGATTTTCAGGAAACCTTTCAGCTCCTTCACCGGGCGGGTGCTGCTGCCCACCAGGTCGCGTAGGTAAAGCTGGGCCACTTCTTCGCCGTCGTAGTTGCCGGTGTTGCGCACCGCCACGGCCACGTCGAGGCCCTGGCCGGGGCCAATACTGGCCCGGCTCACCGTAGGTTTGCCGTAGCTAAAGGTGGTGTAGCTCAGGCCGTAGCCGAAGGGGAACAGCGGCTCGTTGGGCGCATCAAGGTAGCGCGACTTGTACTTGTCGAGCAGCACGCCGGCGTAGGGCCGGCCGGTGTTCTTATGGTTGTAGTAAATGGGCACCTGGCCCACCGACTGCGGAAACGTCATGGTGAGCTTGCCGCTCGGGTTGTAGGCCCCAAACAGCACATCGGCCACCGCATTGCCGGCCTGCGTGCCCCCAAACCACGTTTCGAGGATGGCGTCGGCATTCTGGTTTTCCCAGGGCAGCGTGAGCGGCCGGCCATTCACGAGCACCACTACCAGCGGCTTGCCGGTGGCTTTCAGCGCTTTAAGCAAGTCGAGCTGGCGGCCGGGTAGGCCAATGTCAGCGCGGCTGGCGGCTTCGCCGGTCATGCCCTGGCTTTCGCCCACTACGGCCACCACTATGTCGGCCGCCTGGGCGGCCTGCACGGCTTCGGGGATGGTGGTTTCGGCGGGGCGGGAATCTATTTGTAGCTCGCCCCCGTTCTCGTTGAGGCGCTTGATGAGCTGGTCGTCGTCGGTCACGTTCACACCCTGGCTGTACGTCACGCGCACGCCGGGGCCACCTACGTTCTTGATTCCCTGCAAGATGGACACGGCCTGCTTGCCATCGCCGGCCCCGCTCCAGTTGCCAATCATGTCGCGGCTGCGGTCGGCCAGCGGGCCCACTACGGCAATATTTACCGAGTTTTTAAGGGGTAGCGTTTGTTGGTTATTCTTAAGTAGCACCAGCGTGCGGCGCGTCATATTGCGGGCCTCGGCCAGGAAGGCCGGCTTCATGAGGGTGGCCTTGGCGCGCTCCTCCGTCACGCCCCGGTAGGGGTCGGTGAAGAGGCCCAGCTTGTACTTGGCCTCCAGCACCCGGCGGCAGGCCTCGTCGATGGCGGCCTGCTTCACGGTGCCTTCCTTGAGGTTGGTAGCCAGCTGCTTCAGAAAAACTTCGCCCACCATGTCCATGTCCACCCCGGCGTTCAGGGCCAGCTCCGACACCTTTTTTTCGTCGCCCATACCGTGTGCTTCCAGCTCATTAATGGCCGTGTAGTCGGTGGCCACGAAGCCCATGAAGCCCCACTGGTTGCGCAGCAGGTCGGTGAGCAGCCACTTATTGGCCGTGGCCGGAATACCGTTCACGTCATTAAAGGAGGACATTACGGAGCCAATGCCCGCGTCGATGGCGGCCTTGTAGGGCGGCAGGTACTCGTTGTACATGCGCTGGCGGCTCATGTCGGTGGTGTTGTAGTCGCGCCCGGCCTCGGCCGCCCCGTAGAGGGCAAAATGCTTGAGGCAGGCCATTACGTTTTCGGGGCGCGCTAGGTCGTTGGTGGGTCCTTGGTAGCCGCGCACCATGGCCTCGGCAATGCGCGAGCCGAGGTAGGGGTCTTCGCCGGCGCCTTCGGCCACGCGGCCCCAGCGCGGGTCGCGGGCAATATCGACCATTGGCGAATACACCCAGTTGAGGCCGTCGGCGGCGGCTTCCTGGGCCGCAATGCGCGCCCCGCGCTCCAGCGCGCCCATGTCCCAGGAGGCTGCCATGCCCAGCGGAATGGGGAAAATGGTGCGGTGCCCGTGAATAACGTCGTAACCCAAGATGAGCGGAATATGCAGTCGCGACTCCTGCACGGCCAGGGTTTGCAGCTTGCGGGCGGCCACCGGGGTATAGGTGTTCAGCACCGCGCCCACCAGGCCTTTCTTGATATTGGCATCCACATCCTTGCTCACCACCGGCCCCGTCACGTCGAAGCCCACCGACACGAGATTAAGCTGACCGATTTTTTCCTCCAAGGTCATCTTCTGCATTAGGCTCGCCACAAACTGCTGCATTTTGGGGTCGGCAGCCTGAAGCGGGCGAGCGGGCGCTTGGGCTTGGGCGCGCGGGCCCGCCAGGCCCAGGGCCAGGAGTAACGCGGCTTTGGAAAGCGGTTTGGCGTAGTTCATCAACGAGCAAGTGGGAATAGTTAAGGCGGCAAGGTAGAGAAGGGGCAGGAGTGCTGGAAAGCGCGCTGCTGGCCGCAGCCAGTCGGCCGCGGCGCTGCCTTAAGAAATAGGGAGTTAGTCACCGGGTTTTTAAAGCCGCTTCCCTTAGCCAGCCAGGGATAATATTGGGCCAGAAATGTCTGGTGTGCCTGATGAGAACGCACTATTTATTCTTGATTAACAATAAAATAGCGCTAACTACCGAGCTTTTTATTACCGTAAGATTAAATTCTGCGTAGATGGGCCAACGACCTTGGTTAGTCAACCACCTTCTCAACCATTTCCCCTCTCTTTATGAAAGAATTCTCTTCCATTCTTCGGAAGCTGTTGCCGGGAGCGCTGCTAGCAGCAACCGGCCTGACGGCCTCCACAGTACAAGCGCAAACCGCCGACCATAAAACGGCTATTGGTGCAAACGTTAGCCACATGGATTACCAGGGCAACGCGGGTGGTGATTTCTTCCAGAGCAACTGGCCTCTGCGGGTTGGTGGTGGTGGGCACGTCACCCGCTACATTTCGCCTTCGTTCGATGTGTCGCTGCTCGGCAATTACCAGAACTACCGCTTCGTAGCTGAGCGCCGCCCGAACCCGCAGTTTAATGCCAAAATTGGCATGATTGACTTGGGTTTGAAATTAAAACTCAGCAGCCTCATCGGTGAAAGCTTCCCCATTCAGCCTTACCTGATGGGTGGTGGTGGCGTGTTCCTGGCTAATAGTACGGGCAGCTACAATACCATTCGTCCTGATGGTTCGCTTGACGGTAGCACTGTGCAGAATTTCGAGAACAGCATTCAAGCGCTGGAAGTATTCGGCTTGGCTGGTGTTCGCTTCCGTCTGTCGCCAGCCATTGGCCTCGATGTGCAAGCCAGCCAGCACTATCCGTTCACGGATAAGATTGACAACATCAGCACCCCTGATAACAAGTTGCACGACCGCTTCCTGGTATTCTCGGCTGGCCTGACCGTAGCGTTTGGCAAGCCCAAAGACGCGGACATGGATGGCGTATCGGATAAAAAGGATAAGTGCCCCGACACCCCCGCTGGCGTGAAAGTAGACGAAAGCGGTTGCCCCATTGATACTGATGGCGACGGCGTAGCCGACTACCAGGACAAGTGCCCCGACGTGAAAGGCACTGCGGCCCTGCAAGGCTGCCCCGATGCTGATGGCGACGGCGTAGCCGATGCCGACGACAAGTGCCCCAACACCCCGGCCGGCGTGCGCGTCGATGCGTCGGGCTGCCCGCTTGATGCGGATGGTGATGGCGTAGCCGATTACCTCGACAAGTGCCCCAACACCCCCGCTGGTACCAAGGTGGACGCCAATGGCTGCCCGCTTGACCGCGATGGCGACGGTGTGCCCGACTACATGGACCGCTGCCCCGACCGTGCCGGCCCCGCCAGCAACAAAGGCTGCCCCGAGATTAAGGCCGAGCAGAAGAAAATCCTCAACGAAGCCACCAAGTACATCCAGTTCGACTTCGATAAGGCCACGCTGAAGCCCACCTCGTACCCGAAATTGCAGCAGATGGTGCAGATTCTGAATGAGTACCCCGACTACTCGCTCAGCATTGCCGGCCACACCGACAGCAAAGGCAACGACAACTACAACCTGCGCCTGAGCTACGAGCGTGCTGCTTCGGCCCGCGCTTACATGCTGAGCAAAGGCATCCCCGCCGACCGCATTGAAAGCCGTGGCTATGGCGAAACCAAGCCGATTGCCGATAACGCAACCGCCGCTGGCCAAGCCCTGAACCGCCGCGTGGACTTCGACCCCTTCCTCACCGGCGAGCCTAATTCGGCCGAGGTGAAGTACGGCGCTGCCCCCGCTGAGCCTTCGGAAGCTGAAGTGAAGAAAGGCATGATGAAGAAGGCCCCGGCCCGTAAAGCTCCGGTAAAAAAGAAAGCCGTCGTACGCAAAAAGTAAGCGTCGGCTAGCCACTTGGCTACGTGTGAAAAGCGGCCTGCTCCCAGTGAGCAGGCCGCTTTTTTTGTGCGGTGTTCGTTAATTTTCAGTGAGATAGTGGCAGCCTGAAACGAATGACAGGACTGCTCGTAAATTTGGGTGGCTTGTACATAAAACAATTATTTTGAAAAAAATATACTTTATACTGATTTTTTTGGCTTTAGCCCAGTTTGGCTACGCGCAGCCTACCGTGCCGGATTGCGGCAATGGGCGGTATGCCACCGACGTATTCTTGGCCGTGACTAAGACAGCAAATATCAGCTTTGGCTATAATACCACCCGTGATTACAGCACCGGAGCTGACACCCCCGTGACGTTGCAGCTCGACTTCTACGAGCCCTCCAACGACGACGTGACTGTGGCGCGGCCCCTGATTATTCTGGCCTTCGGGGGCTCGTTCGTAACCGGGCAGCGCACCGACTTAGACGACCTCTGCCGGGCGTTTGCCCGCAAAGGCTACGCCACCGCCACCATCGACTACCGACTGATAAAGTCGGATTTTGCCAATTTCATTACGGTATACAATAACCCCAAATTGGTAGCCGATGAGATAGTGCGGGCTGCTAACGACATGCGCGCAGCCGTACGCTATTTCCGGCACGATGCGGCCACGGATAATACCTACCATATTGACCCGGCCAAGGTGTTTGTGGGTGGCTTCTCGGCGGGCTCGGTGGCGGCGCTGCAAGTAGCTTACACCGATAACGTTACCGAAAATCCGGATGCCGATATCCAGGCGGCGTATCAGCAATACGGTGGCCTGGAGGGCGATACCGACTTGGCCGGGGCTGACAAGCTACTGCCCGCCTACAACTCGGCGGGCCTGGCGGGCGTGGTCAACATTGCGGGCGGCATCAACGAGGTGCGTATTATAAGTGCCGGCAACCCACCGCTCTATACTTCGCAAGGTACTGATGATAAGGTAATTACTTACGCCAGCTGTGGGTCGGTGTATGGTACGCAGTATGTGCTTTGCGGAGCCCTGCCCATGCAAGCCCAGGCCAGCCAGGTAGGCATTGCCAACAAGCTTTACCCGATAGCGGGCGGCGACCACAGCAGCCCCCGCAGTGCCGCCAATAGCCAGCTGGTAGTGGATGAAGCCGCCGCTTTCCTGCAACCGCTCGTGTGCCCGGCCGCGCCGCTACCGGTGGTGCTCACCGCATTTGCGGGGCAGGTGCGCGCTGCCGACTGCACCGGCCGCCTCACCTGGCGCACGGCCACCGAGCACAACAGCCGCGCCTACGAGGTGCAGGCTTCGGCCGACGGCCGGCAGTTTGCCGCGGTGGGTATCGTGCCTAGCCAGAACCGGCCGGCCGGGGCCGCGTACGCGTTCCAAACCGCGCCGCTGGTGGGCCGCCAGTATTTCCGCCTGAAAATGCTGGACGACGATGGCTCCGCTGCTTATAGCCCGGTGGTGGCGCTCACTGCCACCTGCCTGGCCACGTCGCTGGTACTGGCCCCCAATCCAGCCCGCAACGAGGTGCAGGTAAGCGGCTTGCCCACCGGCCGCATGCTGCTTAGTCTGTATAACTCATTGGGCCAGTGTGTGTTGCAGGTAAGCGCCGACGGGGGTGCTACGCTGCCCATTGCCAGCCTGCCGCCCGGCGTGTACCTGCTGAAGGCAGTAAGCGCCACCGGGGCTGCCGCCGGTAGTGCACGGCTGGTGAAGGAGTAGCTAGCGTCTAGCGAGCAAGTGGTGCAACCAATATGGCTACTAGCAGTAAAATGAAGGAGTTATGATTTTGTGGCTTTCGAGCTATTCACTTCCTTTTTCTAAATGCTACTTTCCCGATATACCACCGCGTTGCTGCCCGCGCTCGGTTTGCTGGCTGCGTGCAGCAGCGGCCCCAGCCAAGAAGAAAAGCAAGCCGCCGCTGCCAACACGCCGGCCACCACCGTTACCACTCCCCAGGAGGCCACAGTGCCGCTGCCCGCGCCCTACGCCACCAAGTCGGTGAGCAAGCGCGTCGATATTATCGACTGGCCCGCCGGCAAAACGCCCATTGCCCCGGCCGGCTTCACCGTCACTGAGTTTGCAGGCCAGTTCGAAAGCCCACGCTGGGCCTACGTAGCCCCCAATGGCGACGTGTTTGTGGCGGAGGCTACTACGCTGCCCAAAGGCGCTAAAAAGGAGATTGCCGCCGCCCTCAAGCTCGACAAGTCGCGCTCGCTGCAAGCCACCAGCGCCAACCGCGTCACGCTGCTGCGCGACACCAACGGCGACGGCAAGCCCGATGTGCGCACCGTGTTCCTGACCGGCCTCAACCAGCCCTTCGGTATGTTGGTGCTGGGCAGCAGCTTCTACGTGGCCAACACCGACGGCCTGCTGCGCTTTCCTTACAAAGCTGGTGATATGAAAATCACGGCCAAGGGCCAGAAAATTCTCAGTCTGCCCGAAGGTGGCTACAACAACCACTGGACGCGTAACCTGCTGGCCAGCAAGGATAAATCGAAGATATTGGTGACCGTGGGCTCGGGCTCCAACGTGCAGGAACACGGCCCCGAAAACGAGGTACGCCGGGCCAATATCCTGGAAATCAACCCCGACGGTACGGGCGAGAAGATATTTGCCAGCGGCCTGCGCAACCCCATCGGCCTCGCTTACTACCCCGGCACCGCCACGCTGTGGGCCGCCGTGAACGAGCGCGACGAGCTCGGCGATGAGCTTGTGCCTGACTATATCACCAGCGTAAAAGAGGGTGGCTTCTACGGCTGGCCCTACTCATACTACGGCCAAAACGAGGACCCACGCCGCAAAGACGAGCGCCCTGACTTGGTGAAAAAAGCCATTGTGCCCGACGTGCCCATGGGCCCCCACGTGGCCGCGCTCGGCCTCACATTTTACGACAAAACAGCCTTCCCCGCCCGCTATCAAAACGGCGCTTTCGTGGGCGAGCACGGCTCTTGGAACCGTTCGGCTTACTCGGGCTACAAGGTGGCTTTCGTGCCTTTCAAGGATGGCAAGCCCACTGGCAAGCCCGAAGACTTCCTCACCGGTTTCCTGGTGGGCGATGGCTCGGACAAAGCCTACGGTCGCCCCGTGGGCGTGGTAACTATGCCCGATGGCTCCTTGCTGGTAATGGACGATGCCGGCAACAAGGTGTGGCGCGTGAGCGCGGCTAAAACCACCGCTAAGCAGTCAACCAAAGCCCGCCCCACAGTAGCTGTGCGGTAAGTAACAGCAGTTAGCTAATTAAAAGTAGCCCAGCTAATTGAGTACTATTACTCAATTAGCTGGGCTTTTGCTATAATGGACCATGCTAGTAGTAGCTTGAGAAAAACGAGTGGCTTGCAGCGGATAATACCACGCTTCCCGACCTTCGCAACTTGACTCACAGGCATTTCACCTTAGTTACCACAGCTATGAAGCAGATTATCCACACCTTAGAGGGTGTTAGGAATTGGGGCTAACCCAAAAGAAAACGAGCCAGTAAGCAGCGAGCGGAGTTCCTAGGCTCCGG